>NZ_JBRREN010000001.1:0-582929 GCF_056760315.1 Stenotrophomonas sp. STEN014 | reverse complement strand
GCAGGAAGCCGATGATCTGTTCTTCGGAAAAGCGCTTCTTCACGTCCAATCTCCTTCTCGTTGGGGATTGGACTCCAAATCGTTGCGCTACTCAAAAGCGGGGGGACGTCGCGAAAGCAAAAATAAAGCTGAGCATGAGCCGGCCCGGCATGCCCTATGACAACGCCATGATCGAGAGTTTCTTTGCGAACCTGAAACTGGAAATAAATGACGGCCGCCCGTTTAAAACCCGGGAGGCCGCCAGAACTGCGATCTTTGAGTACATCGAAGTGTTCTATAACCGGGCCAGGCTGCATTCCGGGCTGGGCTATACAACGCCCTTACAAGCCGAGCGGCAATATCAACCGGTCAGGACTGTCCCCTGACTACCCTGTCCACGAAACACGGGGCACTCCAACCTGACCCCGTTTATTGCACGAAACCCGGGACACTCTACTCTGGCCCCCGATTCGCTGGATTATTGAAACCAACCCAGCGTACGGCCCTTTATCAGGCCAATGCTGGGCTAGCGAAGCCAACCCAGCCTATGGCTCTTATATCTTATGCCGCAATCCTACTAATTACATCCCGTTGAACTTCAGGAACGCATGATTTCAAAAATTCCCGGCCCTTGGGATCTTGGAATATCGCCCACTCAGAAATTACGTAAACAAGCTCACCATCATCCGCCATCAATTTGGCGAATCTCGTCCTTGCCTGTTCATTTTCATCCAAGAGATAAAGTGCGCATGCGATTGCTTGCGTCTCGTCGGATGATTCAACCAGCTTCCCGAGCCGACCACCATTCGGCTTTGCGCCGCCTCTTTTTCTTGCCAATTCATAATTAATGATGAGAGCTGGACTCGCCATACTATAACTAACTCTCTCCAAAGCAGCCTTACACAGAGCCTCCGCCATGCTATGACTTCCACACAACAGAAGTGCATGTGACTCCTCCACAGCACCATGGATTGTCTCATAAGGCTTGGCTGCATTTATGGCCCTTACGACCTCCAATTGCCCCTTGTAGTCCCGTTGTGCCTCGCAAATCTTATACTTCATCTGAAGGCGCTCGTCAGGACTAAGAACAGTTGCTTTTGATTCCGCAAGCTTCTCAATATCGCCCACTTTTCCAGCGTACTTCAGGACGTCCGCAAGCCAAAGAACGTGCACTGCCTCGCCCCCAAGGTCTACAGCAAGCTTCATGTCATCCGTTGCCGAGCTGAGGTCAGAGTTACGCTTAAGGCTATGCTTGGCACGCCTAAATAGAAAATTACGACTTTTCAAATAAGACGAATTCTGCGAGAGATCTCCTATCTTCTCTGCAAGCTCATTATTCCTATCAAACTTGTCATATGCATCCAAAAGCAGAAGCTCGTAGGCGAGCACTGAGTGCCTATTCGCTGAATCTCTCGCCACCTTAACTCTATCTATAAAAGAATCAACATCAACGTGAGACGGCTTCGCCTCTCTCGCAGAAATTGAGTCCATTAGAGCAACCAGAACCTTAATAGCACGCGGAGACTGCTCAAGCCCGGCATTAACGACACGCTCAAGCTCTTCTTTATCCTGACCGCCATCCTTAACGGCCTTTATTAAATAGCTAAGGTATGTACCCCAAGCATACCCTTCCACCGAAGGCTCAAGCTGAATCGCCATCTTCAGACAATTCTTAATTTCATCATGGTTATTTGCCGCCCTGTCAAATCCGGCATCCAACCTATCGATGAGTATTTTCGCTTTCTCGTTCCAGGCATTTGAGCTATAGGGATCAATCTGTAGTGCCAAATCGACCATTGCCAGCCTATCCGCCTCAGTCCTCAACATCGATGACTTCCAAATTGGCCAAGCATCCTCTTTAGGATCGGACTTCATAAGCTCATCAATGAAGTTGCATGCTGCAATCCTGTCTCCACTCGCCTCCTCATTCTTAGCGGATAGAACTAAAAACTCCTCCCGCGCCTGCCAGCTTGACGCATCTCTTACCGCGCAAACAAGACGTTTCCTCGCAGAATCATAATCTCCAGAAGATATGAACTGCCTGACAGATATCAAACAACCAATCTCACTGTCGGTCATTTTACTCGCAGGCTTCACTGCCCCCTGCGACTCGCGATCGGACGCACTTCGAATGGCATCAAGTAGCTTCTCTCGATCAAATGCTCTTTTCAGCCTTTCGATGTCACGAACAATAATACTGGAACCCGAGAGAGCCAAATCTTCACTTTCACAAAAGCCACTAATAATCTTCCGCGGCTTATCAGATATAAGATTTGTTTCTATCGGAAGACTGTCACCAATCGCATCGCCATGCAGCTGAGCCATTAGCTCGTCAAACCCATCAACAATTACAAAATAAACTCGATCCCGCCAGAGGAGCTTTAGGAGCTCTTCACTCGGCTCATCATCCTTCCGAAGGCACCAGTAAATCCCGTGCCTAAAATATTCCTCGCTGCGAAGAAGATGGCTGAGCACATCCATAATTGATCGATCAGAACCAGAGTATCCAGCTACGATCAGGCCATGCTCCCTGCTGAATTCGACAAACTTCTTCTTTGTATTTTCCTCTAACGACTCGGTCTCACGCACTGTTGACTTTATGTCATCAAAAAGATAATCGCCGTGCAGCTTTATGACCTTTGGCCTCTTAGATGTGACACTTACGCTAGTGACCGATGAGTCATGCGCACAAACAATTGGACGCATGTCGGAGAACCTAAAGAACGCTTCATTGATGAGATCATCAAAATTGGTGGTGAATACAGTGTTGAAATACCCGTTCTCAATGAGCCTAACTAAATATGCATAGCCAATACTAGGAGATTTCTCTGCGACCTCAGCTTCGATGAACATTCGACGCTGCCTTGGGAGGTCAAAACGCCGCTCAAAGAGACTGGAATATTCTTTACTAGGCACATACCAACTTGATTCCTCCCTGGTCAAGTAGTCATTAACTTCAGAAATAGTGAACTCGGCGACTCCCGGATGACTGGAAATATATATTTCTTCCTTCCATATCCGAGTGAGCTGAGAAGCACTTCTCACGCCCGAAGTTACTGAACAACCGGCGCCTAGCAGTAACGTAAAGTTCGGCACCTCACTCGTCCTAGTTATTAAAAACCTACTCAAATCCGAGTATGAACGACACTTGGCACGCAGCGGCTGCAACGCCTGAGGCAAATCCATAGCACCCCCCTTTTTATATTGTTTTCCTTAGAAATTCTGACCTTTTACGCCCCACAACTCTCTCGCACACGCCCATACAACCGCGCGGTCACGCATTTGCTGCCCCACTAGATAAATTCCAGAACAGCGTCCTCTCTTCCCCTTGCCTATACGGCTGTATACCACCGATTTTGTAAGGACTTCAAACTACTTAAACCATGGCTAAGGATAGTTAGATAGTGCTCGCCCTCGTGGAACCAAAAAAAAGGCGGCCACCAGGCCGCCTTTTTTTCAGCTTTACCGGACATCAAACCCCGACAGGGTTCGCCTTCTCCGGATCAATCCCGTACTGCTTGATGGCCCGGGCGACGTCCTTGGCGGTCATCTTCCCATCCTTCGCCAATGCGGCAATGGCGGCGTGGGCGATGTAGTAGCGGTCCACTTCGAAGAAACGGCGCAGGTTGGCGCGGGTGTCGGAGCGGCCGAAGCCGTCGGTGCCCAGGACCGAGTAGGTCATCGGCACGAAGGCGCGGATCTGGTCGGCATAGGCGCGCACGTAGTCGGTGGCGGCGATGGCCGGGCCCTGGCGGCCTTCCAGCAGCGCGGTGACGTACGGCTTGCGCGGTTCGGCTTCCGGATGCAGGCGGTTCCAGCGCTCGGCGTCGAAACCGTCGCGACGCAGTTCGTTGAAGCTGGGGCAGGACCAGATATCGGCGGTGACGCCGAAGTCCTTGTCCAGCAGCTCGGCCGCGGCGATGGCTTCACGCAGGATGGTGCCGCTGCCCAGCAGCTGCACGCGCAGCTCGCCCTTCTTCGGCTTGCCGGCATCGGTGAGCAGGTACATGCCCTTGATGATGCCCTCGGCTGCACCTTCGGGCATGCCCGGGTGGGTGTAGTTCTCGTTCATCAGGGTGATGTAGTAGTACTCGTCCACCTGGTCTTCCATCATGGCCTTGGTGCCGTGCTGGAGGATGACGGTGACTTCGTAACCGAAGGTGGGGTCGTAGCTGCGCACGTTGGGGATGCCGCCGGCGACGATGTGGCTGAAGCCGTCTTCGTGCTGCAGGCCTTCGCCGTTGAGCGTGGTGCGGCCGGCGGTGCCGCCGAGCAGGAAGCCGCGGGTACGCATGTCCGCCGCCTGCCAGGCGAGGTCACCCACGCGCTGGAAGCCGAACATCGAGTAGTAGATGTAGAACGGCAGCATCGGCACGTTGGAGACCGAGTAGCTGGTACCGGCGGCCATCCACGAGGCGATGGCGCCCGGCTCGCTGATGCCCTGCTGCAGCACCTGGCCGGACTGGTCCTCGCGGTAGTACATCAGCTGGTCGGCATCGACCGGCTTGTACTTCTGGCCGTACGGGGCGTAGATGCCGATCTGGCGGAACAGGCCTTCCATACCGAAGGTGCGCGCTTCGTCGGCGACGATCGGCACCAGGTGCGGGCCCAGTTCCTTGTCGCGCAGGCTGATGTTGAGCGTCTGCACGAAGGCCATGGTGGTGGAATAGCTGCGCTCGCCCGAATCCTTGAGCAGGCGCTCGTAGGTTTCCAGTTTCGGGGCGACGAAGGACTTGCTGGCCTTCTGCCGGCGCTGCGGCAGGTAGCCGCCCAGGGCGGCGCGACGCTCCTGCAGGTACTTCACTTCCGGCGAATCCGGGCCCGGGTGGTAGAACGGCACCTGGCCGTCCTTGAGCTGCTCGTCGGTGACCGGGATGTTGAAACGGTCGCGGAAGTGGCGGACCGCCTCGTCGTCCAGCTTCTTGGTCTGGTGGGTCGGGTTGAGCGACTCGCCGGCGCTGCCCATGCCGTAGCCCTTGACCGTCTTGGCCAGGATCACGGTCGGCATGCCCTTGGTGTTCACGGCCTGGTGGTAGGCGGCGTACACCTTGTGCGGGTCGTGGCCGCCACGGTTCAGGCGCCAGATGTCGTCGTCGGACAGGCCGGCGACCATCGCGGCGGTCTCCGGGTACTTGCCGAAGAAATGCTCGCGGGTATACGCGCCGCCGAAGGCCTTGCAGTTCTGGTATTCGCCGTCGACGGTTTCCATCATCAGCTTCTTCAGGACGCCGTTGGTGTCCTTGGCCAGCAGGGCATCCCAGTAACCGCCCCACAGCAGCTTGATCACGTTCCAGCCGCCGCCACGGAACACGCCTTCCAGTTCCTGGATGATCTTGCCGTTGCCGCGCACCGGGCCGTCCAGGCGCTGCAGGTTGCAGTTGACCACGAAGATCAGGTTGTCCAGGCCTTCGCGGCCGGCCAGGGCGATGGCGCCCAGGGTTTCCGGCTCGTCCGACTCGCCGTCACCGATGAAGCACCACACCTTGCGGTCGGACTTCTCGATCAGGCCGCGGTTCTCCAGGTACTTCATGAACTGCGCCTGGTAGATCGCCGCCAGCGGGCCCAAGCCCATCGACACGGTCGGGGTCTGCCAGAAGTCCGGCATCAGCCACGGGTGCGGGTAGGAGGACAGGCCGCCGCCATCGACTTCCATGCGGAACTTGTCCAGCTGCTGTTCGTCGATGCGGCCTTCCAGGAAGGCGCGGGCGTAGATGCCCGGGGCGCTGTGGCCCTGGATGAACAGCAGGTCGCCCGGGTGGTTCTCGCTGGGCGCGCGCCAGAAGTGGTTGAAGCCCACGTCATAGAGCGTGGCGCCGGAGGCGAAGGAGGCGATGTGGCCGCCCAGGTCGCCCGGCTTGCGGTTGGCGCGGACCACGGTGGCCATCGCGTTCCAGCGGATGATCGAGCGGATGCGCCATTCCAGCTCCGCGTTGCCCGGGCTCTTGGCCTCCAGGTGCGGGGCGATAGTGTTGACGTATTCGGTGGTGGGAGAGAACGGCAGGAACGCGCCCGAACGACGGGTCAGTTCCACCATGCCTTCCAGCAACTGATGCGCGCGCTCGGGGCCCTCGACATCGATAACGGCCTTCAACGACTCGATCCACTCCTGTGTTTCCACCGGGTTGGGGTCGTTGTTCAGCACTTCATTCAACCAGTTCATTGGCGCTCCCAGGTACTGCACGCACGCGCGCGCTTGTTTTTAATTTTGAGCCCTGAAGTGTAGCGCACCGCGCCCCTGACGAAGCTGGCTACGCATACGTATGGCGTTGATTCCACTACTGTCCGCAAGACATCCGGCGACATCGATGGCCCCCGGACGTAGACACGGCAGGACACCCCGTCCGCAGCGCCGTCGCATGGCGGGCAGCGCCATGTGGGCCCGAAGCCGCGAGCCGCCCGGGTCAGCAAGGTGACAACGGGAGCCATGCTGCGATGCAGCAGAAAACCGGTCGGCGGAATCATCCGGTCGCGTCCGTACCACCTGCCCGGCCGGATCGTCGCCGGCGCTTGCCGGCCGGGGCTTTTCGATATATCGTCTTTGCCAATTCCGATATATCGAAATGAAGGCCGAGGCCGTGACCACCGATACCCGCAGCCGCGCCACGGCCCGTCCACTTGGCCGCGGTGACCTGCGCCTGCTGCTGCTGTGGCTGCTGGGCCAGGCGCCGCGCCACGGCTACGAACTGATCCAGCAGGTCAGCGAGATGTTCGTGCGCACCTACACGCCCAGCGCCGGCTCGGTCTATCCGCTGCTGGCGGACTTCGAGAAGCAGCACTGGGTCAGCGTCGAGGAGGAGGGCGGCCGCAAGCGCTATCGCATCAGCGCGCTGGGCCGCGCGCAGCTGGCCGCGCGCGATGCCGAGGTGCAGGCCGCCGTGCTGCGTGCCCGGCACAGCGCGCGCACGATGGCCAAGGCCAAGCTGCCGCCGCCGTTGCGCGAGGCGATGGGCCAGCTCACCCGGGCGCTGATGCTGCACGACCGCCGCTGGCGCGACGCCGACGTGGCCCACATCACCGCGCTGCTGGCCCAGGCCACGGCGCGGGTGCGGCACGCGGCACAGGACGGCGACGATGCCGGCTGAGCCACACCGCCCTCTTTCTTCCCACGACCCAGCCAGAGCGATCCAGCCAGGTCACCCCGGCGCACCGCGCCTTTGACCGAACCCAGGTACCCCCATGTCTTTGCATGAATCCCGACTCGTCCGCCGCGCCATCCAGTTCCGCCCGCTGCAGGTGCTGCACAGCCAGCGCCTGACCCCGAACATGCAACGCGTCATTGTCGGTGGCGATGCGCTGGCCGGCTTCGAGAGCGCCGCGCCCGACGATCACGTCAAGCTGTTCTTCCCCAATGCCGAAGGCGCCTTCGTGCTGCCGGAGCTGACCGAGCAAGGCCCGCGCTATCTGGAAGGCCAGCTGCCCTCGCCGGCACGCGACTACACACCGCGCTTCTTTGACGCGCAGGCCGGCGAGCTGGTGCTGGATTTCGTGCTGCACGGCGATGGCCCGGCGGCGAACTGGGCGGCCAGCGC
Source organism: Stenotrophomonas sp. STEN014 (assembly GCF_056760315.1). NCBI lineage: Bacteria > Pseudomonadati > Pseudomonadota > Gammaproteobacteria > Lysobacterales > Lysobacteraceae > Stenotrophomonas > Stenotrophomonas sp. STEN014. The sequence goes on along the minus strand of NZ_JBRREN010000001.1, from coordinate 575,421 downwards.
GCAGCCGGGCGATGCGCTGGTGGTGGCCGGCCCGCGCGGCTCGCATGTGATCGCCGACGACTTCGACAGCTATGTGCTGATCGGCGATGAAACCGCGTTGCCGGCCATCGCCCGACGGCTGGAAGAGCTGCCCGAACATGCCGTGGCCGAGGTGTTCATCGAGATCCCCGAGGAAGCCGACCGCCAGCCGCTGGACAGCGATGCGCAGGTGACGGTGCACTGGTTCGAACGCAACGGCTTCGCTGCGGCCAGCAGCACCCTGCTGGAGGATGCGCTGGTGGATTTCGAACAGCCCGACGGCGATGCGTTCTACTGGATCGCCGCCGAATCGCGGCGCGCGCGGATGATGCGCAAGTTCATCGAAGGCCACCTGCAGGTGCCCAAGGAATGGATCCGCGCCACCGGCTACTGGAAGGCGGACCCCGACGAGGCGGAGTGATCGCAGCTGTCGCCTCGCCGAGGCGACGCACGAGGGAGGCCGTGCGCGAACGCGTGGCGGCGTGGACAGCGGCGAACAGCCGCCGCGCTCGCCACCGCCTGCACGGCGGCGCGCGGTGCCTCCCGTTTGCGGGGCGCGTGCGTTACAGCGGCGCGCTTCGGCCCGCGCCGAACCGGTAGGTCACCCCCAGCATCGGACCGGACAGGGCCACGTCCAGACGCTTGCCCTGGTCGCGGTAATCCAGGCGCTGGTGGCGGTAACCCATCGACACGAACCACTGCTCGGTCGCCTGGTAGTTGGCCAGCGCCAGCACCTGCCAGGTGGCATCCGAGCCCAGCCCGAACCCACCGACATCCGCATAGGCCACGCTGCTCCAGCGCGGCGAGAGCACCTGGCGCCAGCGCACGCCGGCGATCGGGTCGACGAACGACGAATCCGAACGCGCCGAGAGCAGGCCCGGCACCTGCACCGCGGCGTTGATATCCCAGTAGCGGATGCCGGCCAGCAGATCGATGCCGGTACGCTCATCGGCCCTGACGGCATAGCCGGCGGTCAGCGTGGCCGAGGTCTGTCGCACCTTGACGTTGGCCGCCAGGCCCAGCGGCAGCGGCGTTGAATCGGAGGTGGCGGCATGGGTGAGATCGGCCTGCAGCACGACGTTGCCGCGGCGCGCGGTGCCGGTGATAAACGCGGCGGCGTCCAGGCTGTCCATCAGCTCGGAAAAGGACTTGTCCACCTCGGCCGTCGGCGCGCTGCGGAACGGGCGCACCTGGCCTTCCATGCCGCTCATCCACACATACGGGGTGGCCTGGAAACGCCAGCGGTCATCGCCGGACGTCTCGGCCTGGGCCAGCGGCACAACGGCCGTCGCCAGCACCAGTATGGCCAGCGACGCCGGCAGGTACTTGAGGTTGAATCGCGTGTGCATGGGAGCTCCGGGTGATGCCTGCCCGCGTGCCGGGCAGACGATCGATGTAGGCAAGCGGCGCTCAGACGCCGAGGAAACGGAACGGCTTGGTTTCCTTGAACTGCGCGTTGGCCTCGCCGGCATACAGGGTGCGTGCCTGCTGCCCCAGATCCAGCCGCCTGACCTTGCCGGTACGCTCGCTGAAATCGATCTTCTTCAGATCCACCCAGAACACGTTGGGCGCCAGCGCGGACTCGAAGTAGTACAGCTTGCGGGTCTGGTCGGCCACGGTGCGCCAGCGCGTGGAGGAGATATTGGGCTGGTCCGGCGTGGTGATGCCATAGGGCACCGACACGTTGCGGATCACACTGAAAACGCTGGCGGTGGATTCCACCGGATCGGTGGATTTGGGAATGGCGTCGATATAGAACGCCGCACGCGCGAAGCGGTCCGCCGCGCGGTTGGTGCCCGGCAGCATCACCGTGCCGCCGATCTGCCGCCAGTAGCTTTCCAGCGCCAGCTGCTGCTCGAAGACCGGCGAGTTGGTCATCACCGTGTAGTCGCGGCTGTGGTGGATGACCTGCTTGCTCTTGATGTACTCGATGATGGCGCTGTCGCCACTGGCATCGGACAGTGACAGGTGCAGCGTGGCCAGGCGCTGCTCGCCGGGGGCGGCATCGCTGACCAGGGTGAACGGCTCGTCGGCCAGCGCCTTGACCGCTTCTTCCACGGTGGCGAAGTTGTCGAGCATGTACTGGGTCCACACCGAGATGCTCAGGCCCGGCTTGCCGCTGTCGCGCGCGGGGTATTCGGATTCGGCCAGCCACAGCAGGTTGGCGACCAGGCCCGCCTCGTTCATGCCGTCGGTGGTGGCGAAGTCGTAGGCGCTGGCGATGACGCTGCCGTGGCGCGAGGTCCACGTGAGCGTATTGGCGCCGGTCTCGCCGTTGCGCTGCATGCCGCGCGGAAACATCCACAGATGGGTGCCGGTATCGACCTTGTAGTCCATCGACCGGCCGGTGAAGACCTCATCGCCGGCACCGTGGTAGACGAAGCGGGTGCAGGCCGTTGCGGGGGGCGCCATGCCCAGCACGCCGACAACGAGCGTGGCACAGGCTGCCACGAGGGATCGCTTGACTGACTTCATGGACAAAAACTCCCTTTTTTTGACCGTTGCATTGACAGCAGACGGACAGATCCTAGCAACGATCCCCTATCGACAGTGGACACAGTGGCCCTGCCTTGCCGCAGCGGCCGCCTTCCAGCCGCTGCTATGCTCGGCGCAGCCACGCCCGGCCGCCGATGTGATCGATCCCATGTCCGAATTTTCCGCCGCCTCCCCAACACTGCGCCTGCCGGCGTTCGCCCTGCTGCTGGCCGTGGGCCTGGCCGCCTGCCAGAGCGCGCCGCCTGCCGCTGCCGACCCCGACTTCGGGCTGTGCCGGGATGCCACGCTGCAGTGGGCGGTGGGCAAGGTCAACGACGAGCCGACCATCCGCCGGCTCAAGCGCGAAAGCGGCGCCGGGCTGGTCAATCCGATCGGCCCGGCCAGCATCACCACCCGCGACATCCGCAAGGACCGCCTGCGCGTGTTCGTCGATGCCAACAACGTCATCACCGCGGTGCGCTGCGAGTAACCGCGCAGCCTTGCGGTGGTGCATGAAAACAGAAGGCCCGCCATCACTGGCGGGCCTTCTTGTTGCAGCCGCTGGGCGCAGCGGTCAACCCGCCCCGGTTACTGGGCCTTGGCTTCTTCAGCCTTGGCTTCTTCGGCCTTGGCCTGGCTGGCCTCGGTGGTGATACGGACCTTGACCTCATCGCTGACGGCCGGGGCGTAGGCGCCCACGCCGAAGTCGCTGCGCTTGAGGGTGGTGGTGGCATCAAAGCCGACCGACAGCACCTTCATCATCGGGTGCTCGCCGGCACCGTTGACGGTCACGTCCAGCACCACCGGCTTGGTGACGCCCTTGATGGTCAGGTCACCGGTCACGGTCAGCTTGTTGGTGCCGGCCGCTTCCACCTTGGTGCTCTTGAACGTGGCGGTCGGGAACTTGGCGGCGTCGAAGAAATCGGCGCTGCGCAGGTGCTCGTCGAACTTGGCGGTGAAGCTGTTCAGGCCAGACAGCGGCAGGGTGACTTCCACGGTCGACTTGCTCACGTCGGCGGCGTCGTACACCAGGGTGCCGTCGGCATTGCCGAAGTGTGCGGTCGGGTTGGAGAAGCCCATGTGGTTCCACTGCACCAGCACATCGGTGTGGCTCGGATCGAGCTTGTAGGTACCCGACGCGACCTGGATGGCCGCAACTTCCGGGGCAGCGGCTTCGGCCGGCGCGGCGGCGGTTTCCGCCGGAGTCGCGGCCGGGGCGACCTGTTCGGCCTGTTCGGCCGGCTTGGAGCAGGCGCTGATGGCGGCGGCCAGGGCCAGCGGGAGCAGCAGTTTGGAGAGCGTGGACATGGCAGTTTCCTTGAGGAAGAGAGAGAGGAACGGAGGCAGTTTCAACACGCCGGCGTCAGCGGATGTGATGACCGCCGGCGATGGAACACTTACTCGATGCGCGCGGCTTCATCGAAGGACAGGCGCGGCAGACGCGGGAACAGCCCGGCCGGATCGCCATAGCCCAGGTTGACCAGGAAGTTGGACTTGATCGCGGTGCCGGCAAAGAACGCCTCATCGACCTTGGCGTTGTCGAAGCCGGACATCGGACCGGCATCCAGGCCCAGCGCGCGCGCGGCCAGGATCAGGTAGGCGCCCTGCAGGCTGCCGTTGCGGAACGCGGCCTCGTGACGGCCCTCACGCGGGCCATCGAACCAGCTCTTGGCATCGGTGTGCGGAAACAGGTACGGCAGCTTCTCGTGGAAATCCAGGTCAAACCCGATGATCGCCGTGACCGGCGCGGCCAGGGTCTTGGCCAGATTGCCTTCGGACAGCGCCGGCGCCAGCTTCTGCTTGGCCTCGGCCGATTTGACGAACACAAAGCGTGCCGGGCTGGCGTTGGCCGAGGTCGGCGCCCACTTCACCAGGTCGTACAGCGCGCGCAGCTGGCTGTCTTCAACCGGGCGGTCCTGGAACGTGTTCTGGGTGCGGGCGGTACGGAACAGCTGGTCGAGCGCGGCATCGTTGAAGATGTCGGACATGGAAACTCCGTGGTGAATTGGCTACGGTCGTGGCGCTGGGCCGGAAAGGCCCGGACAATGACACGACGAGTGGACGCAGTGTAGAGCGCCACGACTGATGCAACACCCGGCCTTACTGAAACGAATTGATGCCAAACGCGAAACGATCGACGCTTCCCTGGACGATCACCGACGGCCGCGCCGGCAACGTCCGCCAAGCGGTCGCGTTGGCATCGGCGTTGCGTCTGGGCGGCCAGCAACGGCTGCAGCTGGAACCGCGGGCACCGTGGCGCTGGCTGGCACCGCGCTTGCTGCCCGGTGCCACGCGCGGCTTCGGTGCAGGCTTCGAGCGGATGGCCGCCGCGCAACCCGGACTGGCGATCGGCTGCGGCCGCCAGGCGGCCGGCGCGCTGCGGGTGTTGGGCCGGAATGGCACGCGCACGGTGCAGATCCTCGATCCGCGTATCCACCCGCGCCACTGGGATCTGGTGATCACCCCGGACCACGACCGCCTGCGCGGCGACAACGTGCTGACCCTGCTGGGCAGCCTGAACCCGGTCACCGACGACTGGCTGGCCTGCGGCCGCGCGGCCTTCTCCAGTTTCGAACACCTGCCCGGGCCGCGCACCGCCCTGCTGGTCGGCGGCCCCACCGACCACGCGCCGTGGCAGCAGCGCGAGATCGTGCCGCTGTTCCAGGCGCTGGCCGCGCAGGTGCGCGCCGAGGGCGGCAGCGTGCTGGCCACCACCTCGCGGCGTACCCCGCGCGCGGTGACCCAGGCGCTGCTGCACGCTTTTGACGATGTGCCGGGGGTGATCTGGAGCGATGGCGGTGACGGTTCCAATCCGTACGCCGGGCTGCTGGGCTGGGCCGACCGCGTGGTCTGCACGCCGGACTCGGTGAACCTGCTGTCCGAGGCCTGCGCCACCCGGGTGCCGGTGGGCGTGCTGCTGGGCCGGCGCGCGCAGGGACGGATGGCACGGTTCCAGCAATCGCTGGTCGAACGCGGCCGGCTGCTGGAGGGTCTCGCCGCGCTGGACGCCGACCCGGCAGACCCGATCGAACCCTTGCGCGAAACCCCGCGCATCGCCGCCGAGGTCAAGGCCCGGCTCGGCCTGTAACGGTCTTTTACAGTTTGCCTGCAAGGATGCCCCCCGATGAACCACCGTTTCCCCCTAGTGCTGGCGCTGGGTATCGCCACGCTGGCCCCGGTGGCGAGCGCGCAGCCGCCGACCTGCACCCCGCGCTACCCGCCGCCGACCACGATCGCGGCGATGTTCGACATGGCCGCCATCACCGCCGACACCCTCGATGCGCTGCCCGGGGTGGAGGTGGCCATCGCCGCGCGCGGCGGCCAGGACCTGCGCAGGTACGGCCTGCGCCACAGCCATCTGGCGTTTCTGGTCCGCAACGAAGCCGGCAGCTGGGATGTGCTGCACCTGCTCAACCGCTGCAAATCCGGGACATCGGACCTGTACCGCGAAGGGCTGGTCAATCTGCTCGGTGAAAGCGCGATCAGCACCGACCTGCGCGTGGGCATTCCCACGCCGGCCGTGCAGGCCGCGCTCAGGCAGCTGCTGGCCGGCGAAGCCGCAGCGGCCCGCGCCCTGCATCAGCCGCGCTACAGCATGCTGGCCTGGCCCGGCGGCAGCGACTACCAGAATTCCAACCAGTGGATTCTGGAAGTGACCGCCGCGGCGATGGCGCAGGTCGAAGACGGCCGCACGCTGGGCAACCGCGACGCCGCACTGGCCTGGCTCAAGCACAAGGACTTCAGGCCCTCACGCCTGCATATCGGTCTGGGCAAACGGCTGGGGGCGCGCCTGTTCGCCGACAACGTGGCCGTCACCGATCACCCGGCCAGCGAACGCGTTTCCGGGAACTATTCGGTGGTGACGGTGGAATCGGTGTTCGATTTCTTGCACCAACGCGGCGCGCTGGAGCGCGAGCTGAGCATCGCCCACCAGCGCATCGCTGCACCCGCCGCACCTTCTTCCCCGTAACCCCAGGAGAACCTCATGAAATCCCTGCTTGCCGCTACCGTCCTGACCTGCGCTCTGGCCCTGGCGCTTCCCGCATCTCCGGCGCAGGCCGGCGACGACATGACCGGCTCGCAGGCCTCGGTGCTGATCACCGGCGTGAGCGCGATGATGGTGGTGTCCGGGCCGTTGTACCTGTCGGTCACCGGCGTGCGCAGCGTGGCCGACCTGTCCAAGGCCTCCAGCAAACCGCACGAGGGCAAGCGCCGGACCAGCGCCGGGCCGCTGCCGGACATGCAGGTGAAGGACATCGTCCGGACCGCGGACGGTGGCCGCAGCGTTTCCCTGCAAGACCCGGCCAATCCGGAAAACACCGCCCTTCTGCAATGGCCGCAGCGGCAGGACAACCCGGCGGCCAACTTCGTGCCCGGCCAGACCGTGGCCTTCACCCCGAGTCCGCAGGGCGCGGGCTGGATGCTGCGCGCCGAGGACGGCGCGGTGCTGACCTTCGTGCCGACCATCGAGGCGGCCGGGGACAGCCGTACCACGACGCTGTAAGCCTCCTCACAACCGGCCCCGCCGCCGGCCCCACCCGGGCGCCGGTGAAGGACGGTAAAGGCCGGACCGGTACAATGGCCGCCCTCTTGCGCCCGCCGGCTCCGGCGCGGCCACTCTTCCTTTCCTGTTCCGCGGCGCCTTGCGGCGTTGCCGCCTGCGCTCTGCCATGTCCCCGAATCCGCCGATCCGCTTCGCCCCGTTGACCCTCCCCTCGCTGCTGCTGGCCGTGCTGGCCATGGGCATCGTCGTGCTGGGCTCGAACGTGCTGGTGCAATACCCGATCAATGACTGGCTGACCTGGGGCGCGTTCAGCTATCCGGTCGCGTTCCTGGTCAGCAACCTGATCAACCGCCGCTTCGGCCCGCGCGCCGCGCGCCGCGTGGCCTGGGCCGGGTTCGCGGTGGCGGTGCTGCTGTCGATCTGGATCGCCACGCCGCGCATCGCGGTGGCCTCGTGCTCGGCGTTCATCGTCGCCCAGCTGCTGGACATCACCGTGTTCGACCGGCTGCGCGCCGGCAACTGGTGGCGGGCGCCGATGGTGGCCACCACCTGCAGCGCCACGGTGGATACGGCGATCTTCTGGTCGATCGCCTTCGCCGGCTCGCAGCTGCCGTGGGTCAGCTGGGCGGCCGGTGACCTGGCGGTGAAGCTGGCCATCGGCGTGTGCCTGCTGGCCCCGTTCCGCGCCCTGCTGTGGAAGATGGCGCCGCTGCGCGGCCAGCCCGGCACCCGCTGAGCCGACCGCCCGGCAGCACCACCGGACCAGGGAGTGAGACCTACAGCGCCGCTTTGCCCGGTTCGAACGGCAAGCCCTGGGCGATGGCCGCGGCGGTGATCGCCGCGCACGCCGCTTCGATTTCCGGGGTGGGCGCGGTGATGCGCGGCCGCCGGTCCAGCGTGCAGCGCAGCCCGGCATCGAGCAACGTGGCATGGGCGTCGTGCAGCGCCACCGCGGTAGTGCCGGGCAGCCAACCGGCCGCGGCCAGTGCCGCGATCAGGAACGGGGTCTCGCGCGGCTCGCACAGCGCCGGATGGCCGGCCGCCTGCGCCAGCACCCCGGTCTGCAGCACGAACTCCAGATCCACCAGCCCGCCGGCGCCCTGCTTCAGGTCCATCCGCGCCGCGTCACTGCGGTCCAGTTCGGTGCGCATGCGCGCGCGCATCTTCAGCACGTCGGCGTACAGGGTAGCGTGGTCGCGCATCCGGCCCAGCGTGGCCGCGCGCACCTGTTCGAAATCGGCCAGCAGCGAGGGCTCGCCGGCGATCGCGCGGGCGCGCACCAGCGCCTGATGCTCCCAGGTCCAGGCGCGCTCGCGCTGGTAGTCGGTGTAGCTGGCCAGCGAGGACACCAGCGCGCCCTTGCCGCCATCCGGGCGCAGCCGCACATCGATGTCGTACAGGCGGCCGGCGGCGGTGACCGCGGCCAGCAGCGCCATCACCTTCTGCGCCAGCCGCGCGAACCAGCGCCCGCTTTCCAGCGGCCGGCCGCCATCACTGGCATCCACCCCGGCCGGGTGGTCGTACAGGAACACCAGATCCAGATCCGAGCCGAAGCCCAGCTCCAGCCCGCCGAGGCTGCCGTAACCGATGATCGCAAAGCGCCCGCCGGGCACTTCGCCATGCGTGGCGACCAGATCGGCACGGGCCATTTCCAGCACCGTCACCACCACCGCGTCGGCCAGCTGCGCCAGCTGCCGGGTGCAGTCCACCGCCGGCTGGCGGCCATCGTGGAAGGCCAGCGCCATGCGGAAGCTCAACGCCAGCCGCACCTCGTTGAGCATGCGCAGCGCCGCTTCCGGATCGTCGAGGGTCAGCGCCTGCGCGCAGGCGTCGTGCATGTCCTGCAGCTGCGGCATCGGCCCGGCCACGCGGGTATCGAGCAGCTCGTCCAGCAGCAGCGGGAAACCGACCAGACGCTCGGACAGCAGCGCGCTGCGCGCCAGCACGTTGACCAGCCGTTCCAGCGCGCTGGGCTGCTCGTCCAGCAGCGCCAGATAGCTGGTGCGGCGCAGGATCGCCTGCAGCAGGCCGAGCACGCGGCGCAGCGCGGCATCGGGCTGCGGCGAGCGGGTGGCGGCATGCAGCAGCGCCGGCAGCACCCGGTCCAGCCGCGCCCGCGCCGCGTCGGACAGCGACTTCACCCCCAGCGACTGGGCGAACTCGCGCAAGGACTGGTCCGCGCCGGTGGCATCGGCGAAGCCGGCTTCGGCCAGCACCTCGGCACTGCCGCCGCCGGGCAGCACCCGCCAGTAGCTGGCCAGCGCATCGGGCGCAGCCTGGCCCTGGCGCGGCGCCAGCAGCGCGTCGAACTCGGTGGCCACCCGCTGCCGCTGTCCGTCCAGATCGCGCAGCAGCGCCTCCCAACCGGCATAGCACAGGCCCAGCGCGATGCGTTCGCGGTCCAGCGGATCGACCGGCAGCGCGTGGGTCTGCGCGTCGCGCAGCATCTGCAGGCGGTTCTCCAGCCGCCGCAGGAAGCGGTAGGCGTCGATCAGGTCCTGGCCATCGCCGGCCGCCATCTGCCCGGCCTCGACCAGCGCGCGCAGGGCTGGCAGCAGGCGCCGCTCGCGCAGCGCCGCTTCGCGGCCGCCGCGGATCAGCTGCAGCGCCTGGGCCAGGAACTCGATCTCGCGGATGCCGCCCGGGCCGCGCTTGATATCGTCCAGCCGGTCCTTGCGCGCGACCTCGGCGGTGATCGCGGCCTTCATCTCGCGCAGGCCGTCGAGCGCGGTGAAATCCAGATAGCGGCGATAGACGAACGGCCGCAGCGTCTGCAGCCACGCCTCGCCGGCGGCGATATCGCCGGCCACCGCGCGCGCCTTGATCCACGCATAGCGTTCCCAGTCGCGGCCCTCGCGCTGGAAATACTGGTCCATCGCGGCAAATGACAACGCCACCCGGCCGGCGCTGCCGAACGGGCGCAGGCGCAGGTCGACGCGATGGCAGAAGCCTTCGGCGGTGGTTTCATCCAGCAGCCGTGCCAACCGCTGGCCGAGCCGGGCGAAATACTCCTCGGCCGCAAGCGGGCGGGCGCCATCGGACTCGCCTCCTTCCGGGTAGGCGTAGACCAGATCGATATCGGAGGAGAAATTCAGCTCGCCGCCACCGAGCTTGCCCAGCCCGAACACCACCAGCCGCTGCACACTGCCATCGGCGGCACGGACCACGCCATGGCGCTGGGCGAACTCCTGCTCCAGCGCGGCCAGTGCCAGCTGCAGGCAGTCCTCGGCCAGCGCGGTGGCACCGGCCAGCGTCGCCTCCACCTCGTCCAGACCAAGCAGATCGCGCCAGACCAGGGCGGTGGAAACCGCCGCGCGGTAGCGGCGCAGCCGGGTCGGCCAGGCGCTGGCCTGCAGCGGGTCCAGCACCGGTGGCGGCAGCGGCACAGCGGCGCCGTCGGCCAGCCAGCGCAGCAGTTCCGGCTGCCGGCACAGGGTGTCGATGGCGAAATCGCTGGCCACCGCCAGCTGTCGCAGGCCGGCGTCGAAGGCGGCCGAGGGCGGCCAATGCGACGGATCAGGGACAGCCAGCCGCAGGCGGGCCAGCGCGCGGTCGACGACCGGAAGGACGGATTCAGGCAGGGCGGAGGCGATTGGACTCATGCGCCAATTCTGGCATCCGCTGCCAACTGCGGTCGCGATCTGCCGCGAAAAGACAATAAAAAAGCCCGCTGGCAGCGAACTGCCAGCGGGCTTTGCTCCCTCCCCCACGTCGGGATGCAGAGCGATCCTGCGGGGATCGGAAGCAACTTGCACGCTGCAGTGCAAAACAATACCCGGCAGTACAGAAGCATTCCGGCGGCCGGCGCCATCCCACCAAGGTCGGACAACATCCCCGCGTCCGATCCGCGATAATCCAGTGTCCCCTACGAAAACTTGTCGTCATGTCTGTCGAACGTATTCTCGACGCGCGTCTGCGTGACCGCGTGGTTTCTGCCGAAGCCGCTGCCGCCCTGATCCAGCCGGGCGAAACTGTTGCCATGAGCGGTTTCACCGGCTCCGGCTATCCCAAGGCCGTGCCGGTGGCGCTGGCCAAGCGCATCGAACAGGTGCATGCCGATGGCCTGCCGTTCCAGATCAAACTGCTGACCGGCGCCTCCACCGCACCGGAACTGGATGGCGCGCTGGCCAAGGCCGACGGCATCGCCATGCGCATGCCGTTCCAGAGCGATCCCGATGCCCGCACGCGCATCAACGAAGGCAAGCTCGACTACATCGACATCCACCTCAGCCACGTCGCCCAGCATGTCTGGTTCGGCTTCTATGGCGAGATCGACACCGCGGTGATCGAGGTCTCGGCGATCCGCGAGGACGGCTCGCTGGTGCCCTCCACCTCGGTCGGCAACAACAAGACCTGGCTGGACCTGGCCAAGAAGGTGATCATCGAGGTCAACGACTGGCAGCCGGCCGGCGTCGATGGCATGCACGACATCTACTACGGCACCGCGCTGCCGCCGCACCGCAAGCCGATCCCGCTGGTCAGCGCCAACGACCGCATCGGCGACACCTCGCTGCACTGCGATCCGGACAAGATCGTCGCGGTGGTTCGTACCCACGGCCCGGACCGCAACAGCCCGTTCAGCCCGATCGATGCCACCAGCGAGATGATCGCCGCGCACCTGATCGACTTCCTCAAGCACGAGGTCAAGCAGGGCCGGTTGCCGGCCAACCTGCTGCCGCTGCAGTCCGGCGTGGGCAACATCCCCAACGCGGTGCTGGCCGGGCTGGCCAAGAGCGGTTTCCGCGACCTGGCCGCCTTCACCGAGGTGATCCAGGACGGCATGCTCGACCTGCTCAAGTCCGGCGTGCTCAGTTACGCCTCGTGCACCGGCTTCGCGCTGAGCCCGGAAGCCAACGAGGAGTTCAAGCGCAACATCGATTTCTACCGCCAGCGCATCATCATGCGCACGCAGGAGATCTCCAACCATCCGGAACTGGTGCGCCGCCTGGGCTGCATCGGCATGAACGGCATGATCGAGGTAGACATCTACGGCAACGTGAATTCCACCCACGTGATGGGCAGCCGCATCATGAACGGCATCGGCGGCTCCGGCGACTTCGCCCGCAACGGCTTCCTGTCCACGTTCCTGAGCCCGTCCACCGCCAAGAACGGCACCATCTCGGCGATCGTGCCGATGGCCAGTCACGTCGACCACACCGAGCACGACGTGTCGATCATCGTCACCGAACAGGGCCTGGCCGACCTGCGCGGCCTGACCCCGCGCAAGCGCGCCCGCGTGCTGATCGACAACTGCGCGCATCCGGATTTCCGCGACCAGCTCAACGATTATTTCGACCGCGCCAGCCGCGACAGCTACGGCAAGCACACTCCGCACCTGCTGCCGGAAGCCTTGTCCTGGCACCAGCGCTGGCTCGACACCGGCAGCATGAAGGGCTGAGTCCTTTCAGCGCGCTTCAAAAAAAAGCCCGGCGCAACGCCGGGCTTTTCGTTTTAGGCAACGACCGCAGATCGCGCTCAGACCGCCGTTCTGTCCTTGATGGTAGTGCTGGGGCCATTGCCCTTGACGCTGGTGATGCCCGCTTCGCGTGCCGCCTGCGAGGCATACAGCTGGCTGCTGCCGATCACCTGGTGATTGGCGGCCTTGAGATTGAAGTGGTAGCGCCCGTCGCTGGCGGTCTTGCGCTCGTAGCGCGCCTCGTCGGGGCTGTTGTGCTGCACCGAGGCGATACCGTTCTCGGCCGCGGTCCGCGTGCTGTAGCGCTCGCTGGTGAGGATCACCTCGGCGTTGCCCGCCTTGAGCACGAAATAGAACTGGCCGTCACTGCTCTTGTCCAACTCGTACCAACCTGCCATCGCAATTCCCCCGCGTTGAGGATGAGGCCGGCTCGCGGCCTCCGCGCTGCCGCAGGCAGGGCGGAAGGTCCGGACAACCGGACGCGGCGGCGATCAGCCACCGCCACCGCGCAGCCGACTCTACCTCAATCCTCCTGCCGCTCCAGCCAGGCCAGCTTGCGCTCGCGCGGCAACTGTTTGATCTGCCATTCCGCGCGCGAGGCGGCGGAGCGGTCGGCATAGGGGCGGCTGGCCAGGATCCGCAGCGGTGGATACGCGCGGGTGTAACGCGCGCCCTTGCCGGCGCGGTGCGCCTGGAAGCGCGCCTCCACATCGGTGCTGATACCCGCGTAGTAGCTGCCGTCACGGCATTCAAGCAGATACAGGAACCAGCTGGCGGTGCGCACAGGCGTTGCAGGCCTACATCACAGGCTGGCGGCGTCGGCGATCTTGCACATGCCCGCGCCCACGGCCTTGTTCGAGGTCATCTGCCCGCCCTTGGTGCTGAATCGCACTTCCACGCGCACGCTGCCATCGTCCTGGCGGCGCACGGTGGTGCGCAGTGGCACGGTGGCGCCGCCCCCGCCGGTGACCGGATTTTCCGCGGCGATATAGCCGGTGCGCTCGTTCGGGTAGATGCCGACCATGCCTTCGGCCTCGATCGCGGCCACCGTCTTGGCGAAGACTTCCGCATAGCCCAGGCCTTCGTGGTCGGTCGAGGCCAGGAACTGCTTGCCGGAGCTGAAACCGCCGGTCACCGACAGGTTCTGCAGGCAACCACTGCCCGAATCCTCGACCGGCTTCCTGGCGGCCACCGCCATCGCCGGAACCAGCGCCATTGCCAACGCCACACTGCACATACGGGTACGCATTACTTCCTTCTCCCTGGAACGGTGAACTGATCGGCTTCCTGCCGGGGGAGGTGGATTGCCCCGTCGCCACAGCAGACCGGAGGCCTCGCGCCTCCGGCTGCGTAAACTACTGCGGCAGGCTCCCGTGCACCAGTAGGGACGTCACACAAGGCTCAGGCCGCCGCCTCCAGCTGCACGCGGCGACGCGCACGCACCGCCTCGGCCAGACGCTCCAGCACCTGCACGGTGCTGTCCCAGTCGATGCAGCCATCGGTGATGCTCTGCCCATAGACCAGCGGCTGGCCTTCGATCAGCTCCTGGCGGCCGGCCACCAGATGGCTCTCGATCATCACCCCGACGATGCGCTGCTCGCCCGCTTCCACCTGCATCGCGACGTCATCGATCACCTTGGGCTGGTTCTCCGGCTTCTTGCTGCTGTTGGCATGGCTGGCATCGATCATCAACCGCGCCGGCAGCTGCGACTTGGCCAGCACGTCGCTGGCGGCCTGCACACTGGCGGCGTCGTAGTTCGGGGCCTTGCCGCCGCGCAGGATCACATGGCAGTCCGGGTTGCCCTGGGTGGCGACGATGGCGGTGCCGCCTTCCTTGGTCACCGACAGGAAGTGGTGCGGGTGCGAGGCCGCGCCGACCGCATCGGCAGCGATCTTCACATCACCGGTGGTGCCGTTCTTGAAACCCACCGGGCACGACAGCCCCGAGGCCAGCTCGCGGTGCACCTGGCTTTCGGTGGTGCGCGCGCCGATCGCGCCCCACGCCACCAGATCGGCGATGTACTGCGGCGAGATCACGTCCAAAAACTCCACGCCGGCCGGCAGGCCAAGGCGGTTGATGTCACGCAGCAGGCCGCGCGCCACGCGCAGGCCCTTGTTGATGTTGAAGCTGCCATCCAGGTCCGGATCGTTGATCAGGCCCTTCCAGCCCACCGTGGTGCGCGGCTTCTCGAAGTACACGCGCATGACGATTTCGAGTTCACCACTGAGCGCATCGCGCAACGGACGCAGGCGCTGGGCGTATTCCATCGCCGCCACCGGATCGTGGATCGAGCAGGGGCCCACCACGACGGCGAGACGGTCGTCCTGGCCGTGCAGGATGCGGTGCAGCGCGGCGCGGGCATCGGCCACGGTCTGCGAGGCCTGTTCATCACAGGGCAACAACGCCAGCAGCTGTGCCGGCGAAGTCAGCGGTTCAAGTTTGCGGATGCGAAGATCGTCGGTGTGGGGGGGCATGGGGGTCTCCAGTTCAAAACGAGTGAATGGTTCTGCCCCAGCGTGGCGGCATGAAAAAAGCCGCCAGGTTCGCTGGCGGCTTTTCGGGAATGCATCTGAAAGTTTCTTCAGGGTGAGCGCAGTCCTTCCTCCGCCAGCGGCTTGGGAAAGTAATACCAGAAGTAAAAGCTGGCGCGGGCTGCGTTCATGGGGAGCATTGATAACACGGTTTTTTGTGCGATGCGACAGTTTCAGGGGCAACGGACACCTTGGGTCCGGCACCATCGTGTTCTTCCCCGCAGGATCTATCTTCATAAAGCAGCAGCGATAAGAAGTTCATCGCAACGGCGGCATACTGCACCGCCGCTCACCGCGTTCCTGACCGCTGCGATGAACAACGACACCACCGGATTGCTGCAGATCGCCTGCCCGCACTGCCATGCCATCAACCGCGTCCCCGGCGCGCGCCTGGGACAGGCACCGGCCTGCGGGCGATGCCACCGGCCGCTGTTCACCGCCACGCCGCTGGCGTTGAACAGCGCCGCGTTCGAGGCCCATGCCAGCCGCTCGCAGATTCCGCTGCTGGTGGATTTCTGGGCGGGCTGGTGCGGCCCGTGCCGGCAGATGGCGCCGGAGTTCACCAAGGCGGCCGCGCAGCTGGAACCACGCATGCGCCTGGGCAAAGTCGATACCGAGGCCGAACCGGCGATCGCCTCCCGCTTCGGCATCCGCAGCATCCCGACCATGGTGTTGATCCAGGGCGGTCACGAGATCGCACGCCAGTCCGGCGCGATGCCCGCCAGCAGCATCGTGCAATGGGCCAGCGCGCAGCTGCGCGGCTGACGCGGCGGCAACCGCACAGCGCAGACAAAACAAAACCCCGCCTCGCGGCGGGGTTTTGCGTACATCAGCAGCGGTGAGGCCGCGGCGGACTTAGAAGTCCATACCGCCCATGCCACCCATGCCGCCCATGCCACCGGCACCCATGGCCGGCTCGTCCTTCTTCGGCGCCTCGGCCACCATCGCTTCGGTGGTGATCATCAGGCCGGCGATCGACGCGGCGTTCTGCAGGGCCGAACGGGTCACCTTGGTCGGATCCAGGATGCCGAACTCGATCATGTCGCCAAACTCGCCGTTGGCGGCGTTGTAACCGAAGTTGCCCTTGCCTTCCTTGACCTTGTTGACGATCACGGACGGCTCTTCACCGGCGTTGGCGACGATTTCGCGCAGCGGGGCTTCCATCGCACGCAGCGCGATCTGGATGCCGTGGTTCTGGTCTTCGTTGTTACCCTTCAGACCGGCCAGCGCGGCAACCGCACGCACCAGCGCCACACCGCCGCCCGGGACCACACCTTCTTCCACCGCCGCACGGGTCGCGTGCAGGGCGTCATCGACGCGGTCCTTCTTTTCCTTCATTTCGATTTCGGTCGAGGCACCGACCTTGATCACGGCCACGCCGCCGGCCAGCTTGGCCACGCGTTCCTGCAGCTTCTCGCGGTCGTAATCGGAGGAGGTGTCCTCGATCTGGGTCTTGATCTGACCAACACGGGCCTCGATGGCGGCGACATCGCCGGCGCCGTCGATGATCGTGGTGTTCTCCTTGGAGACCTGCACCTTCTTGGCGCGGCCCAGGTCCTTGATCGTGGCCTTGTCCAGCGACAGGCCCACTTCCTCGGAGATCACGGTGCCGCCGGTCAGCACGGCCATGTCTTCCAGCATCGCCTTGCGACGGTCGCCGAAGCCCGGGGCCTTGACGGCCACGACCTTGACGATGCCGCGGATGGTGTTGACCACCAGGGTCGCCAGCGCTTCGCCTTCGATGTCCTCGGCGATGATCAGCAGCGGCTTGCCGGCCTTGGCGACGCCTTCCAGCACCGGCAGCAGGTCACGCACGTTGGAGATCTTCTTGTCGTGCAGCAGCACGAACGGATCGTCCAGGTCGGCGGTCTGCGCCTGCTGGTTGTTGATGAAGTACGGCGACAGGTAGCCGCGGTCGAACTGCATGCCTTCCACCACGTCCAGCTCGTTTTCCAGACCCGAGCCTTCCTCGACGGTGATCACGCCTTCCTTGCCGACCTTCTTCATCGCTTCGGCGATGATGTTGCCGATCGACTCGTCCGAGTTGGCCGAGATGGTACCGACCTGGGCGATGGCCTTGTCGTCAGCGGTCGGCTTGGAGATGTTCTTCAGCTCGGCGACGGCGGCAACCACGGCCTTGTCGATACCGCGCTTGAGGTCCATCGGGTTCATGCCGGCGGCCACAGCCTTGGCGCCTTCACGGATCAGGGCCTGGGCCAGCACGGTGGCGGTGGTGGTGCCGTCACCGGCATCGTCGTTGGTGCGGGAAGCGACTTCCTTCACCATCTGCGCGCCCATGTTCTCGAACTTGTCAGCCAGTTCGATTTCCTTGGCCACGGACACACCGTCCTTGGTGATGGTCGGGGCGCCGAAGCTCTTTTCGAGCACGACATTGCGGCCCTTCGGGCCCAGGGTGGCCTTGACGGCATTGGCGAGCGTGTTGACGCCGCGCACCATGCGCGAACGGGCGTCTTCACCGAAACGGATATCCTTGGCAGCCATGTGCTGTTACCTCAGTAAATATAAGAGTGTCTGGGGGTGGATCAGGTGGGAAGACGCGCTCAGCCGACGATGGCGAGGATGTCGTCTTCGCGCAGCACCTTGTACTCGACGCCGTCGGCCTTGTAGGTCGAACCGGCATACTGGCCGTAGATGACCTTGTCGCCGACCTTCAGCGCCGGCGCACGCACCGAACCGTTGTCCAGCGGCTTGCCCGGGCCCACGGCCACGACTTCACCCTTGGTGGACTTTTCCTTGGCCGAATCCGGGATCAGGATGCCGCCGGCGGAAACTTCCTCGGCTTCGATCGGCTTGACCACAACGCGGTCGTGAAGCGGCTTGATGCTCATGAAAAGACCTCTTAAGTTATTGATTGGCCTGAAAACTTCGGCGGAACCCGACCGCTTTGCCGGCGATATAGGTGCCACGCGTAAAAACGCCCGTCGAACGGGCATGACTGCGAGATGGGGCCCGCCCGGAGGCTTTCAAGGGCTGCAAGAAAAAAATGGCGCGGCCCGGGAGACAAGCGGGCCACGCCATAGCAAGAGAGAAATTGCCGCCCGGCCGCAGGGCTGGACTGCTTCTTGAATATCAGGGGTAGCGGGACCCGTGGACCGAACCGTGGGTTACGCCCGCCGGCGACACTGCATCACAGCAGATGGCAGGACGCACAGCCTCTGGCACTTTCCGCCCTGCGGATTTTGCTGCGCAGTACAGGGTTCGGATAGGCCGGCAGCGCGATGGCCGCGAGGATGGCAAGGATCGCCACCACCATCAACTCGATCAGCGTGAATCCCCGTGCGGTGCGTCGTTCCCGGAAGCCGCCTCCTGTTGCGTGCCAACCAGCGGTACATACGTCACCCAACGGCGCCAGTCGCCAGTGATCCGGCCTTTCATCGCAGGTGAAACACGCCTACAAAAACTGTGACTTGCCGCAACATGCAAGCGGTGACAACGGTATTGGAACTCCTCTTTGAAAGTGTGGGCGACGCTTCTGCGACAATGCCCGCATGGACGTAAGACTGGTCTTTTGCACCTGCCCGGACACTGTGACTGCGCAATCGCTGGCCCGCCACCTGGTGGAGCAGCGGCTGGCCGCCTGCGTGAACTTGTTGCCGCCGATGCAGTCTGTGTACCGCTGGCAGGGACAGATCGAGCAGGCGCAGGAGGTGCAGCTGCTGATCAAGACCTGCGCCGAGCGGCTGGACGCCCTGTCCGCTGCTATCGTCCAGCAGCACCCCTATGAATTGCCGGAGATCCTGGTGGTCTCCCCGGACGCCGGCCTGCCGGCGTATCTGGACTGGATCCGGGCCCAGACCCGGGAGGAAACCTGATCGATGATGTTGTTCCAACGTTTGACCGCGCTGTGCCTGCTGTCCCTGTGCGCCCTGCCCGCCCTGGCCCTGGATGAAAAGGGCCTGCTGCCGGTCGACCAGGCCTTCGTCCTGAAGGCCGAGGCCGGCAGCCGCGAGCGGATCGAGCTGCGCTGGGACATCGCCCCGGGCTACTACCTCTACCGCCACCGCACCAGCGTCAAGGCCGGCCCCGGCTTTACCGCCGGCGCCTTGCAGATGCCCGCCGGCAAGAAGAAGTACGACCAGTTCTTCGGCGATGTGGAGACCTACCACCGGCAGCTGCGGGCCACCCTACCGGGCACGGCCGAGTCCGGCGCGGACAGCGTGACCCTGGAAGTGCGCTACCAGGGCTGCGCCGATGCCGGGGTGTGCTATCCACCGCAGAAACGCAGCATCGAGGTGAAACTGCCCGGCGCCGCCGCATCCAGCGCCGCTGCCGGGTCCGGCGCGCCCCTGTTCAACCCGCTGGCGCGCAACACCGGCGGCCTGAAGCTGCCCGGCGCGGCGGCGGCACAGGAGCTGCCGCTGCCGTCGGAACAGGCCTTCGGCTTTGAAGCCATCGTCGATGACGGCAACCGCCTGCTGCTGCGCTTCTCGCCGGCGCCCGGCTATTACCTGTATCGCGACCGCACCTCGCTGGCGCTGGAAGGCGCTGCGGGCATCCGCACCGGCAAGCCGCAATGGCCGGCCGGCCAGCCCTACCGCGACGAGCACTTCGGCAATGTCGTGGTCTATTTCGACCAGGTCGAGGTGCCGGTACCTCTGCGCCGCGAGCGCGCCGAGGCCACCAGCGCCACCCTGGTGGCCACTTTCCAGGGCTGCCAGACCGATGGCATCTGCTATCCGCCGATGACCCGGCGCGTGCGCCTGTCGCTGCCGGCCGGTAGGGTCTCGCCCCGCGAGGAGGCGGTCGTCGCACCGCTGGTGATCCCGCCGCTGCCCAGCGGACAGAAGGCCGCGCCGGCCGCGGCCCTCGAGCCCACCCCACTGCAGGCAGAAGCCGGCGCACCGCAGCCGCTGGTGATGCGCCCCAATGCCGACCCGGGCACCGGCGCCCTATCACTGGACGCCTCGGCCGACAACAGCCTGCGCAGCCAGCCCCCGGGCACCACCGCACGCCCGGCGCTGCTGGGGATCCTGGCGCTGGCGCTGCTCGGGGGCCTGGTCCTGAATCTGATGCCCTGCGTGCTGCCGGTACTGTCGCTGAAGGTGCTGGGGCTGGCGCAGAGTGGCGAAAGCCGCCTGCACGCGCGCCGCCACGCCCTCTGGTACACGCTCGGGGTGCTGGTCGCCTTCAGCGCGATCGGTGCGCTGGTGCTGGCGCTGCGGGCAGCCGGCCAGGCGGCGGGCTGGGGCTTCCAGCTGCAGCATCCGTGGTTCATCGCCACCCTCGTCTATCTGATGTTCGCGGTCGGCCTGAGCCTGTCGGGCGTGTTCACGCTTGGCGGCCGTCTCGGCGGCGTCGGCCAGTCGCTGGCCCACCGCAGCGGGGCGGCCGGTGATTTCTTCACCGGCGTACTGGCCTGCGTGGTGGCCAGTCCGTGCATCGCCCCGTTCATGGGCCCGGCACTGGCCTATGCCTTCACCGCCCCGCCGCTGCTGGCGATGCTGGTGTTCCTGGCCCTGGGCCTGGGACTGGCGCTGCCGTTCCTGCTGATCGGCTTCGTCCCGCGCCTGGCACGGCGCCTGCCCAAGCCCGGGGCATGGATGGAAACCTTCAAGCAGGTGCTGGCCTTCCCGATGTATTTCACCGCCATCTGGCTGCTCTGGGTGCTGGGCAAGCAGCGCGGCATCGACGCGGTGGCGCTGTTGCTGGCGGGTGCGACATTGCTGGCGCTGGGTCTGTGGTGGTTCGAGCGCAGCCGCTGGCACAGCCGCCACGCGGGCATGGCGCTGGGCGCGCTGATCGTACTGGCCGCGCTGGCTCCGGTCTGGGCCGTGACCCGTCTCGCTCCGCCGGCGGCGCAGGCCACCAGCGAAGGCGCCGTGGCGTATTCGCCGGAAATGCTCGACCGCCTGCGCGCCGACAACCGCGTGGTGCTGGTCAACATGACCGCCGACTGGTGCGTGACCTGCAAGGCCAACGAGCGCAACGTGCTGGACCGTGACGCCTTCCGCGACACCCTCAAGCGCCTGGATGCGGTGTATATGCGCGGCGACTGGACCAATGTCGACCCGCAGATCAGCGCCTTCCTCGAGCAGCACAAGGCCGTGGGCGTACCGCTGTACGTGGTCTACGGCCCGGGCGCGCC
The DNA here is from genome assembly GCF_056760315.1 of Stenotrophomonas sp. STEN014. Lineage (NCBI taxonomy): Bacteria > Pseudomonadati > Pseudomonadota > Gammaproteobacteria > Lysobacterales > Lysobacteraceae > Stenotrophomonas > Stenotrophomonas sp. STEN014. The sequence goes on along the minus strand of NZ_JBRREN010000001.1, from coordinate 554,370 downwards.
GCCGCGGGTGCTGCCCACCGTACTGACCCAGGCCGTCGTCGAAGACGCGCTGCTGCGGGCGGCCCGCTGAGATGCGCCGGCCGGCCTGGCCCGTGGTCATCGCCCTGGCCGCCGCGGCCGGTACCGGCGCCGGGCTGTGGCTGACCAGGCCCGGGACCGATCCCCTTCCGTCGCCACCGCCCTTGCCGGCAGCACCGCCGGCGGTGTACGCCGCCGTCCCAGGCGACGCGATGCCGGCACTGACGCTGCCGGACCTGGACGGCATGCCCACCCCACTGCCCGGGCGGTTCCTTGGTCGCCCCCTGCTGATCAACGTCTGGGCCAGCTGGTGCGCACCGTGCATCGAGGAAATGCCGGAACTGGCACGCTTTGCCGCCCAACATGCCGACAATGGCCCGCAGGTGCTCGGCCTGGCCCTGGACAGCCCCGAGGCCGTGCTCGACTTCCTGGGCAATGTGCCGGTGTACTACCCGATCGTGCTCGACACACCGGGACCGGCCGACGCCAGCGTCAGGCTTGGCAACACCCGAGGGCTGCTGCCCTACAGCGTGCTGGTCGATGCGCAGGGGCGCATCGTCAGGCAGAAACTCGGCCCGTTCAAAGCCGGCGAGATCGAGCGCTGGGCACAGCTGCCCTGAGCGATGGGGCCGCCTGGCGGCGATCGTCGGCGAACAGGCCGACTTCCCGCAGATTCGTAATCCGGGTGATCGCGCCGTTGACGCCTGCACCCTGCGCTCTGCCTGCCGCAGCGTCTGCCGGGAGTACCACGGCGTGGCCACCAGAAAAATTCAAACAAACGATTAAAACGAAGCTAATTTCGTCGAACTGGACAGCATCGCCAGCTTCCCTCACACTGCCGCCCTTTCCTGCCAACCCTGCGGCCCATGGCAAAACTGCTGGTCCTTCACGGCCCCAACCTGAATCTGCTGGGTACGCGCGAACCCGAGGTCTACGGCAGCGCGACGCTGGCCCAGATCGACGCCGCGCTGATGACGCAGGCGCAGCAGGCCGGGCATGCGACCGAGCACCTGCAGTCCAATGCCGAACATGTGCTGGTGGACCGGGTGCAGGCCGCCCGTACCGACGGTACCGCCTTCATCCTGATCAATCCGGCCGCCTTCACCCACACCTCGGTGGCACTGCGCGATGCGCTGGCCGCCGTGGCGATCCCTTTTATCGAGATCCACCTGTCCAACCCGCACAGCCGCGAGCCATTCCGCCACCACAGCTATCTGAGCGACAAGGCGGTGGGGGTGATCTGCGGCTTTGGCGCCGACAGCTACCGCTACGCCATGGACGCCGCCCTGCAGCGGCTCTGACCCTTTCCACGGAACCGCGTGGCGCCTGACGCCCACGGTTTCGAACACCACCCAACGAGGTATTCAATGGACCTGCGCAAAATCAAGAAACTGATCGACCTGCTGGAAGAGTCGAATCTGGCCGAGATCGAGATCAAGGAAGGCGAAGAGTCCGTGCGCCTGTCGCGCACCCCGGTGGCCGGCTATGCCGCCCCGGCGCCGGCTCCGGTCTACGCCGCCCCGGCACCGGCCGCCGCCATGCCGATGAGCGGCCCGACCGAGGCCTCCACCGGCGGTACCGCCAAGCCGGGCAACGCCCTGCCGGACGGCCACGTGCAGCGCGCGCCGATGGTCGGCACCTTCTATGCCTCGTCCTCGCCGGACAAGCCGGCCTTCGTCAGCGTCGGCCAGCAGGTCAAGGCCGGCGAGACCCTGGCCATCATCGAGGCGATGAAGATGTTCAACCCGATCGAAGCCGAAGTCGCCGGTACGGTCGTGGCGATCCTGGGTGAGAACGGCCAGCCGGTCGAGTTCGACCAGCCGCTGTTCGTGATCGCCTGAGGCGCCGGCCATGCTCGACAAGGTCGTTATCGCCAACCGGGGTGAGATCGCGCTGCGTATCCTGCGCGCCTGCCATACCCTGGGCATCCGCACGGTCGCGGTGCATTCCACCGTTGACCGCAACCTCAAGCACGTGGCCATGGCCGACGAGTCGGTCTGCATCGGCCCGGCCCCGTCCACGGACAGCTATCTCAACATCCCGGCGATCATCGCCGCGGCCGAGGTCACCGACGCCCAGGCCATCCATCCCGGCTACGGCTTCCTCTCCGAGAACGCCAACTTCGCCGAACGCGTGGAAGAGTCCGGCTTCATCTTCATCGGCCCCAGGGCGGACACCATCCGCCTGATGGGCGACAAGGTCGAAGCCATCCGCGCGATGAAGGCCGCCGGCGTGCCGTGCGTGCCCGGTTCGGGCGGCCCGCTGGGCGAAGACCCGGCCACCAACGTCAAGATCGCCCGCGAGATCGGCTATCCGGTCATCGTCAAGGCGGCCGGCGGCGGCGGCGGCCGCGGCATGCGCGTGGTCCATACCGAGGGCGCGCTGGTCAACGCCATCGCCACCACCAAGCAGGAAGCCAAGGCCGCGTTCGGCAACGACATGGTCTATATGGAGAAGTTCCTGGAAAACCCGCGTCACGTGGAGATCCAGGTGCTGGCCGACGGCCAGGGCAACGCCATCCATCTGGGCGAACGCGACTGCTCGATGCAGCGCCGCCACCAGAAGGTGGTGGAAGAAGCGCCGGCGCCGGGCATTACCCCGGAACTGCGTGCGGAGATCGGCAAGGTCTGCGTGGAAGCCTGCATCCGCATCGGCTACCGCGGCGCCGGCACCTTCGAATTCCTGTTCGAGAACGGCCGCTTCTACTTCATCGAGATGAACACCCGCATCCAGGTGGAGCATCCGGTGACGGAGATGATCACCGGGATCGATCTGGTCGCCGAGCAGCTGAAGATCGCCGCCGGCCACAAGCTGTCGATCAAGCAGAGCGACATCCAGATCAATGGCCACGCCATCGAGTGCCGGATCAACGCCGAGGACCCGGAAACCTTCTTCCCGTGCCCCGGCACCATCACCGGTTTCTACCCGCCGGGCGGCCCGGGCGTGCGCGTGGACACGCACATCTACGGCGGCTACCGCGTGCCGGCCAACTATGACTCGATGATCGGCAAGCTGATCGTGCACGGCCCGGACCGCGACACCGCCATCGCCCGCATGCGGGTGGCACTGAGCGAGATGGTGGTGGACGGGATCAAGACCAACGTGGCCCTGCAGCAGCGCATCATGCGCGACAAGGGCTTCCAGGCCGGCGGACAGAACATCCACTACCTGGAAAAGCGGCTGGCCGAGCGCAAGAACCAGTCCATCGCGCTGACCTGATCAGCGCATGGCGACAGGGAAAAGGCGGGGCAACCCGCCTTTTTCTTTGCCTGCGATCCGCTGCCGGCTACTGCGCGCCGGTATCGGCGGCGGTGATCGCACTGCCCTTGACCGGCTCCACGCCCAGCGGCGAGGTCGGATCGACAATCATCACCGTTTCGGTCGAGCCGTCGGGCCATACGATCTGGAAGGTGCTGCCGGCCGGCAAGGTCGAAAACGGCGTGCCGCTCTGCGCGCGGTAGACCGCCGCCGCCTGGCTGGCGCCGGCACGACGGGCGTCGGCGTCGGCCTTCACCGAGGTCAGCTTGACCTGGGACAGGTTCCGGTAGCGGCTTTCATAGGTGTCTATCAGCAGCACCCCGACCGCGCCGGCCGAGTAGGCCACGAACAGGACGACCCAGATCCAGAACTTGGCACCGCGCAGAAAACGACGGTAATTCATCGCGCACCTCCCCGCGCCTTGCGCAGGTAACTGACCAATTCGTTCATTTTCTCAACACCTTGCCGCGGTACCGCGGCATCAAACACGAAAGACTCGAAGTCCTGCCCCGGGTCCCGCGAACAGATTCCGCCGTTGGCGCAATAGCTGTTCATCAGGACGCTGTCGGGCCCGCACGCCAAGCCGAGACGACACGCCGCCACCTGCCACGCCAGTTGCGTGAACTGGCTGCCCGCCACCAGCCCGCTCAACGCATCATCACCGGCGGCCATCACGCCCATCGCCGGTGAAATCGCCAGAAACGCTTCCGGATCCTGCGACTGCTGGACCCGCTCCACCAGCCCGCGCCGGTACTCCGGCTCCTTGTGCAACGGCTCGCCCATCGCCAGCAGCGCGGCCTCGGCGGCCAGATTGCCGGCCCTGGCAGCCTGGCGACGCTGCTGCAGCAGCAACGGCCGGCCCAGCTGGTCGGCAGCGGTGAAACCGCTACAGCGCTGGCTTACCCGCTGCCGCGCGGCGATCAGGCCCGGGGCGTCATCCAGCCCCAGCCCGGCCAGCATCGCGCTGTCCAGTGCATAACTTTGCGGGTCCAGCGCATACAGGCCGCAATAGTCATAGATCCGGCTGACGACCCACCCCGCCTCGGCATCGCCGGCCGCCGCGGCAAGCCGCAGCTGACGGGCATAGTCGAACAGATTGCCGCCATCCTCCAGCGCACCGCGCAGATCCACCGGCAGGCCAGGCCCGATCGCGGTGGAACGCTCACGCAGCACCGGCGGTGGGCGGGTCGGGCGCGGCGAGGCGGCGTTCGCCACCAGCGCCGCCTCGACCTGCCCGGCCACAGCCTGTTCGGCCCCGGCACCGCTTTGTGCCAGCCCGCTGCGATAGCCCAGCACCGCCAGCAGCGCGGCCGCCGGCAGCACCAACAGGTACCAGGGTTTTCTGGACAGGCTGGAAAGCATGGAAACCGGCGAAGACCGCTGCGGCAGAAGGATGTGAAGTCTAGCAACCACAACGCCGGAACGGCTGAATCGGCGGGCGGAAAACGCGCAATCGGGCGCCGCCTCGTCTAGGATGCGCGGTCTGTCCCGCTGTCGCTGTCCCTCGCCCATGCCATTTCTCGAAATCACCCTGCGCTGCACCGAAGCCACCCAGCCCCGCTACGAAAATGCACTCGACGACGTCGGCGCGCTGGCGGTGACCATGCTCGATGCCGACGCCGACACCAGCAACGAGCGGGCGATCCTGGAACCGGGCGTGGGCGAGACCCCGCTGTGGAACGAACTGGTACTGACGGCGCTGTTCCCGGCCGACACCAATGCGCTAGCGCTGCTGGCCGCGCTGGAAGCCTTCGATGCCGGGCTGGACTGGAGTTCGGTCAGTTTCCGCGCGGTCCAGGACGAGGACTGGGAGCGCGCCTGGCTGGACCAGTTCCAGCCGATGCGCTTTGGTGCGCGCACCTGGATCGTGCCGTGGAACCATGAACTGCCCGAAGACGCGCAGGCCGCCGATGCGGCCGTGGTGCGGCTGGACCCGGGACTGGCGTTCGGCTCGGGCACCCACCCGACCACCGCGCTGTGCCTGCGCTGGCTGGACCAGCTTTCGACCGACGGCCTGCTGGCCGGCCAGGCCGTGCTCGATTTCGGCTGCGGCTCGGGCATCCTCGCGCTGGCCGCGCTCAAGCTGGGCGCCGGCAGTGCCACCGGCGTGGACAACGACCCGCAGGCACTGATCGCCACCGCCGACAATGGCGAGCGCAACGGCATGCAGATCGCCGCCTACCTGCCCGAGGACGAGCCGGTGCGGACCTACCCGATCGTCGTGGCCAATATCCTGGCCTCGGCGCTGGACGCGCTGGCCGAACTGCTGGCCGCGCGCGTGGCCCCCGGCGGCCGCATCGCCCTGTCGGGCATCCTGCATGGTCAGGAAGACGAGCTGCTGCAGCGTTATGCGGCATGGTTCGACCAGCTCGAAGCCGTGCGCGATGGCGACTGGATGCGCATCACCGGCGTGCGCCGTGCTTGAATGAGGCCAATGCGCCGGCCTTGCCACCCATGACCGAAGAAACCACTCCGCCTCGTCGGCCGTTGGCCACCTTCCTGCGCGCCGCCCCAGAGGGCACGGCGGCCATCGACGACGCCGGTGACGCGCCGGCCGGCGCCTGCCTGGTCGAAACCTCGCCGGCGGACGGGCAGCACGGGGAGGAACCGGCGGTGACCGGGGAGGCCAGCACCGCCGTGCTGACCCCGCCGCCGGAGAGCGACCCGGCTGTCGTTCCGTTTGAGGATGCCGTGGAAGCGGCCTTGCTGGAGCCAGCGGGAGTCGAGGCGCCCAGTTTCCTGCGTGCTGCCGCCACGCCCGACACTGCCCGGCCCACCCCGCGCTGGCAGTGGGGCCTGCTGGGCGCACTGGCGCTGGTGTTGCTGCTGCAGATCCTCATCGCCGACCGCGCCACGCTCGCCGCCAGCGCCAGTACCCGTCCGCTGATCAGCGGCATCTGCACGCTGCTGCGCTGCGCGCTGCCGGCCTGGCATGAGCCGGCCGCCTTCGCCATGCTCAGCCGCGATATCCGCCCGGTGCCCGGTCAGCCCGGTGCGCTGCAGGTGCAGGCCAGCTTCCGCAACGATGCCCGCTGGGCGCAGGCCTGGCCAGCGCTGCGGCTGTCGCTGTCCGACGCCGACGGCCGGGTGATCGGTCGCCGCACGCTGCTGCCGGCCGACTACCTCGGCAAGGGCGCCGATCCCCAGGCGCGGCTGGAGCCGGGGCAAAGCGCGCAGGTCTCCTTCCGGCTGCGCGAACCGGCCGCGGCCACGGTCGCGTTCAACTTCGAATTCCAGTAACCGCGGTACCGGCGTGGCAGCGCGCCGGCCCACGCGCTAGACTCCCTCCCCTCACGACGGGCCGCGCGCCCGCCTCTGCTGAATCCGGGAACTCCCTTGAACGCTGCCCCTCCACGTCCTGACACCAGTCGCGGCGCTCCGAAGCCGCCGCTTCGCGAACACGTTGCCCAGTCCGTGCGGCGCTACCTGCGCGATCTTGACGGCTGCGACGCCGACGATGTCTACGAGATCGTGCTGCGCGAGATGGAGATCCCGCTGTTCGTGGAAATCCTCAACCACTGCGAGGGCAACCAGAGCCGCGCGGCGTCGATGCTGGGCATCCACCGCGCCACCTTGCGCAAGAAACTCAAGGAATACGGGCTGGCCTGATCCCGCCCGGCGGGCCTGGGCGGATACGGCGCCGGGCTGCCGCACGCAGGGCGCGGCCGGCACGCAACCGGCGCCTCGGCCTACAATATCGGCCCGCTCCGCTGATCCCCACGCCCCATGTCCTCCGATTTGCTGCCCGTCCGCCGGGCCCTGCTGTCTGTTTCCGACAAGACCGGTCTGCTCGAACTGGCCCGCGCCCTGGCCGCCCGCAACGTCGAACTGCTGTCCACCGGCGGCACCGCCAAGGCGATCCGAGAGGCCGGCCTGCCGGTCAAGGACGTGTCCGATGTCACCGGCTTCCCGGAAATGATGGACGGCCGGGTCAAGACCCTGCACCCGATGGTGCACGGCGGCCTGCTCGGCCGTGCCGGTACCGATGACGCGGTGATGGCGCAGCACGGCATCGCCCCGATCGACCTGCTGGTGCTGAACCTGTACCCGTTCGAAGCGGTCACCGCCAAGGCCGACTGCACCCTGGCCGATGCGGTCGAAAACATCGACATCGGCGGCCCGGCGATGTTGCGCAGCGCGGCCAAGAATTTCGCCCGCGTCGCCGTGGCCACCAGCCCGGACCAGTACCCCGCGCTGCTGGCGGAACTGGAGGCCAATGATGGCCAGCTGTCGGCGGCCAAGCGTTTCGAACTGTCGGTGGCCGCGTTCAACCGCGTCGCCCAGTACGACGCGGCGATCAGCAACTATCTGTCGGCCGTCACCGACACCGGCGCCGCGGTGCCGGTGCGCAATGAATACCCGGCACAGATGAATTCCTCTTTCATCAAGGTCATGGACCTGCGCTACGGCGAGAACCCGCACCAGAGCGGCGTGTTCTACCGCGACCTGTACCCGGTGCCGGGCACGCTGGCCACCTTCGTGCAGCTGCAGGGCAAGGAACTGAGCTACAACAACCTGGCCGACGCCGATGCCGCATGGGAATGCGTGCGCCAGTTCGACGTGCCGGCCTGCGTCATCGTCAAGCACGCCAACCCGTGCGGCGTGGCTTTGGCGGCCGATGTCGGCGCCGCCTACGAGATGGCCTACAACACCGACCCGACCAGCGCGTTCGGCGGCATTCTGGCCTTCAACCGCACGCTGGACGCGGCCACCGCCAAGGCCATCCTCGACCGCCAGTTCGTCGAAGTGCTGATCGCCCCGGACTACGAGCCGGCCGCGCTGGACTACGCCACCAAGAAGGCCAACGTGCGCGTGCTGCGCATTCCGGCCGGTGATGCGCGCAACAACTACGACACCAAGCGCATCGGTTCGGGCCTGCTGGTGCAGAGCGCCGACAACCGCGGCATGAGCGCCGACGAACTGAAGACCGTCACCCGGCGCGCGCCGACCGCCGCTGAAACGCGCGACCTGCTGTTCGCCTGGCGCGTGGCCAAGTACGTCAAGTCCAACGCGATCGTCTACGCCAAGGACGAGCGCACGATTGGCGTGGGCGCCGGCCAGATGAGCCGTGTCTATTCGGCACGCATCGCCGGCATCAAGGCCGCCGACGCCGGTCTGGTGGTGCCGGGGTCGGTGATGGCCTCCGATGCGTTCTTCCCATTCCGCGACGGCCTGGACGCCGCCGCCGAAGCCGGCATCACCGCGGTGATCCAGCCGGGCGGTTCGATGCGCGATGCCGAAGTGATCGCCGCGGCCGATGAACATGGCATCGCCATGGTGTTCACCGGCGTGCGTCATTTCCGTCACTGAGCCGCGCACCGATGGCCATGGGGATGTTTCCACGCTTGATTTCCCTGGCCGCCGTGGTCCTGCTGGCGGCCTGCCGGCAGGACACGCCGCCGGCCGCCGGCGCCGGGGCGGAAAAGCCGGTACTGCGCCACGATGACGCGGTACGGGCGCTGCTGCAGGAGCGCTACGGCGCGCCGGCACAGCTGACCGGGCAATGGGCGCAGCAGCTGGAGGATCCTGGCACCGGCAGCGCCCGCCCGGTCCAGCGCGCGCTGTGCGCCGACCACGGCATCACCCTCGGCGGCAACCGCTACCGCATGCTGGCCGTCTGCACCGGCTATGCCAACGCCACCTCGATCGAGCTGGGCACCACCGATTTCATCGTGCTGCAGCAGGCTGCCGACGGCAGCATGCGCCTTGCCGCCGAGTTGCCCGGGCGCGCCAGTGGCGCCGACGGACAGCCGGGCAGCATCAGCACGGTGCAGGTGGGCGCCGGAGCGTGGGCCTACCAGATCGACGACGAGCTGGTGGCCGTCGGCTCCAGAACGCGACACCGCGCCTGGCTGCTGTTCGATGGCGGCGACAGGCTCGCGGACGCCGGCTGGCTGCGTGTGCACTGGGACAACCACAACGCCATCGAATGCAACGCCGCCGGCCATTGCGCGCCCGGCACGCTGGCGCTGGATCTGGATATCCGGCCCGACGACAGCCAGCCCGACGTGCCCTACTGGCCGCTGCGGGTGACCGAAAGCGGGCGCGACTGCCACGGCCGGGCCAACCGGACCTATACCGTCACCTACGATCCGGCACAGGCGCGCTACCTGATCCCGGCCGACCTGCAACGCGAGGAATGCCGCTGATGCGCAAGACCGTTCTGCTTCTGGCTGCCGTTGCCGGCAGCGCCCTGTTGCCCGGCTGTGGCAGCGACCAGCTCACCGGGGCCCAGCGCGCGGCCATCGCAACGCTGGGCACGGAACTGCCCGCGCCCTATCGCGATGGCCTGGTGATCGATTCGGTGCATCGCCATGGCGATGACCTGGTGCTGATGATCCGTTTTCCCGAGGCCACCGTGGCCATGGCCAAAGCCAAGCCCGACCTGTTCGCCGCGCTGCGCCGCGATGAAGCCGAGGCCATCGCCGAGCTGTGCCAGGAACCGGCGTTGGCTCCGGTCTACGCGGCCGGTGGCGGTGTGCGCCGCCGCTTCGTCGATGCCAACGGCGCGGTGTTTTTCGAAGTCTCCCTGAGCGCTTCCGACTGCCCTTCCCCTTGAATGCCCCACAGGAACTGACCCCATGAAAATCCTCGTCATCGGCGCCGGTGGCCGTGAACACGCTCTGGCCTGGAAGCTGGCGCAATCGCCGCGCGTGAGCGAAGTGATCGTCGCCCCGGGCAACGCCGGTACCGCCACCGAAGCCAAGTGCCGCAACGTGGCGGTCAAGGTCACCGACATCGACGGCCTGCTGCGCCTGGCCCAGGACGAGGCGGTGGGGCTGACCGTGGTTGGTCCGGAAGTGCCGCTGGTGCTGGGCGTGGTGGACCGCTTCCGCGCTGCCGGCCTGCGCATCTTCGGCCCGACCGCCGCCGCCGCGCAGCTGGAAGGCAGCAAGGCGTTTGCCAAGGATTTCCTCGCCCGCCATGGCATTCCCACCGCGTTCTACGCGGTGCACACCGAGGTGGCGCCCGCGCTGGCCTACCTGCGCGAGAAGGGCGCGCCGATCGTGATCAAGGCCGACGGCCTGGCCGCGGGCAAGGGCGTGATCGTGGCGATGACCCTGGATGAGGCCGAAGCGGCGGTGCACGACATGCTCAGCGGCAACGCCTTCGGCGATGCCGGCGCACGCGTGGTGATCGAGGAGTTCCTCGAGGGCGAGGAAGCCAGCTTCATCTCGATGGTCGACGGCCGCACCGCGCTGCCGATGGCGACATCGCAGGATCACAAACGCGTGGGCGATGGCGACACCGGCCCGAACACCGGCGGCATGGGCGCCTACTCTCCCGCTCCGGTGGTCACCCCTGAAGTGCATGCACGGGTGATGCGCGAAGTGGTGGAGCCGACCGTGGCCGGCATGATCAAAGATGGCGTGCCGTTCACCGGCTTCCTGTATGCCGGGCTGATGATCGATGCCAGCGGTGCGCCGAAGGTCATCGAATTCAACGTGCGCTTCGGCGACCCGGAAACCCAGCCGGTGATGCTGCGCCTGCAGTCGGATCTGGTCGAGCTGCTCGAGGCGGCCATCGACGGCGCGCTGGCTGGCGTGGAAGCCTGCTGGGATCCGCGTCCCAGTCTGGGCGTGGTGATGGCCGCCCGGCCGTATCCGGAAACGCCGATCACCGGCGAGGTGATCTCGGGCCTGCAGGACGTGCCGGGGGATATTTCCCACGGCGGCGCCAAGGTCTTCCACGCCGGCACCGCGCAGGACACCGCAGGCAACATCCTTTCCGCCGGCGGCCGTGTGCTGTGCGTGGCCGCGCTGGGTGACAGCGTCTCCGCCGCGCAGCGGCACGCGTATGCCGGTGTGGCGAAGATCCACTGGACCCACGCGTTCCACCGCACCGACATCGGCTGGCGTGCCATCGCCCGCGAGCAGGATCAGGGCTGATCCCCCCTGAAACAGACCGGTGCGCTCGCCCTGCGGTCGCACCGGACGATTGCCGGTCTGTCCCCGGGACCGGCAATAATGGCCCCTGATCCCATCATCGAGCGCCACCCGCCTTGGAATCGCGCCTGACCCGGCTGTGGGCCCACGAGAAAGCCAGCTATGGGCTGCGGGTGTTCATCGCGCTCACCGCCGCTCTGGCCTACGGCTGGTACGACGGCCCTATCGGGGCGATCCCGGGGCTGTTCCTGGGCATCATCGCCAGCGCCATCGCCGAGACCGATGACAACTGGTGGGGACGCACCAAATCGGTGCTGCTGTCGCTGCTGTGCTTTGTCGCGGCCGCCGCCGCGGTGGTCGTGCTGTTCCCGCATCCGCTGCCGTTCATTACCGCGCTGGCGCTGACCGCGTTCGGCCTGACCCTGCTCGGCGCACTGGGCGAGCGTTATGCCTCCATCGGCCAGGCCACGGTGACGCTGGCGATCTACGCGATGATCGCGCTGGACCAGCACCCTGGCAGCAACCAGTGGCAGGCGACGGGTGAAGTGCTGCCATTGCTGGCGGGCGCGGCGTGGTACGGACTGCTGTCGATCCTGTGGGCGGCGATGTTCGCCAACCGCCCGGTGCGCGAGCGTCTGGCGCGGCTGTTCGTCGAGCTGGGCCAGTACCTGCAGCTCAAGGCCGACCTGTTCGAACCGGTACGGCAGGGCGACCTGGAGGCGCGACAGCTGGCGCTGGCCGAGCAGAACGTGCGCGTAGTGCGGGCGCTGAACATCGCCAAGACCGCGATCCTCAGCCGCTTCGGCCGCTCCGGGCGGCCAGGTGTGCAATCGGGTCTGTATTTCCGCCTGTACTACATGGCGCAGGATTTCCATGAGCGGGCCAGCTCCTCGCACTACCCCTATGAGGCACTGGCCGAAGCCTTCTTCCACAGCGACGTGCTCTACCGCTGCCGGCGCCTGCTGTCGCTGCAGGGCAAGGCCTGCCAGGCCCTGGGTCAGGCCATCCGCCTGCGCCAGCCCTTTGACTATGGTGAGCGCACCCGCGTGGCCGGGCAGGATCTGCAGTCCTCGCTGCAGTACCTGCGCGCGCAGCGCAATCCACAGTGGACGCGCCTGCTCGGTTCGCTGCAGCTGCTGGCGGCCAACCTGTCCAGCATCGAGCGGCAATTGTCGGAAACCGCGCTGGCCGACACCCCGCTGGAAGGCATCGACACCCGCCTGCGCGATTCCTCGCCGCATACCCTGCGCGAGATCGGCACGCGCCTGCGCCAGGCCCTCACGCCCGGCTCGCTGCTGTTCCGCCACGGCGTGCGTATCGGCATCGCCCTGATCGCCGGCTATGCCCTGCTTGCGCTGGTGCATCCGGAAAACGGCTACTGGATCCTGCTGACCATCGTGTTCGTGTGCCGCCCGCATTTCGGTGCGACCCGCTTGCGACTGGTGCAGCGCATCGCCGGCACACTGCTCGGCCTGGGCGTGACCTGGGCATTGATGCAGCTGTTTCCCGGTACCGGCCTGCAGCTGTTGCTGGCGCTGGCCGCGGCGCTGCTGTTCTTCATCACCCGTACCGACCGCTATGTGATCGCCACCGCGGCGATCACCCTGATGGCGCTGCTGTGCTTCAACCTGCTCGGCGATGGCTTCGTGCTGATCTGGCCGCGCCTGCTCGACACGCTGATCGGCTGCGTCATCGCCGCGCTGGCCTCGCTGCTGATCCTGCCGGACTGGGAAGGCCGGCGGCTGCACAAGGTGATGGCGCAGGTGGTGGCGACCGGCGCGGCGTATCTGGAGGAGGTGCTGGGCCAGTACCGCAGCGGCATGCGCGATGACCTGCCCTACCGTATCGCCCGACGCGACATGCACAACGCCGATGTCGCCCTGTCGGCAGCCCTGTCCAACATGCTGCGCGAACCGGGCTATGCCCGCGGCAATCTCGATGCGGGTTTCCGCTTCCTCGCCCTGTCCAACACCTTGCTGGGCTATCTGTCGGCACTGGGGGCGCATCGCGCGCAGGCGGTGGTGGTCAGCGATGATCCGCTGGTCCACCAGGGCCAGCAGCAGCTGCAGCAGTCGCTGTCGCAACTGGCGCAGGCACTGGGCAAACGCGAGGCCGCCACGCCGCAGGAAGACGAGATCGCCCTGGCCGATGCACTGGAGCAGACACCCGAGGACATCAACGAGAAATCGCAGCTGGTACGTACCCAGCTGGCGCTCATGCTGCGGCTGCTGCCGCGGCTGCGCACGGTGGCCGCCGAAGCGGTGGCAACAACCACTGCCGGCAGCGCGCCCCCGGCAAAGGCCTAGCGCGACCTGCGCGCCGGCACGAAGAACACCAGCAGGCCGAGCAGCGCCAGGCCGCCGCCCAGCACGCACACGCCGTTCCAGCCGTATCGCGTCCACGCCGCCGTGCCCAGCGCCGAGCCACTGGCGCCGCCGATGAAGTAACAGGTCATGTAGGCCGAGGTGATGCGGCTGCGCGCGTTTTCATCCAGCTGGTAGATCGCGCTCTGGTTGTTGATGTGTACCGCCTGCACCGCGATATCCAGCAACAGCACGCCAACGACCAGGGCTGCCAGCGAGACCGGCGCCAGCGCCAGCACCAGCCAGGACAGCAGCAGCAGCATCAGGCCGCCGCCCGCCACCCAGCGCCCCAGTCCGCGATCACTCAGCCGCCCGGCGCGGCTGGCCGCCAGCGCCCCGGCCGCGCCCACCAGACCGAACAGGCCGATGGTGCTGATCGAGTAGCCATAGGCCGGCCCTGACAGCAGGAACGCCAGTGGCGTCCAGAACACGCTGAAACCGGCAAACAGCAATGCGCCCAGCAGCGAGCGCCGGCGCAGCAGCGGCTCATCGCGCAGCAGAACCAGCACCGAGCCGATCAGACGTGGATACGACAGTCTGGCCGTCGGCCTGTATGGCGGCAGCAGCCGGGCCAGGACAAGGGCACACAGCAGCAACGCCACACACGCAACCCAGTAGATGGTGTGCCACGAGCCGATGTCCGCCAGCAGCCCGGAGGCGGTCCGCGCCAGCAGAATACCCAGCAGCAGGCCGGCCATCAGCGTGCCGACCACGCGCCCGCGCTGCTCCGGTCGCGCCAGCGTGGCCGCATGCGGAATGATGATCTGCGCGGCCACCGCGCTCAGCCCAGCCAGGGCGGTACCCGCCAGCAGCTGGACGAAATTGCCGGCGCTGGCACTGATCCCCAGGCCCACCGATGCCAGCACGAACAGGCCGACAATCAAACCTCGCCGCTCCAGCCTGTCGCCCAGCGGCACGATCAGCAGCAGCCCGGCGGCATAGGCCAGCTGCGCCACCGTCACCACCCAGCCGGCCATCCCGGCACTGACGTCGAATACGCCGGCCAGCAGCTGCAACAACGGCTGGGCGTAGTAGTTGCTAGCCACCACCAGACCAACCGCGATCGCCAGCAGCAGCACCAGCGCGGAGGACAGCGGCCGCGACGCGGCGGCGACTGGAGCGGAGTTGTTCATCACAGGACATATCGCACAAGGCCGCGTCCGGCGCGGCAGAGCCGCTATTTTTGCCGAGCTTGCGCGCAGGCGGTGAAAACACCGCCATGACACAGTGATCCAGAAGCCAAGGCCGCGTTTGATGGGTACTTCAGCCGCCATCACGGTCTGCTAATGTGCCGCGCAGACCAAGGAGTCCCGATGTCCGGCCACAGCCAGTTCTCATTGCTCACGCAGCGACGCTTCCTGCCGTTCTTCATCGTCCAGGCACTGGGCGCGTTCAACGACAACATCTACCGCCAGGCGATCATCGGCCTGCTGTTCTATCTGGGCGTGAGCACCGAAGAACGCGCGCTGTACACCAACCTGGCACCGGCGCTGTTCATCCTGCCCTACTTCCTGTTCTCGGCACTGGCCGGACAGATCGCCGAGAAGCTGGAGAAGCAGCGGCTGATCGTGATCACCACGCTGATGGAGATCGTGATCATGTCGCTGGCGGCGATCGGCTTTCTCACCCAGAACATGCCGGTACTGCTGATCGCGCTGTTCTGTACCGGCCTGCAGTCCACCCTGTTCGGACCGGTGAAATACTCGGTGCTGCCCTCGATCCTCAAACCCGAGGAACTGACCGGCGGCAACGGTCTGGTCGAGATGGGCACCTCCATTTCGATCCTGACCGGCATGATCGCCGGCGGCATGATCTTCGCGCTGGCCGGCAGCCAGGGCCCCATCGTCGCGGCAGTGGCGATCATCACCCTGGCATTGGCCGGCAACCTGGCCGCACGCCTGATCCCGCGCGTGGATGCCGGTGCGCCGGACCTGAAAATCCACTGGAATCCGCTGCGCGAATCGCTGGCGGTGCTGCGCCTGGCCAAGAAGCAGAAGGCGGTCCGCAACGCCATCCTCGGCGTGTCATGGTTCTGGTTCTTCGGCACCATCCTGACCTCGCAGCTGCCCACCTACGCCGAGGTCAATCTGGGCGGCGGCTCCACGCTGTACATCGTGGCGCTGGCACTGTTCTCGCTGGGCACCGGCACCGGTTCACTGCTGTGCGAAAAGCTGTCCGGGCGCATCGTCGAGATCGGACTGGTGCCACTGGGCGCGTTCGGCATGAGCGCATTCCTGTTCGATCTGTATTTCGCCCGCACCGGCACAGCCAGTGTGGCCGGTCTGGATCTGGCCGGATTCCTGCAACAACCCGGCAGCGTGCGCATCGTCATCGATCTGCTCGGCATCGGCCTGTTCACCGGCTTCTTCGTGGTGCCGCTGTTCGCGTTGATCCAGAGCCGTTCGCCCAGGTCGGAGATGTCGCGGGTGTTCGCCGCGCTCAACATCCAGAACTCCGGCTTCATCGTGCTGGCCGCCGGGCTGGGCCTGCTGACCCAGACCGTGCTCGACTGGAGCGTGCCGCAGCTGTTCCTGGCGCTGGCCATCGCCAACGTGGTGGTGGCGGTCTACATCTTCACCATCGTCCCCGAATTCCTGATGCGCTTTTTGAGCTGGGTGATGGTGCACACCCTGTACCGGCTGCGCGTGACCGGCGTGGAGGAACACGTGCCCGATGAGGGCCCGGCGCTGATCGTCTGCAACCACGTCAGCTACATGGATGCGTTGATCCTGTCGGCGACCATCCCGCGCCCGGTGCGCTTTGTCATGTATTACCGGATCTTCAACATCCCGGTGATGCGCTGGATCTTCACCACGGCCAAGGCCATTCCCATCGCCAGCCCGAAAGAGGACGCCGCGCTGATGCAGCGCGCGTTCGACGAGGTGGATGCGGCGCTGGCCGAGGGCGAACTGGTCTGCATCTTCCCGGAGGGCGCGTTGACCAAAGACGGTGAGATCGCGGCGTTCAAGTCGGGCGTGGAGAGGATCCTGGCGCGGCGGCCGGTACCCGTGGTGCCGATGGCGCTCACCGGCATGTGGTCGAGCATGTGGAGCCGGCGCGACACCCGGCTGGGACGGATGCGGGTACCGCGCCGCTTCCGCGCCCAGATCGGCGTCATCGCCGCGCCCCCGGTGGAGGGAACCGCTACCGGTGCCGCGCAGCTGGAGGCCAAGGTGCGGGCATTGCGCGGCAGCGAGGCCTGAGCACACGCCACGCTTTCCAGACGTAAGACAACTGGCTACGCTATCGCGCTTATGCATCGCAGGGGACAATGCGACGCAAGGGACACCCAGGGGATACATGGACAACGCGACACCACCGGTACCGGCACCAGCGCCGGCGCCACCCATTCCGCAGCAGGTTCACCACTACTACCATCCGCACAAATCCGGTGGCGTGGCGGCGTTGCTGGAAGTTCTCCCCGGCCTGTTCCAGGTGTTCGGCATCGGCCATATGTACGCTGGCAATGTCGCCACCGGACTGTTCATCATGTTCGGCTACTGGGCCGTGGCCTTCGTCAATTTCCTGCTGCTTTTCCTGTTCATCGGTTGGATCACCTGGCCCCTGTGCTGGATCGCCGCCATGATCATTTCGCCGCTGATCGCGGCAAATGCCTGCAAGTCTCGCTGATTTTTCAACAAGGAGTTTTTCGTGAACACCAGCAGTCCCGCCGTTTCCAACAACCTCGTCTGGGCGATCCTGTCCACCCTGTTCTGCTGCCTGCCGCTGGGCATCGTCTCGATCATCCACGCCGCCAAGGTCAACGGCCTGCTGGCCGCCGGTGACGTCGCCGGTGCCCGTGACGCGTCGGAGAAGGCCAAGAAGTGGGCCATCTGGTCGGCCCTGGCCTGGGTCGTGGTCGTGATCCTGTATGTGGTCGTGTTCGTGCTGCTGGGTGTTGGCGGCGCGATGAGCGGCGCATCGGGTTACTGATGCATTACGCAGGTCGGCTGTCCGCGGCCGGCCTGCGCTCTGTGACATGAGATTTCCCCCGCACCTGTTGCGTTATGCACCGCTGGCCGCAATGGCCACGCTCGGCGCCGGTGCGGTGGCCGTGCTGGGCCGGATCGATCCGAACACACCCGGCAATCCCCTGCCCGCCTGCCCGTTCTACATGCTCACCGGCATCCTGTGCCCGGGTTGCGGCAGCACCCGCTGTCTGCATGCGCTGGTCCAGCTGGACCTGCCCCAGGCCCTGGCGATGAACCCACTGCTGGTGGTCTCGATTCTGCCCATGCTGATGATGGCCCTGCACGGCGCGGGCCTGTGGCCGAGAGCACTTCAGCCGATGCTGCGACCGGTTGCGCGGCCGATGCTGTGGATGGGACTGATTGCCGGCTTCTGGGTTACCCGCAACCTTCCCTGGTATCCGTTCCATCTGCTGGCACCGGGCTGATACAGCCGTCTTCCGCGCGACTGGC
This sequence comes from Stenotrophomonas sp. STEN014, assembly GCF_056760315.1. NCBI lineage: Bacteria > Pseudomonadati > Pseudomonadota > Gammaproteobacteria > Lysobacterales > Lysobacteraceae > Stenotrophomonas > Stenotrophomonas sp. STEN014. The sequence goes on along the minus strand of NZ_JBRREN010000001.1, from coordinate 536,424 downwards.
GCGGTGGCCCTGCAGCGCCTTCCCGCTGGCGGGCCTAGCCGACCCAGCCGGCGATGATCATCAGCGCCAGCACCACCATCCACAGCAGCAGCATGCGCCAGACCAGGCTCATCGCATCGCGCAGTTCGGGAAAGCGCTCGTCGGCCGGCAGCATGCCTTCCAGTCGCGCCGCTTCGGCCGCTTCGGCTTCTTCCACCAGCTCGGCCCCCACACTCGCGCGCGCAGCCTCGGCCAGGAAGCCGATGGACAGCGATGCCCGGCTGCCGCCGGCACGGCGCCACGCCGAAGACACGGTGTCGAAATTGCCCGCCAGCGCCATCGCCAACGTCATCAGCTGCGCCACCGGCCATTCCAGGATTTTCAAAAAGGTGTTGCCGTCTTCGCGCGCCGCAGGCGAGAGCAACGCGCCCTGCGCGCCGTGCACGGCCTGCACCAGCAACCGGTAGAGCAGCACGCCCCACGGCCCCAGCAGCAGGAACCAGAACAGCGGGGCGAACCAGCGACGCAATCCATTGATCACCGTGGCATCCACCAGCGAGGGGGCGTCCTCGCGCAGGCTGCCGCCGGCGCATTGCAGCTGCGAGATCGCCACACCACAGGCGTTTGCATCTTCGGCATCGATCACCGCTTCCACATCGCGATCCAGATCGCGCGGCCCCCAGCACAGGGCCAGCACGGCGATGCCGAACAGCAGCGACGGCAAGCCGTACAGCCGACCGGACAACAGCCACTGCAGCGCGGCGACCGCCAGCACGCAAGGAAGGATCGCCAGCCACAAAGCATGGCGGTTGTCCTGCGCCGTTTCCGACTGACCCTGCACCCATGCCAACCAGCGCCCGAACCAGCGCCAGTCACGCAGCGCGGCCATCTGCGCCGGCGCCAGATGGCCCAGTACCAGCGCGGCGATCACCGCTACCAGTGTCGTGAACATGCGAATTCTCCTGTCACGATTGTCGGCATTGCCTTCCCCCTTGGAACCGGCGCAGATGGCGCTGGCAGCGGCTCAACGACGCTGACGGTCGAACCAGTCCACGATCAGCGTCCGCGCGATGGAAATCCGCGGCGGCAGCAAGATGCCCTGCCCGTCATCGTCGATCTCACGCTGCATTGCCGAGCTGATTTCATCCACACTGAACCAGCGCGCATCTTCCAGTTCGCCATCCACGGCCGGAACATCGTCCTCGGCAGTGGCGCAGAAGCCGACCATCAACGCGCCCGGAAACGGCCACGGCTGCGTACCCAGATAACGCGCTTCACGCACCCGCACCTTGGCCTCCTCGAACACTTCGCGCCTGACCGTCTGCTCGAAGGTCTCGCCCGGTTCCACAAAACCGGCCAGCACCGAATAGCGGCGTGGCGCCCAACTGGCCTGGCGTCCCAGCAGCAATCGCCCCTGGTTTTCGACCGCGACGATCACCGCCGGATCCACCCGCGGATAGTGTTCAGTGCCACATTGTCCGCAGTGGCCGATGAAACCGCCGCGACGGAAATCCACCGCGCCGCCACACACGCCGCAATAACGGGTGCGCGTATGCCAGTACGACATGCCACGGGCATAGCAGAACGCTGCCGAATCGGCCGGCGACCAGCTCGCCGCGGCCTGGCGCAGATCCACCCGCTGCGGCGCGCTTACCGTCACCGCACCGGCCTCGACCACGAACACCGCACGGCCCTGTTCCACGCCCAGAAAGATCGCCGATCCCGGGCCACCGCCCAGATCCCGGCCACTGAGCGGGAGCGGCTGTCCGCTGTCATCGCACAAGGCCGTGCCATCGGTATCGAGCACCAGCACGCGGGCCTGCGGCCACAGGCCGGACAACGCATCGGGGTCATCGCGCAACGCATCGGCGCGATCAAGGGAGCTGGCGGTAAACGCGTAGCCGGCCAAGGAAGGTAGGGAGAGCTTTGACATCGGCCAGAGCGTGCCGACAAAGCGCCCCTATCGCAAGGGCGCCGTGTGCGGCCGGTGACTCAGACCGAGAAACTGCTGCCGCAGCCGCAGGTGGTGCGGGCATTCGGGTTGCGGATCACGAACTGTGCGCCGGTCAGGCTTTCGGTGTAATCCACCTCGGCCCCCATCAGGTACTGCAGGCTCAGCGGATCGACCAGCAGGGTCACGCCGTCGGTGACCACCGCCAGATCGTCGGCCTCGCGGTTCTCGTCGAACTCGAAGCCGTACTGGAAGCCGGAACAGCCGCCCCCCTGGATGTAGACGCGCAACGCCAGCGCGTCACTGCCCTCGTCCTGGATCAGTTCACGCACCTTGGCCGCGGCCGCACCGGTGAAATTGAGCGGACGATCAAGCGACTGGTAATCAGGTGCCGGCTTGGCGCCGGGCAGGGACACTAACGTACTCATGGGGTCAGCATGGGGACGCGGCCGGGAGGATTCAAGCTTCGGCCGCTTCAGCTTGGCGGATCTTTCCGCCCCGCTTGGCCTCCGGCGACGGCAGCGCGGCGACCGCGCTGGCGGAATGGACCAGTCGACCGTTCAACTGGGCACCGGCATTCATCTCCACCACCTGGTAATGGACGTTGCCGGTCACCCGCGCGCTCGGGGTCAGCTCGATCCGCTCGCTGGCGTACACGTCGCCATCCAGGCGGCCGCTGAGCACCACCACCGCGGCGCGGATCTCGCCTTCGATATGACCCTGTTCGGCCAGCGTCAGCATCGCCTCGGCACCGTCTTCGGCGACGACCTTGCCCAGAATGCGGCCTTCCACGTACAGCCCGCCGCTGAACACCACATCGCCGCGGATCACCACCTGCGGCCCGATCAGGGCGTCCACGACCAGCTGGCTGTCGCGGTTGGATTTGCTTTTGAACATCATTACTCCCCTCTGCCGTTGCCGGCGAGCTTCCAATCGAATGTCTGTGTGGCGCCTCCCCCGGGCCCCGACAGCGAGACTCGCACACGTTGCGGGGTGAAATCCCGGGGCAGCATCACGCTCCCGTCCAGCTGCTGGAAATAGCGGAACGAATAGTTCTGCCCGGGCACATCCTTGCGCTGGTGCAGCTCATCCCAGCTGACCGTGGTCAGTTTGCCGTCTTTCACGCCCTCTACCGAGAAGCGCATCTGGCCCTGGCTGATGGCGCCGCGGTTCAGGTTCTGGGTCAGCACCACGCTGTAATGCCAGGTCCCGGCCGCCTCGGCGGAAAATTCGATCGAATGGGCGTTCAGGCCCTTGCGCTGGCTGGTGGCCCCCACCAGCCGCTCATAGAAGGCGACATCGGCGCGCAGGCCGGCGATTTCCTCGTCGCGTTCTGCCAGCGAGGCCTGCACTTCGGTATTGGCCGCGCGGCTGATCTTGTCCGATGCCTCGAGCGTGGCCTGCCGCTGCCGCAATTCTTCGATCTGCCCGCGCTGCTGCTCCAGCTGCTGCTCGCTCTGGCGCAGGCGCTCGCGCAGACCGCCCGCATCGGGCGAGGCATAACGGGCGGCCAGCCAGCCCACCAGCAGCAGCGACAACAGCCAGGCGGTGGCCAGCAGCGCAAGGGGCAGCCAGCCCGGGCGGGTGCCACCGGCGCCGCGCGGGGTGATCTGGAAACGGGAAGGCGATCGGTTGTTCATGGCAGTGGCCGGCACCCGTGAGTGAAGACGGGCGCTGCTGCTCCGTTCGAAACGACACGGCAGTGTAAACGACCCCCGGCCAGGGCGCCGGCAGGCCGGATCTGGCATTCACCGCGGCCATGCCCGATAGTTGGACCCTGCTCACAGTTTCCTCATGGACCGACGACCGTGACCGACGCCCATATCTTTGTCATCGGCATCCTGCTGGCCTGGCTGGCCGGCATCCGGGTGTATCTGACCGTGTTCGGCGTGGGCCTGGCCGGGCTGCTGGGCTGGGTCGAGCTGCCGCCGGCGCTGCAGGCCACGCAGTCCTGGTGGGTGCTGGGCACCTCCGGCGCACTGGCCATCACCGAATTTTTCGCCGACAAGATTCCCGGGGTGGACTCGATCTGGGACCTGCTGCAGACCCTTGCCCGGGTGCCGGCCGGCGCCTTTCTCGCCGCGGCGACCCTGTCAGGCGACGGGGAGCTCAGCACCGGCGTGCTCGCCGCTGGCGCCGGGGTCGCGCTGGCCAGCCACGGCCTGAAGGCCGGTACCCGCGCCTTGCTCAACACCTCGCCGGAGCCGGCCAGCAACTGGGTCGCTTCCACCGCCGAGGATGGTGTGGTCATCGGCGGGCTGGCGCTGGCGCTGGCCAACCCGTGGCTGGCGCTGGTGTTCGTGATCGGCGCCAGCCTGATCGGTGCGCTGACGGTATGGCTGATCTGGCGCATGCTCTGGCGCGGATTGCGCCGGCTGTTCGCCGCCCCCCCGCCCGCTGCGCGGCCCGCGCAAGCGCCGGCACCGGGCGATCATTCGCTGCCACCGTCGGCTTGACCGCATAATCCACGGTCGACCGGGAGTACCGATGGCCACCAACGACACTGTGATTTCCTCCGCACGACCGATCCGCGCGGAAACCCCACCGGCCAATTACTGGCAGCGCTGGAGTGTGGAGAACGTGCCTGCCAGCATCACCCAGCCCGAACAGACGCAGGCACCCGCCCCGGTGCCTTCGGCGGCCCGCAACGAGAACAGCAATCATCAGGCCGCCGGCGAAGCACCGTATCGCGTGCTGATCGTCGAGGACGACCGCTCCCAGGCGCTGTTCGCACAAAGTGTGCTGCACGGCGCCGGCATGCAGGCCATCGTGCAGATGGAAGTGGAGGGCGTGCAGCAGGCCATCACCGAGCACCGTCCGGACCTGATCCTGATGGACCTGCACATGCCCGGCCTGGACGGCATGCGCCTGACCGCGCTGATCCGCCAGCAGCCGGACCAGCAGCTGCTGCCGATCGTGTTCCTGACCGGTGATATGGATCCCGAGCGCCAGTTCGAGGTGCTCGACAGCGGCGCCGACGACTTCCTGACCAAACCGATCCGGCCGCGTCATCTGGTGGCAGCGGTCTCCAACCGTATCCGCCGCTCACGCCAGCAGGCACAAGGACGCAGCGACACCGCGCCGGTGATGAACAATCCCGAGACCGGCCTGCCCACCCGCCACAACCTGATGCTGCAGCTGGGCACGGCCCTGGCCGAACGGCAGCCCGGTGGCGTGATGTTCATCGAAGTGGCCAGCGCCCTGGGGCTGCGCGAACGCTATGGCTATGCCGCCTTCGAACGGCTGATGGTGCAGGCCGGACGACGCCTGGCCGAGGCGGCGCGGCCGCATCTGTTGGCCCGTCTGAACGACAACAGCTTCCTGCTGCTTACCCGCGGTATCGACGAAGAAGCACTGGCACCGCTGGCAGGCGCGGTGCGCCAAGCGCTGTCGGCCCATCCATTGATCGCGCGCGAGGACGAATCGGTCCACCTGCGCTGCGCCATCGGCTATGCCGGCCTGTCACACGGCTTCGCCGATGCCGGCAGCGCGCTGGAGGCGGTGGAGCGCACCGCGCTGCTGGCACGCCTGCACCCCGACGGTCTGGTGGCTTACCAGGGCAGCGAAGACGCCACGCATGAACACCTGGCCCTGCTGGACGGCCAGATCGAACTGGCCTACCAGCCCATCGTCGCTGTCGCCGGTGGCGACACCGCCCAGTACCAGGTGCTGCTGCGCCTGCGCCAGAGCAACGGCACCCTGCTGTCCGCCGGGCAGGTCATTCCCGCCGCCGAAGCCGCCGGCCGCATCGCCGACCTGGACCAGCAGATGCTCGACCACGCACTGGGCATGCTGCACCTGTACCAGCATGCCACGCCACCGATGCGGCTGTTTGTCTCGCAGTCGCTGCGCACACTGGCGCGCGAGAGCTTCGCCAACTGGCTGTTGAATGCACTGCAGGAGCGCCAGGTGCCCGGCAGCTCGCTGGTGGTGGATGTCCGCCTGGGCGACGCACTGGTGCATGCGGTCACCCTGCAGCAGTTCTGTACCCGGCTGATGCCGGCAGGTGTGCAGTTCTGCCTGAGCCAGTTCGAGCCCGGCGACGAGGCCAATGCACTGCTCAGCCAGTTGCCGCTGAGCTACGTCCGCATGGCCGGTCGCTTCGCCGGCAGTGCCGGCAGCCAGAAACTGCGCGATGAGCTGCGGCTGGCCATCACCAGCGCCCATCACGCCGGGCTGCAGGTCATCGGCCAGCAGATCGAGGACCCGCAGGCCGCCGCGGCGATGTGGATGAGCGGGGTCGACTTCATCCAGGGCAACGTGGTGCAGTCGGTGGGCACGGAGCTGAACTTCGATTTCCAGAACGCGGTGCTATGAGCGGGCGCTCGGCCGAGCACACACCGTCAGCCACCGGATGGGCGATCGCCGCGGCGATGCTGGCGATCGCCGCGGCAGCATGTGTCTGGCTGCTGCCGCCCCGCTTCGCAGCCCTGGCCGCAACCGGCGCCATGCTCGGCGCCGGCGCCTCCGCCCTGTTTGCCGTTTTCGCCAGCCGCCACCTGGCCGACACCCTGGCACTGCAGCGAAGCCGCGCGTTACAGAGTGAGCGCGAACTGCTGCGACTGCGGCAAGAAGAGCAGCGACACACCCGGCTCGAACAGCAGCTGCTGCAGGCCAAGCAGGAGGCCGAGGCTTCGACCCTGGCCAAGAGCGAGTTCCTGGCCACGATGAGCCATGAGATCCGCACTCCTCTCAACGGCATCATCCCGATGCTTGAACTGGTTGCGCAGGGACACCTGGAGCCGGAACAGCGGGAGATGCTCAACACCGCCAGCGAAAGTTCGCGCCAGCTGTTCCGCATCGTCGATGACATCCTCGATTACTCCAAGCTTGAAGCCAACCGGCTGGAGCTGGAGATCACCACCTTCAACCTGCGCGAACTGCTCGATTCGATGCTGCAACTGATGCAGCGTTCGGCCGAGCACAAGGGGCTGCGCATCACGTTGGCACTGGATCCGGCGGTACGGCTTTCGGTGCGCGGCGATCCGGTACGGTTGCGCCAGGTGCTGAGCAACCTGCTGGTCAACGCGATCAAATTCACCGAGCGCGGCAGCATCCAGATCCAGGTCAAACGACTGGGCGAAACCAATGCCCAGCACCAGCTGCGCTTTGAAGTGCACGACACCGGCATCGGGATCGATGCCGCCCAGCAGGAGCGCCTGTTCAACGCCTTCACCCAGGCCGACGCCTCCACCACGCGCCTGTATGGCGGCACCGGGCTGGGACTGGCCATCTGCAAACGCATCATCGACCTGATGCACGGCAGCATCGGCGTGGTTTCTACCCCGGGCAGCGGCGCCACGTTCTGGTTCGAGATTCCCCTGCTGAAGGTGATCGGCGATCTGCGCCAGACGGCTCCGGTAGAGAACAAGACGCGGGTACTGCTGGTCACACCCGAACCGCGTCTGCGCCAGCGGCTGGAGCTGGCACTCCCGCACTGGGGCTTTGCGGTCCACGCGGTGGATACGGTGCAGGAGGCGCTCGAGCGCCTGCGCAATGGCACCGCATCCAACGCCTATCACACCGTCATCGGCGATCTGGAACCCCTGCGCCAGAGCGCCCTGGCGCTGCAGCGCGCCATCGCCCGCAACGAGCACGGCGACCTGCGTCTGATCTGGCTCTACGGAGATATGCCGGTCGCCGAAGAACTGCGCGCCCATGGCAACCTGCTGTCACGGCAAAGCCCGGATGCGGATCTGCGCGCAATGCTGGCGCCGGTGATTCAGGCGCCAACACCGGCGACGCCCGCCCCGCAATCGGCAGCCGCCCAGGCCGAGCCGGACACCCCTACCGCACTGGCCGGGGCACGCGTGCTGCTGGTCGAAGACAACCCGGTGAACCTGCTGGTCGCGCAGAAGCTGATGGCCGTCCTCGGCTGCGCGGCCGACACCGCAGTCCACGGCGAGATCGCCCTGCAGAAGATGCGCGTACAACGCTACGACGCGGTGCTGATGGACTGCCAGATGCCGGTGCTCGATGGCTACAGCGCCACGCGCCGCTGGCGCGAGCACGAGACCACTGCGGGCCTGCACCGACTGCCAATCATCGCGATGACCGCCAACGCCATGGCGGGCGATCGCCAGCGCTGTCTGGATGCCGGGATGGACGACTACCTGTCCAAGCCCATCGCCCGCGACGAGCTCGCCGCCTGCCTGCGCCGCTGGTGCAAACCGGCCTGCGCAGCCACTGCTGCCGCGGTGCCGGACATGCGCCCTGCGATGGCCGCCCCTCCGGTGGAAACACCATCCAGCATGCCGCCGGCCACTTCGCTGCCGGTGCTCGAGCGCGAAGTGCTCGATGAGCTGCGGGAAATCGCCGGCGGAGAAACCGCCACCATCATCAAGGTGTTTCTCGATGACACCGCACCGCTGGTCCGTCGGCTGCAGGACGCGGCGGCCAGCGCCGATCTGGACCAGTTGCGCGAGCTGGCCCACAGCCTGAAATCCTCCAGCGCCAATGTCGGCGCGCTGGCGTTGTCAGCCGCGGCGCGCCGGGTGGAACTGGATGCCCGCGCCGGCACCCTGGAACGGCCGGCGGTGATGGTCGCGCTGATCATCGCCGAGTTCGCGCGCACGCGCCTGGCACTGACCGGCTACCAGGCCGGAATCCGCGAAACCAACAGCACCGTCGACCACTGAAGCCGGATCAGTCGTCCAGCTTGGTCAGCAGATAATTCGGCTCGCCGATGCGCGCGATCAGATCCAGCTGGGTTTCCAGCCAGTCGATGTGCTCTTCCTCGGAATCGAGGATCTTCACAAACAACTCGCGGCTGACGTAGTCACCGATGGACTCGGCGTAGGCCACCGCATCGCGCAATACCGTCACCGCTTCGATCTCCAGCGCCAGATCGCACTTGAGGATCTCGGTGGGATTTTCACCGATGCGCAGCTTGCCCAGCGCCTGGAAGTTCGGCAGTCCTTCAAGGAACAGGATGCGATCAGACAGCACGTCGGCATGCTTCATCTCGTCGATCGATTCCTTGTATTCGTGTTCGGCCAGTTCCTTCAGCCCCCAGTTCTTCAGCATCTTGGCGTGCAGGAAGTACTGGTTGATGGCGGTCAACTCGTTGTAGAGGACCTTGTTGAGGAATTCGATGACCTTGGCGTCGCCCTTCATTGCACTCGCTCCCGCAGTTGAACGCAGGCACTGTAACGCTTGCGGATGCCGCATGAAGGAACGCGAATCGTGATCATTAGCCCCAGCGCGGGCTCACCTCGGGGAAGTCCCGCTGGGACTTACGCGGCGCGGGCCATCCACAGGACGGGGAGCGGCAGGGCCCGGGTGTTGCGGGCCTGTTCCAGCAGGCCCGCGGCCATCTCCAGACAAGAGCCGCAATTGGACCCGCACCCGGTACGCATCGTCAGCTCTGCCACCGTTTCGCAACCCGCCAGGGCGGCTTCGCGGATCTGGTGATCGGTAACTCCGGTGCAGATGCAGACGTACATGATGCGTGGGCCTTGAGTAGCCGGAAGCGGCTGATCGAGATTCAAACGCAAACGCGAATAGTTGTCAATTCCGAAGGTGAACCGCCCCTAATCCTCGTGGAGCCGTCGCCGCGGCCAGGGCCCGGTCCGGCGCGTTCGCTTGCGTGGCCGCTCATGCCCGGCACTGCTGCCCGGCAACCACGCCTCCTGTGCGGATCGCGGCATCGCCTGAATACCGCCCCCCGCCACCCCCTGCGCCAGCGGCGCCAGATGCCGCAGCGCACGCGCATAGACACCCCGCTTGAACATCACCACATGCTCGACTGGGTACCAGAAGTCCACCCAGCGCCAATGGTCGAATTCCGGGGTCTCGGTCAGGTCCAGGCGCACATGCGCTTCATCGCCGGTCAGACGCAGCAGGAACCAGACCTGCTTCTGGCCGACGCAGACCTGGCGCTCGTTATGGCGGATGGCCCTGGCGGGCAGCCGGTAGCGCAACCAGCCAGGCGTGGCCCCCAGCACTTCGACGTGCTCAGGCAACAGACCGGTTTCTTCCTGTAACTCGCGATACATGGCCTCGACCGGTGTCTCGTCGGTGTTCATTCCACCTTGCGGGAACTGCCAGCCATCCCGGCGCACGCGGCGTGCCCAGAACACCTGCCCATCCTCACGCATCAGCACAATGCCGACGTTCGGTCGATAGCCGTCCGGATCGATCACGATGCGGACTCCTGAAAAATCTACTGCAGCGACTCTGCCATGGCCGCCCTCAGGCCACAAGCACGGAAAAAACCTGTTGACATAGTCCGGCCGTCCAAGAATAATTGCGGGCTCCCTGAGGCTATGTAGCTCAGCCGGTTAGAGCACAGCACTCATAATGCTGGGGTCGGTGGTTCGAGTCCACCCATAGCCACCACAGGGAACAGAGAGGCAACTCTCGCAACCACAGCCCCGTCGCCAAGCGGTAAGGCACCTGACTCTGACTCAGGCATTCGGAGGTTCGAATCCTTCCGGGGCTGCCAGATACCAAAAGGCCAGATCGAATGATCTGGCCTTTTTCTATTGATCAATGCCAGTCAAAACATGCGGAATCTGGCTTCCACACGCATGGCATGCGATAATCCAGTCCGCACTTAGCCCCGTCGCCAAGCGGTAAGGCACCTGACTCTGACTCAGGCATTCGGAGGTTCGAATCCTTCCGGGGCTGCCAGATACCAAAAAGGCCAGATCGAATGATCTGGCCTTTTTCTATGCCCGACCCCCACCCGCGCACCCACACTGCACCGATGCCAGAAACAACAAAAGCCCGGACGAGCCGGGCTTTTGTTTCGCAACCAGTCGGGCAACCGGAGTCGCCCGATCCAGAGCACTGGAAATCAGCGCTTGGAGAACTGGGTGGCGCGACGGGCCTTGTGCAGACCGACCTTCTTACGCTCGACTTCACGGGCGTCACGGGTCATGAAGCCAGCCTTGCGCAGCTCGGACTTCAGGGTTTCGTCGTACTCGACCAGTGCACGGGCAATGCCCAGACGGATCGCACCAGCCTGACCGGTGGTGCCGCCGCCAGCGGCGGTGACCAGGATGTCGAAGCTTTCAGTGTTCTTGGTCAGCTCAAGCGGCTGGCGCACGATCATGCGCGCGGTCTCACGACCGAAGAACTCGTCCAGCGGACGACCATTGACGGTGATGTTGCCCGAACCCTTGCGCAGGAACACGCGAGCGGTGGAGGACTTGCGGCGGCCAGTGCCGTAGTTTTGAGTGATAGCCATGATTAGATATCCAGAACCTGCGGCTGCTGTGCGGCGTGCGGATGCTCAGTGCCGGCGTAGACCTTGAGCTTGCGGTACATCTGGCGACCCAGCGGGCCCTTCGGCAGCATGCCCTTGACCGCGGTCTCGAGCACGCGCTCCGGATGACGCTCAAGCGCCTGAGCCAGATTCTCGCTCTTCAGGTTGCCGATGTAACCGGTGAAACGGTGATACATCTTGTCCTGCAGCTTGTTGCCGGTGACGGCAATCTTTTCTGCATTGATGACGACCAGGTAGTCGCCGGTATCAACGTGGGGGGTGTAAACCGGCTTGTGCTTGCCGCGCAGACGGCGGGCCAGTTCGGAAGCCAGACGACCAAGGGTCTTGCCGTCGGCATCAACGAGGTACCAGTCGCGCTGGACGGTCTCGTTCTTTGCAGTGAAAGTGCTCATAAAGAACTCTGTTAGGTCGGGCTCATTGCGGCGTTGGACCACCGGAACTCTGCCACGCGTTGTGAAGGTGAAACGCAAGAGGCGGGATTCTACCAGCCGCAACGGGACTGCGCAACCTGGCAACCGGGCACATGCCTCCGCCTTGGCATACCCTGACCCAGCGGCGAGAATCGGGCATCCGCTTACCCGCCTGCAGCCCCATGCCCACCGCACGTATACAGACACCCCTGGATCACCTGTTGACCGAAGCACAGCGTGCGCTGGACACGGTGTTCGGGAGTCCAATGGCTATCCGGCCCAATCCCGCCGGCGACACACCCGAGGCGGCACTGGACCCGGACCAAGTCCGGCATGCGGCCGGACTGATGCGCATCAACCATGTCGGCGAAGTCTGCGCGCAGGGCCTGTATTTCGGGCAGGCCGCGGTTGCCCGCGACCCCGCCACGCGCGACCATCTGCTCGCAGCGGCACAGGAAGAAACCGACCACCTGAGCTGGTGCGCCGACCGCCTGCACGAGCTGGGCAGCCGCCCCAGCCTGTTCAACCCGCTGTGGTACGCCGGCAGCTACACCATCGGCACCCTCGCCGGCCTGCGCGGCGATGGCTGGAACCTGGGCTTCGTGGTGGAGACCGAGCGCCAGGTGGAGGCCCATCTGGATGAGCATCTGCAGACCCTGCCGCCGGCCGACCAGCGCAGCCGCGCCATCCTGCAGGTGATGAAGCTCGACGAGGCCCGCCACGCCGAGCACGCCGAACATGCCGGCGCACGCAAACTACCGTTTCCGATCCCGTCGGCAATGGCACTGGCATCCAAGGCGATGAAGGCCGTGGCTTACCGGCTCTGAGCGAAGCATCCACGCGTCTGGAACCACTCCGGAAAATGTGCGGGCCACGGCATCCGGAGACGCCGACTACCCGGCACCGCACCGAGCGGCGACTAACGCATCCGGCCTTCCGGCGCACATCGGGCCTCCAGGAGCGCCGGCAGCCCAAACGGGGGCATCGGCTTACGAGACCAGCTTCAAGCCGACCACACCGCTGACAATCAAGCCGATGCACAGCAGCCGCGACCACGATGCATCGTCGCCGAACAGCAGCACCCCGGCCACCGCCACGCCAACCGCGCCGACTCCGGTCCATACCGCATAGCCGGTACCCACCGGGATGGTACGCAGCGCCTGGGTCAGCAACCACAGGCTGATCGCGGCAAGCACCACCGTCAGAACGCTTGGCCACAGACGGGTGAAGCCTTCGCTGTACTTCAGGCCCAGGGCAAACCCGATCTCGAATACGCCGGCCAGCAGCAGATAGATCCAGGGCATCACGCAACTCCTCCACAAATCAAAAAAAAACGGCGGCCCGATGTCTGCACCGGGCCGCCGTCGGCAATCGTCTGCATCCACTGCAGGGCGGGCCGTCCCGCCAGTTGTCACGGCAGCGGGCACGCCCGCCGCCGTGTTGAGACTCACTCGGCCAGGTTGCGGCCGTGGAAAAGCTCCTCGATCTCACGACGCAGCAGCGCCTCGATCTTCATGCGCTCCTTGAACGAGAGGTTCTTGGCCTTCTCTTCGAACAGGTACTGGTCCAAGTCGAAGTCCTTCAGGTGCATCTTGGTGTGGAAGATGTTTTCCTGATAGACGTTGACGTCGAACATCTCGTAACGCGACTTGATGTTCTTGGCCAGGAAGTTCTGGATCGAGTTGATCTTGTGGTCGATATAGTGCTTCTTGCCCTTCACGTCACGGGTGAAACCGCGAACACGGTAATCCATGATCACGATGTCCGATTCCAGGCTCTCGATCAGATAGTTCAAGGCCTTCAGCGGCGAGATCACGCCGCAGGTGGCCACATCGATGTCGGCGCGGAACGTGGCGATACCTTCCTGCGGATGGGTTTCCGGGTAGGTGTGAACGGTGATGTGCGACTTGTCCATGTGCGCGACGACTGCATCGGAGATCAACTCCTTGCCGGCGGCCTTCTTGTCGATCACCGGTTCTTCGGAGATCAGGATCGTGACCGACGCCCCCTGCGGGTCGTAGTCCTGGCGCGCAATATTCAAGATGTTCGCACCGATGATCTCAGCGACATCGGTGAGGATCTGCGTGAGTCGATCGGCGTTGTATTCCTCGTCGATGTACTCGATATAACGCTGGCGCTCCTCTTCGGTACGCGCATAACAGACGTCATAAATGTTGAAGCTCAAGGCCTTGGTGAGGTTGTTGAATCCTTGCAACCTCAGGCGAGGCAACGGCTTGACCACGGCGGTCGATCCTGTAGATGGTGGGAAAGGTGGCGATTATGGGGCAAAGTCCCCCCCTGCGATACGTACCCACATTACCCCGGTTTGCCCGGTGGGGTCAGCGCCGCTAAGCTTGTCCGTTAAGCATGTTCATTCGTCATGTGAACGCCATCATGAGCCAAGGGAACGCCACCACCGTGTCCAACGCGCGCCTCGCCTCCAGCCCACTGGCTCTGGATATAGCCACCATCGAACGCTTTCTGGCCCACAGCCACCGGCGCCGCTACCCTACCCGGACCGATGTGTTCCGCCCTGGCGACCCGGCCGGCACCCTGTATTACGTGATCAGCGGCTCGGTCAGCATCATTGCCGAGGAAGACGACGACCGTGAACTGGTGCTGGGCTATTTCGGCGCCGGCGAGTTTGTTGGCGAGATGGGTCTGTTCATCGAATCGGACAAGCGCGAGGTCATCCTGCGCACCCGCACCCCGTGTGAACTGGCTGAAATCAGCTATGAACGCCTGCACCAGCTGTTCCTGGGGCCGCTGTCCACCGACGCCCCGAAACTGCTGTATGCCATCGGCTCGCAGATCTCCCGGCGCCTGCTGCACACCAGCCGCAAAGCCAGCCGCCTGGCGTTCCTGGACGTGACTGACCGCATCATCCGCACCCTGCACGATCTGGCCAAGGAGCCGGAGTCGATGAGTCATCCACAAGGCACCCAGTTGCGCGTGTCGCGGCAGGAGATCGCCCGGCTGGTGGGGTGTTCGCGTGAAATGGCCGGCCGCGTGCTGAAGAAGCTGCAGGTGGACGGCATCCTTCACGCCCGCGGCAAGACCGTGGTGCTGTACGGAACCCGCTGACACGCCTTCAACCATCGCGCCAGCGCCTGTGCGATCAGCGCGATGATCGCGGCATCCATCAAAAAAGCCCCCTTTCGACCGGGGGCTTTTGTCTGCGCGACACCGCTGCCCGGCGGCCCGGATGATCTGCATGAACAGCGGCGGGAATACCCGCCCCTGTCCGCCCGACTTCCCCATAGCCTGCCACCGCAGATGCCGGAGAAACGTTGCCGATGGAGCTTTCCTTGACCGCTCCGGGCTCTGCCCGCAGGCTGGCGATATGGAATTTGGCAGCGAGTTCTACTGGTTCATCCTGATCGGGCTCGGTGCGCAGCTGGTGGACGGCGCACTGGGTATGGCCTTCGGCCTGATCTCCTCCTCCGTGCTGCTCAGCATGGGCCTGCCGCCTGCCGCGGTGAGTGCCAGCATCCACACCGCCGAGGTGTTCACCACCGGCGCCTCGGGCGTCTCGCACCTGGTGGCCGGCAATGTCGACCGACGCCTGTTCCTGCGCCTGGCCGTGCCCGGCGCGATCGGCGGCGCGCTGGGCGCCTATGGGCTGACGCGGCTGCCGGGCGAGGCCATCCGTCCGTTCATTTATCTGTATCTGCTGACCCTGGCGGTGTTCATCCTCGCCCGCGCCGCCGGCCGCTTCGCGCCGCGCCGGGAGATAAAGCGGGTACCCCTGCTGGGCTTCTTCGCCGGCCTGCTCGATGCCAGCGGTGGCGGCGGCTGGGGACCTGTGGCGACCTCGACCCTGCTTGCGCGCGGCGCTCAGGCCCGCACCACCATCGGTACGGTCAGCGCGGCCGAATTCCTCGTCACCCTGTCGATCTCGGCCACCTTCCTGCTGTCGATGGGGTTGCAGCACCTGTCCATTGTCGCCGGGCTGCTGGTGGGCGGCATGATGGCCGCACCGGTGGCCGCGCTGCTGGTCAAGCGGGTCCGGGAGCGCTGGGTGCTGGTTGCCGTGGGCCTGCTGGTGCTGTCGATCAGCCTGTTCCAGATCGGCACCGCGCTGCTCAAGCTGCGCGGCGCCTGAGCCGGCTCAGGGCAGCGGATCACCGCCGCGACCGGCACAACCCCAGTTCAGGATTGGCGTTCCCACCGGCAGCACCTTGCCGAAGTAGGCCACGCGCGAATGCTTGGGATTGACCACCACCGGCGCCCTGGCCGCTTTGAGCAGCGGCAGGTCGGCGGTGCTGTCCGAATAGGCGATGGCGATGTCGCCGTAGCCCCGCTCGCGCAGCATCCGCATCTTTTCCTCGTTGTGGCAGTGCCGGGTGGCGCCCATCGCGCCCAGCCGCGGCCCCACTTCACTGCCGATCACCGGCACACCCTGGTGGGCGACGAAGGTGAGGATGGCGCGGGCCAGCTCCGGCGGCGCGCCGGTGGCCACCACCACGCGGTCGCCGGCGCGGCGATGCGCGGCAAACACCTCCAGCGCATGCGGCAGCAGCTTCTGGCGAATCTGCGTCTCGTGCGTGAGCACGTACCGGTCGATGACCTTGTTGAACTCGCGCGCCTGATGCAGACCGAACGTGGCAATCCAGACATAGCCGGAAATGCCGATGCGCCGCGTCGGCAGCATCGCCACCAGCGGCCCCAGTACCGGCGTGGCCAGCACCGCCGCGAGCAGTCGCAGCGGATTGCGCCTGATCAGCCAGGCGAACAGATGGCTGCCGGAATCGCCGTCGTAGAGGGTGTGATCGAAGTCGAAGACGACCAGTTGCGCATCGTCCGGAGGCAAGGGGTATGAATCGGTCATGCCGGGAAGAATAGCTGACGCAGGCCCTCGCCCGGCTCTTCCACACGCATGAAGGCTTCGCCGACGAGGAAGGCGTTGACGCCTGCCTCACGCATCAGCTGGACATCGGCCGGGCCGAGAATGCCGCTCTCGGTGATCAGCAGGCGGTCACGCGGCACCGCATCCTTCATGTCCAGCGTGTTCTGCAGCGACACCTCGAATGTGCGCAGGTTGCGGTTGTTGATGCCGATCAGCGGCACCGGCACCTGGATCGCACGCTCCAGCTCGTCGATGTCGTGCACTTCCACCAGCACGTCCATGCCCAGCTGCATCGCCAACCCGGACAGCTCGGCCAATTGGCGGTCATCCAGCGCCGAGACGATCAGCAGGATGCAGTCCGCGCCCAGCACGCGCGCCTCATAGACCTGGTAGGGGTCGATGACGAAGTCCTTGCGCAGCACCGGCAGGGTGCAGGCCTCCCGCGCCTGCTGCAGGTAGGCGTCCGCGCCCTGGAAGAAATCCACGTCGGTCAGCACCGACAGGCAGCTGGCGCCACCCAGCTCGTAGCTCACCGCGATATCGGCCGGATGGAAGTCCGGGCGGATCACACCCTTGGACGGACTGGCCTTCTTGACCTCGGCAATCACCGCCGGATCGCCATTGGCGATCGCCGCGTTGAGCGCATTGGCGAAACCGCGGACCGGCGGCGCCTCGGCCACGCGCGCCCTCAGCTCGGCCAGCGGCACGCGGGCGCTGCGCTCGGCCACCTCCTGCATCTTGCGGGCGAGGATGGTGTTGAGGATGTCACTCATGGATCTGTTTCCTGAAAGGCGGGCGCTGCGGACGCGGGAAGCGGAGAAGCGTTCAACTGTGGCCGGCCAGCATACGGCTGACGGCCACGTACTGCTGCATGCGCGCACGGGCGCTGCCATCGGCGATGACCGCACGGGCGCGGACCAGACCATCGGCGATGCTGTCGGCCACACCGGCCACATACAGCGCCGCGCCGGCATTGAGCGCGACGATGTCGTTGGCCGGGCCCGGCTCGTTGTCGAGCACGCCACGCAGCATGGCGATGGATTGCCCGGGATTCTCGACCTTGAGGTTGCGGCTGGCCGACATGGCGATACCGAAGTCCTCCGGATGAATCTCGTACTCGCGCACCTTGCCGTCACGCAGCTCGCCCACCAGGGTGCCGGCGCCCAGCGAGATCTCGTCCATGTTGTCGCGGCCCCACACCACCAGCGCGCGCTCGGCGCCCAGCTCGCGCAGCACGCGCGCCTGTATGCCGACCAGGTCCGGGTGGAACACGCCCATCAGGATATTGGTGGCACCGACAGGGTTGGTCAGCGGGCCGAGGATGTTGAAAATGGTGCGCACGCCCATCTCGCGGCGCACCGGCGCCACCACCTTCATGGCCGGATGGTGCATCGGCGCGAACATGAAGCCGATGCCGGTCTGTTCAATGGCGCGAGCCACCTGCCCGGGCTGCAGCTCGATCACCGCGCCCAGCGCTTCCACCGCGTCGGCGCTGCCGGATTTGGAAGAGACGCTGCGGTTGCCATGCTTGGCCACCTTGGCACCAGCCGCGGCCACCACGAACATCGAGCAGGTCGAGATGTTGAACGTGTGCGAGCCATCGCCGCCGGTACCGACGATATCGACCAGATGCGTCTTGTCTTCCACCGCCACCGGCAGCGCGAACTCGCGCATCACCGTGGCCGCGCCGGCGATCTCGCCGACGGTTTCCTTCTTGACCCGCAAGCCGGTGAGGATGGCCGCGGTCATGGTCGGCGAGACTTCACCGCGCATGATCTGGCGCATCAGGTCGACCATCTCGTCGAAGAAGATCTCGCGGTGTTCGATGGTGCGTTGCAGGGCTTCCTGCGCGGTGATGGTCATGACAACTCCAGAAATCAGGAAATAACGATGTAGTCGCTTTGGCTGCGGATGCCGGCGTGTGCGCCACGCCGAAGCTGCACATGCAGGCCACCGATCGGCCCCACCGGCAGGCAGCGGTCTACATCCAGCAGCGCATCGCGGTGTGGCTTGATCCACTGCGCCTGGGCCTGCGCCAGCGCCTTGCGCTTGGCCTCGGCCGCGTCGGCGGCGACCACCAGCAGATACCGGTGGTCTTCGCCGAATGCACCTTCGACATAACCGCCGAGGTTGACGAAGAACAGCGTCGGCGCGTCCGCGGCAGGCGGGTCCTGCGACAGGCGCACCTGCCAGTCCTCGACCCCATCGACCGTCATCCATGAATCCAGATGCAGGCCGGCGGCCTCGCCGAACCACTGCTCGCGCAGCTGCGGCCAGGTCTGCCTGATATCCCGGCCAACGGCGAAAACCACGTCGTGCACCTCGGTATTGGCACGCGCATGGCGGCCGCCGAGCATCACCACGAACAGGCGCAGTTCGATATCACCCATGACACCGGCGTTCCGTCAGCGCTCGAATCGAACCGGCCTCATCGGCCTGAAGCAGCCTCGTCCGTGCAATCAGCATGTACGGCCCAGGAAGTTCTTCATCAGCGCGTGGCCATGCTGGGTGAGGATCGATTCGGGATGGAACTGCACCCCTTCGACCGGATACTCGCGGTGGCGCAGGCCCATGATTTCTTCCATCGACCCGTCCGGGTTCTCGGTCCAGGCGGTGATCTCCAGCGCGGCCGGCAGCGTGTTCTTGTCCACCACCAGCGAGTGGTAGCGGGTGGCCTCATAGCGGTCCGGCAGGCCGGCAAACACGCCCTTGCCTTCATGGCGGATCGGCGAGGTCTTGCCATGCATGATGTTGCCGGCGCGAATCACGTCACCGCCATAGACCTGGCCGATGCTCTGGTGGCCCAGGCATACGCCGAACACCGGGATGCGGGGACCCAGCTGGCGGATCACCTCCAGCGACACACCGGCCTCGTTCGGCGTTTTCGGGCCGGGCGATACCACGATATGCGAAGGCTGGAGCGCGGCGATCTGCTCGACGCTCATCGCATCGTTGCGCACCACCTTCACCTCGGTACCCAGCATCTGCAGGTACTGCACGAGGTTGAAGGTGAAGCTGTCGTAGTTGTCGATCATCAACAGCATGGAATGGCACTCATTGAGCGATCAGGAAGATCGCGTAGACGTTTTCGGTGAAGGTGATCGTCCCGGTTTCCAGACTCTCGGGCGCAAGGCGGGAGCCGGATACCTCCATTGCCGCAGGCGCAGGGGGAGCCGGCGGAGACGGCGGCGGGATGGCGTCGTCCCCGGCATCTTCGCTCGCCGACTGCCACGTACCGGCCTGCACGCCGTAGGCAAAACTCGGAGCAACGTCGGAGATGGTGTACAGGCCGGTGATGCGCGTGCCGTAGGCCGCTGCCAACCCTTCGGCGGAATGGCGCGACTGGCGGGCGGCTTGCGCCTTGAGTTCAGCGCGCAACGTGCTGGCCTTCGCGTAACCGGAGCGCAACGAGGTGATCTGCAATTCCGGCCCGGCATCCACGTCGGCCAGCAATGCGCGCAGCTTCTCCAGATCATCGAAGCTGCCACGGACGCGACGGACAACCTTGGTTCCCTTGAACACCTGCTTGCCGTTCTCGTACGCGTTCTCGGCGGAAATCGACAGGGAGGAGGCGTAGGTGTTTTCCGCCAGCGCGCGGTGTTTCTTCAACGCGGCCAGTACCGCCGCCACGTTCCGCTCGACCCTCGACCGCGCCTGTTCCGGCGCCATGTCCGTGGCTTGCACCAGGAACTCGACGGTGAAGTGATCCGGCACCACCGTGCGCGCGGCCTGCCCCTTCACCAGCAGATGGGGCTGCGACGGAATCGAATTGGCTTGTGCGAACGACAGCACCGGCGCCAAGGCCAGCAACAACGACAACACGAATCTGCTCTTCATCCCGATTTCCCCATTCCCCTGCGCACCACGATGCGCAAACAATGCACGCTCACAAGCCCTTCGCCGCCTGCGCCACCGCGCGGAACAGCGCGCGGCCCTTGTTCATGGTTTCCTGCCACTCGGCATCGGGGTCGGAGTCGTAGACCACGCCGCCGCCGGCCTGCACGTACAGGTAACCGTCCTGGATCACCGCGGTGCGGATGGCGATGGCGGTATCGGCATCGCCGTTCCAGCCGATGTAGCCGACCGCGCCGGAATAGACGTTGCGCTTGACCGGCTCCAGCTCGCGGATGATCTCCAGCGCACGGATTTTTGGCGCGCCGCTCACCGTGCCGGCCGGGAAGGTCGCGCGCATTACATCGCTATAGCTCAGGCCGGCCTTCAACGTGCCGGTCACTTCACTGACGATGTGCATGACGTGGCTGTAGCGCTCGATCACGAACTGCTCGCCCACTTTCACCGTGCCCGGCTCGGCGACGCGGCCGACATCATTGCGGCCCAGATCGATCAGCATCACGTGCTCGGCACGCTCCTTGGGATCGGCCAGCAATTCGACTTCCAGCGCCTTGTCCAACTCGGGCGTGGCGCCGCGCGGACGGGTGCCGGCGATCGGACGCACGGTGACGATGCCATCGCGCAGGCGCGCCAGGATTTCCGGCGAGGAACCCACTACCTGGGTGCCACCGACATCGATGAAATACATGTATGGCGAGGGATTCAGCGCACGCAGCGCGCGGTACACGTCGATCGGCCGTGCACGGAACGGCACGCGCAGGCGCTGGCTGGGCACCACCTGGAAGATGTCACCGGCGCGCACGTAGTCCTGCGCCTTGCGCACCACCGCGTGGTATTCCTCGCGGGTGAACGAGGACTGGAAGTCCTGCTCGTCGATGGCGTCGGACACCTGCGACTGCGGGTAACCGGCGCCGCCCTGGCGCAGGCGGTGCGCCAGCTCATCGAGACGACGGTTCGCGCGTGCCCAGGCCTGCGGCTGCGCCGGGTCGGCATGCACGATCAGGTACAGGCGGCCCTTGAGGTTGTCGAACACCGCCAGCTCTTCGGACAGCATCAGCAGGATGTCGGGCGTACCGAGTTCGTCGGGCTTTTCGCCCGCGCCCAGGTGCGGCTCGATGTACTGGATGCACTCGAAGCCGAACCAGCCGACCAGGCCGCCGGTGAAGCCCGGCAGGCCCTCCAGCTGCGGCACCGAGTACTGCTTGCGCAGCACTTCCACCTCGGCCAACGGGTCGGCCACGTCGCGGCGCTCGACCACCTCGCCCAGCTCGCTGACTTCCAGCGTATGCCCGCGGAAGCTGTACGTGCGGCGTGCAGGCAGGCCGATGATGGAATAGCGCCCGAAGCGTTCGCCGCCTTCGACGGATTCAAACAGGTAGGTATACGGGCCGTCGGCGAGCTTCAGGTAAACCGAGAGCGGCGTGTCCAGGTCGGACAGCACTTCACGGACGACGGGGACGAAATTGTGCGGGTGTGCGCTGCGGCCTTCAGCGGCCAGTTGCTGGAACTGCTCTTGCGTGATCAAGACGGCTTTCCTTCCGGGAAACGACGGTGGCGGGACGGACGACGGCAACGGGCCACCATCGCCACCAGCGGCGAGCGGAAGAAAGGGAACGCTTGGTCGTCAGAATGGGCACCGGGCAACTCTACCGCAAGATCGCGGTGTGGTGTGCATCTGCAACATCGGCAATTGCTTGCAGCAGCAACGGTTCAGCGGCTGAGCAGGGCGGTGTCCGCAGGCAGATGCATGCGTACCCGGCCGGGCACACAGCGCACATGGAAGCGGCGCGCCTGCAGCGGCTCCCCATCCAGATTCAGTGTCATCGGCTGCATGGCATCGATCCACAGCTGATGCAGGCGGGCGCGTACCGCGACCTGCTCCAGTGCCGCGTGCTTGCCGTCGCTGAACAAAGTGCCCAAGGTGGACAGGACCTCACCGGAAAGCTCGGGCACGACAGTCAGATCCAGCAGACCATCATCGAGCAGCGCATCCGGGCACAGCACCTGGCCGCCGCCGGCCTGACGGCCATTGCCGATACCCAGTGCGATGAAATCTCCCTCCCATGCGAAGTCTCCGCCATGGATCCGCGCCCGGATCGGCTCGATCCGGCCCACCCGCGAAATACCGGTGACCACGTACGCCAGCCCGCCCAGCATTTTCTTCAATCCTTCGCGGGTTTCCACGGTGACGTCGGTACCGAAACCGCCGCTGGCCAGATTCGCGCACCAATGGCTTCGCCCGTCACCGTCGATCTGCAGCAGATCGATCGGCCGCGCCGCCGTGGCGCCAATCAGCGTCAGCGCGGCCAACGGTTCCAGCGCGATGCCGGAGGCGGCCGCGAAGTCGTTGGCGGTACCCAGCGGCAGCAATCCCAGCGCCGGCAGCTGCGCCGCATCCAGCGTGCTCTGCGCCATGGCCTCGGCCACTTCGCTCAAGGTGCCATCGCCACCGCCGGCCACGATCACCGCGGCATTGGCCGCGATGGCTTCACGCACATGACGCCCGGCATCACCGGCTTCCCAGGTCACCCGGACCGCGAGCATGCGGCCCTGTCGCCGCAGCTGCGCAACAGCCTCGCGCACCGCCTCATCGTTGGCGGACTTGCCATTGAGGATCAAAAACCACGGACTTGCCTGCATGCTGTTCTCCGGAAACGCGCGCAGCCTAGCAAGCGCGTCACTGCGGGCGGGTGAATGTCACCGTTCCGTCATCGAGGACCGGGAGTATGGAAGTCCATAGCAAGGACGACGGATGGAGGCAGGATCAGCCTCCGCACTATTCCCCAGCCGCAGCGGCAACGCTGCGGCCTTTTTTTGCTTTACCTGCAGAGCCGAGCCCTGTCTGTTGCCCGGCAAAGGGGATGAGCTCTTGTCGAGCTGATTTCGTCCGTGCTTCGCGGCGTACGCCGCTCCTGCAAACAGCCGGTCATTCGCCTGCGGCGAACTTCTGCAGCGCTTCGCCTTGCAGGCGGTACACCGTCCATTCGTCCTGCGCCACCGCTCCGGCGGCTTTGTAGAAATCGATAGCCGGCGTGTTCCAGTCCAGCACCGACCATTCGAAACGACCGCAGCCCTGCGCTACCGCCAGCCTGGCGATGTGCTGCAGCAGGGCCTTGCCCGCGCCGCTGCCGCGCGCCTCGGGGCTGACGTACAGGTCTTCCAGGTAGATGCCGGTGCGGCCCAGCCAGGTCGAGTAGTTGTAGAAGAACACGGCGTAACCAATCGCCTTGCCGTCGCGCTCGCAGATCAGCGCCTGCGCCTTGGCATCCGGACCGAACAGGCTGTCACGGATGCCGGCCTCGTCGGTCTGCACCGAGGATTCGGCCTTCTCGTAGATGGCCAGTTCGCGGATGAAGTGCAGGATCAGGCCTGCGTCATCGGCCAATGCCGGGCGGATGCGTACTTCTGCCGCGTCCACCACTCAGCCCCGCGCCGCAGCGACGTTGCCGCGCATCTTCGCGATCACCCCGGCATAGTCCGGCGCATTGAAGATGGCCGAACCGGCGACGAAGGCATCGGCACCGGCGGCGGCGATCTCGCCGATGTTGTCGGCTTTCACCCCGCCGTCGACCTCCAGGATCACCGGCTTGCCGAGCTTGTCGATCATCGCACGCACCGCGCGCAGCTTGTCCAGCGTGGAGGGGATGAAGGCCTGGCCACCGAAGCCCGGATTGACCGACATCAGCAGCACCAGGTCCAGGTCTTCCAGCACCCAGTCCAGCACTTCGACCGGGGTGGCGGGATTCAGCACCAGGCCGGCCTTGCAGCCGTGCGACTTGATCAGCTGGATGGTGCGGTGGACGTGGCGGCTGGCTTCCGGGTGGAAGCTGATGAGGCTGGCGCCGGCCTCGGCGAAGTCCGGCACGATGCGGTCCACCGGCTCGACCATCAGGTGCACGTCGATCGGCGCGGTCACGCCGTGCTTGCGCAGCGCCTGGCAGACCATCGGGCCGATGGTCAGGTTGGGCACGTAGTGGTTGTCCATCACGTCGAAATGGACCCAGTCGGCGCCAGCGGCCAGCACGTTGTCGACCTCCTCGCCGAGCTTGGCGAAATTGGCCGAGAGGATGGACGGGGCGATGATGCAGTTGGACATGACGGGAGCCTTTCAGCGCTTGCGCAGGGTTTTGATGCGGTCGTAGGCGGCGTTGATCTGCCGGGCCTTCTTTTCGGCCTGGGCGCGCAGTTCGGGCGCGGCGCCGGCCACTTTGTCGGGGTGGTACTGGGACATCAGGCGACGGTAGGCCAGGTCGATCTCGGCATCGGTGGCGTCGCGGGTGACCCCCAACTCGCGGTACGGCAGATCTTTGCCCAGGCGGAACCAGTCACTGTCGAAGGCATGGCCCAGCAGCAGGCCGATCACCGCACCAAACAGGGGATTGGGCCTGAAAAGCAGGGCCCCGGCGATGAAACCAAGCAGTTTTCCGTACCAGCGCATGGAGGTTCCAATGGCCTGAGGACCGTCAAGACGCGCATTTTATGCCACAGCGACCCGATCCGGCTTTACACTAGGCCGCCCGCCGTCCAGCAGCGGGCCCTGCGGGTCTCCAGACCCGGGTCCTCCACGCCGGCGGCATCATTGCCAAGCCCCAGGAGTGCCCGTGCCGACCACGCTGTTGCAATCCGATCTTCCCGGCCTGCCCTTGCGCCATCGCGGCAAGGTGCGTGATGTGTTCGATATCCCACGCGAACGTCTGCCTGCTGGCACGCCCCCCGGGGACTACCTGTTGATGGTTGCCACCGATCGCCTGTCGGCGTTTGACGTGGTGCTGCCCGACCCGATCCCGGGCAAGGGCGAGATGCTGTGCCAGGTCTCCAACTTCTGGTTCAAGAAGACCGAGCACCTGATGCCCAACCACCTGACCGGCATCGAGGTGGCCAGTGTGCTGCCCGAAGGCGTCGATCCGGCGCTGTACGCAAAGCGCGCGGTGGTGACCAAGAAGCTCAAGCCGGTGCCGGTGGAAGCGATCGCCCGCGGCTATGTGATCGGCAGCGGCTGGAAGGACTACCAGCGCACCGGTAAGGTCAGCGGCATCGCCCTGCCCAATGGCCTGCAGCAGGCCGAGAAACTCCCCGAGCCGATCTTCACCCCGTCCACCAAGGCGGCGGTGGGCGACCACGACGAGAACATCGATTTCGACGCGATGGTCAAGGCGGTGGGCGCGGATCTGGCCGAGAAGGTGCGCGACGCCACGCTGCGGATCTACAAGTTCGCGGCCGAATACGCGGCCGAGCGCGGGATCCTGCTGGCCGATACCAAGTTCGAGTTCGGCACCGACGCCGATGGCCGCCTGTACATCATGGACGAGATGCTGACCCCGGATTCCTCGCGCTACTGGCCGGCCGACGAGTACCAGGTCGGGATCAGCCCGCCGAGCTACGACAAGCAGTTCGTGCGCGACTATCTGGAGACCCTGGACTGGGACAAGACCGCCCCGGGCCCGGCGCTGCCGGCCGAGGTGATCGAACGCACCCGCGCCAAGTACGCCGAGGCGCTGGACAAGCTGGCGGGCATCAGCATCGACTGAGGCCGTACCACCTGGCGGACGCGGCCTGCCGGGCGCGTCCGCCAGGTAGCCGCACTATGCTCTGCCCACCAAGGGCCGGGAGAGACCATGGACATCCGCAGCGCGCGCCCGCTGGACCGCTACTTCGCCGGTTATTCCGGCGACCATAGCAACGCCACCAACCAGGCGATCCATGTGGTCGCGGTACCGGCCATCCTGTGGTCGGCGATCGCCCTGCTGTGGTGCGTTCCGCCGTTGCTGCCGTGGTTCCAGCACGGCATCTGGGCGGCCCTGGCGATGTTCGGCACCTGGGCCTATTACAACCACCTGTCGCGCCCGCTGGGCATCGGCATGCTGATGCTTTTCTTCGTGGCCGGCTGCATCTGCCGGCTGCTGGAAGACCGCCTGGGCATTCCGCTGCTGCTGCGCATCGGCATCGGCGTGTTCGTGCTGGCGTGGATCGCACAGTTCATCGGCCACAGGATCGAAGGCCGACGGCCCAGTTTCCTGACCGACCTGACCTACCTGTTGATCGGCCCGATCTGGGTGCTGGCCAAGCTGTACCGCCAGTTCGGCTGGCGTTACTGATCGGCCGCCGCCGGCGCGGTGAACATCGTCGCCTCGGCAATGAACGGACGCGGCGCATAGCCGAAGTCCCGTCGCGCCGGTTCGATATCGAAGACCAGCGGATCGCGCATGCGGGCGAGCGTGGCCGCATTCATGCCCTGCAACCGCCCGCTGGCATGCGCCAGCCGCAAGGCCAGCCGGAACAACGGCGTCGGCACGCTCCACAGACGCGGCCGGGCCGGCAATGACGCCAGCACCCGCCGGACCATCTCGCCATATCCCAGCACCTCACCGCCGCCCAGCGCATAGGCGCGACCGGCCGCTGCCGGATGCCGCACTACCTGCAGGGCCGCGTCGGCCAGATCCTGCACGTGCACCGGCTGGCGCAGACCATTGGCACAATGCGGCAACACAAAAAAACCCGTACGCGCAGCCAGCGCGGCGATGACGCTCAGCGTCTTGTCACGGCCGGCACCGTAGACCAGCGTCGGCCGCAGTACCGTGGCGGCGACACCACGCTCTTTGGCACGCTTGAACAGCACCTGCTCGGCTTGGCGCAGACGACCGGCCACATCCCGCTCGGCCGGCTCACGGGAATCCTGCTTGACGTCCACACTGGTCGAACCGAACGCCACCACCTTCGGTGCGTGCACGTCCGATGCGGCATACCAGCGCGCGAAATGGTCCAGCGGACCACAGCTGAAAACGGCGTCGAACCCCTCTTCGCCCTGCCAGGTGCCGGACAGGTCGCCGCGCTGCCAGCGCACTCCCGGCAGCGCCACCTGCGCGTGGCGTGACACCGCGGTCACCTCCCAGCCTGCGGCCAGCAGGTTGGCCAGTACGCGCTCACCGATCTGGCCACTGGCACCAAACAGCAGTGCCTTGCGCAGGCCGGTTTCAACGCGGGTGTCATTTTCCATGCCGCACAGGATAGGCGATCAATCGCGATTTGCCGCAGCAGGTAGACTCGAACCGGACAACGCCGAGCACGCCATGCCCTCTCCTGAAAGCCACTCCCACGCCGTTCCCTCCGCCATCCTGCTCGCCACCGATCTGAGCGCCCGTTGCGACCGCGCATTGGCACGCGCCCTGCAGCTGGCACGGCAATGGAACGCGCGGCTGGTGGTGGCCACGGTACTCCCGGATGCCGCCATGGAAGCCGGCGCGGAACTGCCACACGGAGCGCCGGACCCGCGGGATACCGCCGAACGTCGCCTGCAACGGCTGCTGGACGGGGAAGAACACAGCGGCAGGATCGACGTCCGGGTGACGCAGGGCCATGTCGGCCGGGCCCTGCTGCGCCTGGCGGCCGAGGAGAATTGCGGCCTGCTGGTCACCGGCATCGCCAGCGACATGCTGTTTGAACTGCCGGTACCCGGCTCCACCGTGCTGTGGCTGAGCCGGCATTCGCCGCTGCCGGTGCTGATCGTGCATGACCGGGTACGTGGACCGTATCGCCACCTGGCGGTGGCCAGCGATTTCTCCGACAGCGCCAACCGGGCAGCCGGCCAAGCCTTGTCGCTGCTGGGTCCGCCATTGCGGCTGTCGCTGGTGCATGCACTGGAACCCACGGGCAGCCCCCTGCTCGGCGGCGATCGCGCCAGCGTGCAGGAGCAGGCCCGGGACGCGGCGCGCGGACAGGCCCAGCAACTGCTGGCCGAACTGCGGCCGCTGCTGGCACAGGCCATGGCGGAAATCCACATCGATACCGGCGCGCCGGCGGCGGTACTGCGACGGTATACCCGGGACAGCGGCGCGGAGCTGGTCATTGTCGCCACGCACGGCCGCGGCGCGCTGTTTGAGCTGCTGATCGGCAGCGTCGCCCGGCGGCTGGTCGCGGTGCTGGAAACGGACACCCTGCTGATACGCGATCCGCGTTCCCTGCCCGCAGACACCGCCGTTACTGGACTTGCAGGCTGAACCCGAACGGCTCGTTCAGAAAAACCGCCGGACCGGGAAAAAGCGCCTGTTAAACTCGAAATCCTCCCGTTGCACCTTCATTCCTGAATGACGCCTGTCCTGCCGTTGCTGCTCGCGCTGCCTTTCCTGCTGGCTGCGGCCATCGCCCTGCTGGGCCGCCTGCCACGCAGCGCGGCGGCCTGCTTGGCGGGGGCGGCACCGGTGCTGGGGCTGGCGCTGCTGGGCAGCGTGACCCCGACCGTGCTCGATGGCTGGATCGTCCGCAGCAGCTGGCAGTGGCTGCCGCAGATCGGGCTGGATTTCAGCCTGCGCCTGGACGGGCTGGCGTGGATGTTCGCCGGGCTGGTACTGGGTATCGGCGCGCTGGTGGTGCTGTACGCGCACTACTACCTCTCGGCGAAGGACAGCGCGCGGCGCTTCTACAGCTACCTGCTGCTGTTCATGGGCGCGATGCTCGGCATGGTGCTGGCCGGCAACCTGCTGCTGTTGATGGTGTTCTGGGAGCTGACGAGCATCAGCTCGTTCCTGCTGATCGGCTTCTGGTCGCACCGCAAGGACGCCCGCGAGGGCGCGCGCATGGCACTGGTGGTCACCGGCGGCGGCGGTCTGGCGCTGCTGGCCGGCGTGCTGCTGATCGGCCGCATCGTCGGCAGTTTCGATCTGGACGTGGTGCTGGCCTCGGGCGAGCTGATCCGCGCCAGCGCGCTGTATCCGTGGGCGCTGCTGCTGGTGCTGGCCGGCATCTTCACCAAGAGCGCGCAGTTCCCGTTCCACTTCTGGCTGCCGCATGCGATGGCCGCGCCGACGCCGGTGTCGGCCTATCTGCACTCGGCCACGATGGTCAAAGCCGGCGTGTTCCTGCTGGCACGGCTGCACCCGGCGCTGGCCGGCACCGAACTGTTCTTCTACGTGGTCAGCGGTATCGGGGCGATCACCCTGCTGATCGGCGCCTGGAACGCGATCTTCCAGCATGACCTCAAAGGCCTGCTGGCGTATTCGACGATCTCGCATCTGGGCCTGATCACCCTGCTGTTCGGCCTGTCCACGCCGATGGCGGTGGTGGCCGGCGTATTCCATATCCTCAACCACGCCACCTTCAAGGCCTCGCTGTTCATGGCCGCCGGCATCATCGACCACGAGACCGGCACCCGCGACATGCGCCGGCTCGGCGGCCTGCGTCGGCTGATGCCGATCACCAGCACGCTGGCCATCGTCGCCTCGCTGGCAATGGCCGGCATCCCGCTGCTCAACGGTTTCCTGTCCAAGGAAATGCTGTTTGCCGAGGCGCTGGCCACCGAAGGCCCGGACTGGATGCGCAACGCGGTGAGCGCCGCCGCGCTGCTGGCCGGCATCCTCGGCGTGGCCTACAGCCTGCGCTTCGTCCACGACACCTTTTTCGGCAAAGGACCGGTCGACATCGACGTGGTGCCGCACGAACCACCACGCTGGATGAAGGTGCCGGTGGAAGTGCTGGTGGTGATCTGTCTGGCGGTGGGCATCGTGCCGGCGCTGACCGTCGCCCCGGTGCTGCAAGCCGGTGCGAGCGCGATTCTTGGCAACGCGATGCCCGGGTACAGCCTGGCCGTCTGGCACGGCTTCAACCTGCCATTGGCGATGAGCGTCATCGGCGTGGCCGGCGGCATCGCACTGTATTTCGGCCTGCGCCGGTTCACCGACCTGTACGCCGCGCGCAACCGTCCGGTCGGCAAGCAGCTGTTCCAGCGCAACCTGGAGGTGCTGTTCGGCTTTGCCCAGCGCTTTACCGCCGCAGTGGCCAACGGCAGTCTGCAACGCATGCTGCTGGCGCTGGTGCTGGTGGCGGTGATCGTGGCCGCCGCGCCCTATGTCGCCAATCCGGCGATACCGGCCTGGCCGGCGCCGCAACCGATCCCGTTGCTGGGCTGGATGCTGTGGCTGGTGATGCTGGCCTGCGCCTTTGCCGGCCTGTTCCTGTTCCGGCAGCGCCTGCTGGCGGTGATCGTGATCGGCGGCACCGGGCTGATGGTGGCACTGACCTTCGTGTTCCTGTCCGCGCCGGACCTGGCCCTGACCCAGCTGATGGTGGAGATGGTGACGCTGGCGCTGATGCTGCTGGGCATGAACTACCTGCCGGCACAGTCGCCGCCGGAACACTCGCGCTGGCGCAAGCGCCGCGATGCGGCCATCGCCACCGTCGCCGGTACCGGCATCGCCGCGCTGGCCTATTCGCTGATGACCCTGCCGCCCAACACCATGGCCGGCGAACTGCTGCTGCGCTCGCTGCCCGAGGCCTACGGCCACAACGTGGTCAACGTGATCCTGGTGGACTTCCGCGGCTTCGACACCTTCGGTGAGATCACCGTGTTCGGCATCGCCGCGCTGGTGGTGCATGCACTGCTGCGGCGTTCGCGGATGGCGCCGGAGCAGATCATGCCCGGCCCGCCGATGAAGCTGCCGGTACCGGCCGATCTGGCGCAGATCATGTTCCCGCTCACGCTCACCGTGTCCATCTTCCTGTTCCTGCGCGGCCACAACGCCCCCGGCGGCGGCTTCATCGCCGGCCTGGTGCTGGCGGTGCCGCTGCTGATCCAGTACGTGATCCAGGGCTCGGCCTCGGTGGAATCGCGCTTCGGTTTCGACTACATCCGCTGCATCGGCCTGGGCCTGCTGATCGCCCTGCTCAGCGGCGCCGGCTCGCTGCTGTTCGGCGTACCGTTCCTGACCAGTGGCCACCTGGACCTGCAGCTGCCGCTGATCGGTGAAGTGCCGCTGGCCAGCGCGATCGGTTTTGATACCGGCGTGTACCTGGTGGTGTTCGGCGGGGTGATGCTGATCCTGTCGATGATGGGCACCGTCAAACCCTCGCGCAGCCGCAACGCCCGCAACGGCGAAATCGATATCCACCGCCGTTCGGCCCGCACCGGGGAGATGCACTGATGGAACTGGCCCTGGCAAGCGCGATCGGTGTGCTCACCGGCATCGGCATCTACCTGCTGCTGCGCGCGCGCAGCTTCGATGTGATCCTGGGCATGACCTTCCTGTCCTATGCCACCAACCTGCTGATCTTCAGCGCCGGGCGGCCGGTGATCGGCAAGGCACCGGTGCTCAAGGACGGGATCGCCAGCACGCTGGCGCACTACACCGATCCGCTGCCGCAGGCGCTGGTGCTGACCGCCATCGTCATTGCGTTTGCGATGACCGCGGTGAGCATCGTGCTGGCCATGCGCAGCCGCAGCGACAACCACAGTGATCACGTGGATGCACACGAGCCCGAGCCGCCGGCTGAGCAAGCCGCCAAACCGGGGAGCGGCGCATGAACCATCTGGTGATCCTGCCGATCCTGATTCCGCTGCTGGGCGCGGCGCTGTCGCTGTTCATCGAACACCGACGCTACGGGCCCAAGGTGCAGCGCAGCGTGGCCTGGGCCAGCATGGCGGCGCTGGCGGTGGCGGTGGCGCTGCTGTTTGCGCAGACCAGCCAGGGCCATATCTGGGCCTACCTGCTGGGCGACTGGCCGGCGCGGCTGGGCATCGCGCTGGTGGCCGATGGCCTGGCGGGCTGGATGCTGGCCACCACCCTGCTGCTGGCCATCGCCTGCCTGCTGCATGCCTGCACCGGCTGGGACCGGCGCGCGCCGCATTTCCATGCGCTGTTCCAGTTCCAGCTGGTGGGCCTCAACGGCGCGTTTTTGACCGGCGACATCTTCAACCTGTTCGTGTTCTTCGAGGTGCTGCTGATCGCTTCCTACGGCCTGCTGCTGTCGGGCGGACGCGGCCTGCGCATGCGCATCGGCCTGCACTATGTGGTGTTCAACGTCACCGCCTCGACGCTGTTCCTGATCGCGCTGGGCATGCTCTACGCCACGCTGGGTTCGTTGAACATGGCCGAGATCGGCCAGCGCATCGCCGAGCTGCCGCCGAGCCACCTGAAGCTGGCCAAGGCCGCGCTGGGCCTGCTGCTGCTGGTGTTCTGCGCCAAGGCCGCGCTGCTGCCGCTTTACCTGTGGCTGCCCGAATCCTATGCCCGCGCGCCGGCGGCGGTGGCGGCGCTGTTCGTGATCATGACCAAGGTCGGCCTGTACGCGGTGCTGCGTGTGACCTCGCTGTGGTTCGATGCCGACGCCGGCGCGATGGCCGGTTATGGCAGCGATTGGCTGCTGTGGGCCGGTATCGCCACCTTGCTGGTGGCCGCGCTCGGCGCACTGGCGGCCACCCGCCTGAGCGTGCTGGTCGCCTACCTGGTGGTGGTCTCGGCGGCAACGCTGTTCATCGCCTTCGCGCTGGGCACTCCCGGCACCCTTTCCGCCGGCCTGTACTACCTGCCGCACAGCACCTTCACCGCGGCGGCACTGTTCCTGGTGGCCGACCTGATCCGCCGCCGGCGCCTCCGTGCCGGGCAGCGACGCGAGGGCGAGCAGACCGTACTGCCGGGCAAGACCGTGCCGGGCCTGCTGTTCCTGGTCGGCGCGGTCGCGGTGGCCGGATTGCCGCCCCTGGCCGGCTTCCTGGCCAAGGCCGCGCTGCTGGCGGCCGTGCCCGACGCGCACACCGCCGTGGTGTGGACCGCGGTGCTGGGCAGCAGCCTGCTGGTGATCATCGGCCTGACCCGCACCGGCATCCGCCTGTTCTGGCATGTGCCTGGCGCCGAGGACGAGGTGGCCGGGCCGCACCCCGGGCCCAGCGAAGCCCCGGCGCGGCCGTTCGAAACCGCTGCCGCCTGCCTGCTGCTGGGCTACGTGGTGGCGATGAGCGTGTTCGCCGCGCCGCTGATGCGCCAGTCCGAGGCCATCGCCACGCAACTGCAGGCGCCGGACCGCTACCTGCAGGATGTGCGCGGCACCCTCCCGCAAGTGAGGCAGCCATGAGTCCACATCGCCCCCTGCTGCGCCGGCTGTTCCCGTCGCCTGTCCTGTCCATCACCGTGGTCGCGTTCTGGATGGTGATGTCCTTCACCTTCGACGTGGGCCAGCTGCTGCTGGGCCTGCTGCTCGGGCTGGTGGTGCCGCTGTTTGCCGCGCGCCTGGACCGCGAGTTCGCCCGCATCGGCACCTTGCGACCGGTACCGCGGCTGGTCTGCACGATCCTGTGGGACATCCTGATCTGCAACCTGCGCGTGGCCGCACAGGTGCTGGGCCCGGAAGACCGCCTGAAACCGGCGTTCATCTGGCTGCCGCTGGATATCGGCAACATCCACGGCATCGCCGCGCTGACCAGCTTCATCACCCTGACCCCCGGCACGGTGTCGGCCGCGCTGTCCGAGGACCGCCGCCACCTGCTGGTACATGTGCTGCACCTGGAGGACGCCGACGCGCTGATCGCCGAGATCAAGAGCCGCTACGAGGCGCCGCTGATGGAGATCTTCCCGTGAACGGGCATCTGATATTCGAAACCACCCTGATGGTGTGCATGCATGTGGTCGGGCTGGCGATGCTGCTGGCGCTGTGGCGGCTGCTGCGCGGGCCAACCGTGCCGGACCGCATCCTCGCCCTGGACACGCTCTCGGTCACCGCCATCGCGCTGCTGATGCTGTTCGGCATGTACCTGGATTCGGCCATCTATTTCGAGGCCGCGCTGATCATCGCCATGCTCGGCTTCGGCAGCACCGTGGTGCTGAGCAAGTACGTACTGCGCCGGGATATCGTCGAATGATCACGTTCCTGCAGATCACACTGTCGGCCCTGCTGGTGTTCGGCTGTTTCTTCATCCTGGTCGGCGCGCTGGGACTGGTGCGCTTTTCCGACTTCTTCAAGCGCCTGCATGCGCCGACCAAGGCCAGCACCCTGGGGGTGGGCTGCATCCTGGCGTGCTCGGTGGCCTATCACATCTTCCTGGGCGAAGACCCGCAGCCGCGCGAGCTGCTGATCACCGTGTTCCTGTTCATCACCGCCCCGATCAGCGCGCACCTGATGGCCAAGGCGGCGCTGTCGCTGATGATGGAAAGCCGCCCCGAACCGCCCACCGGCGGTAACGGCGGGCCCGACACCGACACTCCGCCTCACTGAGGCGGCGGCGCTTCCGGCGTGCGTCAGCGCAGCTGGATCTGTGCCACGTCGCTGACGCGCACATGGGTCTGGTAGTAGTACTTCCCGCTGGGCTGCCCCTGACCGTCGGTGAAGTCGATCCGCACCATGCGCGCGGTACCGCGCACCAGAACCGGCTTGCCCTTCAACACCGTCTTCGGATCGGCCTGCAGCCGCTCGGCCAGCGCCAGCCGCGCCTGCGGATCCACCGCGACGCTGAGATTGCGCGGGTCACGGTAGTCCGGCCGCGAGCCCAGGAACAGGCGGCCACCCTCTTCCCCTATAGCACGCACGTTCAGTGCGAACACGCCATCCACGCCAAGGCCGGGGCCGGCGGCCGCGGCCAGCTGCACCGCCATCGCCGGATCGATCCAGGCCCCCTGTTGCCGCGGCAGCAGCGCGCACCCGGCCAGTACAACGCACAACACCGCAACGCCCATCCCCTTGCGCATAACTGCCTCCCTGATCCGTCAATACAACAGCGCCAGTTCCAACCCCACCCACGCCAGGAACGCCACGAGCAGCACCGCACCTTCGCCGCGGGTGATCTTCAGGTCGCCGCGCAGCATCGGGTACAGCATCAGCACGAACACGATCGCCGCCGGCAGCTCCAGCCGCACGAACGAGGCCGGCAGCGGCATCGGCCGCAGCGCCGCCATACCGCCCACCACCACCAGCAGGTTGAACAGGCTCGAGCCGATCACATGACCGACCACCATGTCGCCCTGGCCGCGACGCGCCGCGGCGATGGCTGCAGCCACTTCCGGCAACGCGGTGCCGATAGCCACCGGCAGCAGGCCGGCCAGCAACGGCGACATCCCCCAGCCGGCACCGATCACCGGTGCGGCCTGCACCACCCAGCGTGCGCCGTAATACAGCACCACGGCGGCGATCAGCAGGCGGACCATATTGAGCCACAGCATCGTGCGGGTGGTGGCGTAGTTGGCGATGCTCTCCTGCAGCTCCACCGGCTCGCGCCGCGCGCGCGTCAGCAGCAACGCCAGCACCGCCACAAAGCCCAGCAGCAGCACGATGCCTTCGCTGCGGCTGATCACGCCATCCAGGCCGAACACGATCAACGCCAGCGACGCCACGGCCAGCAGCACCAGCAGCGGCGACAGCAGCCGGGTGCGCACCAGCAAGGGAAACGCCAGCGCTGCCAGACCCAGGGTCAGACCGACGTTGACGATGTTGCTGCCCACCGCGTTGCCCAGTGCCAGCTCCTGCGCGCCGACCACGAACGCGCGGGCATTGACCACCAGCTCCGGCAGCGAGGTGCCGAACGCCACCAGCAGCAGACCGGCGACGAACGGCGAGGCGCCGAAGCGCTGGGCCAGACCGGAGGCGGCCTTGACGATGGAGTCCCCACCCAGCGCCAGCAGCAGCAGCCCCAATGCGAACCACACGATTGCTTCAAACATTCCGCATCTCTCCCGGCAATGATGGCGGCGGTTGCAGGGCCGAACGCGTGCCCCACCGTTAGCGGCAGCAGGGTATCAGCCGCAGCCTTCCACGTAATCCACCTGTGGCGGCAGTCCCACCCGCCACGCGCCGACCTTGCCATCGGCGCCCAACTCGAACACCAGCACGCCCGGACCACCGTCGGCCGCCGTCACCCGCAGCATCCGGGCGCCGTCCACATACTTGTGCGGCTGCGTGGGGCTGGCGTGCGGATACAGCGCCTGCAGCTGTGCCAGCTCCATGCCGACCGTGCCACCGCCCGGCGCCGGAACAGCGGTGCTACGCAGGTCATAGCGCACGAAGCGGTCGCCCTCGATCATGAAGAATGGTCGGGCCTCGTCCTGGCCGGCCGGACTGAGGTAATAGCAGCCGCCGTCGGCGACCGCATCGCCTTGCAGCGCGTCAGGCCACAATGCGTGCAGCTGCGCGGCATCGCTGCCCAGTGGCACCGGCCCATAGCCCTGCCAGCGGGCACCGGCAGTCGTCGCAGCAGGCCCAGCCATGGCGGCCGGTGCGGACACGCTGCCGGTTGCCGACGGCGATGCGGTCGGCTCGGACGGGCGATCACAGGCCGCCGGCAGCGCGAGGAGGATCAGCGAAAACAAGGCGATGCGGTTCATACGGCAACTCCGGGCAGGTCCGGGCCGAGTCTAGCGACCGCACCGGCCGCGCCAGGTGAGCGACGCCTTGTCATGGTGCTTTCACCGGCGACCGCCAGGCTCATCTCCTTCCGCGCCGCGTCGAGTCCCCATGCAGCCGCACAAGACCGAACTGGGCCATGCCGAACTGCACACACCCTCCGGCGCGCTGGACCTGCGCCAGCGGCGGGCGCTGATCCTGTGTGATGGCAAACGTGATCTGGACGAGCTGCGCCTGCTGCTGGGCAGTGACGCGGCCGCACTGATCGCCGGGCTGCAGCGCGAGGGCTATCTGTCCACGGACCGCCCCGCTCCTGCCGAGCCGCACCGCCGCTCGCTGCTGGCCGCACGCATCTATGTGCTGGATATCCTGGCCCTGCAGCGCCATCCCACCGCCACCCAGCTGCACCGGGTGCTGCAGGCCGCACGTGAGGATGCCGATACCGTGCAGGCGCTGACACTGGCCCTGCGACACCTGCCGACACTGACTTCCGAAGGCTACACGCAGCGGGTGCAGGCGCGCCTGCGTGAAGTGCTGCCGCAGGCGCAGCTGGCAGCGGTGCTGGAACCGGCACCGCTGCCGGCGTGAATCACCCCCGGGGCGGGGTGAAGTGGTTGCGCAGGCCGCTCCAGCAGGCCTGGTAGCCACGCTGGCGATGCGTCGCGGCCACCGCCTGCTCGCTCGGGCAGATCACCCCGCGGGTTTCGAACATGAAGGCCATGGTGTCGGTGATCACATCCGGCCTGGACAGGTCGGCATGGGAAGCCTTGTCGAAGGTGGCCGCATCCGGACCGTGGCCGGTCATGCAGTTGTGCAGCGAGGCGCCACCGGGCACGAAACCCTCGGCCTTGGCGTCGTAGGCGCCGTGGATCAGCCCCATGAACTCGCTGGCGATATTGCGGTGGAACCACGGCGGGCGGAACGTGTCCTGCGCCACCAGCCAGCGTGGCGGGAAGATCACAAAATCCAGGTTGCTGGTGCCCGGGGTGTCGCTGGCCGAATGCAGCACCAGGAAGATCGACGGATCCGGATGGTCGTAGCTGATCGAACCGATGGCGTTGAAGTGGCGCAGGTCGTAGCGGTACGGCGCGTAGTTGCCGTGCCAGCCGACCACGTCCAGCGGCGAGTGGCCGATGTCCGCGCGCCACAGCCGGCCCT
Organism: Stenotrophomonas sp. STEN014; assembly: GCF_056760315.1. NCBI lineage: Bacteria > Pseudomonadati > Pseudomonadota > Gammaproteobacteria > Lysobacterales > Lysobacteraceae > Stenotrophomonas > Stenotrophomonas sp. STEN014. The sequence goes on along the minus strand of NZ_JBRREN010000001.1, from coordinate 498,901 downwards.
GGAACTTGGCGACCAGCTCGAATTGCCCTTCAAGGTCCTCGTAGGCGGCCACCGGGGTTTCGAAATCGCGCGGATTGGCCAGGCCGTTGCTGCCGATCGGCCCCAGGTCCGGCAGCTTCAACTGTGCGCCGAAGTTCTCGCAGACATAGCCGCGCGCCTGCCCGTCGGGCAGCTCCACGGCAAAACGCACGCCGCGCGGGATCACCGCGATCTGCTGCGGCTCGATCTCGATCAGGCCCAGCTCGGTGCGCAGCCGCAGCCGGCCCAGCTGCGGCACGATCAGCAGCTCGCCATCGGCGTTGTAGAACCAGCGGCCGCGCATGTCCGCGTTGGCCGCATACATATGTATGCCCGCGCCGCTGTGTGCCGCAGGCCCGCCGTTGCCGCCCATGGTGTACAGGCCTTCGATGAAATCGGTGGGCGTGGGGGGCAACGGCAGCGGATCCCAGCGCAGCTGGTTGGGCGACACCGCCGCGTGGCTGAACTCGCCATGCAGGTGCGGCTGCACGAACGGCGTGAATTCGCCGTGCATCGCCGCCGGACGGATCCGGTACAGCCAGCTGCGGCGGTTGCTGCCGCGCGGAGCGGTGAAAGCGGTGCCGGTCAGCTGCTCGGCATACAGGCCATGGGCCACCCGCTGCGGCGAATTGCGTCCCACCGGCAGCGTGCCGGGTACGGCCTCGGTGGCGAACTCGTTGCCGAATCCGGACTGGTAGGCGGTATTGCTCTGGGACATGGCTGCGCTCGCTTGGATGGGCCCGGACGGGAGGGGATGGTTTCAGGTCAGCTGACGCCGGGTCGCCGGTTCGATCAGCAAGCCCAGTTCTCCGGCAAGTTCAAGAATGCGCGGGCTGTCGTGGCGACGGACGATGAAGGCGTAGAGGTTGTCGTCGAACGGGTTGCCCCACAGCAGTATCTCGTAGGGCGTCGGACGGGCGGCCAGCTGCCCGTCCAGCCACTGGAAATATTCCGCCGCCGACAGCGCCTGGTGGGGCATTGCCGGCAGCGGGTTGGCGAACTGCTCGCTGATCTCCTCGTGCAGTTCATCGAGCTTGTCACCGATGGCGAGGTAATCGCCCAGCTCGGCCAGGACCGCGAACTGCATGAACGCCGCCGGGCTGTCGCCGTCGATCCAGTCCAGCTCCGGATCCATCGGCGAGGCCTTGATCCTGGACACGCAGGCGGCCAGGTCCTTGCCTTGCAGGTCGTCACAGGTCAGCAGGGTGATCAGCTCGGTCAGCATCGCGCGTTTCTCGGGGGAATGGGCCGGTAACGTTACAGCACGCCGCGCTTGATCTGGTCGCGCTCGATGCTCTCGAACAACGCCTGGAAGTTGCCTTCGCCGAAGCCTTCGTTGCCCTTGCGCTGGATGATCTCGAAGAAGATCGGGCCAATGGCGTTGGTGGTGAAGATCTGCAGCAGCTTGCGCTGCTTGGTCTCCGGATCGGCATCGATCAGGATCTTGTTCCTGCGCAGACGCTCCACGTCCTCGCCGTTGTCCGGGATGCGCAGGTCGACCACGTCGAAATAGGTGTCCGGCGTGTCCAGGAACTGGATGCCACGCGCGCGCATCGCCTCGACCGTGTCATAGATGTTGTCAGTGAAGCAGGCGATGTGCTGGATGCCCTCGCCCTTGTAGGCGTCCAGGTATTCGTTGATCTGGCTCTTCGGATCGGAGGACTCGTTGAGCGGAATGCGCACGATGCCATCCGGTGCGGTCATCGCCTTGGACACCAGCCCGGTCTTGGCGCCCTTGATGTCGAAGTAGCGGATCTCGCGGAAGTTGAACAACCGCTCGTAGTAGTCCGACCACTGCTGCATGTTGCCCAGATACAGGTTGTGGGTCAGGTGGTCGATGAAGGTCAGGCCGAAGCCGGCCGGGTTCTGCTCGGCGCCTTTGATCGGCTCGTAATCGGTGTCGTAGATGCTGCCGCCCGCGCCATAGCGGTCCACCAGATACAGCATGCAGTCGCCGATGCCCTTGATCACCGGCGCCGGCACCGCGCGGGTGTCGGCCAGCAGGGACACTTCCTCGGCGCCGTTGCCGATGGCCGCGGCCAACACCTCGGCCGCCGGCTTGCCGAAGCGGATCGCGAAGCCGCAGGCGCACGGACCGTGCTTGGCGGCGAAATCGGCGGCGAAGGAATCCGGCTCCTCGTTCACGAGGAAGTTGACGCCGCCTTGACGGTAGACGGTAATAGCACGCTGCCGGTGGCGGAGCACAGCAGTGAATCCCATGTTCTGGAAGTAGTCGTGCAGCTGGGCACCCTGCCCGGCCGGTGCGGCAAACTCGACGAACTCGAACCCGTCGATGCCCATCGGGTTTTCGAAGGTGGTGACCTGCATGCCCAGATTGGGCGCGTGGGTGGCGCTGGGGGTATTCATGAGTTGGCTCCGGAAGCAGGGCAGTCGCCGGTCACCGGCGAGCTAGACAGGAAGGCCCGCCCGAACGGGGGCCTGGACCGAAGGTTATAGTTTCACATGAAACCACCATCAAGGTGCACTGCAGCATGAGCTCTTCCGATTACAGCAAGTCCACCAGCATCCGTGCCTCGCACGTGTTGCTGGATCTCGAGCAGTTCCTGCCTTACCGCATCAGCGTGTTGTCCAACCGGGTCAGCGGCAACATCGCCCGGCTGTATGGCGAGCGCTATGGCCTGGCCATCCCCGAATGGCGGGTGATCACGATCCTGGCGCTGTACCCGGGCTCCTCGGCCAGCGAGGTGTCCGAGCGCACGGCGATGGACAAGGTCGCGGTCAGCCGCGCCGTGGCGCGCCTGCTGGAACGCGGTTTCATCAAACGCGAGACCCACGGCGATGACCGCCGGCGCTCGGTGCTGGCGCTGTCGGCGGCCGGCTTCGAGGTCTACGAGACCATCGCACCGCTGGTGATCGAGATGGAGCGGCGCCTGATGTCGGTCCTCACCGAGGAGGAAGAACAGGGGCTGGAACGCCTGATCACGCGCCTGGCCGAGGCCGGCCTGGCACGCATGAACGAGGCTTGATCGCCATCGGCGATCAGCTCAGGTACTTGCGTCGCGCATAGATCCATGGCGCGGCCAGCGCGGCGATGGCGCCTCCGGCAAAACCCAGCGCCGAAGCCACCGCGGCCGCTTCGATCTGACCGGGCAGGGCCAGTGCTGCGATTACCAGCAAGGCCGCCGGCAGGCCGATGAACGAAGCCAGGAAAAAGCGCCAACGCGGTACCCAGGTGTGCAGCTGCATCAAACTTGCGCTGGCCCAGGCCTCGCCGGCTTTGCCACGTCTTATTTTGTCCACCAGTTTGACCAGATCGACCTCGACCACGCCACGACCGCCGCGCATCCGCGCCAGCTCGGCGCCAACGTCGGCCGGTTCCGGCCACTGCGCCGGCCAGGGCTGTGGCGCGGCGACGCCATAAGCGGTCAACACCGGCAAGGTCAGCGACGGGGCCGACAGCGCACGCAGCCGGCGGTTGTCCAGCACGCACCAGATCTGCGTCATGCCATCGACCGTCACCTGGTACAGCGCCAGTTGCGCCGCTTCCGGATAGGCCAGCGTCGTCACCCGCGCGGCCATCGACTCGACGCCCAGCGCGCGCAGGAAGCCGACCCGGCTGCGTCCCTCCTGCGCCCAGGCCAGACCGAGCGGCGAGAGCAGCATCACTTCGGCCTGATCGGCGCTGCCTGCCGTTGCCCGCTCGTCGGCCGCCAGATAGACCGCCAGCGATTTCGGCTCGGCCACCTCGGCCCGGCTCCAGCGGTGCGATTGGCCAAGCAGGAATTTCAGTGGCACCCGCGCCGGCACGGTCTCGCTGCGCACCGCATCGGAGGCGAACGGCAGCACCGAGGCGACGAAGGCACGCAACTCGTTGCCCGGGTGCGCGCTCCATTCGGCCGGCAACAGGCCGGACAGCAGGCCGTCGCGCACCAGCGCATCGATCCGTTCTTTCTGTTCGACCAGCCGGGTGATCGCCGACTGCAGCATGATGTTCGGCGGTGAGGCGGCCAGCGGCAGGCGGTAGCGCGGCACTTCCTGCGGCATGTCTGGCGTTTCATCCAGCAGTGCTTCCACCGTCGGCAGGTTCACACCGGCGGCCTCGGCAGTGGCGGATTCGTCAAGCGCATCAACAGGAGGCGGAGCAGCGTGCATGCGGATAGGGCCGGCGTCCCCGGCCGGATGCCGGGCTATCTTTCCGATAGCGGCCGGAGTGCACGGAAATGAAGCCCCGGCGTGCCTCCAATAAAAACGGCGCCCTGCGGCGCCGCTGTTGCTGACGGTTACCGCATGCCTAGGGCGTGGCCGGCGGGGCCCACTGGCGGAGGAACGCCTCGAAGCGCGCGCGATCGTAGCCCTTACCCTTTTCCAGCTCGCCGGTGAACTGCGAGTGCAGCAGCCGGCCGTCGGCGTCGAGCACGAACAGGTGCGGATAGCCGGTAATCCCGGGGAAGCGCGACAGGAACGCGACGTTCTCGTTGTCCTCGCTGTAATTGACCTTCATCCACACGTAGTTGGCATCGCGGAAGCGGCGCAGCTGCGAATCGCCTTCCATGAAGGCGTCGAGCAGGTGGCACCACGAGCACCATTCGCCACCGACATCCAGGATGATGCGCTTGCCACCACGCTGGGCCTCGACCTTGGCCGTTTCCAGATCGGCGAACGGATCGCGCGCCGGGTCGAACTGCGCATTGAGCCCGGCCACCGCGGCGATATCCGCCGCGGCAGGGGTATTGCCCGAAGCCACCGGCTGGCGGATATCGGCCACCGGCGGTTTCTGTTCGGAGGTGTCCAGCGGCTGCACCGCTGCCGGCGCGGCGGCCGGCGGCGGATTGCAGCCGGCCAAGGCCGCGGTGAGCAGCAAGGCAACCATCCCGGACAACCGCTTCATCGGCACCGCCTTACTTCACGCCGTGCATCAGCTTCTGGATCAGCGGCGCGATCAGGAACAGCAGCACGCCGGCGCCGATCAGCACCCAGAAACCGAAGGTGTAGCCGGCCTGCGCCGAGGCCACGGTCATGCCGCCTTCGCCGCTGACGCTGCTGGCGAAAATGCCCGACAGGTTGTTGCCGATCGCTGTGGACAGGAACCAGCCGCCCATGCCGAAGCCGATCAGGCGCACCGGTGCCAGCTTGGTCACCATCGACAGGCCGATCGGCGACAGGCACAGCTCGCCGACCGACTGGATCACGTAGACCATGAACAGCGTCCAGAACGGGATCTTCAGGCTCTGCGGGTCCACCAGGCTGGACAGCGCGAACATCAGCAGCAGGAACGCCAGGCCGTTGAAGATGATGCCCAGGCCGAACTTGCGCGGGATCGACGGATTGGCCTTGCCCATCTTGACCCACATCCAGGCTATGACCGGTGCCAGGGTGATGATGGCCAGCGAGTTGACCGACTGGAACCAGCCCACCGGGAACGTCCAGCCGCCGAAGTCGCGCTGGACGATGTTCTGCGCCAGGAAGTTGAACGAGCTGCCGGCCTGTTCGAAGAACATCCAGAACAGCACGTTGAAGGCGAAGATGATCAGCATCGCGATCGCCTTGTCGCGCGCCACCGCACCGTTGGCGAAGCCTTCGCGCAGGATCAGCACGCACAGGCCCACGAACAGGATCGTCAGCAGCACCTGCAGATTGTTGGCATCGATGGTCAGCAGGAAGTAGATCGCCGGAATCGCCACCAGCACCCCCAGCACCACCAGCAGCAGGCGTCCGAAACCTTCAGCGCCGGCCAGCGGACGGCCGATGCCCTTGAGCTGGGCGCGGCCAAACCAGAACCACACCAGGCTGATCAGCATGCCCACGCCCGAGGCGATGAACACCGCCTTGTAGGCCGGCATCTGCGAGGAGCCGCCGAACATGTTCTCGGCCAGCCAGCCGGTCAGGATCGGCGCGATCAGCGCACCGGCGTTGATGCCCATGTAGAACAGGGTGAAGCCCGAATCACGGCGCTCATCGCCGGTGGCATACAGCTGGCCGACCATGGTCGAGATGTTGGGCTTGAACAGGCCATTGCCGGCCACGATGGTGGCCAGGCCGATCTTGAACACCATCTCGTTCGGCACCATGACCAGGAACAGGCCGGCCGCCATCACCACCGCACCCAGCAGGATCGAGCGCTGGTAGCCGATCACCCGGTCGGCGACATAGCCGCCGAACAGCGCCGCCGCGTACACCAGCGCCAGGTAGGCGCCGTACAGCTTGCTGGCCGAGCCTTCACCGGCGGCGTCGCCGTTGAAGAACTGCGCCACGATGTACAGCGCCAGCGCCCAGCGCATGCCGTAGAACGCGAAGCGCTCCCAGAACTCGGTCATGAACAGCATCCACAGCGGACGCGGATGGCCAAGCGTGGTCTTGAACTCCGGCACGGGCGCCGGGGTGGATGCGGAATTCGGCGCGGCAGCGCTCATGCGGGACTCCCCTGAACAATTCGTTGGGTAAAGAAATCGGCCGGAACCGGCGCGACGGGCGAGGATCACAGAAGCGTCTGCTTCACGTCAAATAGAGGTTGCGCCGGTCAGGTGCCGGTCATGCACGGCCATGGCCGCCGCGCAAACCACCTGGCCGCCGCCGCAACCTCATGAATGCGCCGCAATGCCGCCAGCGCCCAGCGCGTGGCGGCACACCCCACCGCCCTCCGCCCGCGAGGCGGGGCAACGGCGCCGGGGGGCTGCCCGTGGCCCGTCTCAGCCGTCGGCGCGGATACTGGTGCGCACTTCGAACAGTTCCGGGAAGAAGGTCAGCTCCAGCGCCTGGCGCAGGAAGCCCACGCCGGAGGAGCCGCCGGTGCCGCGCTTGAACCCGATCACCCGCATCACCGTGCGCATATGCCGGAAGCGCCACAGCTGGAACTGGGTTTCCAGGTCCACCAGGTCCTCGCACAGCGAGTACTCGCGCCAGTAGCGGTCGGTGTCCTGGTAGATGGTCTCGAACACCGGGCGCAGCGCCGGATCGCTGACATGCGGCCGGGTCCAGTCGTGGTCGTCGTAGGTGGCCGGGATGGCATGGCCGAAGCGCGCCAGATAGGCCAGGAACTCCTCGTACAGGCTGGGCGCCTCCAGCACTTCACGCAACTGCGCCTGCCCGGCCGGGTCGTGGGCGAACACGTTGAGCATGTCGGCGTTCTTGTTGCCCAGCAGGAATTCGATATAGCGGTACTGCAGCGACTGGAAGCCCGAGGACGGCCCCAGCACGTCGCGGAAGCCCATGTATTCGGACGGGGTGAGCGTTTCCAGCACCGCCCACTGCTCGGTCAGCAGGCGCAGCACCTGCTTGGCGCGGGCCAGCACCTTGCGGCACTGCCAGACCTGGTCGCGCTGCAGGAAACCGCGCGCCGCGCGCAGCTCGTGCGCCAGCAGCTTCAGCCACAGCTCCGAGGTCTGGTGCTGGATGATGAACAGCATCTCGTCGTGGTGCGGCGGACTGGACAGCGGCTGCTGCGCGGACAGCAACTGGTCCAGCCGCAGGTAGCCGCCGTAGGTGAGCCGGCCCTGCAGATCGGTATGGATACCGGCTTCGAGCTCACGCTGGTTCTTTTCTACGGTCATCGGTCGTGCCTGTGCGCGGGGCGCAAAGCGTAACGCAGCCCGGCCATTGGCGGCGGCCCCGCGCAAACGGAAACGCAACACTTGCCAGCGCGCCCGGCGCGACAATGCGCAGGCCCGACAACGCGACTGAATACGTTGAGTTTGCGGCGCCTGCCCCGTGGCTATCGACCCCGGCGGACGCTCGCACGGCGGTTTGTGCTGCGCCGCAGGACGGCTTTTCCGGTCCGAGTCCTTACCATGGGCAATTCCTATCATTTGAAACCATCTGTTCAAGGTGTTGATGCGATGACGGTTTCCGCCCAGTTCCAAATCGAATACCTGCAGTACCTGGATGCCGACGGCAACCTGGTCCGCAATGACCTTCCCGCCTCGCTGCGCGATGCGCGGGCGCTGCTGCCGATGTTCAAGCAGATGCTGGCCACGCGGGTGTTCGACACCAAGGCCGTGGCCCTGCAGCGCACCGGCAAGCTCGGCACCTTCGCCTCCTGCCTGGGCCATGAAGCGGCCCACGTCGGCATCGGTGCGGCGATGAAGCCCGGCGACGTGTTCGCCCCCAGCTACCGCGAGTACGGCGCCATGTTCATGCGCGGTGTACGCCCGCGCGACGTGCTGATGTACTGGGGCGGTGACGAGCGCGGCAGCGATTACGACCGCGACAGCGACGCGGTCCGCGACTTCCCGATCTGCGTGCCGATCTCCACCCAGTGCCTGCATGCGGCCGGCTCGGCGCTGTCGTTCAAGCTGCAGGGCAAGCCGCAGGTGGCGGTGACCGTGTGCGGTGATGGCGGCAGCTCCAAGACCGATTTCTACGCCGCGGTGAACTCGGCCGGCGCCTACAAGCTGCCGCTGATCCTGTGCGTGGTGAACAACGGCTGGGCGATCTCGGTACCGCGCTCGGCCCAGACCGGTGCCGAAACCCTGGCGCAGAAGGGCATCGCCGGTGGCCTGTTCTGCCTGCAGGTGGACGGCAACGACCTGATCGCGGTGCTGGCGGCGATGGAACAGGCGCGCGAACGCGCCCTGGCCGGCAACGGCGGCACCGTGCTGGAACTGCTCACCTACCGCCTGTCCGATCACACCACCGCCGACGACGCGCGCCGCTACCGCGATGACGCCGAAGTGAAGGCGGCCTGGTTGAACGAGCCGATGCTGCGCCTGCGCAAGTACCTGGCCGCACAGGGCGTGTGGAGCGAGGAGGAAGAAAAGAGCTGGATCGCCGAATGCGGCGCGCGCGTGGACGAGGAGGTCAACGCCTACCTCAACTGCCCGGTGCAGCCGGTCGAGGCGATGTTCGACTATCTGTATGCCGATCCGCCGCCGGACCTGCTGGCCCAGCGCGCCGACGCCATCGCCCTGGAGCAGCGCCATGGATGATCTCAAGCGCACCGCCCCTGAATCCACCGCCGGCCACGACGCCGGCACGGCGCACAGCGCCGCCACCGCGCGCGGAGAAGAGCCCATGACCGCAACGCCCATCACCCTGATCGAAGCGGTGACCCAGGCCCTGGCCTGGGAAATGGAACACGACCCCTCGGTACTGGTGCTGGGCGAAGACGTCGGCGTCAACGGCGGCGTGTTCCGCGCCACCGCCGGCCTGCAGCAGCGCTTCGGCGCGCAGCGCGTGCTGGACACCCCGCTGGATGAAACCACCATCGCCGGCCTCACCGTCGGTCTGGCCGCGCAGGGCATGAAGCCGGTGGCCGAGGCCCAGTTCGACGGCTTCGTCTACCCGATGGTCGACCACGTGATCTGCCATGCCGCGCGCCTGCGTTACCGCACCCGTGGCCGCCTGCACTGCCCGATGGTGCTGCGCGTGCCGTGGGGCGGCGGCATCCGCGCGCCCGAGCACCACAGCGAAGCCAACGAGGCCATCTTCACCAACGTGCCGGGGCTGCGCGTGGTGCTGCCGTCCAGCCCGCAGCGCGCCTACGGCCTGCTGCTGGCCGCGATCCGCGAGCCGGATCCGGTGATCTACATGGAGCCCAAGCGCATCTACCGCCAGTACAAGGAAGTGGTCGCCAATGACGGCGAGGCACTGCCGCTGGACGTGTGCTTCGTGCTGCGTGACGGCACCGACGTGACCCTGGTGACCTGGGGCGCGCAGGTCAAGGAAGCGCTGGAAGCGGCCGACAAGCTGGCCGGCGAAGGCATCAGCGCCGAGGTCATCGACGTGGCCACGCTGCGTCCGCTGGACTTCGCCACCATCGCCGAATCGGTGGCCAAGACCGGCCGCTGCGTGATCGTGCAGGAAGCGCCCAAGACCGCCGGTTTTGGTGCCGAGATCGCCGCGCGCCTGGCCGAGGAATCGATGTACGACCTGCTGGCCCCGGTCGAGCGCGTCACCGGCTACGACACCCACATCCCGCTGTTCCGCCTGGAGATGAAGTACCTGCCGAGCGTGGAGCGGATCGTGGCGGCGGCCAAGCGCGCCGTGGCGGCGGGCTGATATGCGGGCACGCCTGCATGGCAGTCACCGCAACCAGTACCGCAACCCGGTGCAACTGCGCACCGGACAGATCGTCGAACTCGGTGTCCGCGACGAGGAATGGCCGGCCTTCGCCTGGGTGAAAACCGCCGAGGGCACCGCCGGCTGGGCCCCGGCCGACTGGTTGCGGCCGCTGGGGGACGGCCGCGCCGAGGCCTTGCGCGACTACAGCGCGCGCGAGCTGGACGTGGACCGCGGCGAACAGGTGCGACTGCATCACGAACATGGCGGCTGGTGGTGGTCCGAACGCGCCGATGGCGTGCAGGGCTGGCTGCCGGCCCGCGAACTTGAACTGCTGGAAGAGAACTGCACATGAGCCAGACCAAGAGCTTCAACCTGCCCGACCTGGGCGAAGGCCTGCCGGACGCTACCATCGTCGAATGGTTCGTCAAGGAAGGCGATGTGATCCGGCTGGACGAGCCGCTGGTGTCGATGGAAACCGCCAAGGCGGTGGTCGAAGTCCCCTCGCCGGTCTCCGGCAAGGTGCTCAAGCTGGCCGGCGCGGCCGGTGACATCGTGGTCACCGGGCACATGCTGGCGCACTTCGAGATCGACCCGAACCTGCCGCAGCGTGCCGAAGGCCAGGACACCGGCCACCACCACGGCGCCCCGGCCGAAGCCGCGCCGGTGCCGGTGGCTGCACCTGTCCCGGCGGCAGCCGCCGCCGAACGGGCCGATGAAGGCACCGTGGTCGGCGCGATGGTCAGCTCCAACGCCGTGCACACCGAACAGGCCGTGGCCGTGGGCGGGGTCAAGGCGATGCCGGCGGTGCGGGCGATGGCACGCAAGCTGGGCGTGGACCTGACCCGCGTGCGCGCCACCGGTGCCGACGGCGCGGTGACGATGAACGATGTGAAGCAGGCCGCCGCGGCCGGCACCGCCAAGGTCGGCGCCACGCCGGTCCCCGCTCCGCAGGCCGCTGCCGCACCGCTCACCGCCGCACGTGCCGAAACCACCCGTACGCCGCTGTCGGCCGCCGGCAAGCCGATGCGCACCGCCCCGCCGGGCGTGGTCGCCAAGGGCCAGCCGGAACCGCTCAAGGGCGTGCGCCGCAACATGGCCCGGGTCATGGCCGACGCGCACAGCAAGGTCGTGCCGACCACGCTCAATGACGACGCCGACATCCATGCCTGGGCGCCGGGCAACGACATGACCTCGCGGCTGGTGCGGGCAATCGTCGCCGCCTGCCAGGCGGTGCCGGCGATGAACGCCTGGTTCGACGGTGACACCCTCACCCGCACCCTGCACGCGCAGGTCGACATCGGCATCGCCGTGGACACCGATGACGGCCTGTTCGTGCCGGCGCTGCGCAATGCCGACATGCTCGACGCCCGCGGTGTGCGCGAAGGCATCAACCGCCTGCGCCAGCAGGTGGAAGACCGCTCCATCGCCCCGTCCGAGCTCAGCGGCTACACCATCAGCCTGTCCAACTTCGGCATGTTCGCCGGCCGCTATGCCACCCCGGTGGTGGTGCCGCCGTGCGTGGCGATCGTTGCCGCCGGGCGCGCCCGCTTCCAGCTGACCCCGGTGATGGGCGGCGTGGAAACGCACAAGGTGATCCCGCTGTCGGTGACCTTCGACCACCGCGCCTGCACCGGTGGCGAAGCCGCCCGCTTCCTGCGCGCGATGATCGACGATCTGGCCCTGGCCCACTGAGCAGTTTGTTTGCAGCAAGACTTCAGCCCGCAGCAATGCGGGCTTTTTTTTGGGGCGGAGGAACCGGGTCTTGCCTTACCGATGGCGCGGGCACCGCGTTGCGCACTGTCACCCCGGTCTGCGGTCACGGCGCTAGGATGCGCACATCCACCTCCACCTGCGACGGTACGCCTGATGAACAGCTGGATCTGCAGCAACTGCAAGGAAGCCAACGAAGGCAACTTCGAACAGTGCTGGAACTGCGGCACCCATGCCGATGGCTCGGCGCCGGAACGGCCATTCCGGCCCGAGGCCAGCGCGCCATGGCTGCAGCCGCCGCGGCTGATCCAGTGCCTGCGCTGCCCGGGCTCGCGGATGGAGTTCATCGGCCGCAAGCGCTTCCACGAAGGTTCGCAGGCCATGCCGTTCCTGCTGGGCGATCTGGGCGAGCTGTTCGTCAACCGCGAGGAGTTCGAGCTGCATGCCTGCCCGGCCTGCGGCAAGGTCGAGCTGTTCCTGTCCAACCTGCCCCGCTGAAAGTCGCCACCGGACCGGGAGTATCGCCATGAGCCACCGCAGCCGTCTGGCCGGTTTCATCATCGATTGCCAGGACACCGACAGTGATACCGCCGCGGCCTTCTGGAGCGCGGCGCTGGGCCTGCAGGCGCTGCCGGCCGAGACCGACAGCGACGGCGCGCAGTACACGCGGTTGCGCGATGCGCCCGGTGAGCTGCAGGTGGAAGTGCAGCGGGTCAGCCACCCTTCGCGCGTGCATCTGGATATCGAGGCCGACGACATCGACGCCGAAGCCGACCGGCTGGAAGCACTGGGCGCGCGCCGCATCGGCTTCGTCAAACGCTGGTGGGTGATGGAGGCGCCGACCGGCCACCGCTTCTGCGTGGTGGCGATGAAGCATCCGGCGCGCGGACAGACCCCCAACACCTGGGAGTAACCGCGCCGGCGCGCCGATAATGGCCACCCGTTCCTGCTGGAGATATACCGATGTCCGTTTCCTCCCTTGCCGGTGCCCGCGTGCTGGTGGCTGGCGGCAGCCGTGGCATCGGTCTGGCCATCGCCGCTGCCTTTGCCCAGGCAGGCGCGCAGCTGTCGCTGTGTGCACGGGGCGCGGCCGCGCTGCAGGCCGCCGCGACCAAGCTGTCGACACCGGGCTATTCCCTGCATTGGCAACGCTGCGACCTGTCCGATCCGGTGCAGATCGAACACTGGGTCGAAGCGGCGGCCGCCGCGCTGGGCGGCATCGATATCGTCATCAACAATGCCTCCGGCTATGGCAACGGCAACGATGACGCCAGCTGGCAGGCCGGCTTCGATATCGACCTGATGGCGGCGGTGCGTACCAGTCGCCTCGCGCTGCCGTACCTGCGCCAGAGTGCACGGCCGGCGATCCTCAACATCAGCTCGATCAACGCCTCGGTGCCGACCCCGCGCGCGGCCGCCTGTTCCACCGCCAAGGCGGCGCTGAACTACTACACCGTCGCGCTGGCCACCGAACTGGCACGCGAGCGCATCCGCGTCAACGCCATCGCGCCCGGTTCAATCGAATTCCCCGACGGCCTCTGGGACCGTCGCCGTCTGGAGGAGCCGGTGCTGTACGAGCAGATCCGCGCCAGAATTCCGTTCGGCGGCTTTGGCGCGGCCGACGACGTCGCCAGCGCGGCGGTATTCCTGTGCTCGCCGGCCGCCCGTTGGATTACCGGCCAGGTGCTGGCGGTGGATGGCGGCCAGTCGCTGCCGGCGTAACCCCGGAAGACGTCGCCGAAGACACTGCGCCTCTGCGCAAAGCACCTCAGGCCAGCGCCGCGGAACCCACCACCTGCACACCGGGTTGCGGCTGCAGCGCCGCCTGCACCAGCGCGGTGCCGATATGCGCGGCCGGATTGATCCGCCAGCCGCGCGGCAGCACCGGTGCCAACGCGCCCAGTACCACGCCGGCCAGATGCTCCGCCGGGCGACGCTCACGGCGCTGCCCGCCGATCAGGCCCGGCCGCACCAGCGTCAGCGAGCTGAACCCCAACGCGCGCAGATCCCGCTCCAGCTCGCCCTTGACCCGGTTGTAGAACAACGGCGAGCGTGCATTGGCCCCGGCGGCCGAGTTCAGCGCGAACACCTCACAGCCCTGGCGCTTGACCGCCTGCGCGATCAGCAGCGGATAGCCGTGGTCGATTTGCCGGAACACTTCACGCGAACCGGCCTGTTTCATCGTCGAGCCCAGCGCGCAGATGGCCGCGTCCACCCGCCACCACGGCGCCTCCAACGGCAAGGCGGCGAAGTCGTGTACCGGATTGAGCAGCCGCGCGTGGCGCATCGGCAGCGGCCGCCGCGTCGGCGCCACCACACCGCTGCAGCGCGGATCGTCCAGCAGCTGCTGCAGCACCTGTGCACCAACCAGCCCAGTCGCGCCCGCCAGCAATACCCGCATGAGTTACCTCCCGTGATCGCTTGCCGTTCAAGCAGGCCCCCACCTTGCCGATAATGGGGGTTGCTTACCACCTTCCCGGCGCCAGCGCGCCCGCTTCCTGCCCGGACTCCCGCAATGGCCGACAGCACCGAGACTCCCCTTCCCCGCGGCGCCGGGCTGGGACGCATCCTGTCACGCCGGCAGGCGGCAAGCGCCGAACCGGCGGTGAACAGTCCACGGCCGGCCGAGGGCGCCCAGGGCATGGCGCAGCTGCAGCTGCTGTTCGCCGCCGCCCGCGAGCCCGAAGCGCTGCTGCACGCCTTCGCCCAGGGCATGGCCACGCTGCCCGGCGAGCTGGGCGACATGGGCCAGCGCCTGCACAGCGCCCAGGCCGAGCGCGACTGGGAGCGCTATGGCCGCCTGCTGCGGCAACTGATCGACAAGTACATCCGCACGGTCGAACTGGACACCCCGCCATCGGCGAACGGCGATGCCGCCAAGCTGCGCGACCTGCTGCGCAACACCCTGGATGCGGTGCTGGCCGGCTTGCTGGTACAGGCGCCGGAACTGCAGCAGCACACCGAACGGATGGGTGCCGAACTGCGCCACTGGCAGCCGGGCCAGTCGCTGGCGCCGGTGGAGCAGCAGCTGCGCGAGCTGTGCCACCAGGTCGGCGTGCGCAGCGAAGGGCTGCAGGAACAGCACGACCTGCTGCTGAACCTGTTCGATCTGCTGCTGGAAAACATCGCCGAACTGCTCGAGGGCGGCAGCTGGTTGCAGGGGCAGATCAGCGCGGTGCGCCAGTTGCTGGGCGGCCCGCTGGATCGCAGCTCGCTGGAGCACACCCGCAACGACCTGCGGGAGGTGATCTACCGCCAGGGCCTGCTCAAGCAGGGCATCGACGCCTCCAAGACGGCGATGAAGGAGTTGATGATCGATTTCGTCCAGCAGGTGGACGGCATGGCCACCGATACCGGCGATTACCACGACCGTCTGGCCAGTTACGCCATCTCGGTCCGCCAGGCACGCAGCATCGCCGATCTGAGCCAGCTGCTGCAGGACGTGCTGCAGGACACCGCGCGCGTGCAGGCGCAGGCGCTGCGCGCGCGCGACCACCTGGCCAATGCCCGGGCCGAGGCGGTCGCCGCCGAGCAGCGGGTGCTGCAACTGGAACGTGAACTGGAAGAAGTCGGCAGTCAGCTGCGGACCGATCCCCTGACCGGGGCACTCAACCGGCGTGGCCTGGAAGAAGTGCTGGGCGGGGAACTGCGCGCCGGCACCACGCCGCTGAGCGTGGCGATGCTGGACCTGGACCACTTCGGCCAGACCAACGCGACCCACGGCCATGCCGGCGGCGATCAGGCGCTGCGGCACCTGGTGGCGGTGATCCAGCATCGGTTGCGCGGCCGCGATCATATCGCCCGTCTGGGCGGCGACGAGTTCGTGCTGGTGCTGCCCGAGCTGGGCCGCGGGGCCGCGTTGGAAACGGTGCAACAGCTGCAGACCGCACTGGTCCAGCGGCCATTCCTGCATGAGGACCAGCGCGTGCAGGTCCGTTTCAGTGCCGGCGTCGCCAGCGCGGTGGCCGGGGAAACGGCCGATGCGCTGCTGCAGCGCGCCGACCGTGCCCTGTATGCCGCCAAGCGCGGCGGCCGCAACCTGGCGATCCTGGCCGACTGAGCGGCAAGTTGGAAAAGGCTGTGATATTTCCTGCGCTGGTGCGAATCATCAGGGCATGGACACCATCATGATGGCCGGGACGAGCGAGGATCTGCAGCAGCGCTTCGCCGCGCTGCTGGCACAGCATCAGGGCATCGTGCTCAAGGTCGCCCGCGCCTATTGCCATGACAGCGAGGAGCGCAGGGACCTGCTCCAGGAGATCAGCATCCAGGCCTGGCGCGCGTTCCCCGCCTTCGCCCCGGAGCGCGCGCAATTCAGCACCTGGCTGTACCGCATCGCGCTGAATGTGGCGATCTCGCAATTGCGCCACCAGCGCCTGCGCCTGCATCACCACCGCGATGTCGATGCCGCGCGCATCGATGACCTCGCCGCGGTGGCCGACAGCGCCGAGGATGCGGCCAGTCTGGCCCAACTCAATGCACTGATCCGCAGCCTGCCGGCCCTGGACCGCGCCTTGCTGCTGTTGCACCTGGACGACTGCAGCCACCGCCAGATCAGCGAGGTGCTGGGCCTCAGTCCGGGCAATATCGCCACCCGCCTGCACCGCTTGCGCCAGCAACTGCGCCAGAGGCTCAACCCATCCCCCGACCGCTGAGGACACGCGCATGGAACTGGACGATCTCAAATCCGCCTGGGCGCAGCAGACCCGGCGTCTGGACCAGATCGAAGCGCGGGCGCTGGAGGCCTGGCGTGAGCCGCGTCGCCGCGACGTGCGCAAACGCCTGCGGGGATTCAGCGCGTTGCAGCTGCTGTGGCTGGCGGTATGGATCGTGGTCACCGCACTGGCCGCCCGCTTCTGGATCGAGCATCGGCAGGTGCCGCACCTGCTGCTGACCGGACTGGTCTTGCACGGCTACGGCATCGCCGCGATCTGGGTGTCGATCACCCGCGCGTTGCTGGCCGCGCGCCTGCAGTACACCCAGGCACCGGTATTGCAGCAGCTCACCCGGCTGGCGCAGCTGCGCCGCTTCACCGCCCTCACCGAGCTGGCGCTGGGGCTGCCGTGGGCCTGTCTGTGGCTGCTGGCCACGCAGTGGCTGTGCGTGCAGTGGCTGGGGTTGGATCTGTATGCGATGGCGCCGCGCTGGTTCATCGCCACGCTGGGGGCAGGTCTGGTCACGGCAGTGGCCGGCAGCGTCCTTGCGCACCGGGCGCTGCACCGGGTGCCCGCCTCCCATTGGCTGCACCGCGGATTCGAGGCTCTGTCCGGGCAATCACTGGCCCGCGCCCAGCAGGAACTGCGCGAGCTGCAGGACCCGCTGCGCTAGCCCCATTCCGTGCATAGCCTGTCCCAGGCCGGGCTTCGTCCTGTTTGGCGAAGCCGTGGTTCAGGGGACACGTCGGTGCTGATCGCGCCCACCGGTGTCGCAGGGCGCGGGCCGGCACCGGTACCCATCACGCCATCATTCGTGCTCAGTGCGCCGGCTTGCCGCCGCCGCGCAGCCGCTGGAACAGCGTCACCGCCACCAGCACCAGCGCGCCGACGCTGATGCCCACCACCACGCTGCCCAGCGCGTTGGCCAGCCATTGCAGATGCGCCGGCGCCAACCCGGTCACGAAGTGGTGCAGTGCCGGAATCGCATGCACCAGGATGCCGCCGCCCACCAGGAACATCGCCGCGGTACCGGCGATGGACAGACCGCGCATCAGCCACGGTGTGGCATACAACAGCCCGCGTCCGAACGCGGCCAGCGTGCGGCCCTTGTCCAGCAGCCACATGCCCAGATCATCGAGTTTGACGATGCCGGCCACCAGGCCGTAGACGAATACGGTCATCGCCAGCGCGATCACCACCAGCGTGGTCACCTGCTGGCCGAACGGGGCAGTGGCCACCACCCCCAGCGACAGCACGATGATTTCGGCCGAGAGAATGAAGTCGGTGCGCACCGCCCCCTTGATCTTGTCCTTCTCCCAGGCCACCACGTCGGTCTTCTCGTCGGCCAGCGCTCGGGTCAGCTCGGCCTTGTGCGCGTCGTCCTCGTCCTTGGAGTGCAGGAACTTGTGCGCCAGTTTCTCCACGCCCTCAAAGCACAGGAAGGCGCCACCGATCATCATCAAGGGCGTGATCGCCCACGGCAGCCAGGCGCTGATGGCCAGCGCCGCCGGTACTAGGATCGCCTTGTTGACCAGCGAGCCCCTGGCCACGGCCCACACCACCGGCAACTCGCGGTTGGCGCTCACGCCGGTCACCTGCTGCGCGTTGAGCGCCAGATCGTCCCCCAGCACGCCGGCGGTCTTCTTGGCCGCCACCTTGGTCAACAGGGAAACGTCATCGAGCAGTGTGGCGATATCGTCGAGCAGGGCAAACAGGCTGGCTCCAGCCATGGGCACACCGTAGGAATGGGACAGGCGGCGATTTTCACCTATTCAGCGCCTGCCGCGCGTGAGGCCGTGCGTGTTCACCCCTCTACCACCCGGCGCCGGCCACACTGGCCCTCCCTTCTGCCCGGAACGCCTCCTTGACCGAGCCATCCAGCGATACCACCGCGACCACTATCGGCGGCATGAGCCGACGCCAACAGATCGTGCGCCTGCTGGTGCGCTACCGGAACTCGGGGGTGTTTTCCGGCCTCCAGCTTGATGGCGAACTGCCGCGTCTGGACCGGATTCCCGCCACCGACAACCCCACCCAGTTCGTGGCCGATCTGGAGGCGCTCGGCACCACCTTCGTCAAACTCGGGCAGGTGCTGTCCACGCGACCGGACATGATTCCGGCCGAGTATGTGACCGCCTTGGAGCGCATGCAGGAAAAAGTGGCGCCGATTCCGGCCGAACAGATCCGCGCGATCATCGAGGAAGACCTCGGCGCGCCGGTGGCCAAGCTGTTTGTCTGGTTCGACCCGGAACCGCTGGGCTGCGCTTCCATCGCCCAGGTGCATCGCGCCGAACTGCGTGATGGCCGCCAGGTGGCGGTGAAAGTGCAAAAGCCCGACGTGGCCGCGCAGCTGCGTTCGGATCTGTCGGTGTTGCGCAGCTTTGCCACCGCCGCCGACCACCTCACCCGGGTCGGCCGCAAGGTGCGCTTTTCCGACTGGCTGGACGAGTTCGCCAAAACTTTGCGCATGGAGCTGGACTACGAAACCGAAGCGGCCAATCTGGCCCGCTTCGGCCAGCATCTGGCGCCCTATCCGGAGCTGACGGTTCCACAGCCGGTGTGGGACCTGTGCAGCCGCCGGGTGCTGACCATGGAGCTGGTGCAGGGCGTGCGGGTGGATGCCATTCCACAGGTCCGGCGCACCGAGCAGTCGATGGAGCCGCTGGCCGCGGCGCTGATCCGCGGCTACCTGGACCAGATCTTCGTCCATGGCGAGATCCACGCCGATCCGCATCCGGGCAATCTGCGCGTCACCCCCGAGGGACAACTGGCCATCTTCGATCTGGGCATGGTGGCGCATGTGCCGCCGCGGCTGCGCGAGCGCCTGCTCAAACTGCTGTTTGCCGCCATCGACGGCCGTGGCGAGGAAGTGGCCGATGAGATCATCAGCATCAGTACCCGGCTGGAGGATTACGACGAGGAGCGCTACCTGCGCGAGACCGGGCAGATGATCGCCCGCTACGCCGCCAATGGCACCATGTCCGAAGGCCATGTGGTGCTGGAAGTGGTACGCATCGCCACCGCCAGCAACCTGCGCACCCCACCGGAACTGACCCTGCTGGGCAAAGCGCTGCTGAATCTGGAAGGCGTGTGCCGCGTGCTCGCGCCGGCGATGAACACCCGTGGTGTGGTCGAAAAGCAGCTGCAGCATGTGATGCGCGCGCGCCTGAAAAAGTCGCTGTCGGTGGCCAATCTGGCCAGCGAGGCGATGGAGATGCAGCAGCTGCTGCGCAACGGGCCGCGGCGCCTGACCGACATCCTCAGCCTGGTCGCCGAGAACCGGCTGCAGATGAAGGTGACCGGGCTGGAAGAATCGCGGCTGATGGAGAACATCCAGAAGGTCGCCAACCGCATCGCCGCGGCCCTGATCACCGCCGCGCTGCTGCTGTCCTCGGTGCTGTTGATGCGGGTTCCCACGCGCGTGACGCTGTTCGGCTATCCGGCCTTCGCGATCCTGCTGTTCCTGGTGGCGGTGGTGATCGGTCTGGGGCTGATCCTCAGCGCCCTGCTGTTCGACCGGCGCACGCGGGCCCGTGCGCACGAGGAACGCGGACATCGCTGAGCCGGAATGACGCCGCCACCGCCACGCTCATGGCGCGGCGGCACGGCAAACTGTTGCGCCGGAAAAAACATTCCAGTCAGGTTCGCGCAGGCACTCTGCTGACATCCCTCCGTCACATGCATGACACCGCATGATGGCAGGGAGCCTGCGGCCGCGGCCGTTGCCCTGTTCCATTCTCCACCTGACCGCATGCATTGGATCATCTGGCTCTATCTGGCAACACTTGTCGTCCTGCTGTTGTTGTCACCCACCGGACGGCGCCTCAAGGCGGGACTGCTGTCAGTGCTGTTGCTGGCCTTGAGCAGCTGGTGGCTGATCGATCGGCTCAGTGGCGATGGCATCAACTCCGCCACGCTCTATCACCTGCGCAGCGATATGGAAGGTGCCGGTGTGGGGGATTTCGGCGCGTACATCGCCGGCTTCCTTGCCCTGGTACTGCTGTCGCTGACACCGCTGCTGTTGATGCGGATCAAACGCTTCCAGCGGAGGCGCGGCGGCGGGGCCGTGTTGGCCGGATTCATCGCGCTGGTGATCGCCACGATGGCAAGCAGCCCGCTCTACACGGATGCGCGACGCATCTACCAGCAGATGCAACCGGTCGACTACAGCAGTGTCGCGCCCGAATACGTGGTGCCATCCCGGCCTTTGGCACGCACCCCGAATATCGTCTGGATCTATGGCGAAAGCCTGGAGCGCACCTATCTGGATGAGGCGGTGTTTCCCGGACTGATGCCCAACCTCCGGCGCCTCGCCGGCCAGGGGCTGGACGTGCGCGATATCGCCTCGGCCGACGGCAGCGGCTGGACCATCGCCGGGCTGGTGTCTTCGATGTGTGGGGTGCCGCTGACCACCGCACAGGGTGATGAGAACAGCATGGGCCGCATGGCCAGCTTCCTGCCCGAGGCGTTCTGTCTGGGCGACTATCTCAAGCAGCAGGGGTACCGCAACCATTACCTGGGGGGCGCCAACGGCCAGTTCGCGGCCAAAGCCGATTTCCTGTCCACGCATGGCTTCGACGAGGTGCGGGACCTGGCTTGGTTCCAGCAACAGGATATCGCCCAAAAGCATTTCTCCAACTGGGGCGTGCATGACGATGTGCTGCTCGATCACGCGTTCGAGCGCTTCATGGAGCTCTCACGCAACGGCCAGCCGTTCATGCTCACCGCACTGACCATGGACACCCATCATCCGGCCGGCCATCTGCCGGTGGCCTGCAGGAACCTGCGCTACCGCAGCGCGCTGGGCGATATCGGCCTGCTCCATGCCCTCCAGTGCAGCGACCGGCTGATTTCGCGGCTGGTCGATCGCATCCGCGCCAGCGCCTTTGCCGGGAATACGCTGGTGATCATCGCCTCCGACCACCTGGCCATGCCCAACCACCTGAGCCATGTGCTGGAGAAGCAGACCCGCGAGAACCTGCTGTTGTTCCTCGGCCCGGATATCGCCCCGCGCCAGCTGCACAGCGATGCCGGCACCACACTGGATTCGGGCGCCACCTTGCTGCAGCTGATCGATCCGGCGATCGACGCGATCGGCTTCGGGCGTTCGCTGGTCGCGCCACAGCGCGCGCCCAGCGCCAGTGTCGCAGCCTTGCACGGCGATGGCGACAGCTACACCCGCTACCGCGCGTTCGCCCGCTCGCTGTGGCTGGGTGAACAGAACCGCATGCTGCGTCTGCAGGACGACCACGTGCAGGTCGGCGTGCAGAACGTACAGCCACCGGTACTGCTCGAGTACGACCGCAAGTGGGAGTTGAAGTCGGTGTATCTGGAGAACACCTCGCGCAAGTTCGACGAAGCCGATCCCGAGCACCGGCTGGCCTACGTGGACCGCTGCACCGCGTTCGAGGACGGCTCGGCCGAGGGCCACTGGTGCGCGCTGCTGGTGGACAGCGACCAGGGCATGCGCCTGTACCGCGACGGCCAGTTGCGCCGCGGTATCGCTGTGGATGCCCCGCTGCAACCGTTCCAGGGCCCGCGCCCGAGCGTGCGCCAGTCACGCATGATCAGCCGCCAGCCGCAGCGCACCGGACCGGGCCGGTACGTGCTGGAGATCTATGCCGCGCAGCGCCCGCAACGCGCGTTCTGGGTCGAGGCGGTGTCATCGCAGCGCAAGGTGGTGGTCGCCCAGCAATGGGTGCAGGCCGACAGCGACGGGCGCATCCGCATGCCGCTGGGACTGGATCACGCCATCGACGATCTGGAGATCCGCGCCTGGCTCAGCCATGCCGAAACCCTGGCGGTGGACGACTACGCGCTGGTGCGCACGCCGGCGCAGCGGACCCGTTCCTGATCTGCGGCGGTCACCGCGCCGCCTCAGGTCGGCGCCGGTGCCGACGGATCGCGTACCAGATGGATATCGGTGGGGGTGACCAGCGCGATGCCCTGCGCCGCCACTTGCTGCAACAGCTCGAACAGCAGCTCACTGCGGGTGCCGTAGACATTGCGCGAGGAGGGCACGTAGGCAAAGCTGTTGATCGCCACCTGGCCACCGCTGATCGAATCGATGAACACCGACGGTTCCGGATGCTCCAGCACGGTCTCGTTGGCCGCATAGATGCCGAGCAGCAGCGCGCGCAACCGGCCCATATCGGTGCCCAGCGGCACCGAGAACTGGATCTGGATCCGCCCCAGTGCATTGGCCGTGGTCATGTTGCGGATGGTCTTGGTGATCAATTCGGAGTTGGGCACGATCAGCGTGGAGCGGTCACCCACCTGGATCTCGGTCGAACGCACCGAGATGCGGCGGATGTCCCCCTCCTGGTCGCCGATCTTCACCCAGTCGCCGATCTTCACCGGCCGCTCGGCCAGCAGGATCAGCCCGGACACGAAGTTCTGGGTGATCGCCTGCAGACCGAAACCGATACCCACCGACAGCGCGCTGGCCAGCAACGCGAGCTTCTCGAAGCCGATACCCAGCGTCGCCAGCGACCACAGTACCGCCAGCACGATGCCCAGATAGCGGGCGACGGTGCTGATCGAGTTGCGCGCCCCAAGATCCAGTTCGGTCTTGGGCAGATAGGTATCCACCAGCCAGCGCTGCACCACCTGCATCAGCGCCAGCGCCAGCACCAGCACCCCGATCGCCCACAGCACCGAGGACGGCCGCAGCAGGTTGTCGCCGATCCGGATTCCACCGGCCAGCGTCTCCAGCCAGCCATACAGGGCGCTGACATTGCCGAACGGAGCGATGAACGCGGTGATACCCAGCATCACCACGGCAATCCGCAAGATCGCCGACAGCAGCACGCCGGCCTGCTCCAGGCGGCCGGGCGGCAGACCGGTGGACAGACGCAGCATGCGTCCCAGCGCACTGCCCGGTGCCAGCAGCCACAGCGCGAAGTCATCGGCAAAGCGCAGCAGCAAGGTGGTCGCCAGCACGACGACCGTGCCCCATACCATCTGCTGGGCGGTGAACATGGCGAAGTTGAGATAGCCCAGCAAGGTCGCCACCAGCGCCGCGCCGATGCTCAGATAACCGCCCAGACGCGCCACCACCAGCCAGCCGCTGCGCGGCGCACTCGGCGCGCGCCCACTGCCGGCATCCTCCTGCTCGACCCTGGCCGCCTCTGCCGCCCGGCGCCGGTGCAGCGCAGCCAGGGTCACCAGCATCGACATGATCAGCACCACATAGGTCAACGCGATCAGGCCATCGAGCGTCACCGTGCCTACCTGCGAGGTCCGCGCCGCGGCGTTCACCGCCCGCAGCAGCATCGTCAGCCAGGTCAAGCCTGCCGCCGCCCACGCGAAGCGGCGCAGGCGCAAGGCGGCCAGGTCATCGATATCCAGCAGCCGCCACGACGGCCGCTTGGGCACCAGCAGACAGGCAGCAAGCGCGCCGATGAAGGCGGCCACCAGGGTTGCCAGTGAAAACTGCTCGGCGACGCGCTCCAGCCGCGGTGCGATGGCTGAAATCTCCTGCAGCCCCGCCACCATCGCCAGACTCGCCAGCCACGGCATCAGCGTACCTACCAGCAGCAGCCACACCGCCAGTCCGGTACGCCGCAGACGCCCTACCGGCGCCCGCTCGGAGGCGGCATAGCGGCGCCCCAGATGCCGCAGCCACAGCCGCAGCGGAAACAGCAGCACCAGCGCCACCGCCGCGCCTACCAACGGTGCCGCCCAGCCATGCCGGGCCGTGGCCTGGCGCATGCCGTTGCCGGCCTGCCGGTACAGCGACTGGAAGCGCCCCACATCGTCCGGCAGCTGCGCGAAGAACTGGCGCCACAATGCCGGCGACAGCGGCGAGCCGACCTTGCGCCCGAGCTGTTCGCCGAACTGCTGGGCCCGCATCTTCTCGATCGCGTCGCCCAGTTGCCGGGCATCCTCGGCCAACAGTTTTCCCCGCTTGATAGCGGCATCGATCTGGTCGCGCTGGCGCTCCAGCGCCTTGCGCTGGCGGGCGATATCGGCCACTTCGCCCCCTTCCGGCGCCGGCCCGAGCTGTTCGATACGCGCGTCCAGCTGGGCCAGCTCCGGCGCCAGTGCCTGCACGCTGCTCTCGGCCTCGCGCTGGGCCTGGGCGGCCTGCTCGGACAGGGTCTTGAGGGTTTCCGGCGCGTCGGCATCATCCATGGCGTGCTGCGTCGAGGCGAACAGCTTGCCGGCCTGTTCGATCCGCAGCTGCGGGGTCAGCCCGGCGCTGGTCGCGGCTTGCGGCGCGGCGCGTGCCGGCTCGACCGACAGCCCTGTTCCCACCATCAAAATGACAAACAGCACGACGCGCAGCGGCTGTAGAACGCATTGAGCAAGCAAGGCAAAAGCACCGGATCGCGCGGAACACCGCGCCTGCTGCGGACTATAGATCAGCCAGCATCCAGATCATGCGAACCGTCGCGACACGCAGCACGGCGGACGCAACCGCGCCAGGTGAGGGCGGTTGCGTCCGGGAATGCGGGGAGAGCTTCCACAGTGGGCTGATCGTGGGCATAGGCTGCCCTGGGCTCGCAGCCCTGAGAGTCCGGCCGCGGACCGGCACCCGCAAACAGCGGACTTCGCCGTCGAGCAGCGCAGTCACCTGCTTGCAGCGCGCGCGTGACGCGCCCACTGGTCAAGCAGCGGTCTATGTGAGCGGAGTAACGTCAGGCGGAGCAAAAGTGATTCAGGTCACGGTCTGCCTGGAGCAACCGGCAATCCGCGCGGCCGCCGCGCACAACCCGTTCACCGCGCTCGGGCTATAGCGTTGCCTCCCGGAACTTGCGATCACCAAGGAGACGCTATCCATGACCGAGCATTCGCCCCTGCCTACCGTGCCCTCGCTGGAGCTGCAGCGCTATCTGGGCACCTGGTATGAAATCGATCGTCTGCCGATGCGGCATGAGCCGGAAGACGCCACCGATGTCAGCGCGCACTACTCGCTCAATGAAGATGGCAGCGTACGGGTGCAAAACCGCTGCCTGCACAACGGTGAGCTGGAAGAATCCATCGGCCGGGCCACGCCGGTGGATGCCTCCAACAGCAAACTGGAAGTCAGCTTCCTGCCCGAGGGCCTGCGCTGGATTCCCTTCACCAAAGGCGACTACTGGGTGATCGCACTGGCTCCGGACTACACCACGGCGATGGTGGGCAGCCCGGACCGCAAATACCTGTGGCTGCTGGCCCGGCAACCGGATATGGACGCGACCATCCGCGAGCACTACCTGGCACGGGCACGCCAACTGGGCTTCGATATCGAGCCGCTGATCCATACCCCGCACACCGGCCACCGCACGGCCTGAACCGGCACCACTGAACCTCTACAGGCGAGGAACACGACGACGATGGATCTTAAAAGCGGCTATCCGTTCTGGGCCATCCGCAACGGATTGATGCGGGCCTTCCCGCAGCTGGAGCAGTCGCTGCGCTGCGATGTGCTGGTGATCGGCGGCGGTATCAGCGGCGCCCTGATCGCCGACGAGCTGGGCCGGCATGGCCATGATGTGGCCGTGGTGGAGCAACGTGATATCGGCTGGGGCTCCACCGCGGCCAGCACGGCGCTGTTGCAGTACGAAATCGATACGCCGCTGCGGGTACTGGCCAAACACTACGGCGAAGAACAGGCGGTGCTGGCCTACCAGGCCTGTGCCGAGGCCATCCCCGGATTGCAGCAGGTCGCCGCGCGGCTGCGCGGCACGGATTTCCAGCACCGCTCCAGCCTGTACTACGCCAGCCGTAGGCGCGATGTGCCCGCGCTGATCGACGAGTTCGAACTGCGCCGCCGCCACGGCTTTGCGGTGCGCTGGCTGGATACGGCGCGAATCCAGAAGCGCTATGGTTTCGCCGCACCGGGCGCCATTGTCAGCGAGCTGGCCGCCAGCGTGGATCCGTACCGGATGACCTACCACCTGCTGGCCGAGCTGCGACGTCGCGGCGGACAGGTCTATGACCGCACCTGCATCACCGCGCTGGAGCCCTCCGCGCGCCAGGTGCAGGCACGGACCCAGCAGGGCGTCACCATCACCTGCAAACACGTGGTGATGGCCGCCGGCTACGCCAGCGAGGCGTGGCTGGACCAGCGGGTCGCGCGCAACCGCAGCAGCTACGCCTTCGTCACCGATCCGCTGCCGGTCGCGGCGCTGGGGCCGTTGCGCGCAACGATGCTGTGGGAAACCGCGCGGCCCTACCTGTACCTGCGCAGCACCGCCGATCACCGTCTGCTGGTCGGCGGTGAAGATGACGCGGTGGACATCCCCGCGCGTCGCGACGCCCGTGTCGACCGCAAGGCCCACACGCTGGCGGACAAAGTCACTGCGCTGTTTCCGCACCTCCCGCTGGTACCGGCCTTCGCCTGGGCCGGTACATTCGCCGAAACCCGCGACGGGCTGCCGTTCTTCGGCACGCATCCGCAGTGGGGGCCACGGGTGCAGTTCGCCCTGGCCTATGGCGGCAACGGCATCACCTATTCGATGATCGGCGCCGGCCTGATCCGCGCGGCCATCGAGCGGCGCCAGCACCGGCTGGCTGCGCTGTTTTCCTTCCAGCGCCTGGAGTGAGCGCCGCGGGCAGGCGGAAACGACAGGCATCATTCAAGCCATATCTGCTAGTTTTGCACCAGCGGCATCACTGACGATGCCGCGTGCTCCGGAGCGGTACCCGCCATGATCCGAACCTCCCTTATCCTTGCCCTGTTGCTGCTGCCCGCTGCCGCGGTGGCGCAGAACGATGCGGTCACCCCGGGGGCGCTGGATCTGAGCGTTCCTCAGGCGCCGTTGCGGTATCTCGGTGATCCGGCCTACCAGTCCGATGCACCAGGCACGTTCTACGGCGATCACAGCGGTCGCAGCCTGTCCAGAAACCAGCCCGCCGCCGAGGCTGTCGACGACAAGCTGCAGGTGCATGGCGCGATCAGCACCGGCATCGGCTATTCCAAGCAGACCGGCAACAGCCACTGGAGCGCAGTGGATCTGAACCTGGGCAAGAACTACACCAACGACGAGGGCAAGACCCGTCGGGTGGACCTCAACATCCACCTCAGCAAGGGGGAAGGCATCGGGCCGTACGGTTATGGCCCGGGCCCCTGGTACGGCGGCTGGTAAGCCTCCCGGGACCGGCTCAGCTGCTGCAGCGCATCCACATGCAGTCGATGGCATCGAGCGCGATGTGCAGCACCAGGCCGATGCCGAACAGACGCGTGCGTTGGGGCACCACCAGCCCGGCATACAAGGCGATCGCCGGCGCGGTATGCAGCGGGTGGAAGCCGACACTGCACCGGTCCGGCACGTAGACAGGATCGGCCAGCAGGTGATCCAGGTCGATCACCCAGCCCAGCAGCATCACCAGCCACGCCTTGCCGAACTGCGGGCGCCAGAACAGCCACGCCAGCAGCGCCGGCACCGCCGCATGCAGGCACAGGTGGATGATCGCGCGCAGGCTCACCGGCTGCCCCGGCGGAGCGTCATCTGTGGCTTCCCCGGCGGAGCGGTGGACGCGTAAGGAACGGCAGGTATGAGGCGCATGCGCGGCGGGCTGTCTGAACGGGCACCAATTGTAGGCCGGGGCCGCAGGGTGCGGCGTTACACTATGCCCCCGCAGGCAGTTCCGCCGCGGTGGTGACGGAGTGGCAATGATCAACAACGACGTACTGCGCAGCATCCGCTACATGCTCGATCTCAGCGACGGCATGGTGGTGGATACGATCCTGCTGGCCGATCCCGCCTTCAGCGTGGATCCTTCGCAGGTGCATGATTTCCTGCGCAAGGAAGACGAGCCGCTGTTCGTGGCCTGCCCGGACGCCGTGCTGTCGCGCTTCCTCGATGGCCTGATCTACCACTTCCGCGGCCGCGACGACTCGCAGCCTGCCCGCCCGCCGGAAAAGCGCATCACCAACAACGTGGTCCTCAAGAAGCTGCGCGTGGCCTTCGAGCTGAAGGATGTCGATATGCACGATGTCTTCGAGAGCGCCGGTTTTCCGGTGTCCAAGCCGGAGCTGTCGGCGCTGTTCCGCCAGCCCGACCACAAGAACTACCGCGAATGCGGCGACCAGATGCTGCGCAATTTCCTCAAGGGCCTGACCCTGCGCCTGCGCGGCAACCGCTGAGTCACCAGCACCGTGGCGGGCAGTTGCCCCACCGTTGCACAAAGAAAAAGCCCGGCAATGCCGGGCTTTTCTGTCTGGGCAACCGCTCAGCCGGTTACCAGCTGAAGCGCGGGCCGATCGACCATTCCTTGTCGCCTTCGCCGTTCATCTTGAGGTCGCCATTGATGCCCCAGTTCTGGTTCAACTTCACCTGGCCACCGAGACGGCCGTAGAACTCGCCTTCCGGGTTGATGCCGTGCTTCTTGGTGTAGTCCTCGTAACCGGCCATCGCATAGACCTCGGCGTGGGCACCGAACGCGGTGCGGATACCGGCCTCGGCGCTGTAGCCGTTGAAGTCCAGGCCCTGCTTCGGGTCGAACTTGTTGTAGGCCACGCGGCCGACGAAGTCGGTGCTGTTGCCGATTTCGCGGTTGTAGCCGACACCGACGCGCCACTGGTCGGTCTTGGCGTCGGTGAGGTCGGCCTTCTGCTGGTTGTATTCACCGAAGGCATGGACGTGCGGAATGAATTCATAGGAACCCTTCACGCCCCAGCCGTCGGCCTTGCCGGCGTCCGCGTCGGTCTTGACGTAATCGGCCTGCGCATAATTGTAGGACAGGCCGTCGGCGGCCGAGGCGGCGAACGGAGCGGCGGCAAGCAGCGCCAGGGCAATCAGCGAATTCTTCATGGGTACAACCTCTGGATTACTAACTAGATGGCACAGCAGCCAGCGCGACTGCTTGCGTCCGGTTGTAAGTTTTCCGTTAGCCACCCCAACGCATCCTGAAATCGGCATGCGCGAGAAGCGCTGTTTTTAGGCGTTTATTCAGGCCTTTTCTGGCACGCGTGGCGCGTGTAGCGCAATTGGCCGGATTCAAGCGAGCACGGCGATCTACGTGTGCTTGCGCTTGCCCGCAGCGGCCTGGCCGAAGGTTGTCGGCGTCGCCGGACCGTGTAGCGGCACGCCGGTTTCGATGTCGCGCAGGATCGGGCAATCCGGGCGGCCATCGCCGGCGCAGCAATCCACCAGCGCCTGCACCGTCTGCACCATCTCCTGCAGCTGGTCGATGCGCTCGCGCAGCACCTGGATGTGTTCGCTGGCCATGCGTTTGACGTCGGCGCTGTGGCGCGAGTGGTCCTTCCACAGCGCCAGCAGTTCGCCGATACGCTCCACGCTGAAGCCCATGTCGCGCGAACGCTTGATGAAGCCCAGCGTGTGGATGTCGCGCGCGCTGTAGAGGCGGTAGCCGGCATCGGTACGCGCCACCGGCCCGATCAGGCCGCTGTCCTCGTAGTAGCGGATCATCTTGGCCGAGATGCCGGTGGCCCTGGCGGCCTGGCCGATGTTCATGCCCACTTCCATCATCGTCTCCGTCAACCCTGTGGCGGCTGGAAGCGCTTCAGGCGCAACGCATTGCCCAGCACGAACACCGACGACAGCGCCATCGCGCCGGCGGCGAACACCGGCGAGAGCAGCACGCCCCACAGTGGATACAGCACGCCGGCGGCCACCGGAATCAGCGCGGTGTTGTAGGCGAACGCCCAGAACAGGTTCTGGCCGATATTGCCCATCGTCGCCTTGCTCAGGGCGATGGCGTTGGGCACGCCCTGCAGGCTGCCGGACATCAGCACCACATCGGCCGCCTCGATCGCCACGTCGGTACCGGTGCCGATCGCCATGCCGACATCGGCCGCGGCCAGTGCCGGCGCATCGTTGATACCGTCACCGACATAGGCCAGATGGCCATGCGTGGCCTTCAGCCGCTGCACCGCCTCGACCTTGCCTTCGGGCAGCACTTCGGCAACCACCTTGTCGATGCCCAGCTGGCGGGCGATGGCCTCGCCGGTACGGCGGTTGTCGCCGGTGATCATCACCACCTTCAAGCCCAGCGCGTGCAGCGCGGCAATGGCGGCGCGGGTGTCGTGCTTGATCGGGTCGGACACGGCGATGATCGCTGCCAGCACACCATCGATGGCCGCGTACAGCGGGGTCTTGCCCTCCTCGCCCAGCCGCCGCGCGGCATCGGCGAACAGCGCCACGTCCAGGCCGAGCTTGTGCATGAAACGGTCCGCGCCGACTTCCACGCGCACGCCGTCCACCTCGGCCCGCACGCCGAAACCGGTCACCGATTCGAAGGCGCTGATCGCAGGCAGCGTCAGCCCGTCCTGCTGCGCGGCGCTGACGATGGCGCGGGCGATCGGGTGTTCGGAGCGGTCTTCCACCGCCGCCACCCTGGCCAGCACTCCGGCGCGGTCAAAGCCGTCGGCCAGCTGCAGGTCGGTCAACAGCGGGCGACCTTCGGTCAGCGTGCCGGTCTTGTCCACCGCCACCACCTGCGCCTGCTTGAGCAGCTGCAGCGCTTCGCCCTTGCGGAACAGCACGCCCAGCTCGGCGCCACGGCCGGTACCGACCATGATCGAGGTCGGCGTGGCCAGGCCCATCGCACACGGACAGGCGATGATCAGCACCGCCACCGCGTTGACCAGACCGAAGGTCAGCGCCGGCTCCGGGCCGAACAGCAGCCACACCGCGAAGGTCAGTACCGCCAGTGCCATCACGATCGGCACGAACCACAGCGTGATGCGGTCCACCAGGGTCTGGATCGGCAGTTTGGCGCTCTGCGCCTGTTCGACCAGGCGGATGATCTGCGCCAGCACTGTGGCACCGCCCACCGCGGTGGCGCGCACGCCCAGCGTGCCGGTCTGGTTGACGGTACCGCCGATGACGCTGCTGCCCGGCGCCTTCTGCACCGGCACCGGCTCGCCGCTGATCATCGATTCATCGACATAGCTGTCGCCGTCGATCACCTGCCCGTCCACGGCGATCCGCTCACCCGGACGCACGTCGATCACATCGCCACTGGCGATCTGCTCCAGCGGCAGTTCCACCACACCGCCGTCGCGGCGCACGCGTGCGGTCCTGGCCTGCAGCTTGAGCAGGCGCTTGATCGCCTCGGAAGTGCGGCCCTTGGCCTTGGCTTCGAGCATGCGCCCGAGCAGGATCAGCGTCACGATCACCGCCGCGGCTTCGTAGTAGACGTTGACCGTGCCGGCCGGCAGCAAGCGCGGGGCGAAGGTCGCCACCAGCGAGAAGCCGTACGCGGCCAGCGTGCCGACCGCGACCAGCGAATTCATGTCCGGTGCGGCGCGCAGCAGCGCCGGGATACCCTTGAGATAGAAGCGGCGACCCGGCAACAGCAACACCAGCGTGGTCAGCGCGCACTGCAGCAGCCAGCTGTTCTGCGTGCCCAGCGTGCTGGCGATGACATGATGGAACGCCGGCAGCAGATGCCCGCCCATCTCCAGCGCGAACACCGGCAGGGTCAGCGCCGCGGCCAGCCACAGATCGCGCTTGAGCACGCGCAGCTCCTCGGCGTGACGCTGCGCCTGGGCATCCTCGCCGCTGCCGGCCGGGTCCAGCACGCGGGCGCTGTAGCCGGCCTTGGCGATGGCGGCCAGCAGCGCCTGGACCGGCGCATCGCCCTGCACCCGCGCGCGCTCGGTGGCCAGATTGACGCTGGCCGACTGCACGCCGGGGACCGCCTGCAGCGCGCGCTCCACCCGGCCCACGCACGAAGCGCAGGTCATGCCCTCGATCATCAGCTCCACCGGGGCCGGCGCGCTGACCTCGTAGCCGGCCTTGCGTATCGCCTGCACCAGCGCCTGCCGCGCAACACTGCCATCGGTCCGCACGCTGGCGCGCTCGGTGGCGAGGTTGACGCTGGCCGACTGCACGCCGGGCAGCGCGCTCAGCACGCGTTCCACCCGGCCCACGCACGAGGCACAGGTCATGCCTTCGATCAACAGTTCTTCCGAATGTTGTGCCGGATGCGGGGTGCCCGGATCGACCTTGCTCATCATCGGCTCATCTCCACCTGCCTACTGTTGAGGGCACCTTAAAGCTTCCCACGATGGCAGGGTCAAGCCTTATCCGGTGCTTGACCTTGCCACACTGGCAAGCCCCACCATGCCCCCACCCAGTGGAGATTCCCGATGAAACTGCATATCGACAGCATGACCTGCGGCGGCTGCGCCCGCAGCGTGACCGCAACCGTCAAGGACGTGGACCCGGCTGCCACCATCGACATCGATCTGGCCGGCAAGACCGTGCAGATCCAGTCCAGCCACCCGGTGACCGATTTCATCGAGGCGCTGGACGCGGCCGGCTTCCCGCCGGCACAGCAGGACTGACCCGCCCCGGTGGATCAGGGCTGAACCGGCGCCGGAGCCCCTCTTCAGGTCCGGCGCAAGGGACATGCGCGCACTTCAGCGCGCCACGCGCCGCCATACCTCGCGCTCGACCCGGCGCTCACCGTCCCAGCGTTCCAGCGTCCACACATCGCCTTCCAGCGTGTAACGGAACTCGTAGCGGCCACCGCTCTCCAGCGGATAGGACGCCATCAGCGGGGTTTCCACGTAGCGCCCGCCCTCGGTGGTATAGGTACCCGAACCGCCAGCCCAGAACTTTCCGTCACTGGTGGTGGTGAAGGCGAAGCGGCCGTCGGCCAGCAGCTTGGTGCCGGCGAGCTTCTGGCTGGCGTAGTCCACCACCGCACCCTCTTTGTTGACGGATTCACCCGATTGCAGCTGCCACGCGCCCTGCAGTGCGGGCGCATCGCTCGCGGCAGCAGTGGCGAGGCAGGCCAGACCGCCCAACAGCACGGCGGCGGCGAGGGAACGCGGTGACAACATCGGCAACTCCACGGTAGGGGCGGGCCCGCATTGTGCGCGGCCGCACGCAGGCGCGACCACTACCGGAACATCGGCAACCTTTCCGGGGCGACGGCGACCGGCGGTATCATGGCCCCCATCTTCTGAAGTGGCAGCGGCAACGTGCAGACCCTCCTGACCCCGGTATCGATCGGCGAACTGATCGACAAGATCACCATCCTGGAAATCAAGGCCGAGCGCATCACCGATGCGGCCAAGCTGGCCAACGTGCGCACCGAACTGGATGGCCTGTGGCCGCTGTGGCTGGAACAGCAGCGCGCGCGCACCGAGCTGTCGCCGCTGAAGGACCAGCTCAAAGCGATCAACGAGCGCATGTGGGACATCCAGGACCGGCTGCGCGACAAAGAAGCGGCGCAGGACTTCGGCGCCGGGTTCATCGCCCTGGCCCGCGGTGTCTATGGCACCAATGGCGAGCGCGTGGCGGTCAAGAACCAGATCAACCGGGTGGCCGGTTCGGCGCTGGTGGAAGAGAAGCAGTACCAGGGCGAGTAAGCCGACGCTGCCGAAAGCAGAAGGCCAGCGTCAAAACGCTGGCCTTTCGCGTTTCACCACCGCTGATCGGGCTCAGAATGCGAGCTGCGCCCACACGCCCACTTCGTCGCTTTCCATCGCCTTCTGCTTCGAAGCCTGCTCCACGCGCTTGCCAACCGCGGCCAGCCGCAGGTGCTTGTTCGGCTTCCACTCCACGCCCAGCTGGTGATAGCGCTCGCGGGTGATCGGATCGATATCCAGGCTCATGCGGGTTTCGTCATAGCGGGCGAACACGCCGTACTGCGGGGTGAACTGGTAGCTGCTCCACGCCGACCAGCCGCGCTGGTCATCGCTGCCGGGTTTGGTGATGCGGGTCCAGTCCTCGGCACGGAAGTACTGCGCACCGGCGCGGCCGCGCACGCCCACCCAGCTGGCCATCGCGTTCCAGCGCTGCGCGGTGTGCACATGCGGCTTGCTTCCGGCATCCTGCGCGCGCGTGCCGCGGTAGCCACCGGCGGCCAGTTCCACGCCCTTGAGCGGGGTCCAGCCTGCCCGCACTTCCACATCGGCACGGTTGCCCAGCCGCGGCTTCTGGAAGCCGCCCCCGGTCACCACCGAGGCCGCGTACACCAGCGGCCCATTGCTGTACTGGCCATGCACACCGTAGTCGGCCGGCGCGCCCATCTTGGTGCGCGCGATCAGCCCGGCGTCCACATACCGGAACCCTTCGCGCGCGGACTCCTGCGCGATCCACGGCGTCGGCGCATTGCCCAGCCGCAGCCAGCTGCCCTTGCCGAAACTGCGCTGCAGGTAGGCATGGCGCACCCAGACATCGGTCGGATCGCTGTTGCGGTTCCACTGCACATCGGTGGTGATCTGCGCCGACCAGCGCGCGTTGAACCGATGGTCCAGCGTCACGAAGGTGCGCTTGAGGTCGATCGCCAGTCCTTCATCGGCGGTATCCACGCCATCGCGGTCCAGCTGGCTGGCGTTGACGAAGATCTGCGTGGACAGCTTCGTGTCCGGGCCGCTGTCCTGCGCCAGCGCAGCCAGTGGCGCGCAGCCGGCCGCGATGGCCATTGCGAGGACTCCGCGGGAAACAATCTGCATTCCTGTACTCCTGGTTGCCAACAGCTCTATCAGTAACGTGCGTCTTCGGGTTTCTTGTCGCGCGGCCAGTCGTTGACCTTGCCTGCAAAATCCGGCCGCGGCTGCTTGATGAAATACTCGGCCACATCGATCGCATCCTGGTCGGGCAGCACCGTCTGTCCGAACGGCGGCTCGTAGGTCACCGCCAGCGGCATGTTGTGCTTGACGAACGCCGCCGCCTTGCTCAATCGCGCCATGCCGGCGCCGATGTTGAACGACTCCTCGCCCCACAGCGGCGGGAAGAGGTAGTCGCCGGAGGCGTCCTTCATGCCCTCGCCGTTGTTGCCATGGCAGGAGGCGCATTGCGCGGCGTAGATCTTTTCACCGCGTACCGGATCGGGCCGCAGCGACATGTCGATCGGTCCTTCGGTCTTGCCCGACACCTTCGCGCCCTTGGCCATGCCGCGGCCCAGCCAGTGCATGTAGGCGAGCATGCCCTGCATCTCGGCCGATTCCACCGCCAGCTTCCTGCCGTTCATCGAGCGCACGAAGCAGCCGTTGATGCGCTCGGCCAGATCGATGGCCTTGCCCGGTCGCGGCATGTAGCGCGGGTAGTTGCCGCCGGTATTGAGGTAGTGGTTGCGCAGCGGCTCGCGGCCGTTGGCCATATGGCAGGAGTTGCAGTTCAGGCCGTTGCCGACGTTGTCCGGCAGCAGTCGTGCGGTTTCATTGAGCAGGCGCCGGCCCAGCATCACCTGCGCGGCGTTGGACAGCCCGGCGATCTCCTGCACGCTGGGCGCCAGATGATGGCCCAGCAGCTTGCCATCCTTGTCCAGCACCTCCATCGGCACCGGCTCGGGCGCATCCAGCTCCGGCTGCGTGTAGGCGTGCCAGGCCCAGGCGCCGGCGGCACCGGCCAGCAGCAGGGCGGCAGCGGCCGCCATCCATGACTTGTTCATTGCGCGGCCTCCTCGGGCACGTAGTGCACGGGCTTGTGCGCGATCACCCGCCGCATGCGGGCGATGTCGTTGGCCGTCACCTCGCTGGCATGGTTGCCCCAGCTGTTGCGGATGAAGCTCAGGATGTCGGCCAGCTCGACGTTGGGCACATGGGCGAAACCGGGCATGGTGAACGCCATGCGGTCATGCGCGGTCTGCGGTGTACGGCCACCGGCCAGGGTCACCTGGATCAGCGAGCTGGGATCATCGGAGAACACGATCGAGTTGCCGGCCAGCGCCGGGTAGACGCGCGGCGCGCCCTTGCCGTCGGCGCGGTGACAGGCCTGGCAGTGCTCCGAATAGCCCAGCGCACCGGGCTGGCGGTAGTCGCCGGCGCGCAGCTGCGCGGTGGTGGTGTCGGCGCGCGGCGTCCACTGCGGCGCACGTTCGGCACGCGCCGGCAGCTGCTTGAGGTAGTGCGCCATCGCCTGCAGATCTTCGGCACTCATGTGCTGGGTGCTGTGCTGGACCACATCGGCCATGCCACCGAAGGCCGCGGTGCGGTCGGTACGGCCCGTGCGCAGGAACTCGACGATCTCGGCCTCGCTCCACGTCGCCAGCCCGATATCCTCATCGCGCAGGCTCTTGGCATACCAGCCTTCGAGCACCGAGCCGGACAGGAACTGGCCGCTGCCGTCCTCGCCCAGCGCCTTCTCCTGGAACGCCAGCCCGCGCGGGGTATGGCAGGCCCCGCAATGGGCCAAGCCCTCCACCAGATAGGCGCCACGCTGCGCACTGGCATCCAGTGCAGGATCAACCCGGTGCTCGCGCGGACGGGCGAACATCAGCTGCCACCACGACAGCGGCCAGCGCATGCTTGCCGGCCACGGAATCGTGGTCGCGGCGTTGGCCTGCGCCACCGGCGCCACGCTGGACATGAAGTAGGCATACAGCGCCTTGATCTCCTCATCGGAGCTGATCATGTAGGACACATACGGCATCGCCGGATACAGCGGCTGGCCATCGGCGCGGATGCCACGGCGCACCGCCCGTTCGAAATCCGCGTAGTCGTAGCCCCCGATACCGGTGGCCTTGTCCGGGGTGATGTTGGTCGAATAGAGGGTGCCCATCGGCGTCTGCATGCCCAGCCCGCCGGCAAACGCCTTGCCGCCGGGAGCGGTGTGGCAGGCGGCGCAATCGGCCACGCGCGAGAGGTATTCACCGCGCTGGATCAGCGCGCGATCGTGGATATCGACCTCGGCCACCTGCCGCGGTGCGAACCAGTGTGGCGTGGAGCGGGCGACACCGTAGGCAACCGCCATCCCCGACACCACCACCAACACCAGCTTCGTGAGTTTCTTCATTCGACCTGCCTTACCGGGAGCGCGGCCATTCTCCCGAGGCCGTCTGTGCGGGGGCATGATCCAGATCAATCACCGCCGCGCGTCTGCCGCACCGCAACGCGCAAAACGTGCAAAGGCAAGGGCGTTGCGGCATTCCACCCGGACGGCGCAGGATCCAACCGCCAGCATAGGCAAAGCCGGAACATCGCCGGACTGAAGGCTGGCCTGCGGCGTTGCACCGGTACCGGAGGGTACGTGGTGCAGAAAAAAGGCCAGGCAATGCCTGGCCCATCGGTTGTGCCTGGTGTCAGGCGATTGCGTGATGCTGGAGCAGCGTGGCCACGTCCAGACGTACGGTTTTGATCGACAGGCACTGCGGACACACCCGCTCAAGCACCTTGATCGCGGGCTCGTACACCGCGTTGCATTTCCTGCACTGGATCCATCCAGTCATGTCGGCTTGCATAAGCCTCCCTTGTTGCTGTTACCACAAGCCCATCAGATGGGGGCCGCTCCAGCGGTTTTAAAGGGGGCGACCACCAGATGCCCGCAGCGGCACCGGGACCACGTCCGGTCGCTGCCGCAGCCAGCCTCATCCCGGCAACCGGCAGGCCTAGAGATTTCCCAGCACATACAGCAATGCCATCACCGCCAGCGCAGCGGTCACCGCCGCGAAGAAGATCTTCCACGCACTGTAAGGACGCTCACCGGCAATCTCGCCGGTGTAGCCGTTGGCCAGTACCTGGTAGCTGCGCGCGCCATAGGTGTAGCTGACCAGCCACACCGGCACCAGGATGTGTTTGAAGGTGCGGGCGCTGTAATCGGCCTGTACCTGCAGATTGCGGTGTGTATCACCGGGTACCTGCTCGGCGCACAGCGCTTCTGTCTGCGCCTGCATCTGCGCCACGTTCTGTTGCGCGGCCTGGCGCAGATCGACCTGGTAACGCTCCACCGTCCAGCCACGCACGAACTCGGGCGAATAGGCCTTCAGATCGGTGGTGGTCGGAAAGCGGCCGATCTTGTGCAGCAGCGCCATATGCACCCCGACCGTACCCGGCACCAGCTCGTCATCGAAGAAATGCCGAAGCGAGCCCGCCGCCGGTTCCCAGCGCGTGCGTTGCTCCTGTCGGGTCCGGGTATTGCCGTTGGAGTCGCGGTAACTCACCGTCACGTAATAGTGGTAGCCGGCCTCGGCCGTCCAGCGCGCGGACACCTGCGCATCGAACGTCCAGTACGGCAGGTACACGCCCTTGAGCGTATCGGTCAACGCCGCACGCTTGAGCCGGTTCGGCGCGAACCAGCGCGTGCCGTACCACTTGCGGATGCCATCACGGACCTGCCCGTCGCTGATCTTGAACGGCAGCAGGCTCTGCGGGGTGATCGCATCGCCCAGCGACTGGTGATCGATGATCGAGGGCGAGCCGCAGAACTCGCAGCGGTCGGCCACCTTGCCGGCGACAAATACCGAGATCGCATGGCAGCTCTGGCACTGCACTTCGCGTGACTGCGCGCCATAGCCGCGTTGCGCGGCAGGCGTGGCCGCCATGCTCTGCAGCAGGCCCAGCACACCGCCCGGGCGTGCCTGCTCCGCCGGCAGCGGTGGAGGCTGCGTGCGCTCGGCCGCCTGCAGCCGCGCCAGCGCCTGCATCAGGTCCTGTTCGACCACACCGGCACTGCCATCGCCCACACCGTCGGCGGCCTGCGCCAGCGGCACCAAGGTGCCGCAGTACGGACAGGCCAGCGCCTGCTTGCCGGCATTCCATTGCAGATCCCCGCCGCATTCGGGACAGGGATGTTTGCCAACCGTTGCGTTGTTCATCCGCCGCGCAGGAACTCTTCCAGTGCCGACCGGGCGATGCGGGTGGCAGTGCCGATCTTTCGCGCTTTCAGTTCACCGGTGG
Organism: Stenotrophomonas sp. STEN014; assembly: GCF_056760315.1. Taxonomy (NCBI): domain Bacteria; kingdom Pseudomonadati; phylum Pseudomonadota; class Gammaproteobacteria; order Lysobacterales; family Lysobacteraceae; genus Stenotrophomonas; species Stenotrophomonas sp. STEN014. The sequence continues at coordinate 460,033 of NZ_JBRREN010000001.1, read as the reverse complement.
CGATGGCCGCCATCACGTCCTCCACCGACACCGACAAGGTCTGCGCGGCCTGCTCGGGGGTGAGTACGTCCAACACCGGTGCTTCCGTGCTGGCGGCCGGCAGCGGCGGCGGTACCGCTGCAGCGGCCGGTGCGGTGCCCTGCATGCCGCGCATCATTTCCTGCGCCATGCCAAAGCCCATCGCCATCTGCGCCGGCACCGCGGCGGCAGCGGCCCCTTCACCGCCCTCGCCCATGCCGTGGCCCATCTGGTATTTGACGTAGTCGTTGAGGTTGCCGATCACGCCCATGCTCGAGCGCTTGTCGATGGCCTGTTCCACTTCCGGCGGCACCGACACGTTCTCCAGCACGAAGCTGGTGATCTCGATGCCGTACTTGCCGGACATGGCCGGATTGATGATCGGCAGCAGCGCCTCGCCCAGTTCGGAATAGCGCTGCGCCACATCCAGCGCCGGCACACCGGCCCTGGCCAGTGCCTCGGTGAACACGCTGACGATGCGCGAACGCATGGTGTCGGCGAATTCGTCCAGACGGAAATTCTGGTCGGTACCCGCCACCTCCTTGAGGAACTTCGGCGGATCGATGATGCGGAAATCGTAGGTGCCGAACGCACGCAGACGCACCACGCCGAAATCGGCGTCGCGCATCATCACCGGGTTGGCGGTGCCCCACTTGTTGCCGGTGAACAGGCGCGTATTGAGGTAATAGACATCGCACTTGAACGGCGCCTCGAAGCCGTACTTCCAGCCCAGAAGGGTGGACAGCACCGGGATGTTCGCCGTGCTCAGCGTGTGCTTGCCGGGACCGAACAGGTCGGCGTACTGGCCGGCGGCGACAAACTGCACCATCTGCGATTCGCGCACGATCAGCTGCGCGCCGTTCTTGATCTGGCGGTCCTCGTCCGGCCAGCGGTAGGACAGCGTGTCACGCGAGTCATCGGTCCACTCGATGATCTCGATCAGCTCTTTCTTGATGAAGCCCAGAATGCTCATACCGCCTCCCGAATCGTCTGAGGGCCGATTCTAAGACGGAACGAGCAGAGCCGGCGCAGGGTCGCCGGCCCCGGGTACCCGTGCAATCAGGCGCGCAGTGCCGCCAGCAGGGTGTCGATATTGCGCCGGTTCTTGCCCCAGTCCAGGCATTGCGTGGCCAGGATGCAGGTGCTGCGGAATACCGCGTGGCCCGGTGCCAGGGTGATGGCCACGGTTTCACCGAACGAGAAAAGATTCAGCCCGACCTTGGCGATCACGGTGCTGCCGTGGCGGCGGATATCCTGCCAGCCGGCCTTGCGCATGGCCGCTTCCACGGCTTCGACAGTATGTGCACCGGGCAGGATGTGTTCGTGAAACGCGGGAAATGCGAACGTCATCAGAGGGCTCCTTCCGCAGACATGATCCATTCATATACCCAGCGTTGCCGCCAATGGCAAGCGCGTCCCCGGGGCGCCGCGGCCGTCAGGCCAGCTCCAGCCGCGGCGCCTCGTACCATTGCGCCTGCGGAAAATGGCGCGCCACATGCGCACGGATGAAACCGCGGCTGTCAGCGGCGATCACTTCATCATCGCTGTCGTCGCGGCAGTTCCATGCCACCCCGTGCAGCGTGATGCCGCGCGCGGCAATGGCCTCCAGCGACAGCAGCGTGTGGTTGATGCTGCCCAGCCGCCCGGAGGTCACCAGCAGTACCGTCCAGCCGCGCTGGACCACATAGTCGATGGTCAGCAGCTGCGCGGTCAGCGGCACCATCAGGCCACCGGCACCTTCCACCAGCACCGTGTCATAGCGCGCGCGCAAACGCGCGGTGGCCTGTTCGATCGCGGCAAGATCCAGCTCGCGCTGTTCCAGCCGCGCGGCCAGGTGCGGCGAGGCCGGATAGGCGTACAGCACCGGCATCGTCGTGCCATCGCGGTCTTCCTCGAACAGATCACAGCCCATGATGCGGCGGTGCATCAGGATGTCGTCGGACGCACCGACGCAACCGGTCTGCACCAGCTTCTGGGTGATGACGTTGTCCCCTTGCTCAAGCCACTGCCGCGCCAGCCAGCCGGTGACCACGGTCTTGCCGATATCGGTATCGATGCCACTGACGAATACCACCTTGCCGTTCATGCGCGCATATCCTCGTCCTGCAGGCTGGCCACCAGCGCCACCATGCCCTCGCACAGCTGTTGCAGCTGCGCCGGTTCAATCACATACGGCGGCATCACATACACCAGCCGTCCAAACGGGCGGATCCAGATGCCCGCCTCCAGCATGCGCTGCTGGATGCGTTCCAGCCGCAGCGGCGCCTTCAGCTCGATCACCCCGATCGCACCGAGCACCCGCACATCGGCCACCTGCGGCAGCGCGCGTGCCGGCGCCAGCCCCTCGTGCAGGCGGTGCTCGATCGCTGCCACCGTGCCCTGCCAGTCCTGCGACCGCAGCAGCCGGATCGAGGCGGCCGCCACCGCGCAGGCCAACGGGTTGGCCATGAAGGTGGGGCCGTGCATGAACACGCCCGGCTCGCCGCCGGCGATGCCCTCGGCCACCGCACGCGTGCACAGCGTCGCGGCCAGGGTCATGTAACCGCCGGTCAACGCCTTGCCGATGCACAGAATGTCCGGACTGATACCGGCATGCTCGCAGGCGAACAGCCGCCCGCTGCGGCCGAAGCCGGTGGCGATCTCGTCGCAGACCAGCAGCACGTCATGCGCGTCGCATAGCCGCCGCAGCTCGCGCAGGTACTGCGGATGATAGAAGCGCATGCCACCGGCGCCCTGCACGATGGGCTCGATGATGAACGCCGCCAGCGTGTCAGCGCGCTCGGCGAACAGTTGCGCGACCGGCGCGATATCACGCTCATCCCACGGTTCGTCAAACCCCGTACGTGGCGCCGGCACAAAGCAGCGCGCCGGCAGCGACGCACCGAACAGGCCATGCATGCCGGTGACCGGGTCGCACACCGACATCGCGTTCCAAGTGTCACCGTGATAACCGGAGCGGGTGGTGGCGATGTTGTTCTTGCAGGGTTTGCCGCGTGCGGCCTGGTACTGCACCGCCATCTTCAGCGCCACCTCCACCGACACCGAACCGGAGTCGGCGTAGAAGATCGCCTCCAACCCCGCCGGCACGATCTCCAGCAGCGCCTTGCCCAGCGCGATCGCCGGCTCATGGGTGAGCCCGCCGAACATCACGTGCGACATCTTTCCCAGCTGCCCGATGACGGCCTGGTTCAACACCGGGTGGTTGTAGCCATGCACCGCGCACCACCACGAGGCCATGCCGTCGATCAGGCGGGTACCGTCTTCCAGTTGCAACAACACGCCATCGGCACGGGCGACCTTGAGCACCGGCACCGGGCCGCCCAGCGCACTGTAGGGATGCCACAGGTGCTCACGGTCGAATTGATCCATCACCATCATCCAGAACCACGCCGCGCGGGAGCGCGGCTTGCAGGGCGCGTACCTTACGCCCTCGCCCGCAGCGGCGCACGTGCGCCGCCACGATGGGTTCTCGTCACTGCGGCAGCGAGGCCATATCGATGACGAAGCGGTAGCGCACATCGGATTTCTCCATGCGCTCATAGGCCTCGTTGATCTGGTCCATGCGGATCATTTCGCAGTCCGGCAGGATGTTCTTCTCCGCACAGAAATCCAGCATCTCCTGGGTCTCGCGGATGCCACCGATCAGGGAACCGGCGATGCAGCGGCGGCCCAGCAGCAGTGGCACGGAGTTGATCTGGCCCATCGGCCCGACCTGGCCCACGATCACCAGCGTGCCGTCCACATCCAGCAGCGGCAGGTAGGGGTCCAGCTCATGCTTGACCGGCACCGTGTCGATGATCAGATCGAACGAGGCCGCGGCCGCGGCCATCGCCGCCTCGTCACTGGAGACCAGCAGGCGGCCGGCGCCCAGTTCCAGCGCATCGGCCTGTTTGGACGGGCTGCGGCTCAGTACAGTGACCTCGGCGCCCAGACCGGCCGCCAGCTTCACCGCCATATGGCCCAGACCGCCCAGGCCGATCACGCCAACGCGGCTGCCCGGGCCCACGTTCCAGCTGCGCAGCGGCGACCAGGTGGTGATGCCGGCGCACAGCAGCGGCGCGGCGCGCGCCAGGTCCAGCCCTTGCGGCATGCGCAGGCAGAATTCCTCGCGCACCACCAGATGCTTGGCGTAACCGCCCTGGGTGGGCTCGCCGCTGATGCGGTCGGCGCCGGCATAGGTGCCGGTCATGCCGTTGCGGCACAGCTGCTCCTGGCCGCTGTCGCACTGGTCGCAGGCCAGGCAGCTGTCGACCATGCAGCCGACCGCGACATGATCGCCCACCTTGTAGCGACTGACCTCGGCACCGACCTCGATCACCCGGCCGACGATTTCATGCCCCGGCACGATCGGGTAATAGCTCCAGCCCCAGTCGTTGCGGGCGGTGTGCAGGTCCGAATGGCAGACGCCGCAGTACAGGATCTCCATCGCCACATCGTTGCTGCGCAGCGCACGGCGTTCGAAGGTGAAAGGCGCCAGCGGCGAGGTCGGATCGTAGGCGGCGTAACCGTGGGTTTTCATGGGGCATCCGGTAAAGCCGCGGTGCGGCGCAGGCGCACAGTCTAGGTGCGCACCGGTGATGGCATAAGTCACGCCGGCAGGATGCAGCTGTCCATACATGGCCACCACAGGCATATCGAGCGAAGAAATCGCCATGAGCCGACGCCCGAATCGCCGCATTGCGTGTAGTGCGGCCAGCCCCTGTGGCCTGAAAATACGGGCGACACCTGCTACCGCTTTGCGCCGATGAAATCCTCTCCCACACCGCTCCCGCCGCTTCGCAGCTGGCTGGGTATTGAACGCAACCAGACCCGTCATGGCGAAAAGTGGATCTCCGCGCTGGGCGCGCTGCTGGGCCTGCTGGCGGTCTACCAGCTCACCCACTGGAGCTTTCCGCACGGCTTTGACGGCCATCCGGGCAGCACCCTGCTGCTGGCCTCGATGGGTGCCACCGCGGTGCTGGTGTTCGCGGTACCGCACGGTGCGCTTTCGCAGCCGTGGCCGGTACTGGCCGGGCACCTGGTCCCCGCGTTCATCGGCGTCAGCTGCCAGCAGCTGTTTCCCGGCCAGGTATGGACCGGCGCACTCGCGGTCGGACTGGCGGTGGCGGCAATGCACTACCTGCGCTGCATCCATCCGCCCGGTGGCGCCACCGCCCTGGCGGCGGTGATCGGCGGCAGCGACGTGCATGCGCTGGGCTACCACTATCTGCTCACGCCGGTGGCGATCAATGTCGGTGCGATCCTGCTGGCGGCGGTGCTGTTCAACGCCTGCTTCGCCTGGCGCCGCTATCCGGCCCATCTGCACCGCCGCCGGCAGCCCCTGCCCAGCGTGAGTCCGGCCCAGCGCAATTTCGATCTGACCCAGGAGGATTTCCACGCCGCCATCGGCCAGCTCAACTCCTTTGTCGACATCACCGACGAGAACCTCACCGAGCTGCTGGAACTGGCCAAGCAGCATGCCGAGCGCGTGTCGCTGCACCCGGCGCGGATCCAGGCAGGGCGCTGCTACAGCAATGGCCGGCTGGGCCGCACGTGGAGCGTGCGCCAGGTGCTCGCGCTGCCGGCGGCAGGCATCCCCACCACCCGTCTTTCGTATCGCATCGTCGCCGGCGACGGTTGCGGCCAACAGGGCGAGGCCAGTCCGGCGCAGTTCCAGCACTGGGCCCGCTTCCAGGTGGAGGCGCGCCAGGACGGACGCTGGATCAAGACCGGTGCCGGGGAACTGCCGGCGACCACCGGACAGGACGCCGCGCGCCGCCCGCCTTCGCTGCCGGCGTAAAGCACGCGCGCAGTCGCGCTCCGGCAAGCCCGGCGGGAACAGGTGCCGGCAGTCGTGCCTCCTCCATCGCGCGGGCGAAGGACGGGCGTGCCAGCGACCGCGCAACAACGGATAACGGTTGCTGATCGGATCGGCCCAGGCGGGGGAGAGCAGCAGTGGCGCGACCGCGCAGTCGGCCAGGCTGAGGTGCCCGCCGCATGCCTCCTCCAGCCGCTGCCCGGCGAACATGCCACCGAAAGAAAAAAGGCCGGCGCGCAAACCCGCGGCCGGCCCTGCTGGTTCCGCCAGAATCAACCGGCCCGGTTCAAACGGCCATATTCATCCGGCCACCCAGGTGCCGCCGCCCATGCTGCAGCTCTGCGGCAGACCTTCCAGACTGTCGGCGGTGCGCTCGTAGTAGTGGCCGTCGAACCTGCCACCGAAGATGTTCCGGCACACGCCCTGCGAGGGCGACGGGCAGGCCTCCATATAGGTCACCTCGGCCGGTGCGCTGCCGGCCTGCTTCAGGCCATCGGCCAGCCCTTCGCAGGCCCGGGTCAGGTCCTGCTCGGTGCTGGTGCCGGCGATCTGCATGCAATCGCGCGAGCGGATCGACTCGCCGAGGACGGTGATGGTGCCGGCGATCATGCAGGCTCGCCGCGCGCCCGCCGTGGCGGTGTCCGCGGCCACTGCGGGGCCCGTGGCGGCAGTCTCTTCCGCCACCGGCGCGGGTGCCAGCGTCAGCGGGGCCGTTGCCAGCGCCGGCTGCTCCGGCTCCGAACAGGCAGACAGTCCCGCCACCATGACCACCATCAGCCCCACCCATTTCCCTGTCTGTCGCACATTGCACTCCTGTGTCTTGATGGACTGCCGATCATAGGCAATGCAGGACATCGGCGCCCATCGATGCAGATCACAGTTACAGATACCGTCTGCCACCTTCGCGCCGGTTGCGGCGCGGTGGCCGCGCCAGCAATCGCCGCCACACAAAAAAAAGGGCCAAGCATCAGCCTGGCCCTGGTACCGGCCCGCGCAGGCGCGCGGCGGTCAGAAACGGTAGACCAAGCCCAGACCCAGCACCGGGTACACGCTCAGATCGATCTTGTCTTCCAGCTCGCGGCGCTCCTGCTCCAGATCGGCCTTGAACTGCGGATCGGCGGCCAGCCCGGTGGCGGCCAGGCTGACGCTGGTCTTGGCCGAGATCACGCCCAGGTCGGCGTAGAAGCCCAGGCCTTCACCGCGCGAACGGTAACCCACGCCCACATACGGCGCCACGCTGTCCTTGATTTCCACGCGGCCACGCAGCTGGCCCACATCGGCGGCGGTGTACTGCACGCCGTTGAACTCGTAGACGCCGCCGGCACGCGGGGTACCGGTGACAGCCGCGCGGATATCACCGACCACCAGACCGGCCGAGACGTGGAAGCCGCCCGACAGCGGATGCCAGTTGAGCTTGACGGTGGCGTTGTTGAACTTCAGATCCCCCTGGTAGCGGACGTCATCGGTGTTCTCGTCGCCGTCGATGGTGAAGGAGTTGTAGCCCACGGTGGCGGAGAAACGCTCGGTGAACTGCGAATTCAGGTCCACGCCATAGCCCAGCGTGGACACGCCGGCACCGACGCTCACGTCGTCAAAGGCGGCCGCGGCGGCGGCGGGGACAACCAGGCTGGCAGAGAACGCAACGGCCAGGGCGAGGACAGTGGGTTTGAACATGAATATGAAATCCGGAAAGAAAGAGATCGGCCATAAGGCGCTGCCGGTAACGGCAGCGAGCGGGAAACCTTTAATAGTGGTCTGCTCCCGTTCCCGCCCTGCCTGAAACCACAGCGACCCGCCTCAGAATCCTCCCCACCGGACAAGCCGGAGCACCACCGAACCGGCCTAAAGCCGTGACCGGGTAGCCACTATTTGCAAAACGACGGAAGAGCGTTCGCGCAGCAGCCGTGCACGTGTCGCAACGCTCTTCTAAAAGCCCGGTGGCGGATCAAAGCCATCCGCCTGCGTAGCAGATGGAAACCTTGGACCTTGAACCATCACCCAAACAGAAGAGCCATTGAAAAAATCGACGCTGCCCCGGGTTATACGGCCCATGTCTTACCCATGAAAAATGGCTGCCGTGTGGCAGCCATTTCCATGGACCCGACAGGGATGGGAATTCAATCCCTCGCTTATTCCCCGTGCATCAATCAATGCAGATTGATGTGCGCCTGGTTGTCGGCGTAGTCCTTCTTCGGGTCCACACCCAGCATCATCTTGATCCCGGCCAGAAGGTTGTTCTCGTTCTTCCAGACCTCGGCATCAGCGGGATCAAAGCGCAGCAGTACCAGCGTGGGATCATCCTTGCCCTCGAACCACGCGGCAATAAACGGGTTCCACAGGCGCTCGATCATGGCCGGATCGTTGTGCACGCTCAACGTGCCATTGATGGTCGCAAACAGTTCATGCCCCTTGGCCACCACGAGCACCTGCGCCGCCGTCCCCGTCCGGGCCAGGTCCGCCAGCGTATTGGGCCGGCCGGCGAAGAACCATACCGGGCCATGCTCTCCCTCCACCAGGGCGGTCATCGGCCTGGGCGCGCCGTGGTGACTGCCCGGCACACCCAGCAGCACGGTACGGTCGGAGGCCAGGGTCTTCCAGAGTTTTTCCTGAAGCTCTTCGGGTGTGGTCATCCACGTTTCTCCACTTGAGGGAAACCCGATCCTCGCCGACCGTCCATATGCAGACAGTGATGACAGACGCCGCCATTGAAGACATCACCGCAACCTGTGCACCGTCGCGATCCGCGGAGCCCAGGGAACCGGTGCCGCTCCATCACATCGACATGCATCCAGCGGAAGCGGTTTGATTCGGACCTGCGGCGCTCATCCTTCGAGCCGGCGTCGCCGCTCATCGCCACGCCCGGCAGGTGACTTCTGCCGCGTCAGCCGATCTGCAACGGCCGAATGGCCGGTCAAATGCACCCGGCCGCGCAACAGGCGAAAGCCGTTGAACGTGAGCTCTCGTCAAAACCAGCGGGGCAGAGCGAATAATTGACTCTGACAGCGGGGTTTTCTTCCGATTTCCGTGGGCACGCCCGGCCTCTACAATCAGCCCAGCACTTCTCCGGATGCAAACCAGATGGGCATGTTCTCGTGGACCGAAAAGTCCCCCGCCGCGCTGCAGAACGGCGGCGTCATCGGACCCGACGAGCGCCTGCCCTGGGCGCAAACGGGGCTGATGGGCATCCAGCACGTGATAGCCATGTTCGGCTCGACGGTGCTCGCGCCCATCCTGATGGGGTTTGACCCCAATCTGGCCGTGCTGATGAGTGGTGTCGGCACCCTGATTTTCTTCCTCATCACCGGCGGCAAGGTCCCCAGCTACTTGGGCTCGTCGTTCGCCTTCATCGGCGTGGTGAACGTGGCCACCGGCTATGTGGCCAGCCAGGGGGCCAACGCCAATATCGGGCTGGCATTGGGCGGCATCATGGCCTGTGGCCTGGTCTACATCGCCACTGGCGTGCTGGTCCACGCGGTGGGCACGCGATGGATCGAACGCTTCATGCCGCCGGTCGTCACTGGCGCGGTGGTGGCCGTGATCGGCCTGAACCTGGCCTCGATTCCCATCAAGACCATGGCCGCCAACAACTTCGATGCGTGGATGCAGGCGGTGACCTTCCTGTCGGTCGCGCTGGTGGCGGTGTTCACCCGCGGCATGCTGCAGCGCCTGCTGATCCTGATCGGCCTGATCGTGGCCAGCGGCATCTATGCCGGTCTGACCAACGGCCTGGGGCTGGGCAAACCCGTCGATGTCAGCGGCATCGCCGCCGCCCCGTGGTTTGGCCTGCCGTCCCTGCATGCGCCGGTTTTCAGCACCCGCGCCATGCTGCTGATCGTGCCGGTGGTGATCATCCTGGTGGCCGAAAACCTGGGCCATATCAAGGCCGTGACCGCCATGACCGGCCGGAACCTGGACCAGTACATGGGCCGCGCCTTCATCGGTGACGGTGTGGCAACCCTAGTCTCCGCTGCCGGCGGCGGCACGGGCGTGACCACCTACGCCGAGAACATCGGCGTGATGGCCGCCACGCGCATCTACTCCACCGCGGTGTTCCTGGTCGCGGCACTGATCGCCATCGCGCTGGGCTTCTCACCGAAGTTCGGCGCCCTGATCCAGGCCATCCCGCTGCCCGTGATGGGCGGGGTGTCGATCGTGGTGTTCGGTCTGATCGCCATCGCCGGCGCCAAGATCTGGGTCGACAACAAGGTGGATTTTTCCGACACCAAGAACCTGATCGTGGCGGCCATCACCCTGATCCTCGGCACCGGCGAGTTCACCTTGAAGTTCGGCGAGTTCGCGCTCGGCGGCATCGGCTGCGCCACCTTTGGTGCGATAGGGCTCTATGCGTTGCTTGGCCGCGCCAAAGCCCAGTGAAGCGGCACCTGTCTAAGACGGACAGAACGGAAACCCAGGGCCAGAGCCAATAATCGACTCTGACCCCCTGTTTTTAGTAGCCCGGGTAAGGCCAGCGGCCGCACCCGGGAAAGCCGTCACGTTGCGTTGGAGGAAAGCCCCGGGTGCGCATCGCTTACCCGGGCTACGCGTGCTCACCGACGTGCACCGGTGATGCGATCGCGCCCATGCCCCAATCCGCTGGCAACTCGCCATCACGCACGTAACGGTGGAACGAGGAGTACGGCCAATCAACCACGCGCGTGACCAGCCCATGCTTTACCGGATTGAAATGCACATAGTCCACGTGTGCACGCAGGTCATCGTCATCGCGGATCGTGTGCTCCCAGAAGCGCGACTGCCACGGTGACGGCCCCGCGTTCCGCAAACGCCGGGTGAACCCCTTCTTGATCTCCTGGCAGAGCCGCGAATAGTCCGCGTCGGTCTCGTGCATGCGGATAACGGCGTGCAAGTGGTCGGGAAGCACAACAGCAGCCACAACCGTGTGTGGAATGCGCGAACGTGCCTTCTGCCAGGATGCCCGCAGAAGATCGACATGCCGTACCAATGCGTCGTCGCGCCGATCGCGGAGAGTCACCGTAAAGAAATAGGCACCGCCCGCAACCCGGTTCCGCCGGTATCGCACCATCCCGAGCCACTCCGCGCCCCATCATGCGACCAACAGTAGCCCCGGTAAGGCCCGGGCCGCACCCGGAAAAGCCGCGCGTTGCCATCGGGGAATGCCCCGGGTGCGCGTCGTTTACCTGGGCTGGGCGCTGGTCAAAGGGGCCCGTACGTGCGGCGTGTGGAAACCTTTGTTCTCGCCTCTGATCTTGAAAAGCCAAGGCAGAAAAGCTTTCGTGCACCTGCGGTGCGCGAGTCACTTTGACCAGCCATTCGGCTGTTGAAGGGCCTTTCTTTGTCTGTGCAAAGAAAAGTAACCAAAAGAGACGCTTTCCCAACAGCCGAATGGCTGGTCAAGCACACCCGGACGCATGCCCGCGCCATGTGCGGGTCCGCCACTGCCCGGCGCATTTTTCGACGGCACATCCATGTACCGGCGAAAAACGACGCGCTCCTGCGCGTCGCCCTGCGGGTATCCGCGCCCGTCATTGGCCATGCTCTACGGGATTGAACGTCAACCGCAAAAGCACAAACTGAAAAGCAAACGGCGGAGAGCGGCCCAGACTCACATCCCGCTGGCATCCATACAGCGACGTAGCCCGGGTAAGGCCACCGGCCGCACCCGGGGGCGTCCCAATGTATGCATCGAGGGAAATTCCCGGGTGCGCTTTGCTTACCCGGGCTACGCGCTGTTGCTGTTGCTGTTGCTGTTGCTGTTGCTGTTGCTTTCAGCATTTGATCCACCCGAGCTGTGAAAGCATGCCGAGCACCGCAGTGGATCGGGGAAGAAGGCGCGGGTGTCTGAGCGAAGCGAGTTCCGCGCCGCTCCGATCCGCGAGGAGCGCAGGGCACCGATGCGGCTTCATCGCATCGGCATGCGTCCGGCGAAAGCGGTTTTGGTTACTTTTGCCAAGACAAAAGTGACCCGGCTGCGCAGCAGGCGGAAGCCTTTGACCTTGATCCACCGCCAGAACAAAAGGACCAGATCGAACAATCGACTCTGACCCCTGTTTTTGGTTTTTCACCGTAGCTCGGGTAAGGCCGGGGCCGCACCCGGGAAAGCCCCAAGTTGCCATCGGGAAACCACCCGGGTGCGCGGCGCTTACGCGGGCTACGCGCCTGACAGCCTGGCGCGTCACCGGACCCGCCCAAAGCCCTGCCGACCCGCACGGAAACTTGGCGAAGCAGTTGAAAGCCTCAACCGGCAAGAAAAAAGCCTTAACGGAGTAGCTCGGAGCCTTAACGGACAAGCTAAAAGACTTAATCGTTCAGCCAAAAGCCTTAACCGATAGACTAAAAGCCTCACGGGAGTAGCAAAAAGCTTTAATCGTTCAGCTAAAAGCCTCACGCGTCAGGCTAAGTGCCTCAACGGATAGGCTAGGAGCCTCAACGGAGCAGCTGGAAGCCTCAACCGGGTAGTTCGGCGGTTCAATGGGCCGCTGAAAAGGAGCGGCGCTGAGCGCAGCGGGTTCCGCACCATCCCGAGCCACTCCGCTCCATCACGCGACCAACGGTAGCCCGGGTAAGGCCCGGGCCGCACCCGGGAAAGCCGCACGTTGCCATCGGGGAACACCCCGGGTGCGCGTCGCTTACCCGGGCTACGTGCTGGTCAAGCACACCCGGACGCATGCCCGCGCGATGCGCGGGTTCGCCAATGCCCGGCGCATTTTTCGACGGCACATCCGTGTAGCGGTGAAAAACGACGCGCTCCTGCGCGTCGCCCTTCGGGTATCAGCGCCCGTCATTGGCCATGCTCTACGGGGATGAGCGTCAAAAGCGAAAAGCAGACTCAAGAGCAGAGCCGCTTTTGATTTCAGCTTTTGATCCACCCGAGCCGTCAAAGCATGCCGAGCACCGTAGTGGATCGGGGGAAGAAGGTGCGGGTGTTTGAGCGCAGCGAGTTCCGCGCCGCCCCGATCCGCGAGGAGCGCAGGGCACCGATGCGGCTATACCGCATCGGCATGCGTCCGGCGGAAGCGGTTTTGGTTCCTTTTGACGCAACAAAAGGAACCCGGCTGCGTAGCAGACGGAAGCCTTTGACCTTGATCCATCGCCAAAACAAAAGGGCCAGATCGAACAATCGAACCTGACCCTCTATTCCCGCCAAGAAGTAAACCTGATCCCGCTACTTCTCCTTAATCTTGGCATTCGGAAATTCCACAGAAAACTGCGATTGCGCAAAATTCCGGAACGCCTGTGACGCCCTATAGACGTGCAGCATTGCCGGAAGCGTGGAGACCAAAGAGTAAATAACGAGCAATGCAACGAGCCAGCCCAATGCCGCTCTAATTAATAATAATATAACTTGAGCAGCCAGCGGCAGCTGCTCCCAGGAAATACCTATGACATTCAGCACAAACGCAACGTGGCCTGATCCAACTTGAATTGCAAGAAGCAAGGCCGCGACTTGAAGAATCATGAAATGGAGAAAAGCGTTTGCCATCTCCTTCATTGCAGACGTCCCACTCCCGAAGTCGACAGCCAACAAAATTCGAAATTTATCGCTTCCAATACCGAGCGACAGCGTAAACGCTGCGATGGAAAAGCCTAACAGACCAGGGACCACGCTTATAGCAAGTGCAGGCGCGCGCCCTGAAGCCCATACAGGAAGCACAATTAATGACATCAGCACAGAGGCTCGAAAAAAAGGACTAGCCCGGAGCGCAGGAACCCCACCGTACTCTTTGAAATAAGTCTTTAGCGTCTCTTTAAAGTCACCCCACTGCTTTCCCGAGTCGCCTTCCATGATTAAACCCGCCTTCTGCGCCTTCTAACCGATCCGGAAATTTCGCTCATAGCGTTGTACTGAGCACTAATATCATCCACAACATCCGCATTATAGGCAGTTGTTGCAATTAATGGCCTACTGTCTTGGGTCGACCGCTTAACGATCTGCCCGTCATCATTAACACCTTTAACTTCAACATAGCCGTTCTCGTCTGCAACACGCGCAAGAGCAAGTGTTGCACCGTTCGGCTCCAACGTCCGATCAGCAGATGAGATGCGCTGCTCTAAACGATCAGCAGATTGCTCAAGCAAGAACCTGTTTAAATCCTCATATGGCGTCGTATCAAAGTCACCCGGGTTAGGACGATTTGAGCGAATGTAGATCTCACTAATATTATCGAGAAGGAAAACGCTATCGACGCTATTCTCCTCCGTGACAGGCCTTACCGTTACAGGACCAAATTCCTTAACCACCTTTGGCAAATCGAAAAGTTGCGTTAAAAATTTGAGCATCGAGGCAGGACCCACTCCCCCCTTAGCTGCCTCCACATCGAAAGCCAATGTGTGAGTCTTTTCGTCCAGAACAAATCGGCAGCGCTTCAAGCCAGGACGAAGATTGGCCGGAAGCTCGATCTTGTTCAGTTCGTCCTCCGATGCCTCCTCGTTGGTCTCCAAATCTAACCACGATTGTGCTGCGTCAAATTGTACGAAGGTGGATATCACACCGTGAACTCCTGGCGCATCAGCCCGAGGGGAGTCCCAAACTTGCGTTATCATTCCATAACGATCCGAATGTATCTTTGCGACTAAATGTCTGCGCTGAACGAATCGAATCAATCGTTCGTAGGTACCTTCGGGATGCGGATGCACAACTATATTAAGCGCAGCCATTCGCAGAACAGTATTCCGAGCCATCAATCACTTCCCTGATTAAAGAAAAGGCCAAGCATTAAGCTTGGCCAATTGATTCCTTAGTGCATCACCCGCACTTGCTATACCCACAATTCAAGCAAGTCTGGCAGCCATCCATCACCACCAGCGCCTTGGTGCTGCACTTGTGGCACATGGTCGCCGCGGCCGGGAAACTGCCGTTGTCGGCACTGGCGTCCTCGCCCGCTTCCACGGCGGCAACCGCGACGGTTACGGCTTCAGCGTTTTTTTTTGAGTGTTCCTCGAACTGCTTGCGCTTCTCGGCGATCATGGCGCGCTGGTGCGCGCTCATTTCCGGATCGTGCAGCAGGCCGATCGACTTCATGTGCTCTTCGACGATGAAGCCCAGCTCGGCCACCAGCGACGGCATGTACACGCCACCGGCCTTGAAGTAGCCGCCCTTCGGGTCGAACACGGCCTTCATCTCATCGACGATGAAGGTGACGTCGCCGCCCTTGCGGAACACGGCCGACATGATGCGGGTCAGCGCCACGATCCACTGGAAATGCTCCATCGACTTGGAGTTGATGAAGATCTCGAACGGACGGCGCAGCTCGTGCTGGGTATCGGCGTTGAGCACGATGTCGTTGATGGTCACGTAGAAAGCGTGCTCCACCAGCGGTGATTTGATCTTGTAGGTGCTGCCGATCAGCACTTCCGGGCGCTCGATGCGCTCGTGCATGTGCACGATGTTGTCCAGCGGGGTGGCGTCCTGGACCACGGCAACCGGGGCGCTGGCCGCTGCTTCCCGGGCTTTGTCGTCCGGAGTGACGACGGAGTAACCCTTGATTTTCTTGTCGATTTTGACGGCCATGGTGCGTGTCCTGGATATGCGTGGTGGTGCGGGGTATGCGGCAGCAACCCCGTCCTCGCGGTGAGGACGGGGCGCGCGGTGCGACTTACTTGCGAACGGCCTTCTTGACCGCCTTCTTCACGGTCGCGGCCTTTTTGGCAGCGGTCTTTTTGGCGGCCGCGGCCTGCTTGACGACCTTCTTTTCAACTTTCCTCACCGCTTTCTTGGCGGTGGCGACCTTCTTGACGGCCTTTTTCTCGGCAGTCTTTACCGCCTTCCTGGCGGCGGCGACCTTCTTGACGGCCTTCTTCTCGACGGTCTTTACCGCCTTCCTGGCAGCGGCGACCTTCTTGACCGCCTTTTTCTCGACGGTCTTCACCGCCTTCCTGGCGGCAGCGGTCTTCTTGACCACGGCCTTGGCCACCTTCTTCTCGGTGGCCTTCACTGCCTTTTTGGTGGCAGCGGCTTTCCTGGTCACGGCCTTGGCGACCTTCTTCTCGGCGGTTTTGACCGCCTTCTTCGCCGAGGCCGCCTTGCTGGCCGCGGTCTTCTCGACCTTGGCCAGGGCCTTCTTGGCCGCGGCGCGCTTGCCGGCGCCCTGCTTCTTCAGCGCGGCCGCTTCGGCCTGGGCGTTGACCTTGGCCGTTTCCAGCTTCTTGCGTACCGAGGAGACGGTCTTCTTCACTTCCTTGCTGGCGGCGGCCGCCTTCTTGGCGACGACCTTCTCGGCCTTGGCCACGGCCTTCTTCACCTTGGCGACCTGCTGCTTGGCGCCGGCCTCGGCTTTGCGGGCGCGGGCCTTGACTGCGACAACAGCGTCGCTGGCGGTGACCGCCAGGCTGTCTCCCAGATGGGCGGTGGTTTCTTTCACAGTCTCGACAACCTGGGAAACGGTCGCCGTCACACCATTACCATTGCTCATAAAGCCCTCCTCAGGGCGTCGGGTCTGTAACGTGGGCGATGCTATCTCGAAGCCGATGCAACGTGGAACTCACGCGGTACAACCCGATGGCGGCGACCATCGCGTCACCGCCCCGCCGCAGCGGCGGGACGGCCGGGACATTACTCAGAACTTGCCGTAATACCCTTCTTTCAAGGCATCGAACAGGTTGGCGGCGGTGTGCATTTCGCCGTCGTACTCGATCTGTTCGTTGCCCTTGACCTCCACCGTGGAGCCGTCTTCCAGCTCGAAGCGGTAGGTGGTGTTTTCCAGGTCCGCTTCCTTGACCAGCACGCCCTGGAAGGCGGCCGGGTTGAAGCGGAACGTGGTGCAGCCCTTCAGCCCCTGCTCGTGGGCGTAACGGTAGATGTCCTTGAACTGCTCGTACGGGTAATCCGTAGGCACGTTGGCGGTCTTGGAGATCGAGCTGTCCACCCATTTCTGCGCGGCGGCCTGCACGTCCACGTGTTCCTTGGGTGAGATGTCGTCGGCGCTGATGAAGTACTCCGGCAGCTGCGCGTCGGCGTCTTCGGCAAACGGCATGGCCTTGGCGTTGACCAGCGCGCGGTAGGCCAGCAGCTCGAAGGAGAACACGTCCACCTTCTCCTTGGACTTCTTGCCTTCGCGGATCACGTTGCGGCTGTAATGGTGCGCGAAGGACGGCTCGATGCCGTTGGAGGCGTTGTTGGCAAGGCTCAGCGAAATCGTGCCGGTCGGGGCGATGGAGCTGTGGTGGGTGAAGCGCGCGCCGGTTTCGGCCAGTTCCTTGACCAGTTCCGGAGCAACCGTGGCGATGCGCTGCATGTAGCGGCTGTACTTGGCGTGCAGCACCTTGCCGGCGATGGCCTGGCCGACCTTCCAGCCGTCCTTCTTCATTTCCGGGCGCTGGCGCAGCATCGCGGCGGTAACGGTGAACTGCTCGTCCATGATCGGCGCGGCGCCCTTCTCGCGGGCCAGTTCCAGACCGGTTTCCCAGCCGGCCACGGCCATGTCGCGGGCGATGGCTTCGGTGAATTCGCACGATTCCTTGGAGCCGTACTTCATCTGGAGCATGGTCATGGTGCTGCCCAGGCCGAGGAAGCCCATGCCGTGGCGGCGCTTGCGCATGATCTCGTTGCGCTGCTGCTCCAGCGGCAGGCCGTTGACCTCGACCACGTTGTCGAGCATGCGGGTGAACACGCGCACCACTTCCTTGTACTCGTCCCAGTCGAAGCTGGCCTTGTCGGTGAACGGATCGCGCACGAACTTGGTCAGGTTGACCGAGCCCAGCAGGCAGGCGCCGTACGGCGGCAGCGGCTGTTCGCCACACGGGTTGGTGGCGCGGATGTTTTCGCACCACCAGTTGTTGTTCATCTCGTTGACGCGGTCGATCAGGATGAAACCCGGCTCGGCGTAGTCGTAGGTGGAGACCATGATCATGTCCCACAGGTGGCGGGCACGGATGTGGCCGTAGACCTTGCAGGCGACCAGGCCATCGTCGCGGACGATGTAGTTCTCGTGGGTCGGCCAGTCACGCCAGACCACGTCCTCGGCCTTGGCCAGGTCGATGTCGCCGTGTTCCTTGGTGTTGAACGGGAACACCAGCGGCCAGTCGGCATCGGTCTTGACCGCCTCCATGAAACCGTCGGTGATCAGCAGCGACAGGTTGAACTGGCGCAGGCGCCCGTCCTCGCGCTTGGCGCGGATGAAATCCTTCACGTCCGGATGCGACACGTCGAAGGTGCCCATCTGCGCGCCGCGGCGGCCACCGGCACTGGACACGGTGAAGCACATCTTGTCGTAGATATCCATGAAGGACATCGGGCCGGAGGTGTAGGCCCCGGCGCCGGCTACGAAGGCGCCGCGCGGGCGCAGCGTGGAGAACTCGTAGCCGATGCCGCAGCCGGCTTTCAGGGTCAGGCCCGCTTCGTGGACCTTCTCCAGGATGCCGTCCATCGAGTCGGTGATGGTGCCCGACACGGTGCAGTTGATCGTGCTGGTGGCCGGCTTGTGTTCCTGCGCGCCGGCATTGGAGGTGATGCGGCCGGCCGGGATGGCACCGCGGCGCAGCGCCCAGACGAAACGCTCGTACCAGTAGGCGCGCTTCTCGTCACTGGCTTCGGCATCGGCCAGGGCACGGGCCACGCGCTGGTAGGTGCCGTCGATATCGGCATCCAGCGCTTCACCCGCCTTGGTCGTGAGGCGGTACTTCTTTTCCCAGATGTCCTGCGAGGCAGGCTGCAGAGGGATCAGGTCCGATTTGGTTTGATTGCTGACCACTTCAAGACGCACCGTGCTCATGATTATGGAAATTCTCTTCAAGGCGCCATGGGGCGCGATTTGGCTCTTCCCCGGCGGGCCGGGCGGCAACGACGACGACGCACAGCCGCGTGGTTACGCGCCTGCTGGCGGGATGAGGGGACTCCGGGGACTACCGGTTATCTGCATCGTTTTCGCTGTCATTGCACGCCTTCCGCTGGGGTGCTCGCCCCGAGCATAACCCTACTGCTTGGGGGCGCGTTTCACATCAACCCAATATCTTGTGGCTGATGGCGAGGCCAAGCTTACCCAGCGGCAAGGTGATGTCAAACGAAAAATCTGCCGCCAGCCCCTTGCAATCGGCGAAGCGCTTGCCGGCCTTGGGATTGCGGCGGTGCGGAATATTTCATTGTCGATTTAGCCGTCGCCGGCCACACTCGCGTTCAGTGAATTCCGCCCCATCCCGACGCGCCCCCTGGCGCCTGTGCACGGAGCTACCGCACTTATGCGACCGATCCCCACTTTGCTGACTCTGGCCCTGGCCGCCGCCTTCGGCGGCTTCACCGCCACGGCGATCAACGCCCACCTGGACAACCGTGCCGATGCAGCGCCGCTGGCCAGCGCGCTGCCGGCCACGGCCGCGTTGCCGGCCTCGGTGGCCGGGCAGCCGCTGCCCTCGCTGGCGCCGATGCTGGAGCAGGTGATGCCGGCCGTGGTCAGCGTCAATACCAAGCAGGTGGTACGGGTGCGCAACCCCTACTTCAACGATCCGTTCTTCCGCCGCCTGTTCCCGCAGGTGCCGGCCGAGCGCATCAACGAGTCGCTCGGCTCGGGCGTGATCATCGATGCGGCCAAGGGCTATGTGCTGACCAACCACCATGTGATCGAAAACGCCGACGATGTGCAGGTGACCCTGGCCGACGGACGTACGGTCAAGGCCGAGTTCCTCGGCTCCGATGCCGACACCGACATCGCGTTGATCCGCATCCCGGCCGAGAAGCTCACCGAGATCCGCCTGGGCAACAGCGACCAGCTGCGCGTGGGCGACTTCGTGGTCGCCATCGGCAACCCGTTCGGCTTCAGCCAGACGGTGACCAGCGGCATCGTCTCGGCGGTGGGCCGCAGTGGCATCCGCGGGCTGGGCTACCAGAACTTCATCCAGACCGATGCCTCGATCAACCCGGGCAACTCCGGCGGTGCGCTGGTCAACCTGTCCGGCCAGCTGATCGGCATCAACACCGCCAGCTTCAACCCGCAGGGCAGCATGGCCGGCAACATCGGCCTGGGCCTGGCCATTCCCTCCAACCTGGCGCGCGACGTGGTCGAGCAGCTGATCACCAAGGGCGTGGTGGTGCGCGGCACGCTGGGCGTGGAAACGCAGAACCTGAGCCCGCAGATCGCGCAGGGCCTGGGACTGGCCGAAGCACGCGGCGCACTGGTGACGCGGGTGCTGCCCGCCTCGGCGGCGATGGCCGCGGGGCTGAAGGCCGGCGATGTGATCACCGCGATCAATGGCCAGCGCGTGGACAACGCGCAGGCGCTGCACAACTTCGAGGGCCTGCAGCCGGTGGGCCGCACGGTGGAGCTGGAAGTGCGTCGCGACAGCAGAGCGCTGCAACTCAAAGCCACCTTGAAGGAACAGCCGCGTGCGGTCAGCGGCGAAACGCTGGATCCGCGCCTGAGCGGCGCGACCTTCGCCGATCTGCCCGAATCACTGCGTCAGGCCGGCCTCAACGGCGTGCTGGTCAGCAACGTGGCACGTGGCAGCCGCGCCGCACAATCGGGGCTGGCCAGTGGCGATGTGATTCTTGCCGCCAGCAGCGGCGAGTTCACCGATCTGGCCAGCTGGCGCGCCAGTTTCCAGCCGCGCCCGCCGCAACTGGCGCTGAGCATTCTGCGCGGCAACACGCGCGGTCAGCTGTTGATGCGATGATGGTTCATCGTCCGTAACGCGCCTTACACCCCGCGACTGGTATTTCTGGACGCCCGCTGCAACCCGCGCGCCGCCTCGCGGCGCTCCCGCTGAAACCAGGAGATCACGATGAGCCCCACCAATACCGAAAACATGAAAGAGCATCTGGGCGAGGCCGGCGCGCACCTGAAGTCGGCCGCAAATGCCGCCGGTTCGGCGGTCAAGGGCGCCGCCGGCGCCGCCACTGACGAACTGCGTCTGGGCAAGGCCAACATGAAGGCCGAGCTGTCTGACAGCGCCCTGTCCGGCCTGGCCGCGGCCGAGCTGGGCGGTGCCGCCGCCAAGGAACAGATGGACGCGCTGATGGACAAGAGCAAGGATCTGATCGACAGCGCCGCCGAGCTGATCCGCGAGCGGCCACTGGCCTCCTTCGGCGTGGCCTTCGCCGCCGGCTGGATCATCGCCAAGCTCGCCCGCAGCAACGACTGACCGGCGTGAGCGAACACGCCACACTGCCACCGGGTGAACCGGCAGGAGCGGATGCGCCAGCCCCCGGACTGGAAGAGAGCATCCGCCAGATCGGCAATGCCGGTCGCCAGACGCTGGATTCGGCCTCGCACACGTTCCGTTCGCTGCGGCGCCTGGCGTCGGCCGATTTGGCCCTGGCCCGCAGCGCCTTCGGCCGTGCCCTGGCCTGGAGCGGGGTGGCGATCGTGTTCGGCGCCTCGGCGTGGCTGCTGCTGGCCGCCACGCTGGTCGCGTTGCTGCAGTACCTGGGCCTGTCACTGTTCATATCGCTGCTGGTCCCCACCCTCGCCAGTCTGGCGATGGCCGGCTATGCGATCTGGCGGGTGTCGTACTTCTTCCACCACACCGGCATGCATGCCACCCGCCGGCAGCTGTCGCGGATGGGCCTGTTCGATGAGCCCGGCGATGAAGATCCCGATGCCCACGTGACCGTGCCCGGGGACAACACGCCATGAAGTTCGAAGTCCTGCAGCGCCGCGTGCGGCGCGCCGAAGCCGTGGTGCAGGTCCGCAGCACCGAAACCCTCACCCAGTGGAATTTGCTCAACCATGTCTGGCGGCGCGCCTGGACCCCCGGACGCATCGTCATCGCCGGCCTGGCCGGCGGCTTTGCGGCCGGCAAGCTGGAGCCCGGTGGCGCCTTCAGCGGTGGCCGCTGGCTGCAGATGATCGGTTCGGTCTCCGGACTGGTGGCCTCGGCACAGGCCTCGGTGGCTTCGTTTGCGGCCGCGGCCGCGGGCATGGCGGCGCAACAGGCCAGCGCCGCGGCCGATGATGCCGGACAGGCGGCCGAAACCGCCGCTTCGACCGCTGCCGCAGCCGACCCCGTGCAGCCACGCGCGGCCGAAGCCGCCACCGACGTATCAGAGTCCTGAGCTCCCGCGCCGGCACACCGCCCCTCCCTCTTTCTGAGCATCGTCCGCATGTCCGAGTCGTTGCCCGAAGTTGCCGCACCTGAGGACCCGCCGGCCCCCGCGCCACGTCCGCGTTCGCCAACGGCGCTGGTGGTGCTGGCCACCCTGGCCGTCGGCTACACGCTGTGGGCCGCGCAGAGCGTGATCCTGCCGGTGCTGCTGGCGATGTTCTTCGCACTGGTGGGCAACCCGATCATCCGCGGGCTGCAGAGGCTGCATGTCCCGCGGTTTCTGGGCGCCGTGCTGGTGTTGCTGGGCGGGCTGGCCGGCAGTGGCGCGCTGGCGGTGCAGCTGGCCGGGCCGGCCAGCGACTGGGTGCAAGAGGCGCCGCAGCAGATGCGGCAGATCTCGCGCCAGGTGCAGGCGCTGGTCAAACCGGTGCAACAGGCCAACCAGGCGGCCGAGAGCTTTGCCCGCGCCGCCGCCGGCGAGGGCAGCCGCAAGGTGCAGGTGATCCGTACCCAGCTCGATGACCCCTACAAGGCGCTGGTGCGCACGCCCAAGCTGGCAGCCTCGGCGCTGGCGGTGGTACTGCTGACGCTGTTTTTCATGATCTATGGCGACAGCCTGCAACGGCATGTGCTGGCGCTGCTGCCCACCCGCCAACAGAAGCGTTTCACCGCCGACATCCTGCGCTCGATCGAGCGCGAGATCTCGCGCTACGTGCTGACCATCAGCGTGATCAACGTGCTGCTGGGGCTGGCCCTGGCCGGCGCGCTGATGCTGCTGGGCATCGCGCTGCCCGAAGCGCTGCTGTGGGGCACGGTAGCGGCACTGCTGAATTTCGCGCCCTACGTGGGGCCGCTGCTCGGCATCGCGTTGATGCTGCTGATGGGCTTTGTGCAGTTCCGCGATCCGCTCACCGCGTTCCTGCCGGCGCTGTGCTACCTGGCCTTGCACACGCTGGAGGGCCAGCTGGTGACGCCGGTGGTGCTCGGCCGCAGCATGGCGATCTCGCCGCTGATGCTGATCCTGGCGCTGATGCTGTTCGGCTGGCTGTGGGGGATGGTCGGGCTGTTGCTGGCGGTGCCGCTGCTGGTCTGCGTGAAACTGGTGCTGACCCGGCTGGACGGCATGCAGGGCTGGGCCAGGCTGCTGGAATAGTGCATCGCAGGCCTGCGCCGATGGCTTGACGTAAAATGGCCAGGTGAACTTCCCTGTCCTAGCCATCACCCTCGATCTGGACGACACCCTCTGGCCGTTCGCGCCCATCGGCGCGCGGATCGACCAGGTGCTGCACGACTGGATGCGCGAGCACAGCCCGGCGACGGCCACCCTGTACCCGGTGGAAGCGATGCGCGAACTGCGCGAACGCACCTTCGTCGACAACCCCCACTTGCACCATGACCTGAGCGCGTTGCGGCGGCTGACACTGGCCGAAGCGCTGGACAACAGCGGCGCGAACCCGGCGCTGCTGGAGCCGGCCTACGAAGCGTTCTACGCCGCGCGCAACCAGGTCGAGTTCTATCCCGATGCACTGGCCGCGCTGCGCCGTATCGCCACGCGCGTGCCGGTGGCGGCGGTCAGCAATGGCAACGCCGATCTGCAGCGCATCGGCATCGGCGAGCTGTTCGCCTTCCAGCTGGGTTCGCGCGAGTTCGGTGCGGCCAAGCCGGACCCGGGCATCTTCCATGCCGCCTGCGAGCGCCTCGGCGTGGCGCCGGCACAGGTGCTGCACGTCGGCGATCACGCCGAGATGGACGTGGCCGGCGCCATCCGCGCGGGCCTGCGCGGTTGCTGGATCAATCGCGACGCACATACATGGACCCATCCGGAGCTGCAGCCCGATCTGCAGTTCGACACCCTGACCGGACTGGCCGACTGGCTCGATGCCAACGCATCCAGCCACCTGGCCTGAACCGGCGGCCGCCACCAGACGCAGTAGAGGTATTGCATGTCCACGCTCAATGGTTTCACCACGGATTCTTCGCACGCGCTCCCCCTGTACGTGCTCGACCACAACGGTTTTGCCGCGTGGAACGCGCAGCAGCCGGCCGCCCTGCAGGCCTGGCTGAAGAGCCAGCAGTTCAGCGCCGCGCCCGGCTCGGTCGCGCTGCTGCCCGGCACCGACGGCCTGGCCGGTGCGGTGCTGGGCGTGGGTGATCGCGCCGATGCCTACAGCTATGCGCACGCCCCGTTCGCGCTCCCGGCCGGCAGTGTCTGGAAGGTGGCCGGCGAACTGGATATGGCCAGTGCCAGCAACCTGCAGCTGGGCTGGGGCCTGGGCAGCTACCGCTTCGCCCGCTACCGCAAGCCGGCACGCGCACCGGCGCAACTGCTGGCCTCCCCGTCCAGCGAAGTGGCCGATGTCATCACCGCCTGCCTGCGCGTGCGCGACTGGGTCAACACGCCCACCGAGGACATGGGCCCGCAGCAGCTGGAAGATGCCGCACGTGCGCTGGTGAACGCCCATGGCGGCGAACTGGAAGTGATCGCCGGCGACGAACTGCTGGAACAGAATTTCCCGACCATCCATGCGGTCGGCCGCGCCTCGCACCGTGCACCGCGACTGATCGCACTGCGCTGGGGCAAGGCCGATGCGCCGCATCTGGCGCTGGTCGGCAAGGGCGTGTGTTTCGACACCGGCGGCCTGGACCTGAAGCCGGCTGATGGCATGCGCAACATGAAGAAGGACATGGGCGGCGCCGCCCACGCGCTGGCGCTGGCCGGGCTGGTGATGGCACAGGAACTGCCAGTGCGGCTGACCCTGCTGATCGCCGCGGTGGAGAACGCGGTCGGCCCGGACGCGTTCCGTCCCGGCGAGGTCATCACCACCCGCAAGGGCATCACCGTGGAGATCGACAACACCGACGCCGAGGGCCGGCTGGTGCTGTGCGATGCGCTGACCTATGCCAGCGAGCAGCAGCCCGAGGCGATCATCGATTTCGCCACACTCACCGGTGCGGCGCGGATCGCGCTGGGTCCGGACCTGCCGGCGCTGTTCGCCAACGATGACACCCTGGCCCAGCAGTGGCTCGACGCCGGCGACGCCACCCGCGATCCGGTCTGGCGCATGCCGTTGTGGCGCCCGTACCTGCGCTACCTCAACAGCGGTATCGCCGACATGGCCAATGCCGGTTCGCGCATGGCCGGCTCGGTCACCGCCGCGCTGTATCTGGAACGCTTCATCGAAGCCGGCCAGACCTGGGCGCATCTGGACGTGTACGCGTGGAACGACAGCGAGCGCGCGGGCCGTCCGGCCGGTGGCGAAGCGCTGGCGCTGCGCTCGGCCTGGGCGATGCTCAAGACCCGCTACGGCCGCTGAGCATCACCGCTGCGGGCTGATGTCCTGACAGGCGTCAGCCCGCGGTGTGCAACAACGGTCGCAACTGGCGCATCCGTGCCTGGGTGGCCGGCCCGACCAGCGCGAAGGCGGTATTTCCCTCCGCCCAGTACTGCGCCAGCAGGCGCCCATCGCGGCGCTCGCCCTGGCTGAAGCGGTCGCTGCGCGGCCGCAGATACAGGCCGATGCGGGCCCCGTCGGCATCCTGGTAGACCAGCATGGCCGCCGCGCCTTCCGGGGTGGACAGCATGCGTCCGCCCTGCAGCTGGAACCCCTGCGACTGCAGGTCCGGCGCCGCGCCGGCCGCGCCGAAGTTGGCCTGCAGCCAGCCCTGCAGCGGACTGTCACGACCGGCCCCGGACTCCAGCGGCATATCCGTGTCGGCAAACAGACGGTAGGCAGCGACGGCATCGGCCATCGGCAGGCGCTCACCGGCCATGCGCAGCTCGCGCGCCTGCCAGCCCAGCGTCGTGCCAAGACCGAGGGCGAGCACACAACTGGCGACCAGCCCCAGCCGCGCGCGTCGTTGCCGCTGCAGCTGGCGGCGGATCTGCGGCGGTGCCAGGGGGGTATCGGCCGGCAATGGCTCCAGACCGGCCCAGGTCGCGCGCAGCGAGGCGGCATCGCGTTTCCAGCCGGCGATGCGCGCGGCCTGCTCCGGGTGGTTTTGCAGCCAGTGCTCCAGGGTGCGGACACGGTCGGCGTCCAGGCGCCCATCCACGTAGGCGTGCAGTGCTTCGTCGTCGGGAGGCAGTGTGTTCATTTCAGTACCCGCAGTGCCGGAGTGGTATCGGCGGTGCCTTCATCCAGCGCACGCAGCCGGTCGCGCGCCCGCGACAGCCGTGACATCACCGTGCCGATCGGAATGCCCAGCGCCTCGGCCGCTTCGCGATAGCTGAAGCCTTCAACACTGACCAGCATCAGCAACGCCCGCTGTTCGACCGGCAGCCGGGCAAAGGCGGCCAGCTGCGCACGTCCATCGTGTACGCGCTCTGCCGATGGCGAGATGCCGGCCTGCTGCGGTGCGAACAAGGCCACCACCCGCTGCCAGCGCGCCGCGCGCCGGCGTTCGTCCATGAACTGGCGATAGAGGATGGAGAACAGCCAGGCCTGCAGCGCATCGTCCTCGCGCCGGGTATGCCAGCGTCGCAGTGCGCGCTCGAGCGTGGCCTGCACCAGATCGTCCGCACTGGCCGGATCGGCCGCCAGTGAGCGGGCAAACCGGCGCAGGCGGGGCAGGAGCGCGCGCAGGCGTTCGTCGTCGAAGGTATCCATCACAGTCAGGCGGCAGAGTTACAGGTATGACGCTAAGGTCGGAGGATTATTCCCGGGCCGGGCAAAACCTTTCCGGAATATTTCCCGCCGGTCGATGGAATAGATCGCGCGCCCGCACGTCCTACCTGCCCACATACCCAGGAAACGCCCATGACTGCCGACTCCCCTCCTCCTGCAACGCGCCGGCACCGCTGGCTGCCGCTGGCCGCCATCGCGGGCATCGCCGGGCTCGGCGCGGTCGCCTTTGCCTGGTCGGCCGGCTGGATCGGCAGCAGCCAGCGCCTGACCGCGTCCACGTTCATCAACACGATCGAGGCCACCGGCGCGCGGCATCCCGGTTTCCGCCGGGCCCACAGCAAGGGCATCTGTGTGACGGGCACCTTCCAGGGCACGGCCGAGGGCGCTGCGTTGTCCAAAGCCCGGGTGTTCTCGCAGACGGCGGTGCCGGTGCTGGGGCGGATGTCGATCGGCGGCGGCGATCCGCATGGCGCCGATGCCGCGGCCCGCGTGCGCAGCATGGCGCTGCAACTGCGCAGCGACGACGGCCAGGAGTGGCGGATGGCGATGAACAGCTTCCCGTTCTTCGCCGTGCCCTCGGCGGCGGCGTTTCTGGAGCAGACCCGCGCCCAGATCCCGGATCCGGCCACCGGCAAGCCCGACCCGGCCAAGATGGCCGTCTTCCTGGACAAGTACCCGCAGGCGCGGCGATTCCAGGCCTGGGCCAAGTCGGCGCCGTGGTCCAGCAGCTGGGCCAACACCGCCTACAACGGTATCCACAGCTTCCGCTTCATCAATGCTGCCGGCGACACCCAGCCGGTGCGCTGGTCGATGCGGCCCCAGGCGCCGTTTGTGGAAATGGACAAGGCCCAGCGCGCGCAGGCTCCGCTGGACTATCTGGCCGAGGAACTGGGCCAGCGCCTGGCCGCCGGCCCGGTGCGCTGGGACATGCAGGTGAGCCTGCCCGAGCCCGGTGATGCGATCGACGATCCCTCCCAACCCTGGCCGGAAAACCGCCGGCAGGTGACCGTGGGCACGCTGACACTGCTGCAGTGGCAGCCGCAGGCCGACGGCGCCTGCCGCGATCTGAACTTCGATCCCCTGATCCTGCCCACCGGCGTGGAAGCGTCCGATGATCCGATCCTGGCGGCGCGCTCGGCGGTGTATGCCAAATCATTCGACCGGCGCGAACGCGAAATCGCCAGCGGCAAAGCCATCCAAGCCACCGGCCAGGGAGTAACCCGATGAGCGGCTCACCCATGAAACCTGATCCTTCGCACTTCAACCTGCTCGCCCGCCTGCTGCACTGGAGCATGGCAGTGCTGATCCTGACGATGCTGTTTGTCGGCGTGATCATGGTCGCCTCGCTGACCTTGCGGCCGGTGCTGATCGACCTGCATCGCCCGCTCGGGATCGCCATCCTGCTGCTGGCACTGGTGCGCCTGGGCAACCGTCTGAGCCACCGCGCGCCGCCGCTGCCAGCCGATCTGCCTGCCCTCCAGAAGTTCGCCGCGGTGGCATCGCACTGGGTGCTGTATGCGCTGATGCTGGCGATGCCGCTGATCGGCTGGGCGATGCTGTCGGCCGGCGGCTATCCGGTCGTGATGTTCGGCAGCGTGCATCTGCCGGCGATCGTGCCGCACTCGCCCGGGTTGTATGCGCCGTTGCGGGCAGCGCACGGGCTCCTGGCCTACCTGCTGTTCGCCACGGTGCTGGTGCACCTGTCGGCGGCGCTGTACCACGCCTGGGTGCGCCGCGACGGCGTGTTCCAGGCGATGGCCCGCGGCCCACGCCGCGAGCGTCCGTAACGGCTACAGCCAGCCTTTCTGCCGCGCGAGGCGATACGCCTCGATGCGGTTGGCCACGCCGAGCTTGCCGATGCATTCGGACAGGTAGTTGCGCACCGTGCCGTGCGACAGGCCGAGCTGTTCGGCGATCTCGTTGGCCGAGCGGCCTTCGCCGGCCAGTCGCAACACCTGGCGCTCGCGGTCATTGAGCGGATCGGCTTCGGACCACGCTTCGACCGCGAGCTGCGGATCGATCGCGCGGCCACCGCGCTGCACCTGGCGCAGGGCCTCGGCCAGCTTCTCGGCCGGAGCATCCTTGAGCAGATAGCCCTGCACGCCGGCATCCAGCGCGCGGCGCAGGAAGCCACTTCGCGCGAAGGTGGTGACGATCACCACCTTCACCGGCAGCCCGTGGCGCTGCACGCGCTGGGCCAGTTCCAGCCCGGTCAGTCCCGGCATCTCGATATCGGTGACCAGCACATCGGGCGTGAGCCGCTGCAGCTCCCGCCAGGCGATCTCGCCATCGGCCGCGGTGCCAATCACTTCGATATCCGTCTCCAGGTTGAGCAGCGCCGACAACGCGCCGCGCACCATCGCCTGGTCCTCGGCCAGCAGGATGCGGATCATGCGCGGACCTCCCCGGCCGCGGCTGCGTCAGGCGGCAACGGTGCAGCATCTGCCAGCGGCAACGACGGCGTCGTGGCAGTGACGGGAATGCGCACCTTCAACCGTGTTCCCTGCCCCTTGGGCGAATCGATCCGCAGCTCGCCCCCCAGCGCCAGTACCCGCTCACGCATGCCGGCCAGGCCGTTGCCATTGGCCGCCACACCGCCTCGGCCATCATCGACGACCTCCATCCACACCGCGCCGGGCTCGCTGTGGATGGCGATCTGCGCCGCATTGGCCTGGGCATGCCGGGCGATATTGGTGGCCGCTTCGCGCAGGATCATCGACAGCCCCGCCTCGATCCAGGCCGGCATCGGCGGCGGTGGCGAATAGCGCAGATGCACATGCGAGGACTCCAGCAGCAGATGCGCCGACGCCAGTTCGGCGGCCAGATCGGCGGCGCGGAATCCGGTGACCGCACTGCGCACCTGTGCCAGCGCATCCCGGGCGATCTGCTCGGCCTCGGCCAGCTCGCGCTGCGATCGCTGCGGGTCACGCTCGAACAACTTGCGCGACAGCTCCATTTTCAACGTGATCAATGACAGGGTATGGCCGAGCAGGTCATGCAGATCCCGGCCGATGCGCTCGCGCTCGGCCGTGGCGGCCAGGCGGCGCACCTCTTCATGCGAGAGCCGCAGCGCGGCGTCCTTCTCGCTGCTGGCGCGCTCCACGTTGACGATGATGCCGATGATGACCGCCAGCACCGGCACCCAGGCAACGGTCTGCCACGGGTAGCCGATCCACGAGGCCAGCGCCACGAACACCACGTTCAACAGCAGCACTTCGATCAGGTAGCGACCGGTGCCGATGGCGCGGTTGGTCCGCAGCATCACGCAGCCGAAAATGAAGTAGTTGATGCCCGAGGGATACCCCCGCAGCAAGGCCAGCGACAACACGATCATCGCCAGCGCGAACAGCGGCGCGATGCGCCGGGGTGACAGCAAGGTCAGCGCATACAGCAGCAGGAACAACGGATACGACCACAGGGTGATCAGCGCCCAGCGCACGGTGTAACCGCCGCCGAACATCGGCGTGATGAACACCCACACCGTCCAGAAAAGATGCACCGCGTCGATCCATGGCCACTTGCCGAGCCTGAGGTTGTCGGCCACCACCGAATCCGGGGCCGGCGCAAGCCAGGCGGGGAGAAGACGGGACATCAGCGGACGGCTCCGGTTGCAGTGCGGGCCATGATGCCATCAGCCATGACGGCGCAGGCGCCACGCCGCCAGCAGCGTCACCGCGACAGTGAACACCGCCAGCCATGCCACATGCGGCCAGGTGCTGCCCGTATCGAAGCCGAGCGAGGACTGGGCGATCAGGTTCAGGTGATGACTGGGCCAGATCGGCGCCAGCGTGCGCAGCAGCGGCGGCAGCATCGACAGCGGGAACCACAGCCCCGACAGCAAGGCCATCGGCAGGTACAGCAGGTTCACCAGCGCCGGCGCGGCATCGCCCTTCACCCGCGTGCCAATCAACAGACCCAACGCGCAGAATGGCAACGCGCCCAGCACACAGGTCACGGTCAGACACAGCACCTGGGATGCCGACAACGCCACGCCCGCGACCAGCACCGCCAGCACCTGCAACAGCACCCCGATCATCAGCGCCATCAACATCGCCATCACCATCTTGCCGATGAGGTAGGCGGCCGGTGGCATCGGCAGCGCACGTTTGAGTCTGAGCAGGCCGTTGCCGCGCTCCAGCGCCAGCGATACGCCAAAGCAGAACAGGCCGGGCGCCATCACCCCGAAGGTGGAATAGGTGCCCAGCAGGAAGCGCGGCCCGTCAGCGGAATGCCCCAACCCCAGCACCACCGCGAACATCAGGTAGAAGATGGCGGGGAACAGCAGCGAGGGCAGCACGAAGCCGGGGCTGCGCAGGTAGCGCAGGCATTCGGCGCGCGCCTCCTGCAGATAGGCACCGAGCAGCCGCCGGCCGGACATGGCGGGCACGGTACGCGTACCGGCTTGGATCAACGGGGAAGTGTGCATCAGGCCGCCTGTGCGTGGGGGTGGGTGAGATCGTAAAACGCCTCTTCCAGTCCGACCGGTTTGACCTCCAGCGCGGACAGGTCCGGATCGGCAGCAAGCAGGCGCCGCACCACCGCCTCCACCTGGTCGCAGGCCAGATGCAGGCGGTCGCCCTCGCGCTGGGCCTGGCGCACGCCCGGCCAGCGTGCGACCTGCGCGGCATCCAGCTGCGACTGGCAGCGCACCGTGCGGACCAGCACGCGGGCCCGCAGGGCCGCGACGCTGCCGTCGCTGACCACCTGGCCGCGCCGCATCACGCAGATGCGGTCGGCCAGCTGCTCCGCCTCTTCCAGATAGTGGGTGGTCAGCACCACCGCCGCACCCTCGTCCACCAGGGTGCGTACCGTGGCCCACAGCCGCTGCCGCGCGGGCAGGTCGAGGCCGACGGTGGGCTCGTCCAGAAACAGCAGGCGCGGCCGGCCACAGATGGCGACGGCAAACTGCACTCGTCGCTGCTGGCCTCCGGAAAGTCTTCCGTAGCGACGTTGCAGCAGGTCCTCGATACCGGCCAGCGCCGCACATTCGTCCACGGCACGCGGCAGCGGGTAGTAGCTGGCCGACAGCCGCAGCAGTTCCGCCACGCTCAGGGTTTCCGGCAGCTGCGCTTCCTGCAGCATCACCCCGATATTGCGCCGTGCCGCCAGTTGCTGCGGATCGTCACCGAACAAGC
Organism: Stenotrophomonas sp. STEN014; assembly: GCF_056760315.1. Taxonomy (NCBI): domain Bacteria; kingdom Pseudomonadati; phylum Pseudomonadota; class Gammaproteobacteria; order Lysobacterales; family Lysobacteraceae; genus Stenotrophomonas; species Stenotrophomonas sp. STEN014. The sequence continues at coordinate 428,510 of NZ_JBRREN010000001.1, read as the reverse complement.
GCACCTGCCCGGCATCGGCGCGCAGCAGGCCCAGCAGCAGGCCAATGGTGGTGCTCTTGCCGGCGCCGTTGGGCCCGAGCAGCGCCAGCACCTGGCCCGCATACAGGTCCAGGTCCACGCCCGCCAGTGCCGCCACCGTACCGTAGCGCTTGTATGTGCCACGCAGGCTGGCCAGCACTTCCTTGCCCTGCTCCATCACCATCACCTCCAGGCGGAATGGCGCCACGGTAGGCGCGACACGGCCGTGGCGGCAGTCCCGGCGGTCAGGCAAAGCAGGTGACACCCGTCACCTGTGCCGCCGCTGCCGGCTGCCTATGCTTCGCTCCAGCCCTGACCTTCCCGTCGCACCGGTTTGGGGTACCTTCCGTCACATTCCCCGTCACGCGCCGTCTTCTCCCACATGAATGCATCTGCTGAACTGCTGAAGGAACTCCGCATCGACCGCTCCGCGCCGCCGCGCGGCCCCTCGCCATCACGGCGCTGGTGGTGGGTGGTGGCGGGTCTGGCGCTGCTGCTGGCCCTGGCCGCGGGCATGTGGTTGGGGCGCAAGCCGGCACTGACGGTGGACACCGCGCCGGTGCTTGCCATGGCGCAGAACGGCAGCGGCACCGCCTCGGTGCTCGATGCCAGCGGCTACGTGGTCGCACGGCGCATGGCCACCGTCTCGGCCAAGATCACCGGCAAGGTGCGTGAGGTGATGATCGAAGAAGGCATGCGCGTGGAAGAAGGCCAGGTGATGGCCACGCTGGATCCGATCGATGCCAATGCGCAGCGCAGCCTCAGTGCCGCACAGCTGTCAGCCGCACGCAGCCAGATCGGCGGCCTGCAGGCACAGCTGCGCCAGAGCGAGGCCGAGGCCACGCGCCTGCACTCCCTGGTCGGCCAGCAGCTGGTGTCACGCTCGCAGTACGACCAGGCCGTGGCGGCCCGCGACAGCCTGCGTGCGCAGTTGGCCACCGCCCGCCACAACGCCGAGGTGGCGCGCGACGCGCTGGCCATCGCCGACCTGGGCGTGGACAACAACATCGTGCGCGCGCCGTTCTCCGGCGTGGTCACCGCCAAGGCCGCACAGCCCGGCGAAATCGTCTCGCCGTTGTCGGCCGGCGGCGGCTTCACCCGCACCGGCATCGGCACCATCGTCGATATGGATTCGCTGGAAGTGGAAGTGGAAGTGGGCGAGGCCTTCATCGGCCGCGTGCAGCCGAAGATGCCCGTGGAGATCGTGCTCAACGCCTATCCGGACTGGAAGATCCCCGGCGAGGTGATCGCGATCATCCCCACCGCAGACCGCGGCAAGGCCACGGTGAAGGTCCGCGTAGCGTTGAAGGTGAAAGACCCGCGTGTGGTGCCGGAAATGGGCGTGCGGGTGAGCTTCCTGGAGAAGGCCGCGCCGGCTGGAACCGCGGCCCCCAAGGGGGTACGGGTACCGGGCGCGGCCATCGTGCAGCGTGACGGCAAACCGACGGCATTCGTGCTGCAGGCCGACAACACCGTGCGGGCGCAGGCGGTGCAGACCGGCGCCACGCTGGGCAAGGACAAGCAGGTGCTGGCGGGTCTGGGCGTGGGGCAGACGGTGGTGCTCGATCCGCCGGATGCCTTGAAGGATGGCGACAAGGTGGCGCTGGCGGGCGCGGACAAGTAAGCGCCCTGCCCGCTGGCCGGGCGTATCCGCTGCGGTGCCGGGAATCACGCGCTGATTGTGCTGCAGGTTTTGTGTGAACCGCCTGTGCGCTCCAGCGCGGTGCGGCCCTTGTCGTCGTTCCACGCCGCTGTGCCCTGCACCTGCCAGGTGGCAGGCCCACATTCCTTCCGTCACTGCTGAGGTCTACCCATGAGCCCCCTCGTTTCCTTGCGCAACATCACCAAGACCTATCAGCGCGGCCCGGAGAAAGTGCAGGTGCTGCAGGGCATCGATCTGGATATCGCCCGGGGCGACTTCGTCGCGCTGATGGGTCCGTCCGGTTCGGGCAAGACCACGCTGCTCAACCTGATCGGCGGGCTGGATGCGCCCAGCGGCGGCGAGATCAACATCGAAGACCAGCGTATCGACCAGCTCAGCGGCGGCCAGCTCTCCACCTGGCGCAGCCACCACGTCGGCTTCGTGTTCCAGTTCTACAACCTGATGCCCATGCTCACCGCGCAGAAGAACGTGGAATTGCCGTTGCTGCTGACCGGCCTCAACGCCAGCGAACGCAAGCGCCGCGCGCAGATCGCGCTGACCCTGGTCGGCCTGGCCGATCGCCGCGACCATCGCCCCAATGAACTGTCCGGTGGCCAGCAGCAGCGCGTGGCCATCGCCCGCGCCATCGTCTCCGACCCGACCTTCCTGATCTGCGACGAGCCCACCGGCGACCTCGACCGCCAGAGCGCGGAGGAAGTGCTGGGGCTGCTGCAGCTGCTCAACCGCGAACATGGCAAGACCATCATCATGGTCACCCATGACCCCAAGGCCGCCGAGTACGCCACCCACACCGTGCATCTGGACAAGGGCGAGCTGGTCGACACCCCGGTGCACTGAAGGAGTCCGGTCATGAAAAAACAACACCAACGGTCTTCGTTACGGCGCAGCTGCCCTCACGGTGGCGCACAGGCAGGTACGCCATGAAGTACTTCTCCCTGATCTGGGCGCAGCTGTTTCGCAGCCGTACGCGCACCCTGTTCACGCTGCTGTCCATCGTCACCGCGTTCCTGCTGTTCGGCATGCTCGATTCGGTGCGCGTGGCCTTCGCCAGCGGCGGCAGCAGCGTGGCCGGTGCCAACCGGCTGGTGGTCGCCTCGCGCCTGTCTATCACCCAGTCATTGCCGATCCGGCTGGAATCGCAGATCCGCCAAGTGGAAGGCGTCGACGATGTCACCTATGCGATGTGGTTCGGCGGCATCTACCAGGACCAGAGGAACTTCTTCCCCAACTTCTCGGTGGCACCGAACTACTTCGACCTGATGACCGAATTCGACATCCCCGAGGACCAGGTCGAAGCGTTCCGCACCACCCGCACCGGCGCCATCGTCGGTGAGGAGCTGGCCAAGCAGTTCGGCTGGAAGATCGGCGACACCATTCCGCTGCAGGCCACGATCTTTCCGCGCGGCGGCAGCAACGACTGGCCGTTGCAGCTGGTCGGCATATTCAAATCCAGGAACACCGCCACCGCGGCCAACGAAGAACGCCAGCTGATGATGAACTGGAAGTACTTCGACGAATCCAACGACTACATCAAAAACCAGGTCAGCTGGTACACCGTGCGGCTGGACAACCCCGACCATGCCTCGCGGGTGGCGCAGGCCATCGATGCGCTCTCGGCCAACTCCGACCATGAGACCAAGAGCCAGACCGAGTCGGCGTTCCAGCAGGCTTTCATAAAGCAGTTCGCCGACATCGGCATGATCGTCACCTCGATCATGGGTGCGGTGTTCTTCACCCTGCTGCTGCTCACCGGCAACACCATGGCCCAAGCGGTGCGCGAGCGCGTTCCCGAGCTGGCGGTGCTAAAGACGCTCGGCTTCAAGGACGGCACCGTGTTGATGCTGGTGATGGTGGAGTCGGTGCTGCTGGTCGGCCTCGGCGGCGCTACCGGTCTGGGACTGGCGGCGCTGGCGCTGCCGGCCATGGCGCCCAAGACCATGGGCCTGCTGCCGCCGGTGGTGCCGGGACAGACCTGGGCGATGGGTGCGCTGCTGATCGTGCTGATCGGGCTGGTGGTGGGCGTGTTGCCGGCGCTGCGCGCCAAGCGCCTGAAGATCGTCGATGCACTGGCCGGGCGCTGAGGAGAACGAGATGAGGAAATTTCTTGCAAATGCGCTGGTCATCGTCCTGCTGGCCATCGGCCTGGGCATCTGGATCGCGCTGCCGTGGGTGGGCGTGGCCGGCGTGGCGATCGTACTCGCAGGGTGGCTGCTGCTCACCCGCAGCGGCCGACTGGCCCTGGCCGCCACCCGGATCGGCCTGGCCAGCCTGCCGCAGCGCTGGGGCGCCTCCTCGGTGATCGTCATCGGCATTGCCGGCGTGGTCGGCGTGCTGGTGGCGATGCTGGCGATGGGCCAGGGCTTCCAGGCCACACTGGAAAGCACGGGCAATGACACCACCGCCATCGTGCTGCGCGGCGGTTCGCAGGCCGAAACCAATTCGGTCATCACCCGCGAGCAGGTACCGCTGCTGGAAACCTTGCCCGGTGTCGCGCGCGGCGACAACGGCCGCCCGCTGGTATCGCCGGAGCTGTCGCAGGTGGTCAACGTCATCTCGCGCAGCGACGGTACCGACGTCAACGCGCAGTTCCGCGGTGTCGGCGAACAGGCCTGGGCAGTGCATGACAAGGTGCGGATCGTGGAAGGGCGCCAGTTCGGTGCCGGCCTGCGCGAGATCGTGGCCGGTCGCGGCGCACAGAAGCAGTTCCGCGACCTGGAAGTGGGCCGGACGCTCAACCTCGGCAACCAGACCTGGACGGTGGTGGGCATCTTCGAATCCGGCGATGCACACGAGTCCGAGCTGTGGACCGATGCGCAGACCCTGGCCGCCACCTACAACCGCAGCGCCTGGCAGTCGATCACGGTGCGTACCGAGGGCAGGCAGGGCTTTGCGACCTTCAAGGCCGCGGTGGAGGCCGATCCGCGCCTGAAGCTGGATGTGGAGACCACCGCCGACTACTACCGCAAGCAGGGCGGAAGCCTCAACGGACTGCTCAAGGTGCTGGGTACGGTGATCGGCGCGATCATGGCGGTGGGCGCGGTATTTGGCGCGCTCAACACCATGTATGCGGCGGTGGCCACGCGGGCGCGGGAGATCGCCACGCTGCGCGCCATCGGCTTCCGGGGCGTGCCGGTGGTCACCGCGGTGATGCTGGAGACCATGCTGCTGGCGCTGCTGGGCGGCCTGCTGGGCGGGGCGGTGGCGTGGCTGGCGTTCAACAACTTCACCGTTTCCACGCTGGGCAACAACTTCAGCCAGGTGGTGTTCCAGTTCAAGGTCTCACCGCCGCTGCTGTGGAGCGGGCTGAAATGGGCGCTGGGGATCGGCCTGGTTGGTGGCCTGTTCCCGGCGTTGCGCGCGGCGCGCTTGCCTATCACCACCGCCCTGCGCGAGACCTGAGGGCTGCGGGCAGCGTCGCGGGAACCGTCGTTGCCCGCGCTTCGGCCGGCCCGTTGACAGCGCCATGGCGGAAACCCTCCCTTCACGCATCTATCCGTTTGGTCCATGATGCGCGCCCGCCTAAGTCCTGGCGGGCAGCGCATCTGTGTGAGCGGATGCTGCGTCCCTCCCCCAACGGTGATGCATCTGTCATGGCGCCCCTCGCGGGCGCTTTTTTTCGTAGTTAGAAAGGAAGTCTGAAAGCGATGTATCTGAAGTCAAAACCGCTGCACACCGCCATTGCCCTCGCATTGGCCAGCAGCTGCACCCCCGTTGCGTTCGCGCAGGACGCCACCGACGCCCCGGTCACCCTGGACCGCATCGAGATCACCGGTTCGCGTATCCGCCAGGCCAATGTCGAGACCGCCCAGCCGGTCATCGCCCTGACCCGCGCCGAAATCGAGAAGAAAGGCTACGTCAACGTCGCCGATATCCTGCAGGACGTCACCGCCGCCGGCGCGCCGGCGCTGAGCCGCGCCTCGGCGCTGTCCTCCGGTCGCGACTACGGCGGCATGTTCGTCAGCCTGCGCAACCTCGGTCCCGAGCGCAGCCTGGTGCTGATCGACGGTCGCCGCATGGGGGTCAGCGCCGGCGGCTACTCCGACGTCGGCTCGATTCCCTCGGCCATTGTTGAACGCGTGGAAGTGCTGACCGACGGCGCCTCGGCGCTGTACGGCTCTGACGCCATCGCCGGCGTGGTCAACGTCATCACCCGCAAGAACTTCGATGGCGGCACCGCCAGCGCCTACGTCGGCCAGTACGGCGAAGGTGATGGCCAGAAGCGCGCCTACAGCGCGACGTTCGGCAAGACCTATGACCGCGGCTGGTTCAGCGTCGGCGCCGAAAGCACCAAGGAAGATCCGGTGCTGGGCGGCGCGCGCGAGTTCACCGCCTATCCCAATGGCCCCTATCACCCCACCGATGGTCTGAACGGCACCACGGCATGGGGCTCGGTCACCGTCGATGGCAAGGTGCTCAGCGTCGGTCCGGGCGGCGATCCGTCGAAGAAGGAGAACTTCAAGCCGGTCGACCGCGCCACCTATGCCAACACCAAGACCAACATGACGCTGCTCTCGGCGCTGGAACGCAAGTCGGCCTTCGCCAACGGCGGCTTCCAGATCACCGACGACCTGCGCGTGGTCGCCGACGTGCTCTACAGCGAGCGCGAGTCGGTCAAGCAGCTGGCCGGCTACCCGTACTCGGTGTCCCAGGCGCAGGCCAACAGCGGCGCGCGTGCGGCCCTGTCCAAGGACAGCGCGTTCAACCACTGGGGCAAGGACGTGCTGTTCTCGCACCGCACCGAGGAGTTCCCGCGTGCGACCAACAACAGCCTGACCACCAAGCGTGCCAGCGTGGGCCTGGAAGGCAGCTTCGAGACCGGTTCGCACTTCTGGGACTGGAACGTGGGCTACATGTTCAACCGCAACGAGGGCGAGCGCCGCACGCTGCAGAGCATGTACCAGCCGAACGTCAACAACGCGGTGGGCGCCTCCTTCATCGATGCCAATGGCGTGGCCCGCTGCGGCACCGTCGGCAACGTGATCGAAGGCTGCGTGCCGTGGAATCCGCTGGCACCGATGGGCAGCAACAGCCCCGGTTCGCTCAGTGGCGACCCGGCCGTGCGCGACTACCTGTTCAAGAGCTTCGTCGACGATATCCGCAGCACCACCAAGGTGTTCAGCGCCAACCTCTCCGGCTCGCTGTTCGCGCTGCCGGCCGGTGACGTGATGGCGGCGATGGGTGTGGAACACCGCAGCGAGGAAGCCAGCTACACCCCGGACCTGATGGTGCAGAACGGCCAGATCGCCGGTACCAGCGGCAAGCCGACCGCCGGTGACTACAAGCTGGACGAGGTCTATCTGGAACTGCAGGTGCCGCTGCTGGCGGATCTGCCGTTCGTGCGCGAGCTGTCGATGGACGTGGCCGGTCGCTATTCGGACTACAACAACTTCGGTGGCACCACCAACGGCAAGTTCGGCCTGAAGTGGAAGCCGGTCGACGAGCTGCTGGTACGCGCTACCTACGGCACCGGCTTCCGTGCGCCGACCGTGGACGACCTGTACGGCGGCACGGTCACCACCCGTGACCGCATCACCGATCCGTGCGACCGCGCCTTCGGCGCCGCCGCGCGCAATGCCGAGGTCGCCGCCCGCTGCACCGCAGCCGGCCTGGGCAACGACTTCCGCCAGAAGACCGGTGACGGCGAACTGGCCACCACCTCCGGCGTACAGGCCGTGACCGACTTCACCTCCGGCTCCAACCCGGAGCTGAAGCCGGAAACCGCCAAGACCTGGACCGTGGGCCTGGTCTACAGCCCGGACTTCGTCTCCGGCCTGGACCTGAGCCTGGACTGGTGGAAGATCCGCATCGACAACGTGATCGTTGGCGAGTCGGCCACCGACATCCTCAACCAGTGCTACGTGCAGGGCATCACCTCGGCCTGCAACCGCTTCACCCGCTACACCTCGGGCACCAACAAGGGCCAGGTCAGCGGCATGAACCGTTCGTTGAACAACGCCGGTTACCAGGAAACCGCCGGCTACGACGTGGGCATCCGCTACCGCCTGCCGGAACTGGCGATCGGCCAGGTCTCGCTGCGCTGGAACACCACCTATGTGGACTACCTGTCGCGCAAGAGCGACAACGAAGCCACCACCCCGGTCGACCAGTACACCGGTTGGGGCGGCAACTTCCGCGTGCGTTCGAACCTCACTGCCGACTGGCAGTACGGTGATCTGGGCGTGAGCTGGACCACCCGCTACTACTCCAGCATGAAGGAGAAGTGCTCCTACGATCTGGACGGTGGCCCGGAGTGCAACCTGCCCGACTTCCAGTCGCCGTACACGGACATGCAGCCGAGCAAGCAGGTCGGTTCCAACACCTTCCACGACCTGCAGGTCCGTTATGCGCTGCCGTGGGACGGCACCGTGTCGCTGGGGGTGAACAACGTGTTCGAGCACGCAGGCCCGATCATGTACAGCGGTCCGAACAGCAGCTTCACCTACTACGGTGGCTTCGACATCGGCCGTTTCATCTACATGAAGTACCAGCAGCGTTTCTGATCCACCGCGCTGTGAGTTGACGGAGCGGCGCCCTGCGGGGCGCCGTTTCCGTTTCAGCGGTGGCGCAGGCCGCGATGCCTCACGCCCGCGAACGGGCCCTGGTCGCGGCCCGCAGTCCGGCGAGCGCGAACACCGCCAGACCCGCCCAGATCAGACCGAAGCCGATCAGCTGGCGGTGCTCGAACGCCTCGCGGAACACCAGCACGCCAACCAGGAACTGCAGGGTGGGGGCGATGTACTGCAGCAGCCCGACCACCGTCAGCGGCACCCGCCGCACCCCGTAGGCGAAGGCGATCAGCGGGATTGCACTGACCGCGCCGGCCAGCACCAGCAACGCATCGTTGCCCCAGCCCCAGCCGGAGAGGAAGCCGCCGCCGTGGCCGCTCTCGGCCCACAGCACGTAGGCCAGCGCCGGCAGCACCATGAACAGGCTTTCCACGCCCAGCCCGGCCACCGCTTCGACCGCCACCAGCTTGCGGATCAACCCGTACAGACCGAAGGTGACCGACAAACCCAGCGCGATCCACGGCGGCCGCCCGCTTTGCCAGGTCAGCCAGGCCACGCCCAGCGCGGCCAGCGCCACCGCCAGCCACTGCAGCTTGCCCAGCCGTTCGTCCAGCACCACCACGCCCAGCACCACGCTCAGCAGCGGGTTGATGAAATAGCCCAGGCTGGTTTCCACCACGTGGCCGGCATTTACCGCCCAGATGTACAGGCTCCAGTTGGCACCGATCAGCAGGCTCGACAGGCCCAGCAGCCAGAACCGCCGTGGCGTGGCCCAGACCTCGCGCAGCCAGCCCCAGCCACGCACCAGACCCAGACCGCCCACCAGCAGCACCGCGCTCCAGACAATGCGGTGGGCGATGATCTGGAACGAGGGCACGTCCTTGAGCAGATGCCAGTACAGCGGGAACAGGCCCCAGATCACAAACGCCAAGGTGACAGCGAGCAGGCCGTTGCGGTGGTCGCCGGTGGTGTTCATGCGCGGCGGATCCGGGCCAGGGTGATGACCACGACGCCGGCCAGGATCACCGCCATCGCACCGATATCGGCGCCGCTGAAACGCTCGTGCGCGATCCACGCGCCCAACGCCACCGCGATCACCGGATTGACGTAGGCATAGCTGCTGGCCAGCACCGGGCGCACGTTGTGCAGCAGCCAGACATAGGCGGTGAAGGCGATGATCGACCCGAACACGGTCAGGTAGCCCACCGACAGCACGCCCTGCAGCGTGGGCAGCGCGTCCATCCGCTCGCCGCGCAGCAGGCCGCCGGCCACCAGGATCACGCCGCCGCACAGCATCTGCCCGGCGGCGGTCATGAACGGCGATGGCAGGTCGCGTCCGCGCGACCAGATCGACCCGGCGGCCCAGCCCAGCGGGGCGATCAGCAGAAACACCAGTCCGTGCGGGGTGGCGGTCAGGCTGCTGCCGGCGTTGAGCCACAGCACCCCGGCAAAACCAATCGCGATGCCCAGCCATTCACCGCCGGTGGCCTTCTCGCCGCGCAAGGTGGAAAACAGTGCCATCCACAGCGGCACCGAGGCCACCGCCACCGCCGCCAGGCCCGAGGACACTTCGCGTTCGGCCATCACCACCATGCCGTTGCCCAGGAACAGCAGGCACAAACCCATCACCGCCAGCGTCGCCCATTGCGCCCGGGTCGGGGCGGCCACTCCGCGCCAGCGCAGCAACGCATAGAGCACGCTGCCTGCCACAACGAAGCGCGCGCCGGAGATCACCGACAACGGCGGCAGGCCGCTTTCCAGGGCCAGATGGATGCCCAGATAGGTCGAGCCCCAGACCACGTACACCAGCAGCAGGGCGAGGACGACAAGACCACCGCGCGGGGCGGGCCGTGCGGAAACGGGAGCGGACATGGGCAGAACCGGCGGGGGACCGCGCCATTTTAGGCCACCACCGGCCCCCCACTGCTACCGCTGTTGCAACGCCGGGTTGCAACAGCGGCGCAGGGATGGGCGATCAGCGCCGCGCCGCGTCGCTGGCCTCACGTGCGGCCTCGAACTCCGCGCCCGGCTGCCACTGCGGCCACTGCCGGCTGTTGGCCAGTTCCAGCCCCAGGTCGTAGACCAGCAGCGTGTCGGCGGCCAGCCCGCGTGCATCCCACTGCGGCGACCACGCATCGCAGGCCTGGTGGTAGCAGCTGGCGAAGTAGGCATCGCGCAGCGCGCGGCCGGCCGCCACGCCACCGTCGCGCTTGTCCAGCCCCGCCCCCACGGTGATCGCCGGCACGCCCTTGCGGGCGAAGGCGAAATGGTCGGCACGGTAGAAGAAACCGGCTTCCAGATTCGGATCGGGCGACCAGTGGCGGCCACGCGCCTTGGCCACGCGGTCGATGTCCTGCTCGAGCGAGACGCGGCCATTGCCCCAGGTGGCGATATCGGCGGTTTCCCCGTCCGGGCTGAACATCTCGATGTTCAACACCGCCGCGGTGGTTTCCAGCGGCGCCAGCGGATGGGCGGCGTAGTAGCTGGCCCCGAGCAGGCCTTTCTCCTCGGCGGTCAGCGCGATGAAGTACAGCGTGCGCTGCGGCCGTGGGCCGGCGGCGAACACCCGCCCCAGCTCCAGCAGCGCGGCCACGCCGGTGGTGTTGTCGATCGCGCCATGGCGCACGGTCTGGCCGCTGGCGTCGGGCTGGCCGATGCCGAACGCATCCCAGTGCGCGGAGAAGATCACCGATTCGTGCGGATGGCTCGCGCCTTCCAGCCTGGCCACCACGTTGCGGGTCACCACCGGCTCGCGCTTGAGTTTGAAGCTGGCCGACAGGCGCGCATCGCCCAGCGCCACCGGCCGGAAGTCGGCACGCATCGCCTTGCGCTTCTCGACCTCGAAATCCAGCCCGGCAGCGGCGAACAGCTGCTCGGCCAGGCTGCGCTGCATCCAGCCACGCAGCGTGGTGTGCTGCGCCATCGCCTCGGCCTGGCTGCGCTGGATGTCAAACAGCGGCGAGGTGCCCGATGCCTTCACCGTCGCCCACGGATACGCCGCCGGCGCGGTCTCGTGCACGATCAGCACGCCTTCGGCGCCCCGGCGCGCGGCCTCCTCGAACTTGTAGGTCCAGCGGCCGTAGTAGGTGACCGCGCGGCCATCGAACGCCCCGGCCATATCGGCCTCGAAATCGGCGTCGTTGATCAGCACCACCGCGATCTTGCCGCGCAGGTCCACGTCCTTGTAGTCGTCCCACTGGCGCTCGGGCGCAGTGATGCCGTAACCGACAAACACCAGCGGCGCATCGCGCACCTCCACGGCCGCCTGCGGGCGCAGGCTCTGCAGGGTCACGTCCTCGCCGTTGACCAGTTTCCGCGCCGTGCCACCGAGCCTCAGTTGCGCGGTGACCGGCCCGTCGACCTGCGCGCGTACCAGCGGCACGTTCTGCACCCAGCTCCCGTTTTCGCCGCCCGGCTGCAGACCCGACGCACGGAATTGCTCGACCAGATAGTCCACGGTGCGCTGTTCGCCGGCGCTGGCCGGCGCGCGGCCCTCGAATTCGTCCGAGGCCAACACCCGCACGTGCCGGGACAACGCTTCGGCATCGATGCCGCCGCCGGGAAGGTCGTTGGCCGCATGGGCGATGCCGCCGGCAAACAGGCACGACGACAACAGCAGAATGCGCATCGGATTCACAGCGGACACCAGCGTTCGACAGAGCGGCGATTCTATCGCGTGCGGTGTCTGTTTAATGAGGGGGCCACGCCACCGCGCAGATCGTTGATCGCCACAGCCGTGCACTGCACTCCACTCCAGCCTTCAGCGGCGGTCGCGGTCCAGCCAGCATTCCAGCCCCTGGGCATTGAGCTCGATATCCATGCCCAGCACCTGCAACACCTGCACCTCGTCCAGGGTGCTGCCGTGCCGGCGCAGCCGCGCCACATACAGCGCGCCCAGCGCCTGCACCAGCAGCCGGTGGCGATCGGCGTGACCATCGCAGCGGCGGGCGATAGCCACCATCGCGTCGATCTGCGCGTGCAGCTCGGCCGCCAGTCGCGCCGGCTGCTCGACGCGGCCGTAGTGGGTCAGGTACATCGCCACCGGCGCGCGCGCCATCAGCCGCTCGATCGAGGCATGCAGCGCCTGCGGCTCGAACTGCACCGGCGAGGAGGTCGGAATGATGAACGGCCCGGCGTCACTGTCCAGTTCGCGATAGGACAGGCCGAAGGTGTCGCCGGTGAACCAGCTGCCGCTGGCCGCATCCCAGATGCAGTGGTGATGGCGGGCATGGCCAGGGGTGTCCACGCACAGCAGCTCACGCCCGGCCAGCGACACGCGATGGCCATCCTCGGCCACCACCACGCGCGCGGCCGGCACCGGCACGATCTGCCCGTAGCTGCGCGCCATTTCTTCCTCGCCATAAACCGCGGTGGCACCGGCGATCAGCCGGCCCGGATCGATCATGTGCGCCGCACCACGCGGATGCACCACCAGTTGCGCGTTGGGCAGCTGCTGCAGCAGCGCGCCGGCACCGCCGGCGTGGTCCAGGTGCACGTGGGTGAGGAGCAGCCAGTCGATATCGGCCGGCTGCAGCCCGGCCCGGGCCACCGCGGCCAGCAGATTCGGCAGCGAGTGCGTGGTGCCGCAATCGACGAACGCGCCGCGACCGCCGTGCACGATCAGATAGGCCGCATCGAAATGATCGCGCTGGAACGCGGTGTCGATGGTGTGGATGCCAGGGTCGACGGACATCGGGCAGCTCCGGGAAGGCGATCTTCGATCCTGCCAGCCGTTGCCGGCCGCTTCCACTGCACCTTGGTCGCAGCCGCCGGATCAGTGCACGAGCACCCGCGGGCGCAGCAGCAGCGCCAGCACCATCACCGCCAGGAAGCCGCCATAGGCGTACAGCACCGCCAGGATCTGCTTCCACAGGCCCGCAGCCCCTTCCGCCGCGCCCACCCGGTAACCCCACAGCATGAAGCCGGTGCTGACCAGCAAGGCCAGCCCCAGCATCACGGCGTCGAACAGCCTGCGGGCGCGATGCCGCGGCTGGCGCGGAAACCACCAGTACAGCGCGCCCACCACACAGAACCAGGGAAAGAACAACAACAACGACAACCAGGCCATCGACGTGCTCCTTCCAGGTAACGGGTCAATCCTTGGCGGCGGCCTCGCGCAGCGCGGCCAGCGCGGCCAGCACCGGCTCCACTTCGCCTTCGACCTTGAACAGCTCGCTCTGCAGCGCATCGCCCTGCTCGGCCTGCTTGAGCACGGCGATCAGCTGGCCGGCATCGCGCGGCGAGTCGAAGCCTTCGCTCTGGATCAGCAGCTGGCCTTCGCCATCGAGCAGCTTGAAGTAGAAACGGCCGTCCTTCTCGCGGTACTGCTTGAACAGTGGCAGCGCCACCTTGGCCACCGCTTCGGCCTTCGCCGTCTGGCCGATGGTGGACAGGTCGCGCAGGCCCACCGCTTCGCGCAGCTGCTTGAGCAGCGGGATGGCGAACTGCTCGCGCAACTGCTGGCCACGCTGGCGCAGCAGTGCCTCGATCTTGGCCGGCTCGGCCATCAGTGCGTTGTAGCGCTCGCGCAGCGGCGCCAGCTCGGCGTCCATGCGTTCGAACACCTGCGCCTTGGCCTCGCCCCAGGCGATGCCGTCGGCGAACGCCTGGGCGAACGCGGCGGTCTGCTCGGCGCTGGCAAAGGCCTGGTACATCTGGAACAGCGCCGAGCCCTCGGTGCTCTTGGGCTCGCCCGGCGCACGCGAATCGGTCAGCACCGAGAACACCAGTTTCTTCAGCTCCTCGCGCGGGGCGAACAGCGGAATCACGTTGTCGTAGCTCTTGCTCATCTTGCGGCCGTCCAGGCCCGGCAAGGTGGCCACCGCCTCGTCGATCACCGCCTCGGGCAGCACGAAGTAGTCCTTGCCGTAGACGTGGTTGAAGCGCTGGCCGAAGTCGCGCGCCATCTCGATGTGCTGGATCTGGTCGCGGCCGACCGGCACCTTGTTGGCACCGAACACCAGGATGTCGGCGGCCATCAGCACCGGGTACATGTACAGGCCGGCGGTGACACCGGCGTCCTCGTCGATGCCTTCCTCGCGGTTCCTGTCCACCGCCGCCTTGTAGGCGTGGGCGCGGTTGAGCAGGCCCTTGCTGGCGACCGTGGTCAGGTACCAGGTCAGCTCGGTGATTTCCGGAATATCGCTCTGCCGGTAGAACCACACCTTGTCCGGCTCCAGCCCCGCGGCCAGCCAGCTGGCGGCGATCTCCAGGGTGGAGCGCTGCACGCGCAGTGGATCCTGGGTGTTGATCAGGCTGTGCAGGTCGGCCAGGAAGAAGAAGCTTTCCGTGTCGGCAGCGCGGCTGGCGGCGATGGCCGGGCGGATCGCCCCCAGGTAATTGCCGATGTGCGGGGTGCCGGAGGGCTTGATGCCGGTAAGGACGCGGGTAGTCATGAACGCAAGGGTGACAGAGGAATGAACCCGGCCAGTGTAACCCCGCCGGTCCCCGTCGCCGCCCCCATCCGCGTGTTCGACGGGCCGTTCACTGCCCGGGAGCTGGCCATGCACGGTCTGTGCGCCCGCGTGTTGTGCGGCATCGCACCCTGTGGGGCTCCAAGTCCGCGGCGGACCGCGAGGCGAGCCGCCACGCCTGATGCGGGACTTCGTACGTGCCGCGAGCGGTAGCACCGGCATCCCATCGCCGGTAATTCCTCCCGGAGGTCCAGTACCGATCAACGCACCCACACCCGCCCTGCGTGCCCTTACAGGAAGGGCCGCATCGCTGCGGCCCTTCTTCAATCACCTGCGCGAAGGCGCTCAGTGGTAATCCGGATATTCCTTGTGCAGGGCCTTTTCGAAATCACGCACCTCGCTCTCAGCGCGATCCTTGGCCCAGCCATAACGTTCCTGCAGGCGCCCGCTCAGATATTCGGCGTTGCCTTCGGCCACCTTCATGTCGTCATCGGTGATGTCGCCCCACTTGGCCTGCACCTTGCCCTTGAGCTGGGTCCACTTGCCGGAAATGATGTCTTTATTCATTACGTTGCTCCTTTCGGGGGATACGCGGTTGGTTCGCGTGGGACCACCATGGCAGCGACGATGTTGGCATCAGGTCCACGCTTCGTTGGCCCATGCTGATGTCGGTGAACGATGCTTCAGCTTCAACGTCTGACCTCGTATAACGCAACAAGGCCGGCAGTGCCGGCCTTGTTGCTTGAACTCGAACAGGTACCTGCCGGATCAATGACCCTTGGCAGCATCCTCGACCTTCTCACCGGCCTTCTGCACATCCTTGCCGGCACCGGCAACCGTGTTGCAGGCCGACAGCATCGCCATCGAGAACATCGACACCAGCACCAGAGCAACCAGACGCTTCATGTTTTTCTCCTGTTGTGAGTAGACACCCAAGTCTTGCCGCAAAGCACTGCCGTCAGCACTTGCCGTCACTGCAATCGCCGGCCTTGTCTTCCACCTTCTCTCCCGCCTTCTGCATATCCTTGCCGGCACCGGCAACGGTGTTGCAGCCACTGAGCATTCCGACCGAAAACAGCCCCAGCAGGGCCAACATCAGCACTCGCTTCATCCGACTTCTCCTTTGCATCTGGCGGGAGCCGGCGGCGGACATCCGCAGCCGACCTGCCCGCAGGTGCAGGTGAATCTGGCGAGTGCGCTGTGCAGTGGGCGTGAACAGCGGCCCGGTGCGTTCAGGCTCAGCCCCGCATCAGCGTGGACTTTCCGAACAGGCTTTCCACCAGATCCACCGCCAGCTCGGCGGTCTTGTTGTGGTGATCCAGCAAGGGATTGAGCTCGACGATGTCCAGCGATCCCATCAGACCGGTGTCGGCGATCATTTCCATCACCAGCTGTGCTTCGCGATAGTTGGGACCACCGGGCACCGTGGTGCCGACGCCGGGCGCGATGCTCGGATCCAGGAAATCCACATCGAAACTGACATGCAGGTGGGTATTGGCGTCGATGCCGGCCAATGCCTGCTGCAGGGTGCGCTTCATCCCGGTCTCATCGATATAGCGCATGTCGTAGACATCGACGTGGTGCTGCTTGATCAGGCGCTTTTCCTCGGCATCCACCGAACGGATGCCGATCTGTCGCACCTGCTGCGGCGAGATCGCCGGCGCATTCCCTCCCAGCCGGGTCAACGCATCCGGGCCCAGTCCGCACAGGCAGGCCACCGGCATGCCGTGGATGTTGCCCGAGGGCGTGACCTCGGAGGTGTTGAAATCCGAATGCGCATCCAGCCACAGCACGCGCAGCTGTTTGCCCTGCTCGCGGCACCAGCGTGCCACCGCGGTGATCGAGCCGATGCCCAGGCAATGATCGCCACCGAGCATGATCGGCAGGCGTCCATCGGCCAGTTCGGCGTAGGTCGCCTCCATCAGCGCCCTGTTCCAGGCCACCACTTCATCCAGATGCCGGTAGCCGTGCACCGGCCCGCTCCAGGGATTGCGCGGCCCCTGCAGATTGCCCACATCACGCACCTCCACACCGCGCGCGACCAGGGCCTCCGGCAAGCCTGCAATGCGCAGCGCCTCGGGCCCCAGACGGGCTCCGCGATGGCCGGCCCCCACATCCGTGGGTACCCCGATCAGCGACACGGGACGAAAAACGGCCATACCGATACCTCCATTGCAAATCAGCGCAGTCTAGCGAGCAGCCGCACGAACGCCTCGCGGCAGCGCAGCAGGAGGCAAACGGAAGGGAAGGGTGGTGCCGCTTATCCGAATCGAACGGATGACCTACTGTTTACAAGACAGTTGCTCTACCAACTGAGCTAAAGCGGCAAGATTGTGCGTCCGGCGAGCCATTGCAGCCGCGCGGACAGTTTACGCCATCACAGCGCGCAAACCCGCCGGATCACTGGACCGGCGGGGCGCCATTCTAGCGTAGCCGGGTGCAATCCAGCGATTGTTGTTGCGCCGCGCCGCTGCGCTGCGCCAGCACCGCGGGGCTGGAGCCTGCCGCCACGCTCGCATCGATCCACCAGCTGGGCGGCGTTTCACTGCCATTGGCGACCAGCCTGGCGGGAAACCCCGCTGCCGTCAGCGCCGCCTGGCGGCGCTCGGCGCCTTCGCGATTGCGGTACTGGCCCAGCGCCACCGCATTGGCATCATCCCCCTGGGCGATGATGAAGTAGTCACTGAAGCCGGCCTCGACAATACGCTTGACGGTGGCCTGGGCCTCATCGCGGGTGGCCGCTGCCGGGATCAGCACGCGATAACCGGATGCCGCCTTGCCCGGCACCTCACGCAGCCGCGCGCGTTCGGCCACCGCCCCCAGCCTGGACAGCGCCCCCTGCGCCTGGGCCTGGGCGGTGAACGGCCCCAGACTCAGACATTGCGCCGGTGCCCGGGCTTCAGGCGCGGCCGGTGCGGGTGCAGAAGCGGCAACAGCGGGCGGGGCAACCGCCGCCTGTGCTGCGTTCGCGGCGGCAACCAGCGCGGGCTCGGATGGGCCCGGCGCGACTTCCGCAACAGGCGCGGCGGCCGGTGGTACCGCCGGCGTGGGCAGCAGCTCGAGCGAGGCCACGCCCGGCTCGTTATCGGCAGGCAGTGGCGCGGTCGCTGACCGCGGCGTCATCCACCACAGCGCGACCCCCACGTTGAGGATGGCCAGTACGACAATCAGGAAGCGGATCAACATGGGTCGATCCTAACGTTCCAGCACGGGCTGATGCACGGCCCAGCGTGCCAGTCCGTCCAGCACCAGTGCCGGGCGGTACTCGGCTGGCGGCAGCAATGGCAGCAACGGGGCCGCCCCGCCGCCATGCACCAGCAACTGCGGCGGCACGCCGAGCAGCTCCGCGCCAAGGCGCAGGCTGCGCTCTACCAGCGCCACGGCAGCCCCGTCACAGCCCGATGCCAGGGCGTCGGCCGTATCGTTGGCGAACTCGGCGTAGTCACCGCCACTGGCCGGCAACTGCGCCGCACGGGCATGCAGGGCCTGCCGCATCACCGTCGGCGAGGCACCGATCCGGCCACCGCGGTGCAGCCCATCGCCATCCATGAGATCGATCGTCAGTGCGGTTCCAACCCCCACCACCAGTACCGGCTGGCGCGCACGCGCGGCGGCCAACAGGGCGAGAAAACGGTCCACGCCGAACTTTTCCGGACGCGCATAGGCAATGCGCACACCGGCACATTCGACCTGCGTGCGCGCCACCTGTACCCGCGCGAAGCGGGCGTCCAGCACCGTCATCACCTCGGCCGTCAGCGTGCTGGCCGCCACGCTGGCGACCCACGCGGTATCCCCCCGTGGCAGCGCCTGCAGCGCGGAGGCGGTCATCGCCTCGGCACCGTGCGCCCAGGCCTGCACCGGACCCACGCCGCCCTCCACCAGCGGCGCGAACTTGAACCGCGAATTGCCCAGATCGAACAACCAGTCGCTCATGCCGCCCTCACGCTGACTTCGCCGGCATGGAAGCAGGTTTCCCGCCCGTCGATGCGCACCCGCAGCGCGCCATCCTCGGCCAGTCCGCAGGCGTGGCCCTCATGCAGCACGCCGGCCTCCTCGATCCGCACCACACGTCCGGCCAGCACGTCCATCGCCGCATAACGCGGCAGAAACGGCGCCAGACCCTGCTGTTCGAACAATTCCAGCGCCGGCAGCAGTCGCGACAGCAGCGCGGCGACCACCGCATTGCGCGAGACCGGCGCGGTGCCGAGCGTTTGCAGATCGATCCACGGCTGTCCGATATCCGCGGCCACCGCCGGGGGCATATGCACGTTCAAGCCCAGTCCGATCACCGCGCGCGCCGGACCGGCAAACTCGCCACCGCCCTCCACCAGAAGACCGCCGAGCTTGCGCCCGTCCACCATCACATCGTTGGGCCACTTCAGGCCGGCACCGGTGAACCCCAGGGCATGCAGCGCCTCCACCGTGGCCACGCCCATCGCCAGGCTCAGCCCGCCCATCCGCGACAGCCCCCCGGGAAACGCGCGCGACAGCGACAGGTACACATGGGCGGCCAAGGGCGAGGCCCAATGGCGGCCGCGCCGTCCACGGCCACCGGTCTGGCGCTCGGCCAGCAGCACCTCCACCCCGCGCCCAGGCGCGCTGCGCTGCAGCAATTCGCTGTTGGTCGAGGCCACGGTCCAGCCCACCTGCAGATCCGCCAGCAGATTCACCACGTCCGGCGCCAACGCCGCGCGGATCGCCGCGGCCGACAGCAGCTCCACCGGACGTTCAAGCCGGTAGCCGTCGCCCGCGCGACCGTCAATCGCCACGCCAGCCGCGCGCAGGCCCTGGATACGCTTCCAGACTGCGGCCCGGGTCTGCCCCAGCTCGCGGGCCAGCGCATCGCCGGAAAGGGGCCCGGCCCCCAGCTTGGCCAGCAGTTCGCGGTCATCCACGGCAGCTATTCCTCGAAACAATCGGCGAAATTATGCGGGATGCCCGGCAGGGCGCCCAGCACACGGACCAATTCAGGCAAAAAAGCAGGCTAGAATCGGGAGCTCGCCCGCTCTGGATGTTGTCGATGCGCCACCTCGCACATTGCCTGATCCTGTTGTTGACGCCGGTTGCAGCGCAGGCCTCCGAAGCGCTCAATGGCTCCAGCAACACCGGCTGCACCTACGCTCCCAGCGAAGTGGAGCGGGTTGCAGTGCCAGCGGCATCGGTGAATCTGGCCAGCGGCGCGCCAGCGCCGGCGACAAAGCGCACCACACCGCCGGCCGGCGGTGGCAGCGATGAGGAAATCATCCCCCGCCTGCGCGCACCGAAGTGGCACCGCCTGCTGCCGGGCATGTTCCGCTGATCCCTGGATTCGGGCGCTGGTGGCAACGCCCGCCACCTCCGGTTGATGACGCGCTTTGGCTGCAGGTCCGCGAGGCTTGCCCGTGGGTGCGGCCGCTTGTCCCGCAACGCGAGCGCCGCCTGCGCGAGCTGGTCGCGCGGTTCCTGCAGCGGAAAACCATCACCGCGGTCGCCGGGCTGGAACTGGATCCGGCCCAGCGCCTGCTGCTGGCCACGCTGTGCTGCGTGCCACTGATCGAGTTCGGTGCCGAAGGCCTGCACGGCTGGTCCGAACTGGTGGTCTATCCCGATGCGTTCCGGGTGCGCCGCAGCCATCTGGACGCGGCCGGCATCCTGCACGAATGGGATGACGAACTGATCGGCGAGGCGTGGGACAGCGGTCCGCTGATCCTGTCCTGGGCCGATGTGCAGGCCGATATCGCCGATCCGCGGGCCGGGTTCTGCGTGGCCGTGCACGAGATGGCGCACAAGATAGACCTGCTCGATGGTGCGATGGATGGCACGCCACCGCTGCCGCGGGAGTGGCAGAAGCAGTGGGCGCGCGATTTCCAGCAGTGCTATGACCGTTTCCGCCGGCAGGTGGACAACGGCGAGGACACCGCTCTGGATACATATGCGGCCGAGGCCCCTGAGGAGTTCTTCGCGGTCGTCAGCGAGTACCACTTCTCCGCACCGCAACTGCTGGAGCAGGCGATGCCGGCCGTGGCCGCACACCTGCACCGCTTCTATGGCCCGTCGCCGTTTGCCGACGCGCCCGCCGCCCTCGACGGCGTCTGAGCCTCACAACCCCGGCGGCAGCGTCACTTCGAAACGGGCACCGCCCAGTTCGGCCGAACGCTTGACCTGCAGTTCGCCGCGATAGTCCTTGATCAGGTCCTGCACGATCGACAAGCCGATGCCATGGCCCTGTACCCGCTCGTCACCGCGTACACCGCGCTGCAGCACCTTGGCGATATTCTCCTCGGCGATGCCCGGGCCATCATCGTCCACCGCCAGCTGCAGGCCGGCGCGGCGTCCCGGCGCGGCGGGGATCGGCTTGGCGGTCAGCAGCACGCTGCGGCGCGCCCACTTGAACGCGTTCTCCAGCAGGTTGCCGAGCAACTCCTGCAGGTCACCCGGCTCGCCATAGAAATTCACGCCCGGGGCGATATCGAACTCGCACAGCACGCCCTTGCTGGCATAGATCTTCTCCAGCCCCGGAACGATGTCTTCGGCGGTGGCCTCGATCGGCACCGGCGCGGAAAACAGCTTGTGGCCCGAAGAGGCCGCCCGGGCAAGCTGGTAGGACACCAGGTTGTTCATGCGCTGCAGCTGCACGTCCAGTTCCTCGCGCAGCGCGGCGGCGTCGGCACCGCTGTCCAGCTGCGTGCGCAGCACCGCGATCGGTGTCTTCAGGCTGTGCGCCAGATCGGCCAGCGTATTGCGCTGGCGGTCCAGGTTCTCGCGTTCGCTTTCGATGAAGGCGTTGATGCTTTCGGTCAGCGGCTCCAGCTCACGCGGATGCCGCTCACTCATGCGGGCGCGCTCGCCGCGCTGCACCTTGGTCAACTCGTTGATCACGCGCTTGAGCGGGCGCAGGCTCCATTGCAGCACCAGGGTCTGCAGCAGCAGCAGGATCAGGCCGGTGACACCGAGCCAGAACCACACCGCGCCGCGGAACACCCGCAGCTGCGCACCCAGCGCGCGCGAATCTTCCAGCACATAGATGGTGTAGGGGAACTCGGCTTCCGGCGCACCGTCACCGCCCCAGACCAGCCCCAGCCCGTAGCGGTAGACCTCGCCAGGCGTGCCGTCGATCTGGGTCATCGGCAGCGGCCCTTCGAACACCTCCTGCCGGGGATCAAGCAGGTGGCCGCTGACTTCCGGCAGGATCGGCCCTTCGGCGGACATGGAATTGCCATGGTCGCCGGGCATCACCACCTGCAGGTACAGGCCGCTGCCGGGCACATCAAAGCGCGGATCCGGCGGCTGCTCGCGGATATACAGCGAGCCGTCGCGGGTGAAGTCGATGCCACCGGCATAGGCGGTGGCATAGTTTTTCAGGCGCTCGCGCAGATTGGCACGCGCAGTGTCGGCGAAGGCCGCATCCAGTGCGTAGCCGGCCAAGGCCAGGAACGCGATCAGCCCCACCGACGCGGCCAGCAGCTGGCGCGCCTGCAAAGAACGAGGCCGCCAACGCTTCAACAGCCACTGACGGCCCGTCATATCGCACCGCCCCTGACGGGGCTCAGCCTTCGTTACGCGGAATCGCGAACCGGTAACCGCGGCCACGCACGGTTTCGATCGGCTTGAGTTCGCCGTCCGGATCGAGCTTCTTGCGCAGACGGCCGATGAACACTTCCAGCACGTTCGAATCGCGATCGAAATCCTGCTGGTAGATGTGCTCGGTCAGATCCGCCTTGGACACCAGCTCGCCGGCGTGCATCATCAGGTACTCGAGCACCTTGTATTCGTAGCTGGTCAGGTCGACATTGCTGCCGCTGACACTGACGGTCTGCGCCGCCAGATCCAGCGCCACCGGGCCACATTCCAGGGTCGGCTTGGACCAGCCGGCGGCGCGGCGCAGCAACGCGTTGACACGCGCCAGCAGCTCTTCGACATGGAACGGCTTGACCAGGTAGTCGTCGGCGCCCTGCTTCAGACCCTCGACCTTGTCCTGCCAGCTCGACCGCGCGGTCAAGATCAGCACCGGAAACTTCTTGCCCTCGTCACGCAGCGCCTTGATCAGCTCCATGCCCGACATCTTGGGCAGACCCAGATCGATGATGCCCACGTCGAACGGGACTTCGCGGCCCATGTACAGGCCTTCCTCGCCATCCTGCGCCGCATCTACCGCGAAGCCTTCGCGCTTGAGGCGGGCTGCCAGGGTCTCCCGCAGCGGGGCTTCGTCTTCGACCAGAAGGATACGCATGAACTCTCCCTAGTAACTTGGGCCGGCCGTGGGCCAGCATTTTGATGCGGAACGCGGGCGATTATCGCTGTTCAGGAGTTATCGCCGCGTGGTGGCGGATCGGCCCGGCGCGAACCGCGCGGGACCGGCGGCGAGGGATCGTCCATATAACGCACCCGGCCGCGGTCATCCATGTATTTGACGCGATTGATATCGCGGCCATCGTAGGGCACGCGCTCGGCACCGAGAATGCGGCCCCCGGTTTCGCGCTGCACACGACGCACCGCGTCGGACAGCGAGCGGCCATTGGCCTGCATCCGGGGTGCGTTGCGGGCTACTCCGGCCTCGTTGCTGACGCCGCGCGCCTCCGGGCGCTGTTCCTGTGCCGCAGCCGGCGCCACGACCGCACCGGCGGCAGCCAGGGCTGCGGCAACGACGAGGGGGAAAACATGGCGGCTGGCCGGAAGCATGCAGTGATCCTATCGGACTGCGACGGAACGTTCAAAAATCGTGAATCGCGGGTCCAGAAAAACTTCTAGGAAGCTCACGAAATCGAGGCAAATAATTGATTTTTAGGGGTGAATCCGATCTGAACTCCTCCCCGCCTCCACCGGCCACGTTCAGCTAGATGGCCAAACCAACACCACTTCCAAGGTCATGCGGCGCGGGCGGCCTGCTCGCGGGTCACCTGCAGCGCTTGTTCGATCAGCGCCCAGTCCGCGCCCGGACGGTGTGCGCCTTCGCTCAGCACCTGGCGGAAACCGCGGCCACCGGGCTGGCCGTGGAACAGCCCGAGCAGGTGGCGGGTGATGTGCTTGAGCGCCAGTCCTCGCCCGAGCTGGGCCTCGATATACGGACGGAAGGCGGTGAGCAGCTCTTCCCGCGGACGCAAGGCCATGCCGGTCTGCGCCGCCTCCAGCGCATGCAGCACATAGGGGTCGTGATAGGCCGCGCGCCCCAGCATCACCCCATCGACCTGTGCCAGCTGCGCCTGCGCGGCCTCGACCGTGGCAATGCCGCCATTGAGTACCACCGGCAACGCCGGACGCTCCTGCTTGAGCCGGTACGCCCACTCGTAGCGCAGCGGCGGAATCTCGCGGTTCTCCTTCGGCGACAGGCCCTTGAGCCAGGCGTTGCGCGCGTGCACCACGACCATCGCCGCGCCGGCGGCGACCTGCCGGTCGACGAAGGCGGCGAACACCGCATAGTCGTTGTCCTCGTCCACGCCCAGCCGGCACTTCACCGTGATGGGAATCTCCACCGCAGCAGCCATCGCCGCCACGCAATCGGCCACCAGCTCCGGTTCGCGCATCAGGCAGGCGCCAAACCGCCCGGCCTGCACCCGGTCCGACGGACAGCCGCAGTTGAGGTTGACCTCGTCATAGCCCCAGTCAGCGGCAATGCGCGCGGCCTGCGCCAGCAGCGCCGGTTCGCTGCCTCCCAGCTGCAGCGCCAGCGGCTGTTCGCTGCCATCGAAGCCCAGCAGACGCTCGCGATCCCCATGGATCACCGCATTGGCATGCACCATCTCGGTATACAGCCGTGCACCCGGCGCCAGCAGCCGGTGGAAAGCACGGCAATGGCGATCGGTCCAGTCCATCATCGGGGCGACGGACAGGCGCAGCGAGGCGGCGTAACGGGTAGTGGAAATGGGCGACAGGGGCATGGGCGGATACGCGATTTCGTGGCCCACCGGTCGTGGAGGCGACCGGCGGCGAAGAACAAGGGGGCACAAAGAGTAAACGACACGCCTGAACCCCGTTGGCACAGGCGCGCCAGCGCCGCTTCGAACCGGTATCGCGCAATCGCAACAACGACAATCCACGACACGCCGCGGACCGCGATGGAAACGGCGAAAATCCGCGTGCATAGGGCCGATGGTGACGACACCGCCGCGCAGGTATCGTTGCGGTCCGGTCATTCCATATTTCCCTCCCGCGCTGCGAGACTGCCCAGTCAACCTGCCCCACCTTCCCTATGAGTACACCCGTGGACATCGCCACTTCCGCGTCACCTCCCGACTTGTTGAGCGGTCTTTCCGAGGCGCAGCGCGATAGCGTTCTTTCACAGATGCGACGGGTGGAGCTGCACAAGGGCGAGCACCTGGTGCGCCAGGGCGACAGCGCCGACCACGTCTATTACGTGCTGCGTGGGCGCTTCGAGGTCTTGCTCGATGGCCGGCATCTGGTGGCCGAGATCGGTGCCGGCGAGCCGGTCGGGGAGATCGCGTTCTTCGGCGGCCTGAGCCGCACTGCCGATGTGGTGGCCAGCCGTGATTCGGAAGTACTGGAACTGAGCCGCGAGAATTTTGACCGCCTGGCGGCGGCCCAACCGGACTTCATCCAGTCGATCCTGCGCACGCTGGGGCGACGGCTGGCAGCCACCACCGCCGCCGCATCGGCGCTGGCACCGCGCATCGCCGATGCTGTCGGCCTGTGTGCGGCCGGCCAGTCGGCAGTGCCCGAATCACTGGTGGCCGATCTGGTGCAGGCGCTGCGCGACAGCGGCAGCCGCGTCTGCGTGCTGCGCGCCCGTGACCTGCCTGGCGATGTGGCCGCGGACGATGAGCGCCTGATGTCGCAGTGGCTGGGGGGGCAGGAACAGCGCGGCAGCACACTGCTGCTGGTCAGTGGTGACGGCAACCCGGCATGGGATCGCGCCGCGCTGCGTCACTGCGACCACCTGCTGCTGTGTGGCCGGCTGGATGAGGCCAACGCCGGCCCGGTGGCGCTGGGCGAGCTGGAGCGTTACGCCGCCCCCCTGTTCCGCCCACGCCAGACCAGTCTGCTGTTGTGGCGGGAGCAGTCCCGCACGGCCATCGCCCATACCCGGCACTGGCTGCAGGGGCGTGCGCTGCACCTGCATCACCACGTCGCGTTGGACCGGCCAGGTGACTTCGGCCGTGTTGCCCGCCTGCTGACCGGACGGGCGCTGGGGGCCGTGCTCGGCGGCGGCGGCGCGCTGGGGGCCGGGCACATCGGTACCCTGCGCGCCCTGGGCGAAGCCGGCATTGAGCTGGACATCATCGGCGGCACCTCGATCGGCTCGGTGGTTGCCCACGCCTACGCGGCCGGCGACGACGCCCATTCGATGCTGGCCGACTACGAGCATTTCTTCATCAAGCGCAAGGCGCTGGGGCGCTTCACCCTGCCCTGGTACAGCCTGCTCGATCACCGCCATCTGGATGCCTGCATGCAGGACCAGCTGGGTGATTCACGCCTGGAGGACCTGCCACTGAACTTCTTCGCGGTCGGCGCCAACCTCTCCACCAATGAACTGGAGGTGGTGCGGCACGGGCTGTCCCGGCACGCGCTGCGCATTTCCACAGCGATCCCGGTGGCGTTGCCGCCATGGATCAACGCGCAGGGCCAGGTGCTGGTCGATGGCGGGGTCATGAACAACGTGCCGATCTCGGTGATGCGCGCGATCAAGAGCGGTCCGAACATGGTCTCGATGCTCTCTCCGGGCAAGGAATGGCAGGTCAAGAGCGCCTATGAGCGCGTGCCCTCGCGGCTGGCGCTGGCCTGGCAGCTGCTGCGCGGACAGCGCAGGGACGATGACTTCCCGCGTCTGGGCGAAGTGGCGGCACGTTCGATGCAGATCACCTCCGGGCGCATGCTGCGCGGCACCGGGCTGGGCAGCGATCTGCTGCTCAAGCCGCCGGCCGTGCCGGGCATGGGCTTGCTGAACTTCAAACTCGGCCGCGCGCAGGAGCAGGCCGGTTACGAGTACACGCGCCGCTTCCTGGACAAGGCTGGTGGCCTGGAAGGCATCCAGGCCTGGCAGCGCGGTGAAGTCATGCCCGAATTCGAGGACTGACCGCCCTCAGGGCAGCGGCCCGAACACCAGCAGCCCGCCCAGCCACAACGCCTTGCACAGCACGTGCAGCAGCTGGTCCAGGTTGTAGCTGATACGGCGGCCACACTTGAGGTCGTCGATCAGCCAATGGCTGGCCGTCTCCAGCACGCCCAGCAGCAGACTGCCGGTGATCAGCGCGACCGCGCCGCCATGGATCACCGCATGTGCGCCCAGCGCCTGGTACCACGGCACACCCTGCATCGGCGAAAAGCGGCTCTTGGCTCTGGCCAGGAATTCGCCCTGCAACGGGTAATCGGCCACCGCATGGCCGAGGATCAACAGCAGGAACGTCTGGAGGATGTCGTAGGGGGCCATCTGCGCACACGGCTCGGGCTAGGTCTGGAGTCTGGCACTACTTGGCGGTGGCAGTGAAGATGCCATCCCACTGCGCCGGCGGTTGAGCCCGCAACTGCTCGAGCCGGTCCGCATACCGGTCATGCAATGCAGCCAGCGAGGCGGCGACGGGGAATTCGCGCAGCACCTGCAACGCCAAAGCGGTCGCATCGAACTCGGCCGCACGGTACCGCGCCAGCATCTGCGCATGCGCCTGCGCGTACTGCTGGAATGCCGGGTCGGCAACCAGGTCGGCATTTCCCAGCAGCGCATGCAACACCACCGGCTCACTGCGCCCCACCACCCGCACCCGGTCGACTTCGATGAAGGCCAGATCGGTGGCCTGCATTTTCACCGCCCCGGTGACCAGCACCGTGACACCGTAGAACTTGGTCAACCCCTCCACGCGCGAGGCCAGATTGACTGTGTCACCGATGGCCGAATAGGAAAAGCGTTGTTGCGAACCGAGATTGCCGACGCAGGCCTCGCCGGTATTCAGCCCGATCCCGATGCGGATCGCCCCGCCACTTTCACGGTTGAGCGCATCCACCGCCGCCACCATGCCCAGTGCCGCCAGGCACGCCTTGCGCGGATGCGCGGCGATATCCACCGGTGCGTTCCAGAACGCCATGATCGCATCGCCGATGTACTTGTCGATGGTGGCCTCATGGGCCAGCAGCACATCGGTCATCGGCGTGAGATAGCGGTTGAGCAGCGAGGTGAGTGCGTCCGGCGACAGGTTTTCCGACAGCGCGGTGAAGCCACGGATATCGGAGAACAGCACGGTGATCGGGCGGCTCTCGCCACCCAGTTTCAACGCCTGGGCGTCGTGCGAGAGCCGCTCCACCAGCGCCGGCGACAGGTATCGCCCGAACGCCGAGCGCACGAAGCGCTTTTCCCGGTTGCCGATGAACAGCAGCGTCGGCAGCAGGGTCAGGAACACCGCCAACAGACACAACACGGCCGGCAGCGGATCCAGCAGCCAGGCGTGCCGGCGGTACGCCCACCATGCGCCGCCGAGCACCGCGACCAGCAATCCCAGCAACACCGCCGAAGACAGCAGCGGACGACTGCCGTTGAGTACCAGCAACAACAGCAGCGCGCCCACTACCGCCACCAGCACCTCGGCACCGCGTGCCCAGTCCGGGCGCTGCAGGAACTGCTGGTTCAAGGCCTGGTCGATCAGCTCGGCAT
This sequence comes from Stenotrophomonas sp. STEN014, assembly GCF_056760315.1. Classification (NCBI taxonomy): domain Bacteria; kingdom Pseudomonadati; phylum Pseudomonadota; class Gammaproteobacteria; order Lysobacterales; family Lysobacteraceae; genus Stenotrophomonas; species Stenotrophomonas sp. STEN014. The sequence goes on along the minus strand of NZ_JBRREN010000001.1, from coordinate 400,337 downwards.
GCACGTTGACACCCGGCGCGGCCGACGCCAGCGGAGTGGCGACGATATCGCGCAGACCGATCGCCGAGGTTCCCACCAGCACGATGCGCCCCTCCACCTTGGCCGCCAACCTCGCCGCGTCGGACTGCAGCAGCTGCCATGCAGGAATCACGCTCATGTGCGGCATGCCCGAGTAATGCAGGCGCAGATGCCCATGCCCGGAGGCCGGCAACTCCAGCGCGCCAACCTTCACCGACATCAGCGCCAGCGACCCGCCGCCGCGTTCGCCACTGGCATCGGTGGAACGCAGTACCAGGCCCGACGCACCCTGCGCCACACGCAGCGCCTCCACGCCGAGACCGGGATACAGCTGGCCCGCGGCCGCGGTCACCAGCGGCATCGAACGGATGATGTTGTCGTGGGCCGGCGGAAACGAAAAACTGCCAAGGCCGCTGGCGGCCGCGGTCAGCACCGGCAGATTGGACAGGCCGCCCCGGACGGCCGGCAGGTACTGGCGCGGATCGGTCCCGGCAAAGGACAGCCCGGCCAGCGGCGATGGCAGCTCACGGCCGACTTCATCGGCCGGCGCCACCCCCATCACCACCGGATGGCGGACGATGGCCGCGGCGAACAGCGCATCGTTATCCAGCGCCAGCTGCGGCGGCAGGCGGATATCCAGCCCCTGCGCGCGCCACCGCTGCAGCTGTGGCCCCAGCGAGGTGCGATCGGGTTCGGTGAAAACCATGTCAAAAGCGATGGCGGCCGCCCCCAGCTGGCCGGCGGTGTCGACCAGCTGCCCGATCTGGTCGCGCGGCCACGGCCATTGGCCGACCCGCTGCAGCGAGGCCTCATCGATATCCACCACGACCACGCCCGGATCGGCCGAAGCCGTGCGCGGCGCGCTGCGCTGGAAGGCATCGAACAGCAGGTCCGACAGTCGCGCCAGGCCATCGCGCAGCACCACGTCCGCCACCAGCGTCAGCAGCAGTACCAGCACACCCGCGAAGAGCAGCCGGGCCTTGCCCGGGCGCAGTGGCCGCGTGTTTGCCGCTCTGATCATCGACCGCCGCTCACTTGGCAGCGCCGGCATCACGGGTACCGCCGAAAATACCGCTGGCCGACCATTCGCCCTCCTCGACCTGGAAGGTGCCGAACATCGCCGCAGCCTTGTCCTCGCCATCGCTGGCGAAACCGGCGCTGTAGCCGCCACTGAGCGAACTGTTCTGGTCGTCCATCAGGCTTCCCGCAAAGGCGCCATCGGGCGTGCCCGGCAATGCCATGGTGTTGATATCCAGATTGCGGTCGCCAAAGGTGCGTCCATCGAAGTTGCTGATCTGGAGGCTGCCGGTGCCGGTGGCGAAATCCACGGTCGCGCTGAAGTCGCCCCGGACGGTACGGGTATCGGAGACGCCATCGCTCACCGCTCCGAGCGCATGGCCGCTGTAGCTGGCGACGATATCGGTGGGCAGCTGCGCAGCGGGAGTGACGTTGCCCACGATCCAGTAGCCGTGCTCGGCGCTGTACTCGGTGCCGTTGGTGGGCACGAGCGCCTCCCAGTGGCCCCAGCTGAGGTAGTCGCAGTCACACAGCAACGCCGGGTCGGCCGCCACCTGCAGGGTGCCGTAGCTGTTGCTGGCGCCGTACTCGGTGTTGGACACGTACTGGCCATCGACGACCTCGTAGGCCGCACCCTCCCACTGCATCGGCGCGATGCGCGCGGAGAACGTTCCGGCGGTCACATCGAAAACCAGCTGTGCGCTGCCGCCGAGGGCCGCACGGCCACCACTGAAGCTCGACGCGAAGCCGCTGTACGTGCCTGTCAGCGTTTGCAACGGGGGCTCCGGCTCCGGCTCCGGCTCCGGCTCCGGCTCTGGCTCTGGCTCTGGCTCTGGCTCGGGCTCTGGCTCTGGCTCGGGCTCTGGCTCTGGCTCCGGCTCCGGCTCCGGCTCCGGCTCCGGCTCGGGCTCCGGCTCGGGCTCGGGCTCCGGCTCCGGCACGGCTGCGATATCGCCATAAGTGGCGGCCAACGTCAGCTCGTCGCTGTCCGGGGTGCTGCCGCCACCGGCCTGCTCTGGCGTACGGCTGCGGTCGGCCGGATCCATCGCCATCGGCGCGCCGCTGAATCCGGCCAGGCCACTGGGATTGCCGTCCAGCCCTCCGGCATCGCCCATCGGCGGATTGGGCGAGTCGGGGACGGCTCCCGGCGACAGCGCGGGCAGATCCCCCGGGTAAGTCGCCCGGCCATCCGTGCCGACCACCATCGACGTCCCGGCCTGGCTCAGATTGCCGGAGTGCCCGTCATTGCCGGTCCAATCGATGCCATCCCCATAGACCAGATCGACGCGCAGCCGATCGCCGATGAGCATATCCACCACCGCCCCGCGGATGCCGGCCGTGCCCACCGGGGTGGTGATGGAGGCACCGCCCTTGGCTTTGGAGGCCGCTCCTCCGACAAACCGCAGGATGCCGCGGCTGGCACTGGCCGCCAATCGGGCGCTGCCCTTGGCCGGGTCGTAGACGAAGCGGTCGATGACCAGCGACGAGCGCGGGCCGACGGTGAAGCTGCTGCCATCGGCCAGCAGGATCTGCACCGCGCCCTTGTCGTCGGTCTCGAAGCGCTGGTCGCGCAGCACGTGGTCGCCCAGCCGCACCTGGCGCATGGCGGCGGTTCCGCTCTGGCTGCGCGCCGCCGGCGACACCGCAGCGGTCACGCCCACCTGCGGCTGCTGGGCGAACGCCGGGGGCAACAGTACGGCCGCCTTGAGCAGGACGATCACCGGAAGATATTTGGCCGCCATGTCGTGTCCTCAGAAGCTCTGTGTCAGCGAAAACCCGACGAAGCGGTTGCTGTAATCGCGGATCTGGTAGTTCGAATGCACCGTGCGCCAGCCGGCGAAGAACTGCAGCTCGGTGCTGTCGCGCAGCGGAACGGTCTGCACCAGCTGCAGCATCAGTTCGTTGCCCTTCTGCACATGGCGCCGGTCCACCACCGGCATCGGCGCGTCATTGCGGCGGCGGCCCAGCTGCCCCAGCAGCGCCAGCGTCCAGGACTGCTGGCCAGCAGCAGCTGGCGCGGCAAAACGGTGACTCAGGCCGGCAGTGAGCCGCGGTTCCCAGTAGGCGTTGTAACCGGCGCGTGCCTCACGGCGCTCGACACCGGGGCCGATCACCCATTGCCAGTCGGCAGCGTGCTGGCGGGTGTAACTCACGCTGGCGCGATAGCGCTGGCCGGAGAACTCCGCCGCGCTGGCCTGGGCCGGTGGCGGGGTGTAGTGCTCATCGCGGTAGTCGAGGTTCACCGCCAGCGCCGCCTCGCGTCCAACCGGCTGCCGGTAGGCCAGCGCCAGTCCTTCCGACTGCATGTAACGCGCGCCCTGCAGCCACATCTGTCCGGTGACCGCGCTGAGCGACAGGCGCGCATCGCGCAGTCCCAGCCGGCTGAGCGAGAAATCCGGCCCCACCCGCAGCTCCAGCACCTGGCTGTCGAGCCGGTCCAGTTCGCGATAGCGATTGCCCGAGCCGCCCAGCGACACATCCAGGCGGTCGCCGTGGCGCGACAGCAGATGCCGGTAGCGCAGATTCGCCCCCACCTGGCCGCTCAGGTCGCTGGCCGCACGCGACTCGGGCGACAGCAGGAAATCCAGGCCGTTGAGGGAAATCGAGTTCACATCCGGCGCCGCGTTGGCATTGCTTTCCCAGCGGCTGCCGAGCATCACGCGCCCGGAGAACCCGCTGCGTTGCCGCTTGCCGGCATCGATCACCGCCAGATAGCCCTCGACCTTGATCCGCACCGGCTCGGGCGTATCGGTCCGCGCCAGCACCGCGTCAAACAGCGTGCGGGCCTGGGGATAGGCGCCCAGCCGGAAGTACAGCGCGGCCAGTTCCAGCTGCAGCCGCGGCGTGGCCGGATGCTGCACCAGCAGACGTTCATAGGTGCCGATGGCCGCTTCGTAGTCGCCCACGCGGGTGGACAGCACCGCATAGGCAAAACCGGTATCGACATCGGCCGGGTTGGCGAGGATCTTCTGGAACAGCGCGCGGCGCTGCTCCTCCAGCTGCGGCACCTCGGCGGCCGGCACCGAGGGCGGCAGGTTGTAGGAACGGTGCTGCGCCCAGCTGGTGCCGGTTGAAACACAGCACAGCGCTGCCGCCAGCAACACCGTCCGCGCTCGCCCCCTGCGTGCTGCGGCTACCGGTGCTGCCTGGCGGCGGCACTGTCCCCCCATGCGTGTCCTGCTCACATCCACCTCCCCACCGCGCGCTCCAACCACTGTCGGCCGACAGCGCAGGGCGCAGCGTGCGCGGAGTGTAGGGAACCGGCGTAAGAGCCCGGCCGGCGCGCTGCTCATCCAGCCGGGAATGGCTCGCCGTAGAATCCCGTACACGCCCTTCCGTGCGTGCCCCGCGATCTACGTCCCATGAATGCCTACGCCCTGCTTGCCTGTGCCATCGTCCTGGAAGTGGCCGCCACCTCCCTGCTCAAGGCCTCCGATGGCATGACCCGGCTGTGGCCGACGCTCGGCGCGCTGGCAGGCTACGGGGTGTGCTTCTGGCTGCTGTCGCTGGTGATGAAGTCCATCCCCACCGGCATCGCCTACGCGGTCTGGTCCGGCGTGGGCATCGTGCTGATCTCGCTGATCGGCCTGTTCGTGTTCAAACAGAAGCTCGACGCCGCGGCCATCCTCGGCATCGGCCTGATCTGCGCCGGGGTGCTGGTGATCAACCTGTTCTCGCGCGCCAGCGCCCACTGAGCCGATTGCCTGCTGCTGAAACCAGTGCTTGACCGCCACCGCCGCGGGGCCTACCTTGTGTCCGCCACAGGTATCCATCTCTTAATTCGCATGAAGGGATGGAATTAAACGGGAATCCGGTGACGCAGGCCGCAAGGCCTGCCATTCCGGAGCTGCCCCGCAGCGGTGAATGGAAACGACCGCCGTCAACAGCACTGGGTTCATCCCCGGGAAGCGACGGCCAGTAGGAGGATGCCAGGCGCATCCGTGTCCATCAGCCCGAATACCGGCCTGGGCCGGGAGACCTGCCGTCTCCCGATTCGACCTGGAGTCTCCGCGGGGAGGCAGCCGGTACCGTCAGCCTGCAGCCGCGGGAGCGGTGCGCTGCATCCACGCCAGATGTCCGGTTCGCCCGCGGGGGCGAAGGTCGCTGGCGGGGTGGAGGCAGCCGCAAGGCATGCGCCCACCGCGCGGTTCCTTCGTTCCTCAATGCCCATGCAATGAGGAAAGAATCATGACTACCGTTACCAACCTGGGGTTTCCCCGTATCGGCGCGCGCCGCGAACTCAAGCGCGCCCTGGAGAGCTACTGGCGCGGCGAGAGCTGCGTGGCCGAGCTGCAGGCCACAGCCGCCAGTCTGCGCATGCGTCACTGGCAGCTGCAACGCGAGGCCGGCGTGGACGTACCGCCGAGCAACGATTTCAGCCTGTATGACCAGGTGCTCGATACCGCCGTGCTGTTCGATGCGATCCCCGAGCGCTACCGGCCGCTGGCCGAGCACTGCCCGCTGGACGCCTACTTCGCCATGGCCCGCGGCCTGCAGCGCGGGGGCGTGGACCTGCACGCGCTGGAAATGACCAAGTGGTTCGACACCAACTACCACTACCTGGTGCCGGAGCTGCAGCGCGGCCAGCGTTTTTCGCTGCGCGGCGACAAGCCGCTGGCCGAATACCGCGAGGCCAGGGCACTGGGGATCCAGACCCGCACGGTGCTGCTCGGCCCGGTCAGCTTCCTGCTGCTGTCCAAAACCACCGACAACAGCAATCCGCTGGAGCTGCTCGATGCGCTGCTGCCGGCCTACGCGCAGTTGCTGGCCGCCCTCAGGGAGGAGGGCGCCAGCTGGGTGCAGCTGGACGAGCCGGTGCTGGTGCAGGACCTGGACCCGGCCGCGCGTGATGCCATTCGCCACGCCTATGCCGTCCTTGCCGGCCAGCCGCGCCCGGAGATCCTGCTGGCCACCTACTTCGGTGCGCTGGACGACAACCTGGAGCTGGCCACATCGCTGCCGGTCGAAGGCCTGCATGTAGACCTGGTGCGCGCCCCCGAGCAGCTCGACGCGGTGCTGCGCGCATGGCCGGCCGGGCGCGTGCTGTCGCTAGGTCTGGTCAACGGCCGCAACGTCTGGCGCAGCGCGCTGGACAACGCCCTGATCCTGGCCCGCTACGCGCTCGGCCACCGCGGCCCGGACCGGCTGTGGCTGGCGCCGTCCTGCTCGCTGCTGCATTGCCCGGTGGACCTGGCGCTGGAGAAGAAGCTCGAGCCGGAGCTGCGCAGCTGGCTGGCATTCGCGCGGCAGAAGCTCGAAGAACTGCGGCTGATCGCCGACACCCTGACCGGCAGCCGCGATACCTCGCCGCAACTGGCGCAGGCCCGCGCCGCGCTGGAATCGCGCCGCCAGTCGCCGCGCGTGCACAACCCGGCGGTCAAAGCACGGCTGGCGGCCTTGGATGCCGACGCGGGTGTGCGCGCCAGCGCCCATGCGCAGCGCCGCCAGCGGCAGGCCGAGGCGCTGCGCTTGCCGCTGTTCCCGACCACCACGATCGGCTCGTTCCCGCAGACACAGGAAGTGCGCGATGCCCGCGCCCGGCATCGCGCCGGCAAGCTGTCCAGCGCCGACTACGACAGCTTCCTCGCCGCGCAGACCGAGCACTGCGTGCGCCTGCAAGAGCAGATCGGGCTGGACGTACTGGTGCATGGCGAGTTCGAGCGCAACGACATGGTCGAGTACTTCGGCGAACAGCTGCAGGGCTTCGCCTTCACCGGCAACGGCTGGGTGCAGAGCTACGGCTCGCGCTGCGTGAAACCGCCACTGATCTATGGCGATGTCAGCCGGCCGGCACCGATGACGGTACGCTGGTCGCAGTACGCCCAATCGCTGACCGAGCGGCCGCTCAAGGGCATGCTGACCGGACCGGTGACCGTGCTGCAGTGGTCGTTCGTGCGTGACGACCAGTCACGCGCCCAGACCTGCATGCAGATCGCGCTGGCGCTGCGCGATGAGGTGCTGGATCTGGAAGCGGCCGGGATCCGCGCCATCCAGATCGACGAACCGGCCCTGCGCGAAGGCCTGCCGCTGCGACGGGCGCAATGGCAGGCGTATCTGGACTGGGCGGTGGCCGCGTTCGGCATCAGCGCCGGCGGCGTCGCTGACGCCACCCAGATCCATACCCACATGTGCTACGCGCAGTTCAACGACATCATCGACGCGGTGGCGGCCCTGGATGCGGACGTGATCTCGATCGAGACCTCGCGCTCGCGGATGGAACTGCTCGATACCTTTGCCCGCTTCGACTATCCCAACCAGGTCGGCCCCGGCGTGTACGACATCCATTCCCCGCGCGTGCCCAACCACGCCGAGATGATCGAGCTGCTGCGCAAAGCCAGCGAGGTGCTGCCGGCGGAAAAACTGTGGGTAAACCCGGACTGCGGCCTGAAGACCCGCACGTGGCCGGAGACCCGCGCTGCACTGGAGGCGATGGTGGAAGCGGCACAGGTGCTGCGCGCTGAATTCTCCGCAGTCTGATGGACGCCATGTAGGCCTGGCGCCGGGTCAGGACGCGACATCTTGCACGGCGCCCCTTCGGCCCGCGGCTGTCGGCAGACGGGCGAAGCCATGGGCAATTCATCGCGCGGTGCGTCGCAGATGATGGCCGACGCGCAGTGAAACGCAGCGGGCCGAAACGCGAAGTGCGGGCGGGTTACCCGGCCCGGGGTGCCGGGGCCCGGAAATCCGGCGGGTGATGCATCCACCGCGATGCACCCGGGTCGACCTGCCAATCCCGGGCGGGCGCCGCTCCAGCCTTTGCCGTGCCAATGCACGGGCCGGTGCCGCCCGGCCATCAATGCGCCGGCAAGGCCGTCCCCTGCGGATTGCGGCAACGACGATGCCGGCAAGGCGACAAGGCGGGCGGCACTTGGATGCCGCCCGCGCTGGCGTCAGAACGCCTTCTCGACGTTCATCGACACCCCATGGTCCTTGCCATCGCTGCCATACATCCCGCGGTACTCCAGGCGGGTGCTCCAGCCATGATCGGTGCGGAACACGCTCCCCAGGTTGATCACCAGGCGATTGCGGTCGAACCCGTTGAAATCCGCCCGGTAAACCGGTCCGAAGCCGTCTGCGTACTGCAGCAGGGCGAAGCTGTCGGCGCTGAAGTCGTGCTGATACTCCACCCGCAGCTGCGGCTGCAGCAGGCCCCACGTGGTCGGCCTGCGGAACTCCATCCTCAGGCCGAGCGTGCCGCTGTTGCTGTCGAAGTCCATGCGGTCGTAGCGCAGCGCGTAGACCGCATCGCCCTGCTCGGCATAGGCATCCAGTGCGGTACGCGCCAGGTCCAGTCGTCCATACGGGGAGAACAGCAGGGCATCGCCACCGAATTCGCCACTGAAGGTCAGCGACCCGAACCACTGGCTGCCATCGCGCTGGCCATGCAGGCTGGTACCGCTGACGGCTGCACGCGCCATCCGGTAATCCAACTGCTGGAAGCCGACCATGCCATCCAGGTAGTACACCTGCCCCGGGTGGTAGCTGGCGTAAAGGAACGCCACCTTGGTCTTGGCATCCAGCCGCGCCCCGTCATTGCCGACGTCGGTACGGTCGCGGCCGTAGCCGGCGCCGGCACCCGCCGCGAGCGACGGCCAGAACCGGTAGTCCACGCCTGCGCTGAGGCCATCGGTTTCGAAATCCAACGCATCGCGTCCGGCACGCGCATCCACATTGCCCGAACGCACGCTGCCACCGACCCAGGTTCCCAGCGCCAGCCCACCCTTGCCTCCGCGTTCGCGGGCGTTCGCGGTTCCCTGCATCGTAGTACCCGATGGATCGTATGTGCCGGAAGGTCCGCCAACCGGCATCGCCGCACAGCCGCGCTCGTCAGGATTCTGCAGGTCGGGGACGCAGGCCCTGTTGAAGGACATGCTCAACTGGTTGGCAAAGCCACGCCCGTCCGTTTGCCGGTGCAGGCTTTCCATGCGACGCAGGACGTTCATCGTCTGCGCCTCCGCGAACCGGCGGCTGGTGGCCTGCTGGGCTTCGATCAGTCCACGGACCTGGGGATCCTGGCTGGGATCGGGGCGCGCATTGATGTTGACCGTGTAGGCACGGGTACCACTGAAGCCCAGCGCGTCGGTCACCTGCACGGTGAACGCGTAGGCGCCGGCCACGTTCGGCGTGCCGCTGAGGACACCGTTGGCAGCCAGGCTCACGCCCGTGGGCAGCGCGCCCGTGCCGATCGCATAGGTGTAGGGCGCGGTGCCGCCGGCACCGGCCATGGCCTGCTGGTACGGCACGAACAACAGGCCATTGGGCAGCGTCGCCGGATCGACGACGATCGTCGGTGCCGACAGCGCGAGCGTGTAGGCATGGGTGACGGTACCGGCGCTGCCGGTGGTGCTGTCGGTGGCGGTGATGCTGAAGCCGAAACTGCCGGCGACCGTCGGCGTACCGCTCAGCGTGCCGGTGCTGGCGTTGAGCGCCAGGCCCGCCGGCAACGCACCGGCGCTCACCGCATAGGTGTACGGGGCGATACCGTTGCTCGCGGCGAAGGTCTGGCTGTAGCCGCTGCCCGCGGTGCCACCCGGCAGTGCGCCGGCCGCCGGGGTCAGGGCCAGGTTGGGCGCGGCGACGGTCAACATATAGGCATTGCCGACCGTGGCCGCGGTGCCACCGGTGCTGTCGGTGACGGTCACGCCCAGGTTGAACGTACCCGCCTGTGTCGGCGTGCCGGCGAAGGTGCCGGTCGCGGCATTGAAGGTGATGCCGGCCGGCAGCGTGCCGGTCAACGTCGGGGTGTACGGCGCGATACCGCCGCTGATGGTCAACGCCTGCGAGTAGACCGTGCCAGCGACGGCGCCCGGCAGCGTCGCCGGGGTCAGGGTCAGGGTCGGCACCGCTACCACAACCGCGTACGCCTGGGAGCCACTCTGGCCGAACGCGTCGGTTGCGGTGACGGTGAAATTGAACGTACCCGCCACCGTGGGCGTGCCCGACAGTGCGCCGGCCGCGGACAGTGCCGTACCCGTGGGCAGGCTGCCGGCGGTGACGGTGAAGGCGTAGGGGGCGACACCACCGGTCGCGCTCAGCGCCTGGCTGTATGCCAAGCCGGCAGTGGTATCGGGCAGCGTCGCCGGGGCGAGCGTGACGGTCGGCGCCGACACATTGAAGATGTAGCTCTGCTGCACGGTGAACGGCGCACCGGTCCCCGTCGTGCCGGCATCGGTCGCGGTGATCTGCACGGTGTAACTACCCGGCTGCGCCGGCGTGCCCGACACCGTGCCGGCGTTGAGCGTCAGCCCCGGCGGCAGGGTGCCGGTCACCGCGTAGGTGTACGGACCGGCACCACCGCTTGCGCTGAAGGCCTGGCTGTAGGCGGTGCCGTAGCTCAGGTTGAAGGTGGTCGAGGCTGGTGCCAGCGCCAGGGTCGGCGCGGCGACCGCCAGCGTGAACGCCTGGCCCACCGTGTTCGGACCGTTGCCGGTACTGCTGTCGGTGGCCAAGACATTCAGATTGAAGCTGCCCACCTGGGTCGGCATACCCGACACCGTCACCGTATTGGCGGTGGTACCGGTCACCGACAGGCCGGCTGGCAGGTTGCTGACCTGGAAGGCGGACCACGGCGGCGCACCGCCGCTGAAGGTGAAAGTCTGGGTGTACGACACACCCACCGTGGCGGCAAAACCACCGCCCGGGGTGATCGTGATCACCGGATCCTGCACGGTCACGCTCACCGTGGCCGGTGCCGAGGTGCCGCCGCTGTTGGCCGCGGCGTAGGTGAAACTGTCGGGACCGGCGTAGCCGGCGGTTGGCTGATAGGTGATCGTGGTACCGCTGACCAGTGCCGTGCCGTGGGCCGGCGGGGTCGCGATCGCGAGCGAGGTCGGCGCGCCGCCCGACAGGCTCAGCGGCACGCTGGTGGCCGCCGCGTCGTAGGCGACGGTCAGCGACACCGGGTTGGCGACCGGCGGGGCGTCGATCACGGTGAGCGCATACGCCTGCGTCGCCGTGTACGGGCCGGTGCCGGTGCTGCTGTCGGTGGCGGTGACGCTGATGTTGAACGTGCCATGCGCCGTCGGCGTGCCGGTGATGGCGCCGGTCGAGGCATTGAGCGTCAACCCGCCCGGCAGCGCGCCGGCGGTGACCGCGTAGCTGTAAGGCGCGGTGCCCCCCGAGGCGGCGGTGATGGTGGCCGAGTACGGCGTACCCAGCGTGCCGTCCGCCAGCGTGGTCGCCGGCAGCGAGATCGTCGGCGACGCGATGGTCACGGTGTAGGCCTGCGAGCCGGAGAACGGGCCCGGGAACGGGCTACTGTCAGTCGCGGTGATGGTGGCATTGAACGTGCCACCGGCGGTCGGCGTGCCGCTGAGCACACCCGCCGGGGACAGGGTCAGGCCGGCCGGCAGCGCGCCGGCGGTGACGGCGTAGCTGTACGGCGCGGCGCCGCCGCTGGCGCCCAGCGCCTGGCTGTAGGCTGCCGCCACCGTGCCGTTGGGCACTGTCGCCGGACTCACCGTCACCGGCACTTCGTCGTTGCTGATGGTGCCGACGCCCTGGTTGCCGCTGATCGTCGCGTTGGTCGCGCCGCTCAGGTTGACGAAGAAGGTCTCGTTCGCCTCGGGCACGGTCTCACCGATCACCGGCACGGTGATGGTGCGGGTGGTCTGGCCCGGGGTGAAGGTCAGGCTACCGCTGGTGCTGGTGTAGTCGGCCGGCTGCGTGGCCGTGCCGTCTGCGGTGGCGTAATTGACGGTGACGGTCCGGCTGCTGGCGGCGCTGAGGGTCACGGTGAACACCGCGCTGGTCGTACCGCTGTTGCCCTCGGCGACGGTGACGTCATCGATCGACATGCTCGGCATCGGGTCGTCGTTCTGGATCGTGCCGACGCCCTGGCCATCGAACACAACCGCGTTGGTCACGCTGGTGATGTTGACGAAGAAGGTTTCGGTGTTTTCGTCCAGCAGGTCGCCGTTGACCAGCACGGTGAAGGTGTAGGTGCTGCTGCCGGCCGGGATGGTCTGGCCGGTGAGCGACTGGGCGATGTAGTCGGTACCCGCGGTGGCGCTGCCGTTGACGGTAGCGATGTTGAAGCTGACACCGCCCGGGCCGGCGGGCTGGTCCAGGCTGACCGTGAAGGTGAAGTTGGTGGTGCCGGCGTTGCCTTCGTTGAGCAGGATGTCGTTGATCGTCAGGGTCGGCAGATCGTCGTTGCGGATGGTGCCGGTGGCGCTGTTGGGCACGCCGACCGTGTAACCGGTGCCGGCGGCCAGGGTCAGGATGACGGTCTCGTCGGTCTCGATGGTCACGTCCGCGGTCGGGTTGACCGTGACCGTGCCGGTGGTGCTGCCCGCCGGGATGACCAGCGGCGAGGCGATGGTCGCGTAGTCGGTGCCGTTGGTGGCGGTGCCACCGACGGTGTAGTTGATCGACAGCGCCGAGAACGCCGCCTGGTCCAGGGTGAAGGTGTAGACCAGGTTGGGTGCGCCATCCTCGGCGACCGACGCAGGGGACACCGTGACGGTCACGCTCGGCACGTCGTCGTTGAGGAGGGTGCCAGTGGCGCTGGCCGGGACGCCGACGGTATAGCCGGCGCCTGCGGCAACGGTCAGGGTGACCGTTTCATCCGGTTCGACGGTGTCGTCGACGGTCGGGTCGATGGTGATGGTGGCGGTGGTCGCGCCGGCCGGGATGGTCACGGTGGCGACGCTGCCGGTGTAGTCGGTGCCTGCGGTGGCGGTACCGGTGGTGGTGATGTTGACCACCGTCGGCGAGGTCAGGTTGAGGCTGCGGGTAACCGTGTAGGTGAGGTTGGTCGCGCCATCCTCGCTGACCGACGCCGGCGATACAGCGATGCTCACGCTGGGCGACGGGCTGACAGTGAGGGTGTAGGTCTCAAGCTCGAAATAGCTGCCCGGGCCGGTGCTCGAATCGGTGACGCGGAGCGTGACCGGGTAGTTGCCGGGGGCCGCGGTGGCGGTGCCGCTGACTACGCCGGCGCTGGAAAGGGTGATGCCGGCCGGGAGACTGCCGGTTTCGAGCTGGTAGGTATAGGGGGCGACGCCACCATTGGTGGTCAGGGTCTGGGTGAACGCCACACCCTGGATGGCGGTGCCGCTGCCGGTGCCAAGGCTCAGGCTCGGATTCTGGACGGTGCCGGTGTAGCCCTTGTCGACGTACTGGGCGGTGGGCGTGGTCGAATCCGTCGAGCGCACGCTGAAACTGTAGGCGCCGCGCTGGGTCGGCATCCCGCTCAGGACACCGGCGCTGCTCAGGCTCACGCCAACCGGCAGGGTGCCGCTCTGCAGGCTGTAGGTGTAGGGTGCGAGACCGCCGGAGGAGGTCAGCGTCTGCGAGAACGGGGTGCCGGCGGTCACCGTCGGCAGCGCGCTGGGGGAGACGACGATCGACGAGGTGGCCGGGGTGATGGTGATGCTCACCTGGACGTCTCCGATACCATCGAGCGAGCCATCGGCGAACTCGAAAACATCGGTCGAACCGGCACCCGAGCCATTGTTGCTGTAGTCCAGGAACCACTGGCCACCGGTCTGCCGGAGCACAGCGGTGCCGTAGTCCTCGAAATCGGGGGTGCCGAAACTGCCGCCATCGATGGCGCCGATACCGCCGAAGCCGCTGGAGACTTCGCAGTCGGAAACGTTGATCGTGACCGATCCGCCGCTGACAACCGTCGCCGTCTGGGCCGGGCATTCACCGGAGGTGTGCTGGGCGCTGGCCAGCGCGGGCCACAGCAATGCCAGGCTGCACAACAGCAAGGGGAAGCCGAACGGGAACGGGCGATCGCCGCGGCGACGCATCAGAAGCTTCGAAAGCATGTGTATTTAAGTTTCCCCGGAAGTCCATTACCCAACGACGAACGGTCGTGCCGACCATTCGATGCGCACGTCGTGCTTTCCACCCGAACACGGCCCTGTCCCCGACCGCCCGGCTGGCCCGGCATGCAAGCCGGGTAGCCCAATATGAGAACAGCATCGCACAACCAGAGCAAGACCCCATGATAGTGGGCAGCCCATACGCCCCATCGGGACTTGTGGGGCGACCGGCGGCGCTTAAGAGTGCAGCGGCGCGGCACATGACGTGCGGCGCCCACCACCTGAGGGGAAGGATCACGATGAGCGAATTCTTCATCGGCGCCGGCGGCAAGCAACCGCATTCGAACATTCAGCCCTACACGACCATCAACTTCTGCATCGCGCAGAGCGGCATCTTCCCGTCTCGCGAATGACGTCGAGTTCCAAGGACAACGCAATCGCGTACCGCCTGGTCGCGCACACGTCCAACCCACTTCCGGAGCAAGACCCCAATGAGTACTCCGTACATCGGCGAGATCCGCATGCTCGGCTTCGGCACTCGCGCTGCCCCCAACAGCTGGCAGTCCTGCGACGGCAGCCTGCTGCCAATCTCCCTGTACGACGCACTGTACACACTGATCGGCACCACCTATGGCGGTGACGGCCAGAGCACGTTTGCCGTTCCCGACATGCGCGGGCACAGGGTGATGCCCCTGACCGGCAGGCCCGCGTCGCTGGCGGCCGTGCCAGTGGCGTGCCCAGGGCAAACCGCAGGCGCAGCCGGCCACTGTGCGCGCAACGGTGCAGGTAGCGCAGCTCCAGCGGCTTGAGCAATGCCAGGATCGCCCACAGCAGCCCGGTCGCCAGCGTCGCGGCGGCATACAGTCCGGCACCGGCGGCCAGTCCCACCGACGCCACCGCCCACAGACCGGCCGCCGTGGTCAGGCCGCGGATCATCTGCTCGCGCTGCAGGAACAGGATGGTGCCGGCACCGAGAAAGCCCACACCGCTGATCACCTGCGCGGCGATACGGGAGGGATCGAGCACCACATTCGGCCGCCCCAGCACATCGGCGAAACCGAAAGCCGACACGGTGATGGCCAGCGCCGAACCGACACAGACCAGCATGTGCGTGCGCAACCCCGCCGCCCATTCCAGACGCCCGCAGTTGATCATGCCCTCCGCAGCAGCGCAGCCAGCAACAGACGCAGGCCGATTTCCCACCACTGGATCATGCTGCACTCCCGTTGTGGAACGCGCGGCACAGCCGCCCGCTGGCCGGACCGGCAATGCGCACCACCGCTAGACTGTGCGCCAGCCCATGTCAGGAAACAGTCGATGTACGCAAAAGACGTTGCGCTGCTGGTGGTGGATCTGCAGCCGGACTTCATGCCCGGTGGCGCGCTGCCCTGCCAGCAGGGCGATGCGATCGTCCCGGCGATCGCCCAGCTGCTGGCCTCGCGGTGCTATGCCACCGTCGTCGCCACCCAGGACTGGCATCCGGCCGATCACCTTTCCTTCGCCAGCCAGCACGGCGGACGCAAACCGTTCGAGCAGATCCTGCTGCATGGCCAGCCGCAGACGCTGTGGCCGGACCACTGCGTGCAAGGCTCCGCCGGCGCGGCGCTGGACCCGCGGGTGGACTGGCGTCATGCCGACCTGATCCTGCGCAAAGGCACGCAGCGCGAGGTGGATTCCTATAGCGCGTTCCGCGAGAACATCGGCCCGCACGGCGACCGGCCGGCGACTGGCCTGGCCGGCTGGTTGCACGAACGCGGCATCGCCGAGGTGCATGTGTGCGGACTGGCGCGCGACTACTGCGTGCTGTGGAGCGCGCAGGACGCGGCGATCAGCGGCTTCCGTGTGCGCTTGCGATGGGAGTTGAGCCGGCCGGTGTCGAGCGAAAACGATGTCGCCACCCGTATCGCGCTGGAAGCGGCCGGGATCGACCTGCTCTGAAGCGGCGACCGGCAGCGGTCCGCTCCGGCAACGCTCCCCCCCGATCACGACATCGGGCCGCATATCTCAGCGGAACACGACGGTGCGATGGCCGTTGAGCAGGATGCGGTGTTCGACATGGCGCCGCACCGCGCGGGCCAGCACCTGCGATTCGGTATCGCTGCCCAGCTGCACCAGATCGCGCGGCGTCATTGCATGATCCACCCGCGCCACGTCCTGCTCGATGATCGGGCCTTCATCCAGATCGGAAGTCACATAGTGCGCGGTGGCACCGATGATCTTGACCCCGCGCGCATGCGCCTGGTGATACGGCTGCGCGCCCTTGAAGCTGGGCAGGAAACTGTGGTGGATGTTGATCGCGCGCCCGGCCAGCGCCTGGCACAGCCGCGGTGACAGGATCTGCATGTAACGCGCCAGCACCACCAGGTCGATCCGCTCGCGTTCGACCAGGTCCAGCAGCTGCTGCTCCTGCTCATCTCGGTTGTGTGCGTCCACCGGCAGATGATGGAACGGCACCCCGTAGGAACCGCACAGTGCGGCAAAATCGGTGTGGTTGGAGGCCACCGCGGCGATGTCCACCTTCAGCTGGCGGCTGTGGGTACGGAACAGCAGATCGTTCAGGCAATGGCCCTGCTTGCTGACCAGCACCAGCAGGCGCGCCCGGCGGCGTGCATCGTGCAGCTCCCACTGCATTGCGAATGCTTCGCCCAGCGCCTGCAGGCGCGCGCGCACGGCCGGCGCATCCGCCACCGACCTCATGTCGAAATGCACGCGCAGGAAGAAGCGGCCGCTTTCCTCGTCACCGAACTGCTGGGCATCGAGGATGTTGCAGCCGGCCTCGAACAGCAGACCGGAGACGCGGTAGACGATGCCGGTACGGTCCGGGCAGGACAGGGTGAGAATGTAATCAGGGCGCATAGCCGCTGGAGTCTAAGTCAGCGGCGTGCGGCCGCACGCAATGCTGACAACTGCAACCAAGCGCCCCCGCGCTCAGCCGGGACCGCGCACGCTCCAGCGCACCAGCCGGGCGACCAGCGGACGCACCAGCAGCACGCAGCCGAACGCCACCGGCATCGCCAGCGCGTAGGCGTGCAGGATGCGTACCGGCAGCCCGCGATCCAGCCCGGTGTTGCTGGAGGTGATCACCGTGCACATCAGCAAGGCCATGATCGCGGCCATGTAGAACGCGAACATCCAGGGCATCGCCCGGGGCGGCAGCCGCCAGTCACGCCGGGCCGGTGGCCTCACCCGAACACCCCGCGGGCACCGGCCGGCTCACAGCGCAGGTACTGCGGCGCCGGGACGACCTTGTCGCCCAGGGCGGCGGCGGCGTGCCACGGCCAACGCGGGTCGTAAAGGATGCCGCGGGCCAGCGCGATCGCGTCGGCCTGGCGCTCCTTGAGGATGGTCTCGGCCTGCTTTGGCTCGGTGATCAGCCCCACCGCGATCACCGGCATGCCCACCACGGCCTTGATCGCCGCGGCGAACGGCACCTGGTAGCCCGGGGCCACCGGAATCTGCTGCCGCCGGTCCAGACCGCCGCTGGAGACATGCAGGAACTGGCAGCCCCGGGCATCAAGCACCTGGGCCAATGCAATGCTCTGCGGCAGATCCCAGCCGCCGGCGACCCAGTCGGTGGCCGAGATCCGCACCCCCACACTGATCTTGTCCGAGACCGCTTCACGCACCGCATCGAACACCCGCACCAGCAGGCGCAGGCGGTTCTCCAGCGAGCCGCCGTATTCGTCCTCGCGCTGGTTGCTCAGCGGCGACAGGAACTGGTGCAGCAGGTAGCCGTGCGCGGCGTGGATCTCGATCAGGTCCAGCCCGATCCGCTCGGCGCGGCGGGCGGCGGCGACAAACGCGGCGACCACCGCCTCGATGCCGGCCTCATCGAGCGCCTGCGGGAGCGGATCGCTGTCCAGATAGCCACAGGCCGACGGGGCCTGCGTCTGCCAGCCATGGGGATCTTCCGGCGAGAGCGCCGCACCACCGTCCCACGGGCGCGCCGTGGAAGCCTTGCGCCCGGCATGGGCCAGCTGTATCCCGATCGGCATCGGCGACCACTGCCGCACCGAGGCCAGCACTGCCGCCAGCGCCGCTTCGGTGGCGTCATCCCACAGGCCCAGGTCGGCCCAGCTGATGCGTCCTTCCGGCAGCACCGCGGTGGCTTCCAGGATCAGCAGGCCGGCGCCGGACTGCGCCAGCTGGCCCAGATGCATGCGGTGCCAGTCGTTGGCCAGCCCGTCGGTGCTGGCGTACTGGCACATCGGGGCGATGACGATGCGGTTGGACAACGACAACGGGCCGAAGGTGATCGGCGAGAACAGCTGGCTCAAAACAGACTCACGGGCAGGAGAAAACGGGCGCTATTGCACTCCTGTGCGCGGCCGCGCACAACCACCGGGATGGATCACTGTTTCGCAAATTCCGTGTTCAGCCCGCTGGCGGGCGCCAGCCTCAGTGCCCGCCCGGCAACAGAAACGCCAGCGCCTGCGCGCAGGACGCATGGATCTTGAGTTCGAGCAGGTCGTCGGCGCGGGTGCGCCCCAGGTTGATCGCGGCCACCGGCAGTCCGGCGCGGGCCGCGGCCTGCACGAAACGGAAGCCCGAATAGACCATCAGCGAGGACCCGACCACCAGCACCGCATCGGCCTGGCGCAGGTGCGCGTGCACCGCCTCGACCCGCGCGCGCGGTACGTTCTCGCCGAAGAACACCACATCCGGCTTGAGAATGCCGCCGCAGCGCTCGCAGGCCGGCACCTGGAAACCGGAGAAATCCGTGTCCAGATCGGCATCGCCATCCGGCGCGGTACTGGCCTGGCGCACCTCCCAGCCGGGATTGGCCTCGCGCAGGCGCTGCTGCAGGTGTTCGCGTGTGGAGCGCGCCTGGCAGCCCATGCAGCACACCGCGTCCAGGCGCCCGTGCAGATCGATCACCGTCCGGCTGCCGGCACGCTGGTGCAGGCCGTCCACATTCTGGGTCAGCAGCAGCTCGACCCGGCCCTCGGCCTCCAGCGCCGCCAGTGCGTGATGGGTGGCGTTGGGCCGGGCCAGACCGATACGCGGCCAGCCCAGCAGGCTGCGCGCCCAGTAGCGCTGGCGCGTGGCCGGCTCGGCCATGAACGCGCGGTAGTCCACCGGCGGCGTGCGCTTCCACTGCCCGTCGGCATCGCGGTAGTCGGGAATGCCCGAATCGGTGCTGCAACCGGCACCGGTCAGCACCAGCAGGCGCCGGTGCCGGGCGATGAACGCCGCCAGCCCGGGGGCCGGTGAGGTGGCCGGGATTCCGGCCGGAACTGCCGATGCGCCGTCCACGTGTCCGGTCCGGTCAGCGCGGCAGCGCCGGCACCGCGGTCGGGTGGCCGTCATCGCCCAGCGCGATCATCACGAAGGTGCCCTTGGTGCACAGCTTGCGTTCGCCGCTGTGCAGGTCCTCGGTGACCAGCTCCACCTCCACGGTCATCGAGCTGCGCCCGACCCGCACCACCCGGCCGATGGTTTCCACCATCTGCCCGACCCGGATCGGCAGCTTGAAATCGACCTGGTCCGAACGCGCGGTCACCACCGTGTGGCGCGAATAGCGCGCGGCGGCCAGGAACGCGGCCTTGTCCATCCACGCCAGCGCCTGGCCACCGAACAGCGTGCCCATGTGGTTGGTGTGGTTGGGAAACACGATTTCCGCCATGCGGATCTCGGTGGGCGGGTTGGTGTCGGCAATCGGTGTCATGGCGATCCTGCAACGTACTGGCCCGCGGCGGCAGTGCCGCGGGCATCGGGGGAGAACCCGATTTTAAAACAGGCGATGTGACGGCTCAGAACGCCATGTCGAAGCTGACCTCGCCCTGCACCCCGACCTGGTAGGCCGAGGCGCGGCGCTCGAAGAAGTTGGTCAGCTCCTGCACGTCCTGCAGTTCCATGAACGGCAGCGGGTTGCGCACGTTGTACTTCTTCTCCATGCCCAGCTTGAGGAAGTGGTTGTCGGCGCAATGCTGCAGGTACTGGCGCATGTCACGGGTGGAGATGCCGGCCACACCGCCGGAGAGCACGTCTTCGGCGAACTGCACCTCGCACTCGATCGCCTCGGCCAGCATCGTGTAGACCTGCTGCTTCATTTCCTCGTCGAACAGGTCCGGCTCCTCCTCGCGCACGGTGCGTACGCATTCGAAGGCGAACTCCATGTGCGCGCTTTCATCGCGGAACACCCAGTTGGTGCCCGAGGCCAGCCCCGGCAGCAGCCCGCGCGAGCGGAAGTAGTACACGTAGGCGAACGCGGCAAAGAAGAACAGGCCTTCGATGCAGGCGGCAAAGCAGATCTGGTTGAGCAGGAACTGGCGGCGCTGGGCGCGGGTTTCGATGCGCTTGAGATCCTGGATCGAGTCGATCCACTTGAAGCAGAAATCGGCCTTGGTCTTGATCGCCGGGATGTTCTCCACCGCCGCGAACGCCTTGGCGCGCTCGTCCGGATCGGGCAGGTAGTTGTCCAGCAGGGTCAGGTAGAACTGCACGTGCAGCGCCTCCTCGTACAGCTGCCGCGACAGGTACATGCGCGCCTCGGGCGCGTTGAGGTGCTGGTACAGGTTCAGCACCAGGTTGTTGGAGACGATCGAATCGCCGGTGGCGAAGAATGCGACCAGGCGGTGGATCAGGTGGCGGTCGGCCGGCGACATCTTGCCGTGCAGGTCGCTGATGTCGATCTGGAAGTTGATCTCCTCCACCGTCCACGAGTTCTTGATCGCGTTGCGGTACATCTCGTAGAAGTGCGGGTAGCGCATCGGGCGCAGGGTCAGCTCGAAACCGGGGTCGAGCAGCATCTGGCGGGTGGTGTCGGACATGGAAACCTTCTCTCTATTTTTTTGCCGCTTTGCGGTGGAAGCAGGGGAAACGTGCACGCCGGCGCGGCCGTCAGCCGCGTGGCCGCCGCCCGGTCGCGGGCGGCGGTGCGAGCCGCCTTACTGGCAGGCCTCACAGCTTTCCGGGTTCTCCAGCGAGCAGGCCACCGCTTCGGCCGGTGCATAGCTGCTGACCGTGGTCTTGGCGATCCGGGTGGCCGGTCGCGAGCGCAGGTAGTAGGTGGTCTTGATGCCCTGCTTCCAGGCGTACATGTACATGGAGGACATCGCACCGATGTTCGGGCTTTCCATGAACAGGTTGAGCGAGGCGGACTGGTCGATGAAGGCGCCACGGTCGGCGGCCATATCGATCAGCGCGCGCATCGGCAGTTCCCAGGCGGTGCGGTACACCTGTCGCAGCGGCTCGGGGATCTGCGCCAGGTTCTGGATCGAGCCGTCGGCCAGCTTGATCGCATCGCGCATTTCCGCCGTCCACAGGCCCAGCTGCTTGAGCTCGTCCACCAGATAGCGGTTGACCTGCAGGAAGTCGCCGGACAGCGTTTCGCGCTTGAACAGGTTGGACACCTGCGGCTCCACGCATTCGTAGCAGCCGGCGATCGAGGCGATGGTCGCGGTCGGGGCGATGGCGATCAGCAGCGAGTTGCGCAGGCCGTGCTGCTGGATGCGCGCCCGCAGCGCGTCCCAGCGGGCCGCGTCCACCGGGGCGATGTTCCAGGCGTCGAACTGCAGCGCGCCACTGGCGGCACGGGTGTCGTTGAACGAGGGATGGCGGCCCCGCTCGATGGCCAGCTCGCACGAGGTCTCCAGCGCGTGGAAGTAGATCGTCTCGGCGATCTGCCGGGACAGCGCGCGGGCCTGCTCCGAGTCGAACGGCAGCCGCTTGCGGAAGAACACGTCCTGCAGACCCATGCAGCCCAGGCCCACCGGGCGCCAGCGCAGGTTGCCGCGGCGGGCGGTTTCGATCGGATAGAAATTCAGGTCGATCACGCGGTCGAGCTGGCGCACGGCCAGGCGGACGGTTTCGGCCAGCTTGTCGAAATCGAAGTCACCGTGCGCGTCGAAGTGGTTGCCCAAGTTGATCGAACCCAGGTTGCACACCGCGGTCTCCTCGTCGGAGGTGATCTCCAGGATCTCGGTGCACAGGTTGGACAGGTGGATCACATTGCCCGGGCGCAGGGTCTGGTTGCTGGCCTTGTTGCACTTGTCCTTGAACGTCATCCAGCCGTTGCCGGTCTCGGCCAGGGTGCGCATCATCCGGCCGTACAGCTTGCGCGCGGAAATGCGCTTGGCCGCCTTGCCCTGCGTTTCGGCCTGCACATAGGCGCGCTCGAACGCCTCGCCGTACAGGTCGGTCAGCTCCGGTACCACGCTCGGATCGAACAGCGACCATTCCTGGTCGGCTTCCACGCGGGCCATGAACAGGTCCGGCACCCAGTTGGCCAGGTTGAGGTTGTGGGTACGGCGCGACTCGTCACCGGCGTTGTCGCGCAGCTCGAGGAAATCCTCGATGTCGGCGTGCCAGGTTTCCAGATAGACGCAGGCCGCGCCCTTGCGCTTGCCGCCCTGGTTGACCGCCGCCACCGAGGAATCGAGCGTCTTCAGCCACGGCACGATGCCGTTGGAATGGCCGTTGGTGGAGCGGATCAGCGAGCCGCGCGAGCGCACCCGCGAGTAGCTCACGCCGATGCCGCCACTGAACTTGGACAGCTGCGCGATATCGCCGTACTTGGCGTAGATCGACTCGAGCGAATCGCGCGGCGAATCGAGCAGGAAGCACGAGGACAGCTGCTCGTGCACGGTGCCGGAATTGAACAGGGTCGGGCTGGACGGCAGGTAGTCCAGGCTGCCCATGCGCTGGTACAGCGCCAGCGCCTCGGGTACGTCCTCGCTCAACGCGCTGGCGATGCGCAGGAAGAACTGCTGCGGGGTCTCGATCACCTTGCGCGTGTGCGGATGGCGGAGCAGGTAGCGGTCATACAGCGTGCGCAGGCCGAAGTAGTCGAAGTTCAGGTCGTAATCGGGGTTGACCGCATCGTTGAGCTTGCGCGCGTTGATCTGCACGAAGCCCAGCAGCCGTTCGTTGATCAGGCCGACCTCGTGGCCGCGGGCGATGGACTGCGAGAACGCGTGGATCTCCTGCCCGGACACTTCCTTGGCGATGAAGCTGGCCAGCAGGCGCGCGGCCAGGCGGCCGTACTCGGGCTCCTCGCCGATCAGCAGTGCGGCGGTGCGGATCGACAGCTCGTCCAGCTCCTGGGTGGTGGCGCCGTTGTACAGGCCGGAGATGGTGCGGGTGGCCACACGCATCGGGTCGACCGCGTGCAGGCCCTCGCAGCAGCGCTGGATCGCACGCACGATCTTGTTCAGGTCTACCGGCTCGACCACACCGTTGCGCTTGGTCACGCTCATCGCGGTGGCGGTCGGCGGCGGGGTCAGCAGGAATTCGTCCGCCGTGGCGGGGGCGACGGCGGCGGGCGTTTCGGAAATGGTCACGGCGTTTCTCCATGCGTGATGCACGCGGCTCCCGTCCCTCGACAGGTGCGGGGCCGGCGGTTCCAGAGCATGGGGACGCGGTGTCGCACGGGCCGCGACGCGCGGACCGGCCAGGTCCACGTCACGGCTCGTGATGCACCGACCATCTCCCCCCGGAGATTCGCGCGGCCGGCACCGCGCGGTGTGCTTCGCGCGGCTGTCGGCAGGTCTTCGGACTCATGGGCGCGGAGGCGCAGGCCTCCTCCTTCTCCGCCGCTTCCCAAGGCCGGGCGGCCTCAGTGCTGTGTGGCGGGGTCGTTCCCAATTACCGCTGCGGGGCAGTGCTGGAATGGCCCGGACAGGCGTCACCAGCTTCCCTCTTAGTCCACCGGGTTGCTGCCCGGTGGAACCGACGCGCACAAGATACTGGGCAAAAGTGACAGCCGCAACACTAGATATTGTGAACAACCCTGTGCACAACCCGGCCGCAAGCTTGTCCCGCCACGGTTGTGGGGCATCGCCGGACGGCAGCATATTTTTCTCAAAGCTGGTTCAATCCCCGGCCCTTCCTGCGGGCCGTGGCCTTGAAACAGACGTTCAAATGGATCGCTGTGGCGGTGCTGGTGTTGCTGCTGGGCGCGTCGTTCCACTACAGCGGCGGCTGGCTGCAGCTGTGCGCGGGGCTGGCGCTGTTCCTGTTCGGCATGCAGTGCCTGGAACAGGGGCTCAAGGCGCTGGCCGGCGGCGGCATGGAGCGCCTGCTCGCGCGCAGCACCGCCACCCCGTTCAAGGGCCTGCTGTTCGGCGGCGGCGCCACCTTGCTGCTGCAATCGAGCACGCTGGTGTCGCTGCTGACCATCGCCTTTCTCGGCACCGGGCTGATCCAGCTCGGCGGCGCGATCGCGGTGCTGCTGGGCGCCAACCTCGGTGCCACCAGCGGCATCTGGCTGCTGGCGCTGGCCGGGCAGAACCTGAGCCTGTCGCCGCTGGCACTGCCGCTGCTGGTGTTCGGCGTGCTGGCCCGCTACACCGGTCCGCGCGGCATGGCGGCCGGGCAGCTGCTGGTCGGCATCGCCTTCATCTTCCTGGCCATCGACCAGATCAAGGACGGTTTCTCGGCGATGACCACCATCGAGCTGGGCCGCTATGCCGCCGATGGCTGGGCCGGCACGTTGCTGTTCGTGGCGGTGGGACTGGGGCTGACGGTGATCGTGCAGTCCTCGCATGCCACGCTGATGCTGACCCTGGCGGCGCTGTCGCAAGGCCAGCTGGAGCCGGCGCAGAGCCTGGCCATCGCCATCGGTTCCAACGTCGGCAGCAGCGTGTCCACCGCGGTGATGGGGTTCCTGGGCGGCAACCGCGCCGGGCAGCGGCTGGCGCTGGCGCATGTGCTGTTCAACGTCAGCACCGCGCTGGTGGCGCTGCTGGCCCTGCCGCTGCTGCAGTCGGCGGTGCTGTGGTTCACCGCCCGGGCCGGCATGGGCGACAACGCGCTGATCCAGCTGGCCCTGTTCCACACCCTGTTCAACGCGCTCGGCGTGGCCCTGTTCTGGCCATGGCAGGCGGGCTTTGCGCGGCTGCTGGAACGCTGGCTGCCCGACCGCCCGCAACCAGCCGGGCTGGTCGCGGAGATCGCACGGGGGCCGGCGGCCACGCGCCGCTCGCCGTACCTGAGCGACAGTGCGCTGCGCAGCGCCGACACCGCCACCCAGGCCTTCAGCCAGGAGCTGCGCCATCTGGGCCGGCTCAGCCTGGAGGTGATCGGCCAGGCCCTGTACTGCCCGCCAGACGAACTGGCGGCACCGCGCCACGACGACGTCGTGCTGCGCAGCCGCCTGCAGCAATCGACCCTGGACAGCGAGACGCTGTACCGCGAACACATCAAGCCGGTGTACGGCGAGCTGCTGCGTTTTGCCGGCCGGTTCGAACAACCGCTGGACGAGGTCCGCCAGCAGTGGTGGCGTGACGGCCAGGAGGCCGCCTCGCAGCTGGTCAAGGCGGTCAAGGACGCCCACCAGCTGCAGGCCAATCTCAAGCGCTATGCCGGCGCCACGGTGCAGCCGGGGAGTACCGCCAGCGCGGCGGCCAGCGCGTATCTGGAGCTGCGCCGGCAGCTGATCGATGCGCTGGCGTGGCTGGGGCAATCGGCTTCAGTGCCGGCCACAGCCGGGCACTGGCAGGCCCAGCGGCAGACCTTGCAGGCGCATCTCACCGCGTTCAAGGACGACTTCACCGCGCGGCTGTTCCGGGAGGTGCGTGAGGGCCGGCTCGACGGCGCCCAGCTCGGCTCGCTGGTCAACGATCTGGGCTATGCCCAGCGCATCGTCGGCAACCTGCACCAGGTGCTGGAGCTGTGCGACGGCCAGCGCCAGGGGCTGGCCTGGCGCGGGCGGGAGGAGGACGCCGCTACAGCCCCGGCACCCTGAGCGGACGGGCGGATCAGCGCGGGGCCGGCAGCTGCGCCAGTTCCTCGCGCACCAGCCGCACCACCAGCTGGTCCAGCGTGTCTACCGAATAGTTGGCCACCTCGTGCACAGTCTGGCTGCCCGGACCACTGCCCGGGTCGGCGGCGTCCTGGTAGGTGAGGAAGATGAAGCGGCCGCCGGTGTACTGGGCGATCTGCCGCTGCACGATCTCGCCGAGGGTGTCCTGGCCGGACGCGGCCACGCTCAACACCTTGATGCCCTTGCCCAGCGCGGCCAGCATGGTGGCGTCATAGCGGGGCGGCGGGTAGCCCATCTGCGGCGGCGCGTCGGCCAGCGCCACCAGCAGCCGGGTGGTGCCCGGGCCCCGCCAGCCCAGTGCCTGCACCGCATGGTCGAAGGCCTCGTTCATCGCCTCCGGGTAATCGCCGCCGCCGTGGGCACGCACGCCGTCGAGCACCTGCTGGAACGCGGCGACATTGCCGGTCAGGTCCCAGCTGCGCACGAAATACTCGTCACCACGATCGCGGTAGGTGACCAGCCCCAGGCAGATGTCCGGGCTGGACGGCAGCGTGCCGATCTGGCGCACGATGCCCTGCAGCGAGTGGCGCAGCTTGTCGATCTCATCGCCCATCGAACCGGTGGCATCGACCATGAACACCAGATCCAGCCGGGCCCGTGCCGGCGCCGGTGCATCGGCCAGCACCAGCTCCAGCACCTGCTTCTGGCCACGCCGCAACGGCGCGGTGACCTGCTTGCCACCACGCCGCACCGTCACCGTGTAATGACTGGAGTCGCGGTCATCGAAGGCGTTGGGATGCAGCCAGACCTGGCCACCGGCATCGGTGCGCGCCCACATCCGCGCGCCACCGGCCGAGCTGACCGCCACTTCGGCATCGGGCACCGGCCGGCCCTGGCCATCGACCACGCGCAGACGCTGGCGCACGCGGATATCGCGGCCCAGCGGCGCGGCGTGTTCATGGCGCTGCAGGAACTGCTGGAAGCTGCCGAAGTCGGCGTTGTCATCGACCACCCCGGCGGTGACCGGTATGGCCGGCTGCCGGCGTGGCGCGCGGACAGGCTGGGCGGCACTGCGGTACCGCTCCAGGGCCGGCTCCGCTGCCGCGCCCGTCGCCATCACCGGCAAGGGTGCCGCTGGCGGCGCCGGCGGTGACGGTGGCGGCGCCATGACAGCCTCCATTGCCGCGCCGGCATCGGCATCGGCCACCGCGCGGGTGCGCCGGCTGCCCGTCACGGTCAATTGCGGCGGCCGCCGCGGGCCGGGATCGGCCACCTCGCGCAGCAGCGGCGTGTCGCTGCAGACCGTGGCCGCCGGAGCGCGAAAGTTCGGGCGCGTCTGCCGCTCACGTTTGGGCGCGGGCGCCTGCAGTGCGGCTTCCGCAGTTGCCGCCGGTTCCGGCCATACCGGCTCGCCGGCAGTGGCCGGCAGACCCGCCAGCAGCGTCAACGCAAACGCCAGCGACTTCACCGGCAGCTGCCGTGCACTGCCTGTTGCCTGCTTCATGGGACCTCCGTACGCCTGTGGGCGGATTGGCCGCGCGGGGCGGCAGACGGAGACAGCAAACGCACGGGCAGGCGCAACGGGGTCAATCCCCGGACGCGCGGCCGCGCGTCCGGGGAGAGGGGTCAGTTGCGGTGTTCGGTGCCCAGGTACTCGGCGCTCTGCATTTCGATCAGACGGCTGGCGGTGCGCTCGAACGCCCCGGCCAGACGGGTGCCCGAATACAGCAGCGGCGGCGGGTCCTGCGCGGTGCAGACCAGGTTGACCTGGCGGTCGTACAGCTCGTCGATCAGGTTGACGAAGCGCCGTGCGGCATCCTCGTTCATGCGGTCGAAGTGCGGAATGCCGCCCAGCAGCACGGTGTTGAACTCGCGCGCGATCTCGATGTAGTCCGAGGGCCCGCGCGGGCCCTCGCACAGCGCGGCGAAATCGAACCAGACGATGCTCTTGCCGCGCCCACGCACCGGGATCTTGCGGCCTTCGATCTGGATGTTGCCGGCGCGTGCATCCTCGGCACCGGACAGCTCCTTCCAGCGGCCGCCCAGCCACGCATCGCTGTCGGCCGCCAGCGGCGCGCGGTACACCGGCGAACGGGTCAGCGCGCGCATCCGGTAGTCCTCGGTGCCTTCGGCGTACAGCTCCACGCAGTGCTTTTCCAGCAGCGCGATGGCCGGCAGGAAGCTCTCGCGCTGCAGCCCGTTGAGGTACAGGTTGGTCACCGCCGTGTTGGAGGTGGTCACCAGCGTCACGCCCTCGGCGAACAGCCGCTCCAGCAGCCGCGCCAGCAGCATCGCATCGCCGATGTCGGTGACGAAGAACTCGTCCAGCACCAGCACACGCAGCTGGCTGCGCCACTGCTGGGCGATCCTGGCCAGCGGATCGCTCTGGCCCTGGTGCTCGCGCAGCTGCTCGTGGATGCCACGCATGAAACGGTGGAAGTGGGTGCGGTACTTTTCCCGGATCGGCAGGCCGTCGTAGAACAGGTCCACCAGGAAGGTCTTGCCGCGGCCGACGCCGCCCCAGAAATACAGGCCCTTGACCGGCTCGGGCTTCTTCCAGAAGGCGGACAGGCGGTCCAGCCAGCCGTCCTGCGCCGAATCGACAATGGCCTCGTGGATGCGGTCCAGTTCGGCCAGGGCCGCATGCTGGGCCACGTCATCGCGCCAGTCGCTGCGGGCCACGCCGGCGGCGTAGCGCTGCGAGGGAGTCATGGCGTCCATGCTCAGTTGCTGTCGTCGGGCAGCCAGCGCCGCACTTCATGCTGGATCGCGCCGCGCAGGTCGATCAGCTTGCGATGGAAAAAATGCGAGGTGTCGGGCATGCGCACCAGTTGTGGCGGGTTCTCCAGCGACTCCAGCCACTGGTAGACGGCCTGGGCGTCGACCACCTCGTCGGCATCACCCTGCACCACCAGCCACTGGGCCGGCGGCTGCACCTGGCTGAAATCCCAGGTGCGACGCCCGACCGGCGGGGCGATCGAGATCAGGGCCTGCGGCTGCAGCGCACCGGTGGCCAGCAGCGAGACATAGGCACCGAAGCTGAAACCGGCCAGCCACAAGGCACTGTCCGGACGCTGGTTGCGCACCCAGTGGGCGACCGCACGCAAGTCATCGGTTTCGCCGACACCATTGTCGTAGGTCCCGGCCGAGGCGCCGACGCTGCGGAAATTGAAGCGCACCGTGGTGATACCCAGCTCGCGCAACGCGCGCGCGGCCATGGTCACCACCTTGTTGTGCATGCTGCCGCCTTCGATGGACAGCGGATGGCAGATGACGGCGATGACCGGGCGCGGCGTGACGTCGCCATCGGGCAGGTCGACGGCGACTTCCAGCGGCCCGGCCGGGCCTTCCAGGGTCAACGTCGCCGATTCGTGGGGAAATGGGGGCGTTTGCATGCGTCCATAATACCGGCCCCGCCCGGCGGCTTCACCGCCACGCCCTTCACGGTCGCCCCGTCCGATGCTTTTCCTGATGTTGAGTGTGATCTGCAGCGTGCTGGTTTCGGTGGTACTGAAACTGGCGCCGCGCCGCGGCATCGATATCGCCCAGGCGGTGACCTGGAACTATCTGGCGGCCAGCGGGCTGTCGCTGCTGGTGCTGCAGCCCTCGCTGCAATCGCTGCACAGCGCGCACACACCGTGGCCGGCGCTGCTGGGGCTGGCGGTGGCGCTGCCGGCCATTTTCCTGGTGCTGGCACGGGCGGTGCGCGAGGCCGGTATCGTCCGCAGCGATGTCGCCCAGCGGCTGTCGCTGCTGCTCTCGCTGGGCGCGGCATTCGTGCTGTTCGGCGAGCAGGCCAACAGCTGGAAGCTGGCCGGGCTGGCGCTGGGTCTGCTGGCGATCATCGGGGTCAGCGCGCGCAATGGTGGAACAACCAGCGCCACGCCTGCCAGCTGGCGCTGGCTGCTGGCGGTGTGGGCCGGTTTTGCGCTGATCGACATCCTGCTCAAACAGGTGGCCGCAGCCGGCACGCCCTCCACCGCGGCGCTGCTGGTCAGCTTCGCCATCGCCTTCGTACTGATGCTGGGCTGGCAGCTGCAGCGCCACCTCAGCGGTTCTTCGAAACTCACTGCCCGCAATTTCGGCTATGGGCTGCTGCTGGGCCTGCTCAACTTCGGCAACATCCTGTTTTACGTGCGTGCGCATCAGGCGCTGCCGCACAGCCCGGCGACGATCTTCGCCGGCATGAACATCGGCGTGGTAGGCCTGGGCACGCTGGTCGGTGTACTTGCCTTCGGTGAGCGCACCAGCGGCTGGAACCGCGCCGGTCTGGCGCTGGCGGTGGTGGCGATCGGGCTGATTACCCGCGGCACGCTGCAATAGGACACGCTGCAATGAAAACAGGCAGGTGCGGCAACGGCCGCGACCTGCCTGCCCGGGTTGTCTGCCCCGTCCGGGCAGGCGTGCGATCAGCTGCTGCGACTTACGGCTCGAAGCCCAGCAGCAGCGGGTCGTGGTCGGAACTGCGCCATGGGCCGGGCACATTGCGCCCCTGGTAGCCGGCCTCATCGGCCTCGTCGGCATTGATGTGCCATTCGGCAGCGCCCTTCAACCGCGCCGCCATGCCCGGGCTGAGCAGCGCGTGGTCCAGCCGCCCGCTGAGGCCGTTGTAGACGTAGCTGTAGGGCCGCTCCACGCCAGCCAGCGTGAAAGCATCCTGCCAGCCATCGGCTTTCAACTGGCGGATCGGGTCTTCCATCGCATAGGCGTTGAAGTCGCCCAGCAGCACCGCGTCACGGCTGCCGCTGCGCGTCGGATCGCCCTGCAGCCACTGGTGCAGCAGCCGCGACGAGGCGACGCGGGTGGCATTCCAGCAGCCCTGGCCATCGTTCTGGTCGGCATCGGCACCGCTGGCGCTGGAGCAGCCCTTGGACTTGAAGTGGTTGGCCACGACCACGAACGGTTTGCCGCTGCGACCCACGCGGAAAGCCTGGGCCAGCGGCACCCGGCTGCGTTCGCCGAACGGCTCGCGCTCCAGCACCGCCGGTTTGCCGAGCGGGCGCACCTTCGTGCTGCGGTAGATGATGCCGACGCGGATCGGATTGTCGCCCGGGCCGCGCCCGGCATCGACAAACGTCCAGTCACCGTCCCGGCCCTGGCCCTGGTTGAGCGCGCGCACCAGCTGGTCGATCGCCGAGCCCGGGCCGTAACCGTCATTTTCCAGCTCCATCAGCGCGGCGACGTCGGCACCCAGACCACGGATGGTGGCCACCAGCTTGGCCTGCTGCGCGGCCTGCTGTTCGGCGGTCTTGGCGCCGCGCAGGGTCGGATAGCCACCGCCCTTGCCGTCCCCGTTGAAATAGTTCTCCAGATTGAACGCGGCGATGCGCACACCGCCCGGCACGGTCGGTGCCTGGGGTGGACGCCGCACCTCATCTAGCGTCAGCGGTGCGGTCAGCTGCAGGCGGTAGTCGCCATCAAAGCGCTGGTCGACAACACCCTGCACCTCCCGCAGCTGCATGCCGGTCCGCAGCAGCAGGGCCTGCGGCAGATAGGCCACCGTGCCCGGATCCCGCTGGCTGCTGGCATCGTCCAGCCGCAGCCGGCGGCGCGCGTTGTCGGCGATCACCGCGGCCTGCTCCGGGCTGCCGGCGGCGGCCACTTCGCTGGGCTGCCACAGGCGGCCACCGAAGGCGGCGGTGAGTTCGCCGAAACGCTGCAGGCCGTCCTGCCCGGCCAGTGTCAACGGCGCGGTGATGCGGACCTGCATCCCCTCCAGCGCTTCCCAGCTGACCGGCGCATCGTCGATCAAGGTGACCGCCGGCGCCGCACGCGCGGCCAGCGCCACTACCGTGTCGGCCTGCAGGGTGGTCAGCGACGGGCCGTCCTTGCCGGCAGCCTGCTCCTGCACGGTGCCGCGAAGGCGCAGCCACTGCCCGGCCTGGACCTGCTGGCCGTCCGGCAGGCGCACGAACAGCGCGTCGGAGGTCGCCGCATCGCCATCCCCGGCATCCTGCACAAACACTCCACCCAGGCCGTCACGCATGTCGGCGGTAACCATCGCCTCGACCGTCACCGGCTTGCCTTCATAAGGGCTGCGCCCGCCGCTGCCCTGCACCGTACCGACAGGCAACACACTGGCCGGGGACGCAGCCAAAACCGGACCGGCACCTGCCGCAGCCAGGGCCAGGGCGAGTAGCGAAGGAAAACAGCGCATGGACGACTCCAAAGAAAAGCGCAACAGGGATACGGAAAACAGAAGCGCCGCCCTGGAAAGGCGGCGCTGGATATTCTGCAGCAATGCGGCCGGTTGCCCGCTGCCGAATATGGCGGCTTGCTACTTCAGGTTGGCGAGCATCCAGTCCACCGTCGCATGGATCTGCTCTTCGCTCAGGCCCGCATTGCCGCCCTTGGGCGGCATGATGCCGCCGTTCGGGCCGGTGTAGCCCTCGATGGCGTGCTTGTACAGCGTTTCCTTGCCCTGGGCGATGCGCGCGTCCCAGTGCGCGTGGTCCAGCGTTGGCGCCATGCCCACGCCGTTGGTGTGGCAGGCGGTACACAGGTTGTCGTAGATGACCTTGCCATCCAGGGTGCCGCCATATGCGCCACTGGCCATTGCCGCCGCTGTGGCCGCCGCCGCGGCGGCGGCCTGCGCCGCGGCGCCGGTGCTGCCGGCATATACCGCGCCGATCGGCGCGATGCGCTGTTCGGTGCGTTTGGTCGCCTGCGGGGAGACTTCACCGGGAATCGTGCGATGCAGGAAAAAAGCGAAAACAATCAAACCGATCGTGACGATGGCCAGAAAACCGATCACGATGGAAAAGCGCTTCAGAAACTCTAGGTCGTAATTCCGCACGTCTCATCACCCCGGGCGAGTAGTCGGTGGACCAGCAGTTGCCGGGCGAGTATAGACCAGCGTCCGCTACCGCCCGCAACGGGTGAACGTGCGTGCGGGCGTGTGGCGATGCAGCATCCGGCGCGCGTGGAATTACGCCTGCAGGCGGGCGCCGGCGGCACGCAGACACAGCGCGCTGATCGCCGTCACCAGATGTTCGCCATCGCGCAGGCCCTCGCGGCTGGGTGCGGTCGGCCCGACCAGCGCCTCGGTGAACGCCCCGACGATGCAAGCCGCGCTCACATCCAGATCCTGCGCAGGCAGCTCGCCGCTACGCACGCCGTCTTCCAGGATGCGCTTGAACACATCGCCGAACAGCCGCCGGCAGCGGATACGCTCGGCTTCCACGTCCGGGTCCACCGGCTCGGCAATGAAGGCATAGGCCAGCCCGGGACCGGCCATGGCGCGGCGCACGAACGAGGCCACCGCCCGTTGCAGCCGCCGCGCTGCCGGCAGGGGCTCATCAGCAATGGCCTCGAGGATCTCCAACTCGTGCTCCACGGCCGCGGTCAGCACCTCGACGAACAGTTCGGCCTTGGACGGAAAGTGGCGGTAGATCAGGCCGGTGGATACGCCGGCCTCGGCCGCCACGGCGGTGATCGGCGCGTTGCGGTAGCCGCCGGCAGCGACCAGTCGCCGGGCGGCCGCCAGGATCGCCTCGCGGTTGCCGGCGAGGCGCTTTTCCATACGTTCCGAGCGTTTGTAGGCCATGGAATGATTCTATGTTCAATTTTTGAATTTGTATTCACTTCTTTGCACGGACCCGTTAGGCTGCGCGCAAACGCCCGTGCTGACGGCCTCTCCCGTCATCCCCACCCCGGAGCGCCCCTCGCCAAGCAGTTCTGGAGCCGCCCCCATGCATATCCCCTCCCTGTCCTTCGATCTCGGCGAAGAGATCGACATGCTGCGCGAAAGCGTGGCGCAGTTTGCCGCGGCACATATCGCGCCGCTGGCCGCCGACGCCGACGCGACCAACCATTTTCCCAACCAGCTCTGGCGCCAGCTCGGCGAGCAGGGCCTGCTGGGCATGACCGTGGAAGAGCAGTACGGCGGCAGCGGCATGGGCTATCTGGCGCACGTGGTGGCGATGGAAGAAATCTCACGCGCTTCGGGTGGCATCGGCCTGTCCTACGGCGCGCATTCCAACCTGTGCCTCAACCAGCTGCGCAAGAACGCCAGCGAGGCGCAGAAGCACAGGTACCTGCCCAAGCTGTGCAGCGGCGAACACGTCGGCGCCTTGGCGATGAGCGAACCGGGCGCCGGCTCGGACGTGGTGTCGATGAAGCTGCGCGCCGAGCTGCGCGGCGACCACTACCTGCTCAACGGCAACAAGATGTGGATCACCAACGGCCCCGATGCCGATGTGCTGGTGGTCTATGCCAAAACCGACCCGGACGCCGGTTCGCGCGGCATCACCGCCTTCATCATCGAGAAGGGCATGAAGGGCTTCTCCACCGCGCAGAAGCTGGACAAGCTCGGCATGCGTTCGTCCAACACCTGCGAACTGGTGTTCCAGGATTGCGAAGTGCCGGTCGAGAACGTGCTCGGCGAGGTCGGCGGCGGCGTGAAAGTGCTGATGTCCGGGCTGGACTACGAACGCGTGGTGCTCTCCGGCGGCCCGCTGGGCCTGATGGCCGCGGCACTGGATGTGGTGCTGCCGTACGTGCACGAGCGCAAGCAGTTCGGCGAGGCGATCGGCACGTTCCAGCTGATCCAGGCCAAGCTGGCCGACATGTACGTCGGCTTCAACGCCTGCCGCGCCTATGTGTACGCGGTGGCCAAGGCCTGCGACCAGGGCCGGACCACACGCCAGGACGCGGCCGGCGCGATCCTGTATTCGGCCGAGAAGGCCACCTGGGCCGCGGGTGAGGCGATCCAGATCCTCGGCGGCAACGGCTACATCAACGAGTACCCGGCCGGACGTTTGTGGCGCGACGCCAAACTGTACGAGATCGGCGCCGGCACTTCGGAGATCCGCCGCATGCTGATCGGCCGCGAACTGTTCCAGCGCACGGCGTGATGGCGCTTGATCGCCTTCCCCGGAAACCGGTGAAGCGATTCGAACACCATACCCTCGCGCCCAGGCGGCAACCGACATGCTCCATGCACCCTCAGGATTCCGGCCATGACCGTACTCACCTCCCAGCTGCAACCCGGCAGTGACAGCTTCGAAGCCAATCGCGCCGCGATGCAGGCCCAGGTCGATGATCTGCGCGCCACCCTGACGGCCACCGCCCGCGGCGGCAGCGATGCGGCGCGGGCCAAACACACCGCGCGCGGCAAGCTGCTGGTGCGTGAGCGGATCGATGCCCTGGTCGATCCCGGCAGCGCGTTTCTCGAGATCGCGCCGCTGGCCGCCCATGGCATGTACGACGATCCGGTGCCCGGCGCCGGCATGGTCGCCGGCATCGGCCGCGTCTCCGGCGTGGAATGCCTGATCGTGGCCAACGACGCCACGGTCAAGGGCGGCACCTACTACCCGGTGACGGTGAAGAAGCATCTGCGCGCGCAGGAAATCGCCCAGCAGAACCGTCTGCCCTGCATCTACCTGGTCGACTCCGGCGGCGCCTTCCTGCCGCTGCAGGATGAGGTCTTCCCCGATCGCGATCACTTCGGCCGCATCTTCTACAACCAGGCCAATCTGTCGGCGCAGGGCATCCCGCAGATCGCCTGCGTGATGGGCAGCTGCACCGCCGGCGGCGCGTATGTGCCGGCGATGAGCGATGAGACCGTCATCGTCAAGGAACAGGGCACCATCTTCCTCGGGGGCCCACCGCTGGTGAAGGCGGCCACCGGCGAAGTGGTCAGCGCCGAAGAACTGGGGGGCGCCGACGTGCACACACGCATTTCCGGCGTGGCCGACCACATGGCCCACAACGACCTGCAGGCGCTGGCGCGGGTGCGCGCGATCATCGCCAACCTCAACTGGCGCAAGCCCGAACCGGGCGTTGCGCTGCAGCCCAGCGAAGAGCCACTGTTCGATGCGCACGAGCTGTACGGTGTGATTCCCGCCGACACCCGCAAGCCTTATGACGTGCGCGAGGTGATCGCACGCATCGTCGACGGCTCGCGCCTGGACGAATTCAAGCCGCGCTACGGCAACACCCTGGTCACCGGTTTTGCCCATGTGCATGGCCATCCGGTTGGGATCATCGCCAACAACGGCATCCTGTTCTCGGAGTCGGCGCTGAAGGGGGCGCACTTCATCGAGCTGTGCTGCCAGCGCAACATTCCGCTGCTGTTCCTGCAGAACATCACCGGCTTCATGGTCGGCCGCAAATACGAGCACGGCGGCATCGCCAAGGACGGGGCCAAGCTGGTGATGGCGGTGGCCAACGCACGCGTACCCAAGTACACGGTGGTGATCGGCGGCTCGTTCGGTGCCGGCAACTACGGCATGTGCGGCCGCGCCTATTCCCCCCACTTCCTGTGGATGTGGCCGAACGCGCGCATCGGCGTGATGGGCGGCGAACAGGCGGCCAGCGTGCTGGCCACGGTCAAGCGCGACGGCATCGAGGCCAAGGGCGGTGCGTGGTCGGCCGAAGAAGAAGACACGTTCAAGCAGCCGATCCGCGACCAGTTCGAGCAGCAGGGCCATCCGTATTACGCCAGTGCGCGGTTGTGGGACGACGGGGTGATCGATCCGGCGGATACGCGGCGGGTGCTTGGGTTGGCCTTGGCTGCCAGTCTCAATGCGCCCGTGCAGGACACGCGGTTTGGCGTGTTCCGGATGTGATTGGCATGATTGCCGCTCTGACAGCAACAGCAAGGGCTTTCACTCCCCTCCGGGGATCGAGTTACTTTTCTTTGCTTGTGCAAAGAAAAGATAACCAAAAGAAGCGCCTGTTCAACAGCCGAATGGCTGGTCAAGCACACCCTGCCTTCGCGCCCACACCGCTGCGCGGCGCGGGTCCACTCCGCCGGCAGGATTTTTCGACGAGACGTCCCTGTCTCGTCGAAAAACGACGCACTTCCTTGTGCGCCGCCCCTTCTGGGTCTTGTCTGCCGGCTCCGTCGCTACGGAAGGGGCCCCTAAGATCAAAGTCAAAGGCCAGAGCAAAGCTCGGCCCCGCAACTTCCGCTCTTCGCAGCAATTCCATCGCCTCGGCACTCAACGGATAAAGTCATGTTCAACAAGATCCTGATCGCCAATCGCGGTGAAATCGCCTGCCGCGTCATCGCCACCTGCCGGCGTCTTGGCATCGCTACCGTCGCGGTGTATTCGGATGCCGATCGCAATGCGCGGCACGTGCGGCTGGCTGACGAGGCTATCCATATTGGTGCCGCGCCGGCTGCCGAGAGCTATCTGCGCGCCGAGGTCATTCTCGAAGCAGCGCGTCGTAGAGGTGCGCAAGCTATCCACCCTGGTTATGGCTTCCTGTCCGAGAATGCTGGCTTCGCGCGTGCCTGTGATGCTGCTGGCATCGTGTTCATTGGACCGCCGGCCAGCGCCATCGATGCGATGGGCGACAAGAGTTCGGCCAAGGCCTTGATGCAAACTGCCAACGTGCCACTGACGCCGGGCTATCATGGTGAGCGTCAGGAACCGGAGTTCCTGCGCGCGCAGGCCGATTCGATTGGTTATCCGGTGCTGATCAAGGCCAGCGCTGGCGGTGGCGGCAAGGGCATGCGCAAGGTCGAGGCCAGTGCCGACTTCGAAGCGGCGTTGGCCAGCTGCCAGCGCGAGGCGCAGGCGGCGTTCGGCAATGCCCACGTGCTGGTGGAGAAGTACGTCGAGCGGCCGCGCCATATCGAGATCCAGGTGTTTGGCGACAGCCACGGCAACGTGGTCTATCTTTTCGAACGCGACTGCTCGGTGCAGCGCCGTCACCAGAAGGTGCTGGAAGAAGCGCCCGCGCCCGGCATGACGCCCGAACGTCGCACCGCCATGGGCAAGGCCGCCACTGATGCCGCACGTGCGGTGGGCTATGTCGGTGCTGGCACGGTGGAGTTCATTGCCGGCCCGGATGGCGATTTCTATTTCATGGAAATGAACACCCGCCTGCAGGTCGAGCATCCGGTCACCGAGCTGATCACCGGCACCGACCTGGTCGAATGGCAGCTGCGCGTAGCCGCAGGCAAGCCGCTGCCGAAGACCCAGCAACAGCTGCAGATCTGCGGCCACGCGATCGAGGCGCGCCTGTACGCCGAGGATGCCGACCGCGGCTTCCTGCCCTCCACCGGCACCTTGCGTCATCTGCGTCTGCCGCAGCCCAGCGCCAATGTCCGCATTGATGCCGGTGTGGAACAAGGTGATGCCATCACCCCGTACTACGACCCGATGATCGCCAAGCTGATCGTCTGGGATGCGGACCGCGACCGCGCGCTGCAGCGCATGCAACATGCACTGGCGCAATGCCAGGTGGTGGGCGTCACCACCAATGCGGCCTTCCTGCGCCGGCTGGTGATGACCGGTTCGTTCCAGCACGCCAACCTGGATACCGCACTGATAGAACGCGAGCACGCTGCGCTGGATATCCAGCACAGCGCTGCAACCGTGGCAGATTGGGCGCTGGCGGCGGTACTGGCTTGCAACGACGCGGCCGCTGCGACGAACGACACCTCCCCGTGGGCCATCAACGATGGCTGGCGCATCACCGGTCCAGCCGCGCGTTCGCTCCTCATGGAACATCTGCAGCAGCAACAGACGCTGCAGGTGCGCAGGCAGCCCTATGGCTGGCAGGTACAGGTCGGCGACGCGCTGGTTCACGTCATCGGCAGTGCGTACGGCAACGGTTACGCCCTGCAGGTCGGCGACCGCCTCTATCGCGGGAACGTGCTACGTGATGGCAATGTGCTGCACGTATTGGGCGAGGAACGGCAACAGCGCTTCATCCTGCACGATCCGGTCGCCGAGGCCGACAGTGCCGGCGACCCGGGTGGCAGTCTGCTCGCGCCGATGCCCGGGCGCGTGGTGACACTGCTGGTCGAACCCGGCAGCACCGTCAGCCGTGGCACGCCGCTGCTGGTGATGGAGGCCATGAAGATGGAGCACACCCTGCAGGCGCCGTCCAACGGCACCGTGCATGGCTTCCGCGCCAAGGCAGGGGATCAGGTTGGAGATGGCGCGGTGCTGGTGGATTTCGAAGCCGGTTGAGCGCCGCGCGACCGCCTCATGCGGTGGTCGCGGGCCACACCGCGTTGCCCGGATCAAATTCGGTAATGCGCAATGCCGGTCTGCGCCGACCGAAGCCGCAGACCGCGATCACACCGGAGGTGAGGGCATCCAGGCCGAACATCTGTTCAATCTGGTGTTCGTTGACCGCTGCCGTGACGAAGGCCCCCAGGTCCATTTCCGT
Organism: Stenotrophomonas sp. STEN014; assembly: GCF_056760315.1. NCBI lineage: Bacteria > Pseudomonadati > Pseudomonadota > Gammaproteobacteria > Lysobacterales > Lysobacteraceae > Stenotrophomonas > Stenotrophomonas sp. STEN014. The sequence continues at coordinate 361,688 of NZ_JBRREN010000001.1, read as the reverse complement.
CGCCGACAGATACAAGGTCTGCGACAGATGCCCCGCGTCCAGCACCAGTGCCCGGTAAGCCTTGGTGTGATTGCGGTACTTCCAGAAACTGCGGCGATAGGTGGCGACCAGCGCAACCATCACCGGCGCATTGGAAAACCAATGCTGGCCGGCCACCATCGTTGTCGCCAGCTGATCCAGTGGCAGCTCGGGCGACGGGAGGCGCGAAAGCGAATGGCTGTCGGCCAGGTAGCGGTACAGGCCCGGCGGCACGCCTTCGACCTGCTGCACCAGCAGATAGGCATCAGTGGCATGCAGACCACCACCGGACGGGCTGCTGCGCTTCAGGAAGCGCAACCCCGGCGCAGGTTCCACAACATGCGTCGCGGCGAAGACGCGCTCCATCAGGGTCTGGAACGCCGACAAGGGCAGCGGCTCGCCGGAGAAGTTCCGGCAGGTCACCCGGCGACGCAGTACGGCATCGAATTCCGTAGCCACGCCAGGACCGAGCCGAAGATCAATTGGCGGCTGCGGTTCGGGGCGCGGCGTGCCGAAATGGCCGACCAGGCCGGCGATGGTATTGGTCCCGTTGCGCTCCATGTCAGCGGCGCTGTCGATCTGCGACCAGCGACCACGCGCAGCATACGCTGCTGCCAATGGCCACCAGTTCGCCTCACGCAACCGCTCGTCCGCTTCTCGGTGCTGCCGCCAGGCTGGCTCTGCGGCATCGCTCACCAGCAACCCGGTATCCAGCAGCGCCTGAAGCTGCTCCGGTGCAAGGCTCAACGTGTCTGCCCGACTCCATCGACTGGGGCTGCACTGGCCCAGTGTCTGCACCATCCAGTCCGCAACGTCCACCGCGCCTTCGCTCAAGTGCGGGGCCAGCGCACGCCATGAACGACGGCGTTCCAACCCGTCGCCGCCACCGAGAAGTACCGCCAGACTGAAGCTGGCGCTTTCCAGCGGCTCGAAGAACAGAACGCTACAACGCCTTACTTCCATAACGCCCCACTTGATGCCTTACGATTCATGCCGCTACTCACTTCGACCTGCAACACCCACCTCACTGGAAGACTCCATGACCAACGCTGATCACGCCCCCCTTCCCCATGACGTCGCCGACCAGTTGCTGCAGCAGCTTTCCACCAACGATGCCTTCCGCGAGGCATTCGCCAACGATGCCCGGGCGGCGCTGACGTCGCTCGGCTATACCCCTCCTGCCGGCGCCACGCCCTACTGCCTGACCGTGGAGAAACTCGCCAGCAAGGAGGAATTCGCACAGGCACGGGGACAGCTGATGGAACACCTGACCTCGGCGGTGGGCCTGACGGTGATCTTCTGCTACGAGGCTGGCCGGATCAACGAAGCGGTCGGCAGCTGAGGCGCTGGAGCCTGGGCGCGGGGGAGCGATGCAGACTCCCCCCGCAACTTCCCGGCAGCCTCCAGAACGTCGCTGACGTTCAGCGGCTGCAGTAGCTGGCTTCCATTGAACTCCACGTAGGCCCGGCCCAGGTTCTCCGACAGCCACGCACGGTGGATGCGTGCCGACCGGGCATCCCCCATCGCGTCGAACGCAGCGGCCAGCTCCACCCGGACCTGCACCGCCTCGGTGCCATCCAGTAGCGGAGAAAGCAGTCTCACGGATTCCTCCGGACGCCCCTCCAGCCGTGCCTGTGTGGCATTTACCAGCCGCCGCATCCACGCCAGGTTGAACGGCCCATCCAGCTCGGACAGGCGTGGCAACGCATCCAACCCGCGGCGACTGGATGCGGTAAAGCCCGAGCGTTGTGCCAGATGGATAGCGACAAGTGCCCTGAACAGTGCGTTCTGCCGTCCTCTGACATTGCCCGTTCCCCGCGCATAGTTCACCGATTCATCTCGCAGCGACGCCAGGGTTGCCGCCGAGCTGCCGGCATCGCTGGCCAGCATTCTCGTCATCTGTTCCAGCAACTTGAACTGGACCACGTGGTCGGGGCCGTACTGCGTGGATAGCTGTGACGCCTGCTCGGCTTCGGCCACGGCCTGTGCCCGCTGCGAGCGGCTCAAGGCCACACTGATCCGGTCCATGGAGGCATAGAGGCTGGAGGGATTGCCCGGCGCCGGCCTGATCTGCTCGAGCAGCTTCTGCGCTTCATCCAGCCGCCCCAGGACCGCAAGTGCGTTGCCGCTGTAGCGCAACGGCTTGCCGCCGCCTTCGCTTTCGGCCTCACGGAACGTCTGTAGCGCCTGTTCGGCCTTGCCCAGCGCCAGCTGGATGCGGCCGACATGATCCAGCGGCACCGCACGCATCGGGTCCTGCGGGACCGCCGCCGCCTGCGCGAAGGGCAACGCCTCTTCGAACCGGTTCTCCACGATCAGGTACCAGGACGTATTGGACGGACCTGCGAAGTAGTCCGGATACATCGTCGCCAGCAGCTTCCACTGTGGCAAGGGCGATGCGGCCGAACGCAATTCGTGCTGCCAGGCCTCCAGATACATCTGATCGCGCGGCGGCAGCCGGTCACGATGGGACAGCGCGGCATCAAGTTGAGCCAAAGCAGGTGCTTCATCCAATCCGGACCAGTAGATGCGCGCCAGACCCATGTTCGCCAGCGCGAAATCGGGATCGATTTCCAGAGCCTTCTTGTACAGATTCTCGGCCAGCACGTAGTCGCGTACGGCCATCGCCTTCAGGGCCAGCGCATAGGCGCGCAAGGCTTCCAGGTTGGAAGTGGTCACTTCCGGGAGCGGCTCGGAGTCACGCGCCAGCGCCAGGCTGGGCTCACCCAGGCGGGTACGCAGGCGCCCGCTCACGGTGTCCACCGAGGCCAACAATGAATTCACGCCACGGCCTTCGGCGTACAGCGAATCCAGTGTGCGGCCATCTGCGGGATTGATGATCTCTACCGTGAAGCGGAACCGGTTGCCGATTTCATCCACCCGGGCCATGAGCACCGCCCGTGCACCATCGCGGATGGCCACTTCCGAGGCGACCCGTGCGGTCATCGCCTGGTCCGCATCCAGCTGCATCAACCCCAGCGTTTTTTGTACCTGCAGCTCGCTCAGCACGTTGACGAAACGGGACTGCTCCAGACTGATGCGGAACGCCTGCTCGATCGAGTCATCCAGCAGGGATTCCCCGGTCAGATTGCGTACCCCCCCTACAAGCACCCAGTTGCGCTCGGCGAAGGCAATGGCAGGTTCCGGCCGCACAATTACCCACGCGGCAATCAGCAGTCCCAACAGCAGTACCGCTTCCGTCACCAGCGCCAGCGGACGGCGCCAGAGGGGCAACTCCCGCCACGCCTTTTCCGAACCCGGCGGCATGCGCAACGGCGCGCGGCCCTCCCTGCCGACCTCGAATACCTCCTGGGCGCTTGGCATCCCCTTGAAATGCCAATGTCCGTGCGACTTCCACTTCAGTCTGGCACCCCGGTCATCCAGTTCGCGCTGGGCACTGCGCATCATCGATTCGGCTGCCGCCGACAGCAGGATCTGTCCCGGCCGCGCCAAAGCCATCAGCCTTGCCGCCATCGGTTTGGCCAGCCCCTCCACTTCCAGGGATTTGGCACCGGCGGCCACAGCCTCCTCGCTGTTGTGCCAGGACAGCACATAGCCCACGTGCATACCCAGCCGAGCGCGCAGCGGCAACTTCTTTTCCTTGCCAAGACGATCCAGGACGTCCAAGTAATCCAGGGCGAACCCCAGGCCGTCCACCGGTGCATTGAACAGCAGGAACATGCCATCGGAGCGGTCAATCAAACGGCCGTTCCAGCGCCGCAGCAACTGCATGACCTGGGCATCAAGTGTGCGGAACAGATCGGCGGCGGCGTTGTCGCCGATCCGCTCGACCAGCGCCACCGAGTCGCACAGGTCGGTCAGGACCAGCGTCTTGAACTGGCGGCTGGACTGCAGGCTTTCAGGAACCTCTTCCACGTCACCGCTCCACGTGACCGGTCAGCGCAGTGTCCACTGGGCACGCCCCCCACCGAGGCGCTTGGCCTCATAAAGGGCGTCATCGGCGCGCGAATAGGCATCGTTCCAATGCTGGTGCGTTTCCATCGGCACGATGCCGATGCTCACCGAGCAGATACCCGGCATCGCCCCGGGGAACGCCTCCAGCCCGCGCACGGCTTCAAGAATGAAAGCCGCTACACGCGTCAACCGCTCCATGTCCGCGTGCTTCAACAGAACGCAGAATTCGTCGCCGCCAAGGCGGCAGGCGATATCGTCTTTCCCCGCCACCGAACTGAGCACCCGGCCCAGGCGCTTCAGCACATGGTCGCCGGCGAGGTGGCCGTGGGAGTCGTTGAGCGCCTTGAAGTCATCGCAATCGATCAGCAACAGGCCCTGCGGACGCTGCCCGGAACGGTGCGCCTCCTGCAGATAGACCGTGAGCGCGCGCCGGTTGCCCATCCCCGTCAGGTCGTCGGTATAGACCAGCTCGCGGGTACGGTGCAGCTCGTCGTTGGCGCTGTACAGATTGCTCAACGTCTCTTCCAGCTCCTGATTGCGGCGGCTCAGCTGGTCGATCAGGCGCTGCTCACTGGAGACCACCCGCCACAACGTGCGCCGCAGGAAGAACACCACCGTTGCCGGGTCCTGATCGATCAGCCGATGGAAATTGGCACAGGTGACTTCCAGCAGGACGGTATCGCCACAGGCGCGCGCGGCGGAAGAACGCGGATGGCGGTCGACCAGCAATCCGAGTTCGCCGAAAAAATCATTCGGTCCCAGCTGCTTGGGCGGCAAGCCCGGGCCGAAGTCCAGGCAGATGGCCCCACTGACGATGATGAACATCGAGGTGCCGATATCACCGCGCTGGAACAGCACCTCGCCGTCAGCCAGCATGCGGCGGTCACCGAACGGCGCGAACAGGGCGAACTCCACCGCAGAAACCTGCGCGCGCAGCGCAGCATCCCCAGCATCGGCGACGCTGGCGGGAAGATGTTCCTGCACTACCGGTCCCCCTGACCCCATGCCGCTCATCCGTTGCCTCATGGATTCCCGCCATTTGCCGGCGAGTAATGCGCAAGAGCCTATCATCAAAATAAGGTGATGTGGATCCCAACTCCGGGAATACAGCTTCGCTTTGACCTCCAAAAGAAGGGGCCCGTAAGAGCCCCTTCCCGTCGTCACCTAAGCCGTACTCACGCGGCCTTTTCCGTCTGGAACTGCTCCTCTTCGGTGGACCCGGTCAGCGCGGTCACGCTCGACGCGCCGCCCTGGATCACCGTGGTCACATCGTCGAAGTAGCCGGCACCCACTTCCTGCTGGTGCGAGACGAAGGTGTAGCCCTGTTCGCGGGCAGCGAACTCCGGTTCCTGCACCTGCTCCACGTAGTGGCGCATGCCCTCGCCACGGGCATAGTCGTGGGCGAATTTGAAGGTGTTGAACCAGTTGATGTGGATGCCGGCCAGGGTGATGAACTGGTACTTGTAGCCCAACGCGGCCAGCTCGTCCTGGAACCTGGCAATGGTCTTGTCGTCCAGGTTCTTCTTCCAGTTGAACGAGGGCGAGCAGTTGTAGGACAGCAGCTTGCCGGGGCTGGCGGCATGCACGGCCTGGGCGAACTCGCGGGCGAAGCCCAGGTCCGGGGTGCCGGTTTCGCACCACACCAGGTCGGCGTGCGGGGCATAGGCCACGCCGCGGCTGATCGCCTGCTCCAGGCCGTTCTTGACGCGGTAGAAGCCCTCGGCGGTGCGCTGGCCGGTGACGAACGGGGCGTCGTTGGGGTCGAAGTCGCTGGTCAGCAGGTTGGCGGCTTCGGCATCGGTACGCGCCAGCACGATGGTCGGCACGCCCAGCACGTCGGCGGCCAGACGCGCGGCGGACAGCTTCTGGATCGCCTCCTGGGTCGGCACCAGCACCTTGCCGCCCATGTGGCCGCACTTCTTCACCGCCGCCAGCTGGTCCTCGAAATGCACCGCGGCGGCGCCGGCAACGATCATGTTCTTCATCAGCTCATAGGCGTTGAGCACGCCGCCGAAGCCGGCCTCGCCATCGGCGACGATCGGCAGGAAGAAGTCGATCGCGTCCTCGGCCTTGACCTTGCCGTCAATGATGTTCTTCCACTGGATCTCGTCGGCGCGCTGGAAGGTGTTGTTGATGCGACGGACCATGGTCGGCACCGAGTCGTAGGCGTACAGCGACTGGTCCGGGTACATGGTTTCGGAGGTGTTGCCGTCGGCGGCCACCTGCCAGCCGGACAGGTACACCGCTTCCAGCCCGGCCTTGGCCTGCTGCATCGCCTGGCCGGCACTGATCGCACCGAAGGCGTTGACGTAGCCCTTCTTCGAGCCGCCATTGACCAGTTCCCACAGGCGCTCGGCGCCGCGCTTGGCCAGGGTGTGTTCCGGCTGCACGCTGCCACGCAGACGCACCACGTCGGCGGCGCTATAGGTGCGCTTCAGCCCCTTCCAACGCGGGTTGGTATCCCAGTCCTGCTGCAGGGCGGCGATCTGTTGCTGGTAGCTGCTCATCGTGCTGTCCTCGAAAAGTCGTGCTTGCGTAAGGGGAGGGGTCAATCGATCTGCCGGTAGGCCGGCAGGGTCAGGAAGTCGGCCAGCTCGTCGGCGCGGCTGAGCTGGTCGAGCAGGCCGATGGCCTGGGTGATGCGGCCGCCGCCGGGCAGCGCGGAGGTGTCGCCAAGGCGCGCCGGCAAAGCGCGCAGGGTGCTGGTCAGCAGCGCGAAATCGATCGCCGTGCCGTCGTCCAGATGCTGGTTGCCGGCATGCAGCCACTGCCAGATCTGGCTGCGGCTGATCTCGGCGGTGGCGGCGTCTTCCATCAGGTTGTGGATGGGCACGCAGCCATTGCCATCCAGCCAGGCGGCCAGGTAGCGCACGCACACCTCGACGTTGTTCTCGAAGCCGGCACGGGTGATGGTGCCGCTGCACGGTGCGATCAGATCATCGCGGCTGACCTGCACGTCACGACGCAGCACGTGATGCTGGTTGGGACCGGGCATATGCTCGTCGAAGATCGCGCGCGCCACCGGGATCAGCGCCGGGTGCGCCACCCAGGTGCCGTCATGGCCGGCGGTGACCTCGCGCAGCTTGTCCGCACGCACGCGCGCCATCGCCTGCTCGTTGGCGGCAGCATCGTGGTTGATCGGAATCTGCGCGGCCATGCCGCCCATCGCATGCGCGCCACGGCGGTGGCAGGTCTTGATCAGCAGTTCCGAGTAGGCCTTCAGGAACGGCTGGGGCATCGTCACCTGGCCGCGCTCGGGCAACACCTTGTCGGCGTGGCGGCGGAAGGTCTTCAGGTAGGAAAAGATGTAGTCCCAGCGGCCGCAGTTCAGCCCGACGATGCGCTCGCGCAGCGCATGCAGGATCTCGTCCATCTCGAACACCGCCGGCAGCGTCTCGATCAGCACCGTGACTTTGATCTGCCCCTGCGGCAGGCCGAGCATGCCTTCGATGTGCGACAGCGCGGTCTCCCACAGCGCCGCCTCTTCCATCGACTGCAGCTTGGGCAGGTAGAAGTAGGGGCCGCGGTCCTTGTCCATCAGCGTCTGCGCGTTGTGGAAGGCGAACAGCGCCGCGTCGAACAGGCCGCCGGCAATCGGCTGGCCGTCAACCAGCACGTGCTTCTCGTCCAGATGCCAGCCGCGCGGGCGCACGATCAGCACCGCCTGCTCGTCGAACGGGCGCAGCGTGTAGTGCTTGCCGGGGCCCTTGGCGGTGGCCGGCGCGGTGAAATCCAGATCACCGCGCACCGCCGCCTTCATCGTCTGCTGGCCGGCCAGCACGTTGCGCCAGGTCGGCGAGGTGGAGTCCTCGAAGTCGGCCATGAACACCTTGGCACCGGAGTTCAGCGCGTTGATGACCATCTTCGGGTCGGTCGGGCCGGTGATCTCGACGCGGCGATCCATCAGCGCGGCCGGGATCGGCGCCACCGTCCAGTCGCCCTCGCGGATGGCACGGGTGTCGGCACGGAAATCCGGCAGACCGCCCTGGTCGAAGAAAGCCTGGCGCTCGCGGCGGGCCGCCAACCGCGCCTGCCGCCCCGGCTCGACCGCACGGTGCAGCGATACGAGCAGGCCCAGCACGCCGGCCGGCAGCAGCGCGGACTGGCCGGCCAGCTGGGTGGTCAGGGTGATGCCCGGGGTCGGGCGGGGGGCGGACTGCGGCGTGGCGACAGCGTGGGCGACGGCGGACATTGGAAGTTCCTGCGGGTGTCGGGAGCTCCAACGTGCCGCTGCGTGGAGGTATTTAACAAAACAGTTTTTGCAATGCTTTTTATAAGTTGTGCTAATACTGGCTTTGCCATGCCAACCAAACCGCCCGCAACCCCTCGTTTTTCCTACAAGTCTGATCGGCTCAAGCCGCTGCGGGCGTTCCTGCAGACGGTGCGTCTGGGCTCGGTTTCGCGGGCGTCGGAAGCGCTTTTTGTCAGCCAGCCGGCGGTGAGCCTGCAGCTGCAGGCGCTGGAACGGGAGTTGGGAGTAGTGCTTTTCGAGCGCAGCGGGCGCCGCCTGGTGCCCACCCGCGAGGGCCAGCTGCTGTACGACATGGCGCAGCCGTTGGTGGAAAGCCTGGACGGGCTGCTGCCGCGGTTCCGCGAAAAGGTCAGCGGACTGGACGCGGGCGAGCTGAACATCGCCGCAAATTCGTCGACCATCCTGTATCTGCTGCCAAAGATCGTCGAAAACTTCCGCAGGCTACACCCGGATGTGCGCCTGACCCTGCACAACGCGATCAGCGCCGACGGCACCGATCTGCTGCGCAGTGACGCCGCCGATCTGGCCATCGGCTCCATGCTGGATGTACCGGCCGACCTCAGCTACGCCCCGGTCTACCGCTTCGACCAGGTGCTGATCACCCCGCCCGACCACCCGCTGGCAAAGAAAAAGAACCTGACGCTGGAAGACCTCTCCCCGTGGCCGCTGATCCTGCCGCCGCGCCGGCAGATCACCTGGCGGCTGGTCGACCTGGTGTTCCAGCAGCACCGCGTGCCCTACACGGTGGCGCTGGAAGTGGGCGGCTGGGAGGTGATCAAGCAGTACGTGGCGATGGGTATGGGCATCAGCATCGTCACCGCGCTGTGCCTGAACGAGGCCGACCGCGACAAGCTGGTCACGCGCGCGATGGGGGAATTCTTCCCTTCCCGCAGCTACGGCGTGGTGGTGCGCCGGGGCAAGGTGTTGTCGCCACAGGCGCGCGCCTTCGTCGAGTTGATCCAGCCGGATCTGTTCGCGCCACGGCAGTACGACGATACCGGGCACTCCGAGCGCTAGGCGGCAGGCGCTGCCCAGAAGGCGGTATCAGGCCTCCTGTCGGACAAACCCAGAACGGGCCACGGGCCGCGCCGCAGGAAGCGGCTCAGACGGTTTGGCGGGGATCAAAGCCGCTGCCACTCCAGACCTTCACCGCGGCGCCAGTACACCGCCAGCGCCTTGCCGTAGACCTTGTCGGCATCGACCAGACCGAAGAAACGGCCATCGAAACTGTTGCCGCGATGATCGCCCATCACCAGCAGTTTGCCGGCGGGGAGGGTGAAGCCCGGGATATCCGGACCTCCGCCTGCATCCAGATCCAGCTGCACCGGCTTGCCGTCGAAAAGCTCGCGGGCGACACCCTGCTGCAGACGCCGTCCATTGATGCTCAGGTATCCCCCACGCAGCGCCACACGATCCCCACCCACCGCCACCACCCGCTTGATCAGGCGGGTGCCATCGGCCGGTGAATCGAACACCGCCACATCTCCGCGCTGCGGCGTGCCGGTGGCCAGCAGCTGCATCTGCGTGAACGGCAGCCGCACACCATAGGCGCGCATATCCACCGCCACCCGGTCGCCGGGCTGCAGCGTGGGCTGCATGGAACCACTGGGCACCTGGTAATGGTTGGCCAAGGTGTCGCGGGCCACGCCGAGCAACAGCAGCATCACCGCCAGCGGCAGCGCTTCACGCCGCAACCAGGCGATGGCTGGATGGCGCGGGGGAACAGACGACGTGTCGTTCATGGCACTTGCCCTGCACGGAGAGGAGAGCCTGTTGACCTGCCAGCCAACGGGGGAGTTCCCGTGCGACGCACGCCCGCCAGGTACACGGCACCCAGCCGTCGCCCGCCAGCGCCGCACAGCAGAACGGCAGGGTTTCCCCTGCCGTCCGTCGCTACCGGTTTACCGCACCAGCGCTTACTTCAAACCACGGTTCTTCAGCAGCGGTTCCACACTCGGATCCTTGCCACGGAAGTCGCGGTAGGCGGTGGCCAGATCGCGGGTGTTGCCAATGGACAGGATCTTGTCGCGGAACACCTGGCCGTTCTCACGGGTCAGGCCACCGTTCTCCTTGAACCATTCAAAGGCGTCATGGTCGATCATCTCCGCCCAGAAGTAGGCGTAGTAACCGGCCGAATAGCCACCGCCCCAGATGTGATCGAAGTAGCTGCTGCGGTAGCGCGGCGGCACCTGCGCCAGGTCCACCTTGTAGCGTTTGAGCGCATCGGCCTCGAACGTGTCCACATCCTGCAGCGGTGCATCCGCGCCCTGCGTGTGCCAGGCCATGTCCAGCAGCGCCGCCGACAGGTACTCGGTGGTGGCATAGCCCTGGTTGAAGGTCTTGGCCTTGGCGATCTTCTCCACCAGCTCCTGCGGCATCGCCGCCTTGGTCTGGTAGTGCCTGGCGTAGTTGGCGAACACCTTCGGGTCCGAGGCCCAGTGCTCGTTGAACTGCGACGGGAACTCGACGAAGTCGCGCGGCACACCGGTGCCGGCCACGCTCGGATAGGTGGTCTTGGAGAACATGCCGTGCAGCGCATGACCGAACTCGTGGAACATCGTGGTCACGTCATCCCAGCTCAGCAGCGCCGGCTGGCCGGCGGCAGGCTTGGTGAAGTTGCTGACGTTGTAGACCACCGGCTTGGTGCCGGTCAGGCCGTCCTGTTCGACGAACACATCCATCCAGGCGCCCCCGGACTTGCTGTCGCGCTTGAAGAAATCGGCGTAGAACAGCGCCAGCGGCTGGCCGTCGGCATCGGTCACCTCGAACACACGCACGTCCGGGTGGTAGACCGGCAGGTCGGTGCGCTCCTTGAAGGTCACCCCGTACAGCTGGGTGGCGGCGAAAAAGACGCCGTTCTGCAGCACGTTGTCCAGCTCGAAGTAGGGCTTGATCTGCGCCTCGTCCAGGTCGTACTTGGCCTTGCGCACCTGCTCGGCGTAGAAGTCCCAATCCGAGGCGGCGGCCTTGAAGCCGCCCTTCTGCGCGTCGATCACCTTCTGGATCTCGGCCAGCTCGCCACGGGCCTTGGCGGTGGCGGCCGGCACGGTGTCGGTCAGCAGCTTGAGCGCGTTGGCCGGGGTCTGCGCCATCTGGTCGGTCAGGTTGTAGGCGGCGTAGTTCGGGAAGCCAAGCAGCTTGGCCTTGGCCGCGCGCAGCTGGGCCAGGCGTTGGATGATCGCGCGGGTGTCGTTGGCATCGCCGTGCTCGGTGCGGGTTTCCGAGGCTTCCAGCACCTTGGCGCGCACCGCGCGGTCATGCAGCGAGGCCAGCACCGGCTGCTGGGTGGTGTTCTGCAGGCCCAGCACCCACTTGCCTTCCAGCTTGCGGCCCTTGGCGGCATCGGCAGCGGCAGCGATGTCGGCCTCGGACAGGCCGGCCAGCTGCGCCTTGTCCTCGAGGGTGACCGCACCGGCGGCGGTGGCCGCGACCAGCTTGTTGTGGAAATCGTTGGAAAGGGTGGCCTCTTCGGCGTTGTACTGCTTCAGCGTCTCCTTGTCGGGATCGCTGAGCTGGGCGCCGGCTTTGACGAAGCCCTTGTAGGTTTCCTCGACCACGCGCAGCTGCTCCGGCTCCAGCCCGGCACCCTGGCGCGCGTCATAGACCGCCTTCACCCGCTCGAACAGCTTGGCATCCAGATAGATCGCATCGCTGTGCGCAGCCAGCTGCGGCACCACCTCTTCCTGGATCTTCTGCCGCTCGGGATTGGTATCGGCCTGCACCACGCTGAAGAACACGCGGCTGACGCGGTCCAGCATCGCACCGGATTTTTCCATCGGCAGCAGGGTGTTGTCGAAGGTGGCCGGCTGCGGGTTGTCGGTGATCTGCTTGATCTCGGCCAGGTGCTGGCGCATGCCTTCGGCGAAGGCCGGCAGGTAGTCGCTGTCCTTGATCTTGTCGAAGGCCGGCGCCTGGAACGGCAGCGGACTGACGGCCATGAACGGGTTGGTCGAGGCGTCGGCGGGCTGGCCGGCCTGGGGGGGCGTGTTGGTGGTCACGGGGGCAGTGGACTCCTTGCCGGAACAGGCGGCCAGCGCAAGGCTGATGGCGGTGGCCAGGACAACGGTACGCGACATGAAACGGCTCCTTGGGAACGGGCTTCGATCAGCCCACAACCCTACTCCGTTGCCGCGGCGGCAACATGTGCCGATGGTGGCGGCCGCCGCCTGCACACCGGCCGCGCGGACTCAGCCGGTACCGCGGTTCTTGCCCATCCACTGCCGGTACCACTGGCGGATGGCGAGCATGTCGGCCGCATCATCGCCACTGGTGAAAAACGGCTCGCCGAAGCCGATGGTCTTGTCCGGGTAATGGAAATAGGCCGGAATCACCGGCACCTCGGCCATCCGTGCGATCTTGAGGAACCCCCCCTTCCACTCCTTGACCGGCTTGCGCGTGCCCTCCGGGGCCAACGCAAACCAGACCCGGTCACTGCGCTGGATCATCGCCACCACCTGCCCCACCGTGCCCTGCGGCGAACTGCGATCCACCGGCATCACTCCGAGCCCGCGCAGGATCACACTCAGCGGCCACCAGAACAGCTTGTCCTTGCCGAGGATGCGCGCGTCCACGCCCAGCGCCATCTTGGCCGCCAGCCCCCACAGACCGTCCCAGTTGGACGAATGCGGCGCGGCGATCACCACCGCCTTGGCCAGGTCCGGAATCGGCCCGCGGATATGCCACCCGCCCAGACGCAGCACGCTGCGCCCCAGCCAGCGGCTGAGTGCGCGGCCCTTGAGTTGTGGCATGTTCGGCGGCAGGACCGGCACGGTCGGTAAGCGGTTGCTCAAGCACTACTCCCAATTGCGTTGCGAACGGCCGCGCTTGACCTGCGCACGGCCTTTTTTCTCATCCAGGCGGCGCAGCTTGGAGCCGTAGGTCGGTTTGGTCGCCACCCGCGCCTTGGGCACGCTCAGGCCGGCCTGGATGAAGCTGACCAGGCGTTCACGCGCGTCCTGGCGGTTGCGGTCCTGGGTGCGGAAGCGCTGCGCGTCGATCACCAGCACGCCTTCGCCGGTCATACGCCGGTCGCGCCGGGCCAGCAGAAGCGCGCGCAACGGCTCGGGCAGCGACGGCGAGGCGGCGATATCAAAGCGCAGTTCCACGGCGGTGGAGACCTTGTTGACGTTCTGGCCGCCGGCGCCGGACGCGCGCACGAAACGCTCGACGATCTCCGTTTCCGGTATCGCCAGCTGCTCCGAGATTTCAATCCGGTCCCTCGCCATCGGCGCATTGTAAGGGGCAACCGCCCCCGCGCCGCCGTCGCTCCCGTCGCAACGCGGCGCACTTCCTGCGGCGCGTTGCGACGATATCTGGGACCCTATTCCCAGTACTGCCCGGCCCAGCGGCGCCATGCGCGGTAGTGGTGGATCGCGAAGCCGGCAAAGGACGGCTCGTTGCGCAGCGCGCGTTCGACCTTGCGCACCTCCTGCTCGAACACCTTCGGGCCTTCCTCATGGAAGGTGACCTTGTTGATGTCGTTGGAAGAAACCTCCAGCCCGATCACCACCTTCTTGCCGACTTCATTGGCGTAGGCGATCTCGCTGGCCGCATGCGACAGGATGCTGTCGCGGCCCTCGGCCTTGTCGCGGTAGTCCATCAAGGCGACGTAGTCGTAGATGTTGATGGTGTGCTCGCTCACCGGACGATGACGGCCATTCCACTCCACCTCGATGCCGTCCAGCCAGAACGGAATCGCCGGGCCAACCGTCAAGGTCGCGCTGCTCTCCTGCTTGATGCGCATCACCGCTGCGCTCATGTCCAGGAAGCCCACCAGCAGATCCGCGCGGGTGTCGTCATTCCATTCGTCGAGGATGTGCGGCTCGATGTCCAGGTTGGCGCCATCAAAACGTGCGGCTTCGGGTACCGATGCGTTGTACTCCACCACGCGGCGGAACATCGCTTCGGCTTCTTTGCGGTAGGCCGGCAACACGTAGTTCTGGGTGCTCAGATACCAGGAGCCCAGCAAGGCATATACCTTCATCTTCTTGCCATGCATGCGCTCGATGAAAGCGCGATACAGTTGCGGCTGATCGACGATCAGGTTGCGGCCCTTGTAGGCATCGGCATACAGGTAGATGGTGTCGATCTGCTGCGATTTCAGATAGGCGGCGGCCTCCTCGGCGACGGCCGGGTCCTCGACCATCGCATAGGACTCCGCTTCCCAGGTCCACATCGCGCGGCTGGCCGCCATGGAAGGTGCGCTCGACAGCAGACACAGCAGTGCCAGCATGCCGATGGCAAGACGATTGTTCATTACTGCTTCTCCACGGTGCTGCCGGTATCCACCAGCAAGTGATAACGGCCCTGCCCGATGGCCTTGCCGCTATCGGGGTCGGACGGGAATACCGATACGTAGCACCGGCCTTTGCAATCTTCGGGCTGCGGCAGGGGCAACTGCAGCTGGACCTGATGACTGCCGCCAGGCGGCAACTGCAGGGCCTGGCCGTAGACCTCCTGCAGTTCGCGGCCGTTCTCGCTGGACATGACCGCCAGCGGCACGAACACACGGCTGGGCTTGGAATCCCCGCTGGCAAATACCGCCGACAAGCGCACGCCGGTCGCCGTCGCCGTGGCCTCGGCCGAAGTGATGGACACGCCGGGCACCGCCGGTGCAGCAGACAGTTGCGTGGCCTCGGGAACGGCCGCATAGGCGACCAGTGGCGGCGTAGCGCCGTCCGGAAGCAGCGCGCCGCGCTTGAGGAAGATCGCATTGGCCTGCGTATAGCGTTGCAGGCGCTGCGCCACCCACTCGCGCACGCTGGCGTCATCGGCCCTGGCCAGATGCATGCCGTCCTGCAGTTCATACAACTCGCCGTCGCGCAGCCACCAGCGGTCGGCCAGATACTCCGGCGCACTGGTCTTGGTCTGCTTCAACGGCAGCTGATGCAGGTTTCGGAAATTCTCGGACATGTCCAGGCCGGTACCCAGCCACGCGGTCCGCGCCGGACGCTGCAGGCCGTAGGTGTTGGACAGCAGGGCCATCAGCGAGGGCGTCACATCCAGCTGCGAGGACACCGCACGCACCCGCTTGGGCTGCTTGAGCAGGGGCGAGAACACGATCAGGGGCACGTGGTAACGATCGACGTGTTCACCCATCGGGATCTCCGGCAGCCGGTGATCGCCAGTCACCACGAAAATGGTGTCGTCATACCAGGGCGCCTTCTGCACCGACTCGAAATAGCGCCGCAACTGGTCATCGGTATACAGGATCGTGCTGTAGATCGCGGCGTTGGCGCGGTAGCCGGCCAGGCGCGACTCCGGCACCCGCAGCTGCTGCAGCTGCTGCTCGAATCGGGCACGGTAGGCCTCCTGCCCGGGGAACTCGTAGCTGGTGTGCATCGAGATGGTCTGCATCGCCAGCACGAACGGCGATGGCAGGCGGTCACTGTCGGCCAGCACGCGCGACACCAGCTCCTTGTCCGGGTAGCCCCAGGCGCTGAACGGATTGCGCTGGTAGCCAGGACCGAAGTTGTTCATGTCCACCAGCGTCTGCACCTGCTGCAGCCGCATGTAGCCCCGTTCGTCATCAAAGGCGGTATCGGTGCCGTTGTAGAACGCGGTGTGATAACCCTGCTGGCGCAACACGCTGAAAAGGCCTGGATGCGCAGGCATGCGTTCGCCCAGCGCGGTGAAGCCCTGGTCGGCAAAGGGTGCCGAGCCGAGCAGGGTCGGCAGCACGCCGAACGTGCGGCCCTGGTTGGCGATGAAATTGTCGAAATAGAGGCTGCGCGCAGCCAGGGTGTCGAGGAACGGGGTGAAACTGCCCAGCGCCGCCTGCGGACCGGAGAACGAACGCCCCAACCCCTCCACGATAATCAGCACCACATTCGGCGGGCGCCCGTCGCGGGTCGGCGCGAAGTACGCGCCCAGGGTATCCGGCGTCTGCTCCTGGCGCAGGAACGGATAGTCCGGGTCCAGCGCCGGCTCTGGAGCCGCATGCGCCGATGCGGTCGCCACCATGGCAGCCCCGGACTCGGCGTTGGACCAGCGCCACACATCGGCACTGAACCAGGCCAGCTTGTTGCAGGCCACTGCGCGCGCAGCCTCGTCGGTCAGCAGGCTGGCCCCGGTTGGCATCGGCAGCAGCCAGGCCAGCGCGGCGCCGGCCAGCAGCCCGCCGCTCCAGCGCGCAGAACCGGGGGCATTACGCCGTGCCTGCCACAGCAGCCCCGTCCACAGCACCAGCAATGGTAGGCCGATCGCCAGGACACCGCGCAATGTCATCGGCGCCCCGTCAGACAGCGTCGTGCGGATCTCGGCGATGCTGTAACCGAACAGATCCGCGCCCAACGGCACCTGCGCCACCTGGAAATACTGGTCCAGCACCACCTGCACGACCAGGAACACTGACCACAGCAGGGCCAGGGTGACAGCACGCGGCACCGCCCGTTTCAGTGCCAGCAGCGGCAACGACAGCAACAGCAGCAGCGGCACCGCACGCAGCAGCACGAACAGCGACTGTGCCGTGGCCACACCGGCCACCGCCCAGCGCTGCGACGCAGTGTCGCCGGCACCGGCCACCGCATTGGCCACGGTTACCGCCACCAGCACCAGCTGGGCCAGCAGCAGAACAGGAAAAACCGAGGAAAAGCGCGCCCACGCGCTACCGTTGTGCGGTGTTGTCATCGTCGCCTACCCCCTTACCAGCGCGTATAGATCGACGCCGATACCCGCTGCTCGTCGAAACCGCCGTCATCGTCGGCATAACCGGCACCGAGCTTGAAGCCCCAGTTCGGGGCGAACTGGTGCCGCCAGGCGACCCCAAGGCTCGCGTTGTTGTCGCGCACCAGGCTGCCGAAGCGGTCCACGTCGGTACTGCGACCGCTGCTGACGCTCACTTCCAGGTAGTTGTCCGCGTCACCGCGATAGTAGTTGCGCAGCAGTACGCGATGACTCCAGCTGCCCGAGCCCACGCCCGGCACGTGCTGCAGTTTGTAGCGCCCGTACCAGTTGCCGCTGTAGCGGCCCACGCCAATTCCGTAGAACTCGGTGTCTCCGGAAAAACGCAGGTGATCGACACTGGCCGACAGTTCCCAGCCACTGCCCACGCCCTGGAACACTTCCACGCGCCAGGACTGCCGGGGCAACACGCCGCTGGACGGGCCATGCTGGTAACGCAGATTGGCGTAGGCCCGCGACCACAGCGGGGTGTAGCCATCCAGCGCCCAGGCGATATCGCTGGTGTTGAAATGGTCCGCACGCAGCATTTCCAGCCCCAGCGAGCCGCGCTTGAAGTACCGGCGTAACGACAGGTCGGCATCATTCCAGCTCTGCCGGTTACCACTGAAACGGGTATGGCTCCAACCCGCGCTGGCACTCCAGCGATAGCCGTCGGCGGCAGCGACATCGGGATTGGCCATGCGTGGCAACAGGCTGTCACGCAGGCTGAGGATTTCCGCCGGATCCGCCCCCAGCGCCTCGGCCGCGTCGAAATCGGCGCGGGCGGCGGCGATCTGGCCCTGGTCACGCAGGGCCCGGCCGCGGGCGATATGCGCCGCGGCGCTGTCCGGCGCCAGCGCCACCCACTGCGCATACGCAGCGGCCGCCTGCTGCGGGCGATCGCTCCAGCGATACAGATCGCCCAGGGCCGACCAGGCATCGGCGTAGGTCGGGCTCTTCTGCACCACCTGCTGCAGATCCGCCTCGGCGGCGGCGTATTGACCATCCCAGGCGTAGGTGCGGCCACGTGCCAGCAGCAGGTCGCTGTTGCCCGGGTGCTCCGCCAGCAGCGCGGTGTACTGCGTGATCGCCTCACTGCGCTGGCCATCGGTGGCCAGTGTGCGGACCTGCTGCATCCGTGCCTCAAGCGAGTCGGCCGGCGCCTCGGCCGGTGACTGGGCCAGCAGCGCACCGGGAGTGGACAGCGCCAGCAACAGCAGCGGACGGGCACATCGACGGGTAGACGCGGTAGAAAGCAAAAAACACCTCATGGAGAAAATCCTGCGGTTCATTTCGGAGTACTGCCATAACTTGCCGGCGGCATTTCGGCGGCCTCTTTGTCCGGCGCATCCTCGAGGGTGTGCTGCCACGACCCGTCACGGCTGATCCGGCCCCAGTTGCGCACCTTGCCGCGGCTCAACAGCCAGCGCAGGGTGCCGACAAAACGCCACCACGAGTTGATCTGGCGATAGCCGAAGTTCTCCAGTACCGCCAGCAGAAACAGCTTCAACTGCTGCGTCGGACGCTGGTAGAGACGGAACGAAAGCTCCTCCAGCACCATTGCATTGACCGACAGCAAAATTCCCATGCCGATGGCCGCAGCCAGGAACACCAGGAAGGTCTCCAGCGGGACCAGCCCCAACAGCGCCAGCACGATCATCGTCACGTAGCCGACCACTTCGATCAACGGCCCCAGGAATTCGAAGATCACCATGAACGGGAACGCGATCCAGCCGACCGCGCCGCCGCGGCGGTTGAACATCAGGGCCATGTTCGACCACAGGCTCTCGGCCAGCCCCTGCTGCCAACGCACCCGCTGGCTCTTCAGCGACCGCAGATCGGTCGGAGCCTCGGTCCAGCACACCGGGTCAGGCACGAACACGATGCGGTAGTCCCGCTTCTCCTCGCGCAGATTGCGGTGCAGGCGGACCACCAGATCCATGTCCTCGCCGACCGTATTCAACCGGTAGCCGCCAATGGCGATCACGCGCTCCTTGTAGAACACGCCGAATGCGCCGGAGATGATCAACAGCGCGTTGGCCGGCGACCAGCCCATACGTCCGAACAGGAACGCGCGCAGGTATTCCACCAGCTGGAAACCGGGCAGCATCCGGCTTGGCAGGCCGACCTTGGACAGCATGCCGTCCTTGACCGTGCAGCCATTGAGCACCCGCACCACGCCGCCGCTGGCCACCACGCGGCCATCCTCCAGGAACGGGCGCACCACCCGCGACAGGCTTTCCGGCTGCAGGATGCTGTCGGCATCGATCACGCAGAACAGTGGGTAGCGCACGCAGTTCAAGCCGGCGTTGATCGCATCGGCCTTGCCGCCGTTGGCCTTGTCCACCAGGCGCACGTTGGGAAAACGCGCCGAGGCATAGACCGCGTGCACGGGCTCGGTCTTGAGCCGGCACCGGTAGGCTTCAGGCACCTTCACCAACCCGAACGCGTCGATCAGCGCCTGCCGGGTGGCATCCGTGGAGCCGTCGTTGACCACCACCACTTCGTATTCCGGATAGACGGTCTTCAGCAGTGAACGTACCGAAGAGACCACCGACTTCTCCTCGTTGTGCGCCGGCAGGATGATGCTCACCGGCGGCTGGTATTCGCGCAGTCCCTTGGGCAGGTAGTTGGCGCGGTACTCGCGCATGTAGCGCACGATCTGGAACGCCGAAACGTAGTTAAGCACCAGATAGGCGATATTGATCGCGGCGAAGTAGGCGATGAACACCCACTGCAGCGAGACCATCAAGCGTATCCACGGGACCTGCTGCAGATAGCTCACGATCAGATGCCAGTATTCGTTCATACCCCTGCCCTCATGCTCTGCTCGGACAGCACGTGGTCGATGATGTCGCGACCATACGGATCGTTCACCCGCTCCCGCACCGCACGCATTTTGTGCTCATCCATTCCCGGCAACATCAACAGCGCCTGCGCGGCGCGGTAACGCACCCACCACACACTGTCCGACAGCAGCGGCTCCAGCCGGACGTGATCGCTGGCATCGCCGATGCGCGCCAGCGCCGACGCCGCATGCATGCGGATGTGCCAGCGGGCAACCTGCAGGAATCCGCGCACCTGCTCGATATCCTGGCGATCGTTGACCAGCTGCAGACACACCGAGATGACCCGGTCATCCACATCGCTCTGCATCAGCTCACGGATCACGGCCGCTGCGCGCTCCGGATCAATGTCGGACAGAAAGCGCACCAGCTTCAGCGCGGTGTCGGAATTGGCCCGCAGCAGCGCGTTTGAAAGCTCCCGCACCGCACTGCCGTCCTGGTTTTCGGCCAGAATCCGGGCGACGCTGCCCTGCACCCAGTCGTCGCGTTCGAGAATCAGCGGCACGAACATGGCCATGGCCCGCGCAGGATCGATCTGCGACAGTGCCCGCGCCGCGCACAGCGAGACGATCGGACTGTGATCGGTGAGATGTTTGGCAATGGTGTCGAACATGCCGCCATCGCGCAGATGGCCCAGCGCGATGATCGCCATGGCACGGTCGTGATAGCTGCCGCGCAGCAGGCGCGGGGCGGTGTCAGCCAGCCCGACCCGCTGTCCCAACGGCACCAGCCGACGTGACGCGGCATCATCCAGCGGCTCATGGATCGCGTTCCAGGCTTCGATAAAGCCAGGTGCCTCGCGCCGCTCGAGCTTGCGGGTCGGCACTCCCGGTGTCTCCAGTTCCTGGCGCAATACCTGCGACCAGTACTGCATCGACTGCGCATCGCGCCGCTCACGCCACTGCGTGCGCACGCGCATCAGCAAGATGGTGGTCAGCAGCACCACCGTCAGCAGCAGCGTGGAAACCGCCACCCAGTACGCCACAACGACGACCAGTGGCCCAGTGAACAGACCTTCCATCCCCTTCCCCTACTTCCCTGCAAAAGTACCCAATTGTCATCCGACTGCCGCAAAGCCGTGTTACGACGACATGCGGCAAAAAGTGTGATCCAAGTCACCTTACCCGTCAATTTCTGCGGAAATATCGTCCAGATCCGCCCGGCGGCATCCTGGGCCGCGGCACATGTCGATGAAAAATAACGACTTGCACTCTTACGCTGTGCGCCGCGCCAACACCGAATAAATGGCAAGGCCGGCGATTGCGCAGAAATCGCCCATCTGGACGGCCGGGAGGGAGCGTCGGGTAAGCTCTGCGCTCCACCCAGAGCAGAGGACGATCCATGCGCGGCCATCGCCCGTTACGCTACCTGCGCTTCCGCCTGTTGTTGGCCAGCGGCCTGGTGTTGGCCGGCCTCGTACCGGCACTGGCCACTCCCGCCAGTGATGGCGACATCAACCGTCTGCTTGCCGCCTCGCGGGCGCAGACCATGCTCGATGCGATGCTGCCGCAGATGGAAGCCATGCAGTCCCAGCAGTTCGCACAGCTGACCGCCGGGCAGGCGCTGACCCCCGAGCAGAAGGCGCGCGTGCAACGCATCCAGCAGCGCACCTCGCAGACCCTGCGCGAGGCGCTGTCATGGTCGCAGATGCGCCCGATGTATGTGGATCTCTACAAGAAGTCGTTCTCGAAAGAGGACGTGCTGGCGATGGCCGAGTTCTACGAGAGCCCGGCCGGGCAAAGCCTGCTCGACAAGACCCCGCAGCTGATGCAGAACCTGATGCTGGCCATGCAGCAGAAGATGACGCCACTGCTGGCGGATCTGGAGCAGGATCTGGACGCGATCATCCAGGAATCCGAAGCTGCCCGGTAGTTCCCGCGCGGTGTTCGCTGGCGGGTGCGTCGGGTCGAAGGCCCGCTGTCCCGCCCGGCACATGACACGGCCCGAGCAACGCCTTTGAGCCGGGGTCGACAGCCGCCCGCAGCGGCGTTGCCGGATGGATTGGACACCGCCGCGTGCCTTCGGCACTGCGATCCGCTGAAGAACCAAGGCTACGGCCTGCTTCCTGTTTTGAGCGCGCCGCGCGCCTGTGCGGTGCAACATTGCAGGCACGGCCGTTGGCGATACGTCGTTGATCCCCCCCACCGGGCATGACGCGCCGCAAGCCGGGACGTCCCGCCGGCAGGCCGCGAAACTGGCCACGATGACGGTCCGTTGGAAAAATGTCGGAATTTCGTGACAATCGTCACAACAAGCACTGACATCCAGTCAGTGCAGTCCCGGGGAGAGGGAATGAAAAAGTCCACAAGGAACAAATGGCTGGCTGCGCTCGCTGTTGTGGGCCTGCTCGGTTTTGGTGCGGGCGTCTGGGTTCTGCTGAATCCGGCCAGCTTCGTGGTGCAGCCCTGGCGCGCACAACAGTCGGTGACGTCGGCACGCTTCGTGTTCGGCCCGTATCCGGTGCAAGCCGACATGGATCGCCTGAAGGACGAAGGCGTGACCACCATCATCAGCCTGCTCAACCCCAAGGTCCCCTACGAGGCGGTGCTGCTGGAGGAGGAAAAGAAGCGCGCGGCGGAGCTGGGCATCGAAGTGCACAACTTCCCGATGGGCAGCATCCTCGGCCAGCGCTTCGGTGAGGATTACGAGCGCAACTCGCGCGCCGCCGCCGAGACCGCGATCAACACCCCCGGCACCGTGTACATCCACTGCTACCTGGGCCTGCACCGCGCCGCCAACGTGCGCGACTATCTGGAAAAGCACGGCACGGTCGATACCCGCCAGTTCGATGGCTCGGTCAAACATGACCGGACGCCGCGCCAGCTGGCCAACGAGCGCGCCCGCCGCCTGTTCCGCCAGCAGGAATATGCCGCCGCCCTGCGCGAACTGCACAGCGTGCAGCCGCTGGACTATTCGGCGCATGTGGCCGAAGGCTGGGTGCATCTGCGGCAGGCGAACAACGAGCTGGCCCGCAACAGCTTCCGCGCCGCCAGCCAGATGCCCGGGGCCCGTTCCGATGCCTCCAGCGGGCTGGGCTTTGCGCTGTTGCGGCTGGACGATACCGACGGTGCCCATGCCGCCTTCAGCCAGGCGCTGGAGCTCTCGCCTGACGACCATGACGCGATGCAGGGCATGGCCCAGGTGTTCTACCGGCAGGACAAACCGGAACAGGCACGGGTCCTGCTCGAGCGCCTGCATGCCGCCGCGCCCGACAACGCCGAAGTGGCCGAACTGCTGGAACGCGTCAGGGCCGAGAAACAGGCCGCGGCAGGCGCCGCGCTGTAACGCGACGCGGCAGCGGCCCCGGTGCGGCGCCGCTGCCGATGCCGACGGCCGAACGATGACTCCGGCCGGTCGGCAAGGCCGCCGGAGCGGCGGCTGGCCTTTCGGCTGTCATGCCAGCGCCCGAAGCGTGCCGCCCTGGCCCGCCAGGCAGCTCAAAGCAGCGGAGAGATACGGGCTACACCGGCCGGCCCCGCGTAGCGCCGGCGGCGCGTCAGGCCTGGCCGAGCTGCCAGCCGAACAGGTCCAGCGCCTTCTGGAACTCACGATCCAGCGGGGCGTGTACTTCGATGCGGCGCCCGTCCTGCGGATGCGGGAAGGCCAGGCGCTCGGCGTGCAGCAGCATGCGGTGCACGCCCTGCATACGGAAGCTGCGGTTGTGCCGGCCGTCACCATGGCTGGTGTCGCCGATCATGTGGTGGAACATGTGCTTGAGGTGCCGGCGGATCTGGCGGAACCGCCCGGTCTGCGGCTGGCAGCGCAGCAGCGCATAGCGCGAGGTCGGAAAGCCCGCCGACGGAATCGGCAGTTCCCCTTCCAGCAGTTTCTGGAAATGGGTGATGGCCGGCTTCTTGACCGGCTTGCCGGGGCCGCCATCCAGATCGTGATCGACGGTAAAAGCCGCTTCGGCCGGCCAGCCGCGGCATACGGCCAGATAATCCTTCTCCACCTCGCCCCCCATCAGCGCCTTGCCCAGCACGCTGGCGCTGTCGCGGTCGAAGGCCAGCAGCAGGCAGCCGCTGGTGGCGCGATCCAGCCGGTGCACCAGGAAGATCGGCTTGCCCAGCTGCTCGCGCAGCCGGTCGGCCAGGAAGTCATCCTCGCCACGCGCGAGCTTGCTGCCGTGGACCATCAGCCCGGCCGGCTTGTTGACCACCGCCAGCCACGGGTCTTCGTACAGCAGCGGCAAGGGCTCGAAAACCACCGGTTCCACCGCCTGCTCCAGCGCCTCGCTCATCGACGCAGCCACGCCGACGCCAATGCCAACACGCCAACACCCCCGGTGATCCACGACCACACCGGGATGGACGCCAGCTGCGGGCCACCGGCCTGCAAGCCGTACAGCAGCGCCGACACCACCACCAGCCCGACTCCGGTCACAGCGGTAATCACGCGCCGCTGCATGCGCTTGAGCGTGTCATTGAGCGTGACGATGTCCTGCGAGCGCATCGCCAGCTCATGCTTGCCTTCCACCTGCTGGCGCAGCCAGCTGTGCAGCAGCGCCGGCATGTCCGGGGCCTGGGTCATGATTTCCGGCAGGCGCTTGCGCAGCTCCTTCAGCGCGCGGCGCGGGCTGTAGCGCTCGCGCAGGATGCGTTCGAGCACCGGCTTGGCCACTTCCCAGATGTCCAGGTTGGGGTCGAGCTGGCGGCCTACGCCCTCGATGTTGAGCAAGGTCTTCTGCAGCAGGATCAGCTGCGGCTGCAGGGTCAGCTGGTAACGCTGGGCGGTGCGGAACAGCTTCATCAGCACTTCGGCCAGCGAAATCTGCGACAGCGGCCGGGTGAAGTAGGGCTCGCAGACCGCGCGCACGGCGGCCTCCAGCTCATCGATGCGCACCGTGGCCGGCATCCACTGCGCCTGCAGGTGCAGCTCGGCGATACGGCGGTAATCGCGGTTGAAGATGGCCATGAAGTTCTCGGCCAGGTAGAACTGGTCCTCTTCCGAGAGCTGGCCCATGATGCCGAAGTCCAGCGCGATGAAGCGCGGGTTGTCGCGGCGCGCCGGATCGATGTCGACCCAGATGTTGCCGGCGTGCGCATCGGCATGGAAGAAGTTGTCGCGGAACACCTGCGTGTAGAACACCCGCACGCCCTTGGCCGCCAACGCCTTGCGGTCGATGCCGGCCTTGTCCAGCGCCACGATGTCGTCAGAGGGAATGCCCCAGACGCGCTCCAGGGTAAGCGCGCGTTCGGCAGTGTGGCTCCAGATCACCTCCGGCACGTACAGGTCGTCGGAGTTTTCCCAGAAGCGACGCAGCACGCTGGCGTTGGCGCCCTCGCGCTGCAGGTCCAACTCGGCCGCCAGCGTGGTCTCGATCTCGGCCACCACTTCGCGCGGACGGATCTTGTCGGCGCGCGGATGGGTGCGTTCAACCAGGGCAGCCAGCGACTTGAGCAGGGCGATGTCACCGGCGATCTGCTTTTCGATATCCGGGCGCAGCACCTTGACCACCACCTGGCGGCCGTCGTCCAGGGTTGCCGCGTGTACCTGCGCGATCGAGGCCGAGGCCAGCGGTGTGGTGTCGAAGCTGGCGAAGGCCTCGGTGATCGGCAGACCCAGCGCCTGCTCGACGATCCGCAATGCCTGCTCCCCATCGAACGGCTTGACCCGGTCCTGCAGCAGGGTCAGCTCGACAGCGACATCCGGCGGGACCAGATCGCGTCGGGTGGACAGGATCTGCCCGAACTTGACGAAGATCGGTCCCAGTTCCTGCAGCGCCAGACGCAGCCGGGCACCGCGCGACTGTGAGGCGATATCGGCACTGGCGCGCGGCACGAACGGCTTGGCCACACGCAGCCAGCGCTCGACCGGAGTGCCATCAAGCAGGTCGTCCAGACGGTATCGCAGGATCACCCGGCCGATGCGGCTGGCGCGGAACATGGCGCGGGTCGCCTTCATGCGGCACCTCCCGGATGCTGGCGCAGGCGCGCGACGCGCGCGGCCATGCGCTCGACGTCGTCACGGATCACGTCCACATCGTCATGGAAGGCCTCCAGTTCGGCGCGGGCCACCACATCACGCGATTCCTCGGTGACATACTCGGCGGCGGTCTCGGCCAGATCCCTGGCACTGCGGCGGGCCTGTGCCAGCGCCGCGCGCAGGGCCTGCGCGATCTGCACCCCCAGCACCTCACCGAACGCCTTGACGAACGGCTGCTGCCAATCCGGATCGAAGCGCATGGCCAGCTGCTGCAGGCGACGGGCGAGCTCGGCGTCACCGGAGACTTTCACCCGGCCGGCCGGCGCGCTGTTGCCGCGCCGCGCATTGGCCAGGAATGGCAGCTGCGCCAGAACACCTCCCAGGGTGCTGCGCACGGCCAGGTCCGGCTCCAGCGAGGGGTCCACCGGGCCGACGGTCAGGCGCTGGCCGCTGACTCCGATCTGCATCGCCAGCGACGGCGATTCCAGGGTCAGGGCGATGCGCTGGCCATCGAGCGGGGCCAATGCGGTGCGGGTATCCGGGTCCAGCGCGAGTGCACGGTTGAGCGCCACTTCCAGCGCACGGCCGGCCAGCGGCTTGATCACATTGAAGGGGGATGCAGGCATGGCGGGCATTCTACCTGCCCGCGCAAGCGCATCGCCGCACGTGGATTAATCGACAGATAACCGCCACGCGCCCGCGCAGGCGGACGCCGGAAGGTTCATGCTATGCATATTCCCTTCAACACAAGCGGCAGGAGCACACAGGCAATGGGCAAGACCCGGGTTGGCATCATCTTCGGCGGTCGTTCGGCCGAGCACGAGGTCTCGCTGCAATCGGCGAAAAACATCTTCGATGCGCTGGACAAGGACCGGTTCGACGTCAGCCTGATCGGCATCGACAAGCAGGGCCTGTGGCACCTGTGCGATGCGGCCAATTTCCTGCACAACGCCGAGGACCCCAAGCGCATCGCGCTGGATACCTCCGGCCCGGTACTGTCGGTGCTGCCGGGCGCCGAGCACGGCCAGCTGCTGGCCGCCGATGGCCGCCAGGTGCCGCAGCTGGATGTGGTGTTCCCGATCGTGCACGGCACCCTGGGCGAGGACGGCACCCTGCAGGGCCTGCTGCGTACACTGAACCTGCCGTTTGCCGGCCCCGGCGTGCTCGGTTCGGCCGCGGCGATGGACAAGGATGTGGCCAAGCGCCTGCTACGCGATGCCGGACTGGCGGTGGCGCCGTTTGCCTGTTTCAACCGGGTCAGCGTCGCGCAGGCCAGTTATCAGACGCTGGTCGCCCAGCTGGGCTCGCCGCTGTTCGTCAAACCGGCCAACCAGGGCTCCTCGGTGGGCGTGAGCAAGGTGCGCAACGCCGCCGAGTTCGCCACCGCGCTGGCACTGGCGCTGTCATTCGACCACAAGGTGCTGGTGGAATCGGCGATTGCCGGTCGCGAGATCGAATGTGCGGTGCTCGGCAACGAGGTCCCCGAAGCCAGCGTCTGCGGCGAAGTGGTGGTGCATGACGACTTCTATGCCTATGACACCAAGTACATCAGCGCCAGCGGCGCGGAGACGGTGATCCCGGCCGATATCAGCGCCGATGCGCAGGAGCGTATCCGCCAGATCGCCGTGCGCGCCTACCAGGCGCTGGACTGCATCGGCATGGCGCGGGTGGACGTGTTCTTCACCGCGAGCGGTGAGGTGGTCATCAACGAGCTGAACACCCTGCCCGGCTTCACCAAGATCAGCATGTATCCCAAGCTGTGGGGGGCCAGCGGGCTGGGCTACACCGCGCTGATCACCCGGCTGATCGAACTGGCGCTGGAACGCCACGCCGCGGACAAGGCCCTGAGCAGCTCGATCAACGCCCTGGCCTGACCACAGGCGATCAGGCCGGTGATGCGCCGCGCGCCATCACCGCCTGGTCCCTATCGCCCGCATCGTGACCGCCTAGGCCGTACGGTGCCGAGGGCAAGAGCGTGATCTGCCGCGAACGACCGCGGCCCGCCGGATAAAGGAAAAGAAACGGCCCGCACCGGTCACCCGGGCGGGCCGTCGTCGTGCAGGGCGATCGTGCGATCAGACTTTCTTGCGGAACAGCGAGATCACCGCAAGGATCAGGAACACCACGAACAGGATCCACGCGATATTGCTGGCAGCGCCGGCGATACCGCTGAAGCCCAGTACCGCGGCGATGATGGCGATCACAAAGAAGACGACGGCGTAATGGAGCATGGGAAAGTTCCGCTGTTTGGACACGCGGTGCATCTTCCATGTCCGGCGGTCGCGACACGGTGATCGCGACGTGATAGCGGCATGACGACGCAGCTCAACCGGCAGTGGTCGCCGCTGCCAAGCGACGCAACCCCTCTTCAATCGACACCTTCGGCACGTAGCCGAAATCGCGGCGCGCCGGCTCCATCGAATACCAGTGCGGCGTGCACAGCTGCTCGGCCAGAAAACGCGTCATCGGCGGCTCGCCACGCAGCCGCAGCAGCGGCCACAGCTTTTCGCAGACCGCGCCAATGCGGTAGGCGGCCTTGAACGAGATCGTCTTGTCCACCGCCGGCGCGCCCACCGCAGCCAGCAGCCGGTTGAGCAGTTCGCGCATCGGCAGCGGCTCGCCATTGGAGATGAAGTAGGCCTTGCCGGCACAGGCCGCACCGACCACCAGATGGTCGAACGCATCAAAGTGCGCCTGCGCGGCATTGTCGATGAACGTGGTATCGACCTTGTTGCTGCCGTCGCCGACAAAACGCAGGCGCCCGGCCCTGGCCCGCTGTGCCAGACGCGGCACCAGCTGGTTGTCGCCCGGCCCCCAGATCAACCGCGGCCGCAGCGCGACGGTGGCCAGCTCGGCGCCGTTGGCGGCCAGCACTTCCTGCTCGGCGAGGGTCTTGGTGGCCGCGTACGGCGCCTGGAAATCCTCGCCATAGGGCACCTCGTCCGCGCCTAGCCCCTCCACCGGATGGGTGGCGCGATGGGTCACGCTCGGCGTGGAGGTATAGACCAGACGCCCGATGCCATGCGCACGACAGGCGGCCAGCACGTTGCGGGTGCCAACCACATTGGCCTGGAAGTAGCTGTCATAGCTGCCCCAGGCGCCGGCCTTGGCGGCGTTGTGGAAGATCGCATCGACGCCGGCGGCGGCGTGGTGCACCGCATTGGCATCGGCCAGATCGCCGCGGATCTGGCCCACGCCCAGCGCCTGCAGCTGCGGGTAATGGCCGCGGTTGAAGCTGAGCACCTCGTGGCCGCGCGCGACCAGGCCCCGGCACAGCGCCTGACCGAGAAATCCACCGCCGCCGGTGACCAGAATCTTCATGCGCGCTCCTTCAATCGGGTTGCCGCCCAGACCGCGAGCTTTTCGCGGCCGATCTTGGCGTTGTGGCGGATGTCCACCGGAAACGCCGGATGCTGCAGGAACCGGCCAATCCCGGCCAGCCTGGGCTGCGTTGCCGCCAGTGCGCGCAGCGCCTGCTCGATGGCGGCGGCCTCGCTGCCGGGCAGCCGTTCGTAGCACAGCACCGGCACCTGCCGGCCCAGCGGCCCCACGCCGACCAGCGCGGTGCGACGCACGCCGGGCACGGTGTTGAACACCGGCTCGACCTGCTCGGTGTACAGCGGCCCGGTGGCGGTTTCCACGCGCTGGGTCTTGCGCCCGCAGAACCACAGCCGCCCCTGCGCATCGAACCAGCCCACATCGCCCATGCGGTGCACGATGCGCTCGCTGCCGTCGGCCAGCACCTCGCGGATCTTGGCCGCGGCGGTGGCCTGCGGCCGGTTGAAATAGCTGTCGGTGGTGGTGGGCCCGGTCACGGTGATCTCGCCGACCTCGCCCACGGGCAGTTCGCGCACACCGCTCCAGTTGGCGATGGGTTCATCGGTGATGGCGATGATGCGCACCTGGTTGGGCGCCACCACCGCGCCGACACAGGTGCCGGCACCACTTTCGGTCGCCGCGCGGGTCGCCTCCAGCTCACGGCCTTCGATCACCGCCACCGGCAGGCATTCGGTGGCGCCATAGGGCGTCCAGAACTGGCCGTCGGCCGGCATCAGCGCGCGGATCTTGGACACGGTCTGCGGCGGCACCGGCGCCCCGGCCGAGGTCGCGCGGGTCACCGTCGGCAGCGGCTGGCCGTACTCGGCCAGCACCCGCATCAGCGCCGGCGAGCCGAACAGCTGGGTCACGCCGAAACGGGCGATGGCGTCATGCAGCTTGCGTGGATCGGCACTGCCGGGCCGGGTCGGGTCCATGTCCGGGATCACCGAGGTCAGGCCCAGCGCCGGATCAAACAGCGCGAACGGCGGGAAGGTCGGCAGATCGACGCCGCCGGGCTGCATGCCGAAGGCGTTGCGCAGCAGCTCGATCTGGCCGAGGAAATGGCGGTGGCGGTAGACCACGCCCTTGGGCACGCCGGTCGAGCCGCTGGTGAACAGGATCGCCGCGGTGTCCTCCGGCGCGGTGGCCACCAACTGGCTGCCGGCGCCGGTCCCGGCCGCTTCGAGCCGGGCCAGGGTGGTGCCGCCCCAGCCCCAGCGCGTGCCGACCGTGACCAGCCGCGTGGCCGACTTCGACCAGCCCAGCAGCAGCCGCGCCAGATGCGCCAGCGGGATACCGATGAAGGCCTGCGGCTGCGCCTCGTCCAGGCATTGCTTGAGCGCGCGCCTGTCGATGCCCGGATCCACCAGCACCGGCACCGCACCGATCTTGAACAGCGCGAACATCAGCAGGAAGAACTCCGGCCCCGGCCGCACCATCACCACCGCGCGTACACCGCGGCCGACGCCATAGGCCGCCAGCCCGGCGCCGATGGCATCGCTGCGCGCATCGAGCGTGCGGTAATCCAGGGTGACGTCGTAGCGGGCCATGCCGTCGGGGCCCGGCCGGCCCGGGCAACGGATGGCGATCTGGTCGGGCCGTTCACGCGCCAGTTCGGGCAGGCGCGCGGCGATATTGCAGGAATCGTTCATCGGCATATTGTCACCGCTGCAGAAATTTCTTGCGCGCGGAACGGCGGCATGGAAAATCCTCCAGCTTCCCCACCCGCATCGCCGCCCCAAGGCCGGCTCCCATGCCCCATCCCTGCCTCAGCTGCGGCGCCTGCTGCGCCCAGTACCGCGTCGCCTTCCACTGGATGGAATCGGACGAAGCCAGCGAAGGCGGCGTGCCACACGCGCTGACCCAGCGCCTGGACCCGCACCGGCTGTGCATGCAGGGCACCTATTCGGACCCGATCCGCTGCGTGGCGCTGGATGCGCGCATTGGCGAGTATTCGCGCTGCACCATTCACCCCAGCCGTCCCAGCGTCTGTCGCGAAGTCGATGCGTCGTGGGAATACGGCCAGGTCAGCGCGCAGTGTGATCGCGCGCGCGCCGCCCATGGGCTGGCCCCGTTGACCCTGGCCGACTGGCGCTGGCGCGATGCGGCCGACAATGACGGTCCACAGCCGGACGACAACGGCAACACGCCATCCTCACCGCCACAGCCGCCGATCGCCGCCTGAGCGCTGCCGGGCCCAACCGCCGCAGCGCAAAGTCCGGCGGGGTTGTCATCGGGCAGTCAGCGCAGGGGGTTGCGCTCCAGGAACGCACGCACCGCCGGCACGATGGCCTCGTGCTTGTCTTCCAGCACGTAGTGGTTGGCATCCTCGAACGCGGTCACTTCGGCCTGCGGCAAGGCCTTGCGGAAGCCGGCCAGGAAGTGGTGGTCGAAGCAGAAATCACGCAGGCCCCAGGCGATATACACCGGGCGGTCGGCGAAAGACGGCAGCGCCGCAGCGGCACGCTCCAGCAGCGACCACGCCTTGTCGGCCGGTGACAGCGGGATGTCCTGCATGAAGCGGATGGTGGCGATGCGGTTGGCCCAGCTGTCGTACGGGGCGACATAGGCACGGCGCACTTCGGCAGGCATCCTGCGGCTCACGCCCAGCCACGAGGCGCCGGCGGAGAACGCGTTGAAGGTACGGATGAACCACTCGCCCGGCTTCCAGTGCCGGCCCATGGCGATCTGCCACGGCATCGGCTTTTCGGCCGGCAGCGGGAACGCGGCGGTATTGGTGATCACCAGCCGCTTGACCTGCGCGTGGTGCGACAGCGCCCAGCCGAAACCGATCATGCCGCCCCAGTCGTGCACCGCCAGCGTCACCGGACCGGTGATGCCCAGGTGCGTGAGCAGCGCGTCCAGATCATCCACGCGCGACTGCAGCGTGTACTCGTACCGGCTGTCATCGGGCTTGTCGGACAGGCCCATGCCGATGTGATCCGGCACGATGCAGCGGTATTTGTCGCTCAGGCCGTTGACCAGATGGCGCCACAGATAGCTCCACGACGGGTTGCCGTGCAGCATCACCACCACCTCGCCATCGCGCGGGCCTTCGTCGATGTAGTTCATCGACAGCCCGGGACGGACCTCGAAGCGGTGGGTGTGGCTCGGATAGCCGGGGAACTTGTTCATCACATCGCACCTGGAAAAAGGGCCGGCAGAACCGGCCCTGTGTTTCGTCTGCGCCGTGCCGGCTTACCAGACGACTTCGGCCATCGTGCAGTTCAGGCCCGAGCCGATACCCATCAGCGCCACGCGGTCGCCTTTCTTGAGCTTGCCCAGCTGACGCAGCTTGCTCAGCACGATCGGCACCGAGGCCGGACCGATGTTGCCGTGCTCGCCGAAGATGGTCATCACCTTCTTCGGGTCGATGCCGAAGGCCTTGATGAAGGCGTTGGTGTGCGGCTGGCTGACCTGGTGGATCACGAACTGGTCGATCTCCTCCACCGCCCAGCCCAGCGCCTCGCGCGTGGCCTCGAAGGTCTTGGTGGCCAGCTTGATGCCTTCGATCAGCAGCAGGCGGGTGTCGGTGACCATGCGGTCCAGGTTGCCCACGCACAGCTTGTTCCACTCGTTGGCCGCACGGGTCACGCCGCCCTTGTAGCGCGGCGCATCGGGCACCAGCTCCGAGCGTGCCAGCACCATGGCCGCGGCACCGGAACCGGTGGTCAGCGCGGCGACTTCGTCGCGCAGCTGCTGGGCGGTGATGTCCGGGGACATCATGCGCTCCAGGGTCTTTTCATAGACCAGGTTCGAGGTTTCGCCGTCGACGATCAGTGCGTAATCGATATCACCGCGCTCGAGCATGCGCGCGGCCACGTCCATGCCGTTGATGAAGGCCAGGCAGGCGTTGGCGATGTCGAAGGTGACACAGTCTTCGCCGATGCCCAGGTTGCCGGACACGATCGACGCGGTCGACGGCTCCAGGTAGTCACGGCTGACGGAGGTGTTGAGCAGCAGGCCGATCTTGTCGGCGGTGATGCCGGCATCATCCAGCGCCTTCTGACCGGCGAGGGTGGCCACATCAGAGGCTTGCGTACCCTGGTCCCAAAGCCGGCGCGCGTGGATGCCGGCGATATCGCCCAGCACATCGGCACGGATCCCCAGGCGTTCCAGCGTGGGCTGGAGCCGCTCGTTGATTTCCTTGGAGGTCAGCGTATGCGGCGCATCAATATGCGCCAGTCCCGCGATCGAGACATTCTGGAAAGGCATCGGAAAGCGCCAAGACTCAGGCGAAGGGGGCGCTATTCTAGCCTCTGCGCCTTTTTACCGCATCTTTACAAATAAACGGCCCGCCGTATGGAGCCCTCCGGCGCGCTGGCAGGCACCGGGACCACGTGCCTGCGCGCCGCGGAGCCGGGAAATCACCGGCTCACGGACAGTTGCCGCACTCAGCGCGGCGGGCACTGGTAGGCGGCAAAGCGCTGGCTGCCATCGGCCGGCAGCCCTGTCGCCTGCACCGCATTGGCACCGGCACTGGGCGCTTCGTTGCGGGCCAGGGTTTCCAGCTCTTCCTGCACACGCAGCGGGTTGCGGTTGTAGAAACCGACCTTGTTCTTCACCGACACCACGATCTCGCCCTTGGTCACGCACCCCGGCGCGACCGGACCGGCCGGCAGCACGCGCACCGCCTTGCCTGAAGATTCAATCGGCACCCAGGTGCAGGCAGCGGTGCTGGCGATCAGGACAGACAGAAACACGATACGCATGGACAGTTCCTTGTAGATAACGGAACGGATTGTGCCGTGAATGAATGAACCCGTCATGATCCATGGCCCGCTCCACTGCGGAGCGGGCCATGGCGTGGGCTGCGTGGAACTTACCTGGCCGTGGCGGCCACCGGCTTGCCTTCGGTATCGATCACGGTGACTTCGCCCAGGTTCAGGGCACGCACCGGGGCTTCGGTCTGCTTCAGGTCCCCCACCACCACCCAGGTCAGCGCGGCCGGATCCAGCGTGCCGGCGGCCTGCGCCACCTGCGCCGGGGTCATCGCCTCGATCTCGGCCTTGCGCTTGAACACGTAATCATCCGGGCGCTGGTAACGGACGATGCCACCGATGGTGCTCATCACCGCCGCGCCGGTCTCATAGGCGCCGGGCAGGCTCAGCGTCTGGATGTTGCGGATGCGGGTGACCTCCCCGGCCGTGGGCGGGCGCTGGCCGCCGGCGAACTGCGCGATCTCGGCGTGCATCTCCTTCATCGCCTCGGCGGTCTTGTCGATCTGCACCGGCGCCACCGCCATCCACGGCCGCTGGCCCAGGGCGGGGCTGGCCATGCTGCGCGCACCGTAGGACCAGTGCTTGTCCTCGCGCAGATTCATGTTCAGACGCGAGGTGAAATCACCACCGAGCACGCCATTGGCCATATCGAAGCGGGTGGCTCCCGTATCCATGGTGGAAGGCACGACCTGGCCGGCGAACAGGTTGGCCTGCACCGCGCCGGGCTGGTCGATCAGGTACACGCGCGCGCCCTGCGGACGGGCCACCGGGGCCGGTGCCGCCACGCTGGCCGCGGCGCCTTCGCCCTTCCAGTCACCGAACTGGCGCTCCAGCAGCGGCACGATCTCCTGCAGCGTGGTGTCGCCGACCACGATCAGCGTGGCCGCTTCCGGACGCACCCAGGCCTTGTGGAAACCGACCAGGTCCTCGCGGCCGAGCGCGGCGATCGCCGCCTCGTCGCCACTGCCGGTGAACG
Source organism: Stenotrophomonas sp. STEN014 (assembly GCF_056760315.1). NCBI lineage: Bacteria > Pseudomonadati > Pseudomonadota > Gammaproteobacteria > Lysobacterales > Lysobacteraceae > Stenotrophomonas > Stenotrophomonas sp. STEN014. Next base: position 327,056 of record NZ_JBRREN010000001.1, on the reverse strand, counting down.
GAATCGCATACGGGTGACCGGCGCCGTACAGCAGCGGCGGCAGCACGCGCATGGCCACCGCGTTGGGTTGCGCCTTCTCCTGCTGGATGCCGGCGATCCAGGTCGCCTTGATGCGGTCGATCTCGTTCTGGTCGAAGCGCGGCGCGCGCAGCGCGTCGGCATACAGCGCCAGCGACGGGGCCAGGTTCTCCTTCAGCGCCGACAGGAACACGCTGGCGCCGTCCAACGATGCGCCGGCGCCGATGCGCGCGCCCAGCGCCTCGGCGGCGTCGGCGAATGCCAGCGCGCCGCGCGAACCGGCGCCCTCATCGAGCATGCCCATGGTGAAGTTGGCGGTGCCCGGCTTGCGTCCCTGATCGGCGGTGAAGCCCCCCGGGAACTCATAGCTGAACTGCACCACCGGGATGTCATGGCGCTCGGCCAGCACCACCCGGGTGCCGTTCTTCAGCGTGGCGCGCTGCAACTGCGGGAACTTCAGCTCGGGGAAGCTCGTGGTCTGCGGCACGCCGGCGCTGCGGTCGACCTGGCTGGGCAGTGCCGTGTACTTCGGGTCCACCGCCGGCACGTTGAACGGCGCCGGCTTGCCCGAGGGCAGTTCCTCCAGCGCCACCCGCGCGCCGGGCGTGACCACCAGGGTGTGGTCGCCCACGCCCAGCCACTTCGCGCCAACCGCCTTCAGGTCTCCGGCGGTGGCCTTGTCGATGTTGGCCAGCGAGGTGCGGAAGCAGCCCGGATCACCTTCGTACACCGTGCATTCGGCCAACGCGTCGGCCTTGCCGCCGAAGCCGCCGATCCGCTCGATCCCGCGCACGAAACCCGAACGCGACTGCACCTTGGCGCGCTCCAGTTCGTCGGCGCTCGGGCCTTCGGCGATCAGGCGCTTGAGTTCCTCATCGATGGCCGCCTCCACCTTGGCCGGGTCCACGCCCTGCTTGACCGTGGCCATGATCAGGAAGTTGGAGCCCAGCTGCGAGGCGTCGGCCATCGCGGTGATGTTGTCCACCAGCTTGTCGTTGTGCAGCAGGCGCTGGTCCAGCCGCGAGGACTTGGCCCCGCCCAGCACATAGGCCAGCAGCCCGAGCTGGTCGATATCGGCCGTGCCCAGCTGCGCCACATTCCAGGCGCGATAGATGCGTGCCTGCGGCACCTTGTCGGTCATCACCTCGCGGGTGCTGGCCGGACGCTGCGCCACATCCACCTTCGGCTGGGCCATGCTCGGACCGGCCGGGATATCGCCGAAGTAGCGGGCGACTTTCTCTTTGGCGGTGGCCACATCGATATCGCCGGCCAGCACCAGCACCGCGTTGTTCGGGCCGTACCAGGTGCGGAACCAGGTCTTCACGTCATCGAGCGAGGCGGCATTGAGATCGTTCATCGAACCGATCACGCCGTGGTGGTACGGATGCCCGGCCGGATACAGCGCGCGGGTCAGCTTGTCCCACACCTGGCCATAGGGCTGGTTCTCGCCCTGGCGCTTCTCGTTCTGCACCACGCCGCGCTGTTCATCGAGCGCGGCCTGGTCGATCGCACCGAGCAGGTGGCCCATGCGGTCGGACTCCATCCACAGCGCCATGTCCAGCGCGGTGGTCGGCACGTTCTGGAAATAGTTGGTGCGGTCGGTATTGGTGGTGCCGTTCTGGTCGGTGGCGCCGACCTGCTTGAACGGTTCGAAAAACTCGCCGCTGTGGTTCTCGCTGCCCTGGAACATCAGGTGCTCGAACAGGTGCGCAAAACCGGTGCGGCCGGACGGCTCGTCCTTGGCACCGACGTGGTACCAGATGTTCACCGCCACGATCGGCGCCTTGCGATCGGTGTGCACCACCACCCGCAGGCCGTTGGGCAGGGTGAACTGTTCGTAGGGGATATCCACCGCCGGGGCCGCGACCGGCGCGGACTTGGCTTCGGCGACCAGAGGCGCGCCGACGAATCCTCCGAGGGCGGCGCTCAACGCCAGGGTGAGCAGGGCGGTGCGGGGAACAGCTGCGTTCATTCCTCTTTCCTTGGGCATGAATGTGAGTGCCGATGCTAACCGGGCCCCGAAGTCGCCACACCGCCCATCGGTCATAGCGGCGTTTCCCGGCCACCGCGTCCGCGGTGGACACCCCCGGCACGGCCAGTGTCCGGACAACGGACACCGCGCATCCACGAGAAACCAAGCCATATCAATGAGATGCAGTTGGCATGCAGCCTGCTCTGTTCTCACTGCAGCGCAGCCAGTCCCGAAGCAAACCTGAGCAAACGCTGAACCATACATCGGAAAGCAAGAAATTTCTTGCAGCACGAGGAATGGTGTACTACATTACTACCACACCGCTGTTCACACACACCAAATAGGTCCTGCCATGAACACCAAGTCCATCGCCATTGCCATCGCCCTTGCCGCCGGCACCGCGTTTGCCGCTTCGGTCCAGGCTTCCGACATCCCCACCCTGGAAACCGTGCAGGTGCGTCCCAGTGCCGACCAGCTGGCCCAGGCCGAACACGAGCGCACCAGCGCCATCCCCACCCTGAGCGCGGTGCAGGTCCGCCCGACCGCCGGCCAGATCGTCGAACGCAATGCCGAACTGGCCGCCGCCCAGCCGATGGTGACGCTGGCCGCCATCCAGGTGCGCCCGACCCGCGAACAGCGCGACGCGCTGGCCGCCGAGACCGCACACGACAACCGCGTCCACGCCACCACCATGGCGATGGCCACCGCGCTGGGTCACTGGGTGGTCGCCGTGCCGGCCCTGCACATCCGCCCGGGTTCGCTGAGCCTGCAGTCGCTGGCCATCAACGTCGCCGCCGATCTGCTGGGCCGCTGAGCCGGCCACACGCCAGGCCCTGCCTGCGGCGGCGTAAACTGCGCCGATGACTTCCGCACCCGTTTTCGATGTCCTGCTTTACCAGCCCGAGATCCCGCCCAACACCGGCAATGTGATCCGGCTTTGCGCCAACACCGGCGCGCGCCTGCACCTGATCGAGCCGCTGGGCTTCGACCTCAGTGACAAGCAGCTCAAGCGCGCCGGCCTGGACTATCACGAATACGCGCAGCTGCAGGTCCACCCGGACCTGGAGACCGCGCTGGCGCGCATCGCGCCCACGCGCCTGTTCGCTATGAGCACCCGAGGCAGCGTGCGCTATGACAGCGTGGCCTTCGCCGATGGCGATGCGTTCCTGTTCGGCCCGGAAACCCGTGGTCTGCCGCAGGACCTGCTGGATTCGCTGCCCGACGGCCGCCGCCTGCGGCTGCCGATGCAGCCCAACAACCGCAGCCTGAACCTGTCCAACTCGGTGGCGGTGGTGGTGTTCGAGGCCTGGCGCCAGCACGGTTTTCCCGGCGGCCAGTAGCGCGCGCGGACAATCCGGCGGGCGCAGGGCCCTTGGCGGCCGGAGTGCGCGGTTCACTCCCCGCCGCCGAGCACCCCGAGCGCCTGCAACTGCCCCAGGCGCCCGGCATCGAGTGAGAGAATTTCCTTCAGCACCTGTGCGGTGTGCTGCCCCAGCATTGGCGCGGCCTGCGTGTACTGGAGCGGGGTGGCGGAGAACTTCAGCGGATTGCGCACCATCGCCACGCGGCCACCACCGGCATGCGGCAGCTCGATCTTCAGCCCCCGCGCCCGCACCTGCGGATCATCGAACACCTGGTCGATGCGGTTGACCGGATTGGCCGGCACGCCCGCTTTTTCCAACAGCGCCAGCCACTGCGCGGCCGGACGCGCGCGCAGACACTGCTGCAGCTGCGGCACCAGTGCATCGCGATGGGCGACCCGTGCATTGTTGGTCGCATAGCGCGGATCGGCCGCCAGCTGCGGCTGGCCGATCACCTCGCACAAGCGCGCGAACTGGCCATCGTTGCCCACTGCCAGCATGAAATAGCCATCGGCCGCCGGCATCACCTGGTAGGGCACGATGTTCGGGTGCGCGCTGCCCTGCCGCTCCGGCACCACGCCGCCGACCAGGTAGTTGGAGGCTTGGTTGGCCAGCCAGGCCACCTGCGTGTCCAGCAGCGCCAGATCGATCTGCTGGCCGATGCCGGTGCGCTCGGCATGGCGCAGCGCCGCCAGGATCGCGGTGGCCGCATACAGGCCGGTCATCAGGTCGGTCGCGGCTACGCCCACCTTCTGCGGACCGGCGCCGGGCGCGCCGTCGGGCTCACCGGTCACGCTCATCAGTCCACCGATGGCCTGGATCGCCGCGTCATAGCCGGCGCGCTGCGCGTACGGGCCATCCTGGCCGTAACCGGTGATCGAGCAGTACACCAGCTTCGGGTTCAGCGTCTGCAGGCGCGGGAAATCCAGCCCGTACCGGGCCAGCCCGCCGACCTTGTAGTTCTCCACCAGCACATCGCAGCGGGGAACCAGTTCGCGGATCAGCGCCTGCCCATCGGGCGTGGTGAAGTCGATCGCCACCGAGCGCTTGCCGCGGTTGGCGCACAGGTAGTACGCCGATTCGCCGGTGTCGTGGCCGGCGGCATCTTTCAGGTACGGCGGCCCCCAGCTGCGGGTGTCATCACCCACCCCGGGGCGCTCGACCTTGATCACATCGGCACCGAAATCGGCCAGCACCTGCGTGGCCCAAGGCCCGGCCAGGATGCGGGACAGGTCCAGCACGCGCACACCCTCAAGCAAGTTCACTGCAGCCCCCAAGCCCGGATAGCGGAACGCGCAGGGTGCCACGGCGCGCCGCCCGCCGGCCAACGCGGCACCGCCGCACACACGATCGGCCGGGTTCCACAACCCGGCCGACGGTATTTGCAGCATTCCCGCGTCGCGGTTTTGACGGCCGGCCAGCGGCTCAGTCGTCGTCCTGCTCGGCCGCTTCACGGCCCTGCTGGCGGATCAGCGCTTCCTCGCGGGCGTCGTTAATGGCGTGGCGCACGCTGTCCAGATCGATGCTGCTCATGTCCGGGGTGTACTGCCCGGTCAGCACGGTGTCCGGCTGCAGCTCGCCAGCCTGGAACAGCTCCCACATCTCCTCGCCGTACCAGGTGTCCAGCAGTTCCGGCGCGCTGCGCCCGAGGAACGCGGTGAGGTTGTTGACGTCGCGCAGCAACATGGTGCGCGCAGCGTTGTTGCCGGCGGCGCTGACCACCTGCGGGAAATCGATGACGATCGGGCCGTCCGGGCCGACCAGCACGTTGTACGGCGACAGGTCGCCGTGGATCAGCCCGCAGCACAGCATCAGCTTGACCTGATGCACCAGCACCGCGTGGAACTGGCGCGCCTCCTCGGCCTCGAGCTCCACCTCGCCCAGGCGCGCGGCGCTGAAGCCTTCGGCATCGGTGACCAGCTCCATCACCAGCACGCCGTGGAAATAGCCGAACGGCTCGGGTACCCGCACCCCGGCTTCGCGCAGCTGGTAGAGCGCGTCGACCTCGGTGTTCTTCCACGCCGTTTCCTGCTGCTTGCGGCCGTACTTGCTGGCCTTGCCGATGGCCCGGGCCTCGCGCGAGCCGCGGACCTTGCGACCCTCCTGGTACTGCACGCGCTGCTGGAAGCTGCGCTGGGCCATGTCCTTGTAGACCTTGGCGCAGCGCACTTCACCGCCGCTGCGGACCACGTAAACGGCCGCTTCCTTGCCGCTCTTGAGCGGGCGCAGCACTTCTTCGATGACACCGTCGTCGATCAGTGCCTGCAATTGTTGGGGTGTCTTCACGGTCTCTCGGTAGGTACTGGCCGACAGGGCGGCACGGCCGGGCGGCGGATCGAACGGCGTCGAACGTGGCCCGATAGGACGGGATCAAGGGGGCATATTGTTGCCGATGGCGCCCACCGGCAACAGGCCGGCGGCATCTGCCGGGGTGGGGCGGCGTTCACGTTGCCGCCGGAACCCGCCCCGGCGGCAATGCGGTTGCCAGCCGCGTCCGCGCGGCGCTTCGCCCGCGATCAGAACGCGTTGATGCCGGTCAGCTCGCGCCCGATCACCAGCTGGTGCACGGTCTCGGTGCCTTCATAGGTGATCACCGACTCCAGGTTCAGCGCATGGCGGATCGCACCGTGCTCGATGGTGATGCCGGCGCCGCCGAGCAGGTCACGGCATTCGCGGGCGATGTCGATGGCCAGGCGGCAGTTGTTCCACTTGGCCAGGCTGACCTGCTGCGGCTGCATCTGCCCGGCGTCCTTCAGGCGGCCCAGCTGCAGCACCAGCAGCTGGCCGGCGGTGATGCGGCGGGCCATGTCGGCCATCTTGATCTGCGCGCTCTGGGTGGCGGCGACCGGGCGGCCGAACAGGATGCGCTCCTTGGTGTAGGCCAGCGCTTCGTCCAGACAGGCGATGGCCGCACCGATCGGGCCCCAGGTGATGCCGTAGCGGGCCTGGGTCAGGCAGCCCAGCGGGCCCTTGAGGCCCTTCACGTTGGGCAGGCGGTTGGCATCGGGCACGCGCACGTTGTCGAAGAACAGCGCACCGGTCACCGAGGCGCGCAGGCTCATCTTGTGCTTGATCTCCTGGGCGGTGAAGCCCGGGGTGCCCTTCTCGATGACGAAGCCCTGCACGCCCTCGTCGGTGTTGGCCCAGACGATGGCGATATCGGCCACCGGGCCGTTGGTGATCCACATCTTGGAGCCGTTGATGACCCAGTCGCCGCCGTCCTTCACCGCGCGGGTCTTCATGCTGGCCGGGTCCGAACCGCCGTGCGCCTCGGTCAGGCCGAAGCAGCCGATCACCTTGCCGCGTGCCATGTCCGGCAGCCAGCGCAGGCGCTGTTCTTCCGAGCCGTAGGCGTAGATCGGGTACATGCACAGCGAGCTCTGCACCGAGACGAAACTGCGGATGCCCGAATCGCCGCGCTCCAGTTCCTGGCAGATCAGGCCATAGCTGACACCGTTGAGCCCACCGCCCCCGTACTGCTCCGGCAGCGAACTGCCGAGCAGGCCCATGTCGGCGATCTCGCCGATCAGCTCGCTCGGGAAGCGGCCCTGGTCGAAACAGTCGCCGATGATCGGAATGACCCGCTCGTCGGTGAAACGGGCAACGGAATCCTGCACCGCGCGCTCTTCCTCGCTCAGCAGCGAACGCACATCGAACAGGTCGTAGGGGTTCAGTGTCTTCAGGCTCATTACTGTCTCTGGGAAGGCGCCTCGGCGCCCGGGAAGGTAGGGCATAAGGTAGTGCAAACCGGCCGAAAGAATTGCTGCGCCCGCACGTCCGCCGCCGCCACGCGGGGCGGTTGCCGCCGGCCCACCCCCCAACCTTCGGGACAGACACGGCAACGGGTGGACGCGGTATGGTGTCGCCCTCCTCAGCCGTGAACCGCACCGATGCCCGCCACTCCTCCGGCCCCGGCCACCGCGCCGTCGCAGTCCCTGGAACGCGCGCTCAAGCCGCGCCAGCTGATCATGATGGGGCTGGGCAGCGCGATCGGCGCCGGCCTGTTCCTCGGCTCGGGCGTCGGCATCCAGGCCGCCGGTCCGGCGGTGCTGATCTCCTATCTGGTGGCCGGCACGCTGGTCATCATCATGATGCACGCCATGGGCGAGATGGCCGCCGCGCGCCCGACCAGCGGTGCGTTCTCGGTCTATGCCGCCGATGCACTGGGCGCCACCGCCGGGGCCACCGTGGGCTGGCTGTGGTGGGCGCAGCTGGTGGTGGTGATCGCGGCCGAATCGGTGGGCGCGGCCGGCCTGCTGGCCACGGTCTGGCCACAGCTGTCGGTGCCACTGACCTCGCTGGCGTTCATGCTGGTGTTCACCGCGATCAACCTGCTGGGAGTGCGGAACTACGGCGAGTTCGAGTTCTGGTTCGCGATCCTCAAGGTCGGCGCGATCATCGCCTTCATCCTGGTCGGCATCGCGCTGCTGCTGGGTCTGCTGCCGGGCGTGACCTCGCCGGGGCTGGCCAACTTCACCGCCCATGAGGGGTTCATGCCCAAGGGCCTGGCCGGTATCGGTGCGGCGCTGCTGGTGGTGATCTTCGCCTTCGGCGGCACCGAGATCGTGGCCGTGGCCGCGGCCGAAACCCAGGACCCCGAGCGCAGCCTGGCGCGCGCCATCCGCACCGTGGCCTGGCGCATCCTGGTGTTCTACATCGGTTCGATCGGCGTGATCATCGCCGTGGTGCCGTGGAACAGCGCCTCGCTGAAGTCACCGTTCGCCGCCGTGCTGCAGGTGGCCAATATTCCCGGCGCCGCCACCGCCATCACCCTGATCGCGGTGATCGCCCTGCTGTCGGCACTCAACGCCAACCTCTACGGCGCTTCGCGGATGATCTACTCGCTGGCCGAGCGCGGCGAAGCCCCGCGCTGGCTGGCGCGCACCAACGCCCGCCAGGTGCCGGTGATCGCGGTGCTGGCCAGTGTGCTGTTCGGCTTCGCCGCCACCGTGCTGGAACTGCTGTTCCCCGACCAGGTGCTGCCGGTGCTGCTCAACGTGGTCGGTTCCACCTGCCTGCTGGTATGGACCATCACCCTGGTCTCGCAGCTGATCCTGCGCCGCCGCGCCGAGCGGCGGGGCACGCCGCTGCCGTTCCGGATGGCCGGTTTCCCGTATCTGACGGTGCTGGCGCTGGCGATCCTGGCGCTGATCTTCGCCCTGCTGATGGTCTCGCCGCAGACCCGCATGCAGTTCCTGTCGATGGCCGCGCTGACCGCCGTCATCGCCCTGTGCAGCGCGCTGGCGCGGCGTGCCCGCGGCGGCTGAACATGCCGGATCGGGCTGTTCACCGGCCCGCCGCGACGGCGGGCTTGTTTTAACGCCAAACTAACGGCAGGCTGCGCCCATTCGAGGCCAGCCATGCCGATTGAAGACCCAAGCGTCGACCCCCACATCGCCCCCAACGCCACCTTCGCGCAGCCGTTGTGCGGGAAGTCGGCCGGCGGCTGGCTGGCGTCCGGGCGCGGCAAAAATCACCTCCGATGCACCCGATCCGGGCTATCAACGCGGGTATCGCAATGCACAGGTTGGGCCCGACGTGACCGTACCCGCTCGCAACTCATCGCCCTGGCCCTCGCCGGGCGGGCCGATGGCCAGCGCCGCCACTGTCCACACGGACCGCATTGACCTGGCCTCCCCGCTCCACAACGTCCCTTTCCCCCTCCCCTGCCGCCTTATCGCAACGCCATGATCGACCTAGACGACCTTATCGAGCGCGCCATCGACCCTTCCGCCGTGAAGCTGGAAGGCACCCTGACCAATCCGCCCTCCTTCGGCGTGTATGCCATCACGAACGACGAGGACGGCAGCACCCATTACCGCTTCGGCAATCACCCGGTGCGTCTGCACGAGCTGGAAGACAAGTTCGGCGCGGCCGAGCTGGAATACCTGTTCCTCAACCGCGAGGACGCCGCGGCGATGACCGCCGCGCTCAACCGCGCCGACTCCTGAGCCGCGCCTCGCGGCTCACTTCAGCCCCAGCCGCTTGGCCAGCCGGTTCAAGTTGGCGCGGTCCAGTCCCAGCGTGCGGGCGGCCTCGGTCCAGCTGCCGGCGTGCCGCTCCAGACTGGCGGCGATCTGCCGCCGCTGGAAATCCTCCACCGCCTTGCGCAGATCACCGGCCACCGGTGTGCGGGTCGTCGCCGGCCCGGAAGGGGCCTCCGGACTTGCGGCCAAGGGCAACTCCAGCGCCGGCGGGCCCACGGTGAGGATGCGCGGCCGGGCCTCGCCACTGGCGGCCAGCGCGCGCAGCACCGCACGGCCGACCAGGTGTTCCAGTTCGCGCACATTGCCCGGCCAGTCGTAGCCCAGCAGCGCCGCCTGTGCCTCGGCCGACAGCCGCAGGCTGCGCAGGCCCATGCGCGTGCGCGCCTCCTCCAGGAAATAGCCGGCCAGCAGCAGCACGTCGCGCTCGCGCTCGCGCAGCGGCGGCACCCGCAGCGGATAGGCGCCGAGCCGGTGGTACAGGTCGGCGCGGAAACGCCCTTCGCGCACCGCAGCGGCCAGATCCAGATTGGTCGCGGCGATCACCCGCACATCCACCTGGTGTTCGCGGTCCGAGCCCACCCGCTGCAGCTGCCCGCTCTGCAGCACGCGCAGCAGTTTGGCCTGGCTGGCCAGCGGCAGTTCGCCGACCTCGTCCAGGAACAGGGTGCCGCCATCGGCCAGTTCGAATTTGCCGCGGCGCTCGCCGACGGCGCCGGTGAAGGCGCCGCGCACATGCCCGAACAGCTCGCTTTCCACCAGCGCATCGGGCAGCGCGGCGCAGTTGATCACCACCATCGGCTTGTCCGCGCGCGTCGAGCGGCGGTGGATGCCGCGCGCTACCAGTTCCTTGCCGACCCCGGTCTCGCCGCTGATCAGCACGCCCAGGTCGGTCGGCGCGACCAGCTCCATCTCCTTGCGCAAGGCCTTGTAGGCGCTGCTCTGCCCCACCACCTCCGGCGGCGGACGCTGGCCGGCGGCCTGCCGCCAGGTCTCGGCCAACCGCTGCTCCTCGCCCAGCTGCGCCGACAGCGCGCCGATCCGCTCCACCGCCTTGACCGTGGCCGCGGCCAGGCTGACGAACGCCTCCAGCCGGCCGCATTCGGTCGGCCCGAACTGCCCTGGGCGCAGCGCATCCATCGTCAGCACGCCCCACGGCCGGTCGTCGATGTACAGCGTGCAGCCCATGCAGTCGTGCACCTCGAGGTGGCCGTGGACCGAATCCACCAGCCCGTCGTAGGGATCGGGCAGGCCGCAGTCGGCGGCAAAGCGCACCGTGCCGGCGCCCTGCAGGATCGCCGCCAGCCGCGGGTGCTGGTCCAGCCGGAAGCGCCGGCCCAGCGTGTCCGCGCTCAGGCCTTCCACCGCCAGCGGCACCAGCTGCTCGCCGTCCAGCCGCAGCAGCGCCACCGCGTCGGCCGGCAGCAGCTGCCGCAGCACCTGCAGCAGGCGCCGGTAGCGCTCGGACTCGGGCAGATCGCGCGACAGGTCATCGACCAGCGGAATGATCGCGGCCATGAATGGACTTCGGGTCATTTCGACACCCTCGAGTCCGATTGACTCGGATAACTACGGGTCATTTCAACCCAACACAATCGCAACCCGTTGATTTTCATAGCTTCAAAAGCTGGCACGGAACGTGGAATACACAGGGTACTCCTGAAGCAACCCGAGAAACACGCAATGCTGAGCCCCACCCAACGCGACCTGATCAAAGCCACCATCCCGCTGCTGGAAACCGGCGGTGAAGCCCTGACCACCCATTTCTACGGGCTGATGCTGACCGAGAACGAGCAGGTGCAGCCGTTGTTCAACCAGGCCCACCAGGCCAGCGGCAACCAGGCCCGGGCCCTGGCCAACGCGGTGCTGATGTACGCCAAGCACATCGACCGGCTCGAGGCGCTGGGCCCGCTGGTCGGCCAGATCGTGCACAAGCACGTCGCCCTGCAGGTGCTGCCCGAGCACTACCCGATCGTCGGCCACTACCTGCTGCGCGCGATCCGCGAGGTGCTGGGGCCGGAGGTGGCCACCGACGAGATCCTTGAAGCCTGGGGCGCGGCCTACCAGATGCTGGCCGACATCCTGATCGGTGCCGAGGAATCGGTGTATGCGGCCAATGAAAGCGCGCCCGGCGGCTGGCGTGGCGCCCGCACCTTCCGCGTCGCCGACAAGGTGCGCGAGAGCGCGGAAATCGTCTCCTTCCATCTGGTGCCGGCCGACGGCGGCGCGGTGGTGGACTTCCAGCCGGGCCAGTACATCGGCATGACGCTGGTGCTGGACGGCAAGGAGGTGCGCCGCAACTATTCGCTCTCGCGCGCGGCCGATGGCGTGGGCTACCGCATCAGCGTCAAGCAGCAGCACCAGGGGCTGGTCTCCAACCACCTGCACAACCATGTGCAGGTCGGCGACACCCTGGAGCTGTTCGCCCCGGCCGGGGATTTCACCCTGCAGGTCAGCGACAAGCCGCTGGCGCTGATCAGCGCCGGCGTCGGCATCACCCCGACCCTGCCGATGCTGGAACAGGCGCTGGCCAGCGGCCGCGAGGTGCATTTCATCCATTGCGCGCGCAACGGCCAGGTGCATGCGTTCCGCGAGCTGATCGCCGAAAAGCAGCAGCAGCATCCGCAGCTGCGCAGCTACACCTGCTACAGCGAAGCGCTGCCGGGCGACCAGGCCGACGCTGAAGGTTTCCTCTCGCGCGAACTGCTGGAGCAGTGGCTGCCGGCCGAGCGCGACCTGGATGCCTACTTCCTCGGCCCCAAGCCGTTCATGGCGCAGGTCAAGCAACTGCTGCGCGCTGCCGGCGTGCCCGAAGCCCAGAGCCACTACGAGTTCTTCGGCCCGGCCGCGGCGCTGGACGCCTGAGCCGCGCAGGCACACCGTGTTGAGGGGGGGCAGGCCGGCGGGGCAATCCGCCGGCCTGCTTGTTTGCCCCTGCCGCAAGCCCCCACGGCAGGGCTAGGCGGCGGGAGCGCGCATTGCCGGGAAGATGGGCATGAACATCTGTGCCGTGAAGCGGACGGCGATGCCGCGCTTTCGGCCCGGCGGGCGGGGACATCGGCCGGTCCTGTCCGGCCACGCTGGAACCGCTGGAACCGCTGGAACCGCGGGAGCGGCGGGAGCGGCGGGAGCGGCGGCCAGGCTCCATCACCGCGGATGCGGGATCAGCGCAGGTGGGCCTGCAACCAGCGCTCGACGATGACGAGCGTTCCCAGCTTGGCCGGAACCGCCAGCGACATCGCCCGTGCAAAAGCATCCGCCTGTCGAATGAAGGCCTGTCGGGCCATCCGCTGCGCCTGCTGCACGGCCGACTGCTGCCGGCGCAGCTGCACGATCTGCAGCGACGGCCGGCCCGGCGGGGCGAACTTCTGGTAGCGGCGCAGCTCATCGGCGACCAAGGCGACATCGGCCTCGCGCTGCGCCAGCGCCTGCCCGGCCAGCAGCAGCTGCTCCAGCGCCTGCCCGCGCGCGTTCAAGGCACCGTCCGCATCGAACAGCGCCAGCGGCGCCAGCACCGGATCGCGCTGCTGCAGACGCTGCAACGGCAGCGTCCAGGGAAAGGTGGCGATGAAATCGGACATGCGGGCGACAGGCAAGGAAGGGCGAGGCACTGTACGGACTGGCGCCGGCCGGCACCAGTCACACCGGCCGCACGCTCAGCCGATCACCCGCTTGAATGGCGGCAGCGCATCGATGATGCGTTTGCCGTAGCGACGGGTCAGCAGCCGCGAATCGAGGATGATCACCCGGCCCGTGTCGGTGGAGGTGCGGATCAGCCGCCCGGCGAACTGGGTCAGCGTGCGCAGCGCATGCGGGATCGCGATCAGGTTGAACGAATTCAGCCCGCGGCTTTCGAACCACTCGCTCAGGGTCGAGGTCTGCGGATCGGTCGGCACCGCGAACGGCACCTGGGTGATGACCACCGTGGTGCAGGCCTCGCCCGGCAGGTCCAGGCCCTCGCCAAAGGAGTTCAGGCCGAACAGCACCGAGCCCTCGCCCGCCGCGGTGCGCCTGAGGTGCTCGTCGATCATCTTCTGCTTGGCGCCGTCACCCTGCACCAGCACCTTCTTGCGCAGCGTCGCCGGCATCAGCTCGGCCACTTTTTCCATCTTCCAGCGCGAGGTGAACAGCACCATGCTGCCCTTGTCCCAGTCCAGTTCGCTGGCCAGGTACTTGGCCACTTCCTTGGGATGGCGCTCGCGGTCGTCCGGCGTCACCGGGAACGGCGGCACGATCAGCTCGGCCTGGTTGGGCAGGTCGAACGGCGAGGCCAGCGACACCATCTCCGCGTCTGCGGGAATGCCGTTGTCGATGGCCAGCGACTGGAAATCGCCGCCGCCGGTCAGCGTGGCCGAGGTCATCACCACCGAGTCGACCTCATCCCACAGCAGCTTGCGCAGCACCATCGCCGCCGATACCGGCGAACAGTGCAGGATGGTGTCGCCATCGCGCGACAGGGTGATCCAGCGCGCGATCGGCGGCTGGCCCTCCTTGTCCTCGCGGCGCCAGCCGGCCCACAGGTTGTACTGCTGCTCGACCATTTCCTGGGCCATGCCCAGATTGCGCTGCAGACGTTCGACCGCCGGATCATCCTGCTTGCCCTTGGCCACCGCCGAAGCCGCCGCCGTGGCCCAGTTGAGCAGGGTGCGGGTTTCATCGGCCAGCACTTCGATCGGCTGGCGCCAGGAGTCAGGCAGGCGGCCATTGGCGGCGCGCCACATCGGTTCGCGCTCGTCCGGCTGCGGAATCCATACCTGGGCGATCTCGTCGCGGAAGGCCTTGAGCAGCTTGCTCACCCGCGCCGCCACCTCGATGGCCTCGTTCGGCAGCAGGTTGCCGACCCTGTCCTTGTCCACCGCGCGGTAGGCGCCGGCGATCAGGATCTGCAGGCGGCCGGTGCGCTTGGCCATGTCATCCAGCGGCAGGGTGGCCGCGCCCTGGTCGATGGCGACATTGCCGATGTGGTGGCCTTCGTCCAGCACCAGCAGCATCTCGGCGGGCGGGGCGATCAGCGGCTGGCCGCTGTCGCTGTCGCCCAAAGAGAGGGCCGACAACAGCAGCGCATGGTTGGTGACGATGATCTGCGCATCACGTACTTCAGTACGCGCGCGCAGCACCGGGCATTGCGCCGAATACGCGCAACGGCGCCCGGCACAGGCCGAGGCCGGCGTGGTGATGCGCATGCGCAAGGTGGGGGTGACCGCCTCCGGTGCGTTGTCCAGGTCGCCATTCCACTTGCCCTCGATGAAGGCCTTGGTCAGCTTCTCAGCCACATCCATTTCGATCGGCGCCAGCGGCCGGTCGTAGAGCGGGGCCTCGTCGCCGAACATGCCTTCCTGGCTGCCCTCGCCCTGCGCTTCGGCGGCATTGCGCGTGCACAGATAACGGGTGCGTCCCTTGGCCAGCGCCACGGTGGCCTGCAGCCCGGTGTTCTTCAGGAAATTGGGGATGTCGCGCTCGACCAGCTGCGACTGCAGCGCCACGGTGCCGGTGCTGATCACCAGCTTCTTCTTGCTGGCCAGCGCGATCGGCACGCCGGCGGTCAGATAGCCCAGACTCTTGCCCACGCCGGTCGGCGCTTCCACCACCCCTACGCCGCCGGTGCCCAGCGCGCGCGACACCACGCCGATCATCTGGCTCTGCGAGCGGCGCGTGCTGAACCCGGGCGTATTGGCCTGCAGCTTGGCGTAGGCGTCGCGGATGCCGGCCTTCAATTCCTCGGTCAAGGTCCGCGGTGCTTCCACTTTTTCGGTCACGCCACTGTGCTGCCTGCTGCGATCAAGGCCGGCATTTTCCCACACCGGCCCGCATTCACCGAATGCCCGTGCAGATCACAGCGTGCCGCGCGCGGCCTGTCGCCGCAGCGCCTGTACCAGCGCCCACGCCAGCAGGATGAAACCGGTGGCCTCCAGCAGCGACAGCGCGAAATGGGCCACGCCCAGCACCGTGTTCAGGCCACTGAGGCCGGCGAAGTTGCCACCGGCAATCAACAGCAGCGGCAGCACGCTCAACACGCCGCCGACAAGGGTCGCCGCCAGCAGCAGCACCAGTGCCGACAGCGCCACCGTGCGCACCCGCCCGCGCGGGGTATCCAGCAGCATCACCAGGGCCACCCCCAGCGCGATCAGGATCGGCAGGCGGTAGCCGATGGAGACCAGCAGGGTGGTCAACAGCTGCGTGCTTTCCATGGCGCGCTCAGTCGGCGGTGACCAGGAACGCATCGCGGCTGCGCAGCTGCGCATACACCGCATCGGTTTCCGGACGCATGCCATGCCATTGCTGGAAGCTCTCGGCGGCCTGTTCGACCAGCATGCCCAGCCCGTCAAAACTGTTGCGGCAGCCCGAGGCGCGGGCCCAGGCCAGGAACGGAATGGCCGCCTCGCCGTAGTTCAGATCCACCGCCGTGGTCATGCTGTTGACCAGCGACAGCGGCAGGTTGAAGCCCTCACCGCCACCGCGCGCGGCCGAGGTGGCGTTGATGATCAGTTCGAAATCGCCCTGTTCGCGCAGCGCTTCCCAATAGGCGGAAATCGCGCGGCCCGGTTCGCTCATCGCATCGACCAGCGCATCGGCGCGCTCCGGCGAGCGGTTGACCACGATCAGTTCCAGGATGCCGGCATCAAGCAGCGCCGGCGCCACGCCGCGTGCGGCGCCGCCGGCGCCGAGCAGCAGCACGCGGCGGCCGCGCAGGTCCAGCCCATGCCGCCCGGTCAGGTCGCGCACCAGACCGATGCCGTCGGTGTTGTCCCCGTGCCAGCGATCACCCTTGCGCAGCAGCGTGTTGACCGCGCCGGCGCGCTGCGCACGCGAGGTGGTGGTGGTGCACAGCGCGAACGCCGCCTCCTTGAGCGGCAGGGTCACATTGGCCCCGACGCCGCCCTCGGCGGCAAAGGCTTCCAGTGCGGCGGCGAAGGCGTCCGGCGAGGCCTCGATCGCACGGTAGTCCACGGCGATACCGTGCGCCTTGCCGAAAGCCGACTGGATGAAGGGCGACTGCGAGTGTGCGATGGGCTGGCCAAATACGGCGTAGCGGGGTGCGCTCATGGTGATCCTCTGCATGACCTAGACTGGACGCGATTCTCGCCTGCGGAACCTTCATGCGGACCCGACCACTGCTGCTCGCGCTGACTGCGAGTCTACTCTGTACCCCGGTGGCCTCGGCGCTTTCCGAGTTCGGCATCGAAGGCATGGGCGTGGTCTCCACCCGCGCCGATGAGCTGCGTGCCAGCCTGTCGGCCGACGGCCAGCGCATCGTCTGGGCCAGCAACCGCGACGGCGGTGCCGGCGGCTGGGATCTGTGGCAGGCCAGCCTGCAGGGCACGCGCTGGATGGCAGCACAGCCGCTGGCGCTCAACAGCGGGGCCGACGAGGTCGATCCGTTCCTGAGCGCCGACGGCCGCTGGCTGTACTTCACCTCCAACCGCACCGGCGGCCGCGGCGGATTCGACCTGTACCGGGCCGCGGTCCGGCCTGACGGCAGCTTCGGTGCCCCGCAGCCGCTGGGCAAAACACTCAACAGCCGCCACGACGAGCGCTCGCCGGCGCTGGCCGACGATGGCCGCCTGCTGTTCACCAGCAACCGCCCCGGCGCAGCCGGCGGCTGGGACCTGTGGCAGGCGGACAGCGCGGGCGCGGGTTTCAGCGCGCCGACGCCCCTGGCCGGCATCAACAGTGCGGCGGATGAAATCGATGGCAGCTGGCTCAGTGGCGGCCGCGCGGTGCTGTTTGCCCGCACCGCGGCCGAAGGCGGCACCCGGGTCTGGCTGGCGCAATGCCGACAGGGCCGCTGGGCGCCACCCGCGGCGCTGGCGCTGTCGTTCAACACACCCGGGGGCACCACCCGCGGCGCGCTGGTCGATGCCAGCAAACCGGCCGAGCTGGTGCTCAGCGGCAGCGCACGGGCGCCGCGGGCCGGCGGCCTGGACCTGTACCGGATGAAGGCCCCGGCGGTGGACGGCAGCGACGACTGCCACTGAGCCCATGCCGGTGGCGGCAGCTCAGCGGCGGGCGAGGATCTCGGCGCGACGCTTCTCGTACTCTTCCTCGCTGATCTGGCCCTTCTGCTTCTGCAGGCTCAGCGCGCGCAGCCCGGCATCCACCTCCGGCGGCGGCGGGGCTTCGCGCTGCAGCCGTTCGGCCGCCGAATGCAGTTCGGCCGGACGCCGGCGCGCACGCACGATCGCCGCGATCACCAGCCCGATCACCGCCGCGAATACCGACACGCCGATCACCCATACCACCCACTGGTAGGCCTGTACCGCCGGAGCATCCATCTCAAGCCTCCTTCAGCCAGCGCGCGATCTGCGGCGCGTAGTAGGTCAGCACGCCGTCGGCGCCGGCGCGTTTGAAGCCGATCATCGTCTCCAGCACGCACTTGCGCTCGTCCAGCCAGCCATTGGCCGCGGCCGCCTTGAGCATCGCGTACTCGCCACTGACGTGGTAGGCGAAGGTCGGCACGCCGAATTCGGTCTTCACCCGGCGCACGATGTCCAGGTACGGCATGCCCGGCTTGACCATCACCATGTCCGCGCCTTCCTCCAGGTCCAGCGCGATCTCGCGCATGGCCTCGTCGCTGTTGGCCGGGTCCATCTGGTAGGTCTTCTTGTCGGCCTTGCCGAGGTTGCCGGAGCTGCCCACCGCATCGCGGAACGGACCGTAGAAGGCCGAGGCGTACTTGGCCGAATAGGCCATGATGCGCGCGTTGATATGACCGGCGGCGTCCAGCGCGGTACGGATCGCACCGATGCGGCCGTCCATCATGTCCGAGGGCGAGATGATGTCCACACCGGCTTCAGCGTGCGACAGCG
Source organism: Stenotrophomonas sp. STEN014 (assembly GCF_056760315.1). NCBI lineage: Bacteria > Pseudomonadati > Pseudomonadota > Gammaproteobacteria > Lysobacterales > Lysobacteraceae > Stenotrophomonas > Stenotrophomonas sp. STEN014. The sequence continues at coordinate 308,914 of NZ_JBRREN010000001.1, read as the reverse complement.
ACTGCTTGACCAGCGCCTGGACGGTGATGTCGTTGAGCACGTAGCCGCGCTCGTCGATGATGCCGTCCTGGCCGTGCGTGGTGTACGGATCCAGCGCCACGTCGGTCATCACCCCCAGCTCGGGGAAACGCGACTTCAGTGCACGCACCGCGCGCTGTGCCAGACCCTCCGGATGCCAGGCTTCGGCCGCGTCCAGCGTCTTGCGCGAGGCGTCGATCACCGGGAACAGGTCGATCACCGGTACGCCCAGTTCCAGCGCCTGCTCGGCCTCGCGCAGCAGCTCGTCGATGGACATGCGGTCCACGCCCGGCATCGAGCCGACCGGCGCGCGGCCGTCCAGCTCATGCACGAACACCGGCCAGATCAGGTCGTCGGTGGTCAGCGTGTGCTCGCGCATCAGCCGGCGCGAGAACTCGTCATGGCGCATGCGGCGCGGGCGGTAATGGGGATGGCCCATGGAACTACTCCTTGATTCAAAAACGGTGATCAGCGCAGGACATAGCCCTGCGGCTGCAATGGTTCAGGCAATGGCTGCCGGCCCAGCGCGTCCAGCACATCGATCTCGATGGTACGCACCATCGCATCGAGCGGCAGGTCATTGGGCTCCAGCCCGAACGGCTCCTCCAGCTCCTCGCCGAGCTGGTCCAGGCCGAAGAAGGCATAGGCCAGCAGCATCGACACCAGCGGCGTGGCCCAGCCCAGCGCGCCGGCCAGGCCGAACGGCAGCAGCACGCAGAACAGCCACGCGCAGCGGTGCAGCAGCAAGGTGTAGGCAAACGGCAAGGGCGTGCCGGCGATGCGCTCGCATCCGGCCTGTACCGAGGACATGGCCTGCAGGCGCGCTTCGAACTGGCCGTACAGGTAAGGGTCGAGCCGACCTGCGTGCAGCGGTACCGCCAGCTCGCCGGCCAACTGCGCGAGCACCGCGTCGGGGATGTTGCGTCGCTGCAGCACCACCCTCTGATCGTCGGCCAGCCACGGCGCCGCCGCGGCCGCCTGATCGGCAGCGCGCAGGCGCGCGGCCAGTGCGTGGGCGAAAGCGATCAGCAGATGGGACGCACGCGTGCGCAGCGCCGGCTCACCGGGCAGCAGCGCCGCAGCCGCGCGGGCAACACTGCGTGCCTCGATCAGCAGCTGGCCCCACAGCTTGCGCCCTTCCCACCATCGGTCATGGCAGGCGCTGTTGCGAAAGCTCAGAAAGATCGACAGCACCAGACCCAGCAGGGTGAAGGGCACCACCGTGACCCCGTCGCGACCAAACGGGTGCCAGTAGCGCTCGAACGCCGCCACGGCCACCGCCAGCACACCGATCGCCAGCACCTTGGGCGCGATGGCCGGCACGATGGAACCGCGCAGGATGTACAGCAGCTGCCAGCCAGTGGGACGGGGGCGGATGATCATCGGAAAGCAATCACGCCGGGCAAAGGCCCGGTCAACGCGGGCATTTTACGCCCGCTGGCCGCCCCCGACCGGGCCACCCTCTTCCCGGTTCAGATGAACCCACCGCCGATGCTCAGGCGGATCACCCCGACCACGATCACGATGCCATTGAGCAGCAGGCCGGTCTTGGCCCGGCCCCGCTTGCTGGCATGGGTGAACAGCAGCCCGATCGCGGCGATGACCGCGCCCACCGCAGCGAACGGAATCAGAAACCAGTTGCCCCACCCCAGCAGCGGGATGAACGCCAGCACCATCCACAGCAATGCCACAATGCCCCAGACCAGGCTGATCAGCCCCATGTTGTTTCCTCCGCTTGTTGCAGCCTGCACCATAGCCGGTAAACCGGCTCGAAAACGCCCCTGTGCGGAAAGTCGCCGGTCCTGTGGAATTCGCGGCTGATTCAGCAACTGCCGGGGATCATCCGCAAACAACGATCATCGGGGAGTGAAACCATGAAATTCCCGCTTGTCATCGCTTTGGGCCTGGTCTTGGCCACCGGCGGTTGCGCCAGCACCTCCAAGGTCATGCTCGGCCAGGCACGCGCCCCGGTGGACCCGGCCAGCGTGCAGATCTATTCCACGCCGCCGCCGGGCTCGGTGGAAATCGCCCAGCTGGAAGCCTCCAGCGCGGTCGGCTTCGGCACCCAAGGCCAGACCGATGCCGCCGTCGCCCGGCTCAAGCGCGAAGCGGCCGCGCTGGGCGCCAACGGGGTGATCCTGATGGGCGTGGGCGGCGGACGTTCGCCGGTCGGCATGTCGGTCGGGGCCGGCAGCTTTGGCCGGCACAGCGGCGGGGGCCTGAGCGTGGGTATTCCGACCGAGCAGAAACGCGCGGCCGGGGTGGCGATCTGGGTACCGCCGGGCGCGGGCAAGTAACGGCTGCGGCAGGACAGCGAAGGGCGCCATGCGGCGCCCTGCATTTTTACCGCTTGCGCTGCGCCGGAATGAACACCTCGTTGACCGCCGCGGCCAGCTGGTCCGGCGGCAACAGGCCCTGGTCGAGCAGGAAATTGTTGAATGCCAGGCGGTCGAACCTGTCGCCCAGGGCCAGCTCGGTCTGCATGCGCAGTTCCATGATCCGGGTGTAGCCATAGAAATAGCTGCAGGCCTGGCCCGGCGCACGCACGGTGTAGCGGTCCAGCTCCTGGGTGGCCATCGCCTCGGACAGCCCAACGCCTTCCACCAGCAGCTTGCGCGCCCGCTCGCGGTCGGTCTGGCCCAGATTGAGTGCGGGATCGAGCATCGCCCGGGCCGCACGCAGCAGGCGGAACTGCAACGCGATCATCTGCCCTTCCAGCGGCTCGAACGGCACCATCTCCGCCTCGGCATACAGCGCCCAGCCCTCAACGTTGACCGAATTGAAGGCGAACATCGTGCGCGCCAGCGAGATGCCGCGCTCGACCATGGCCGCGAACTGCAGGTCGTGGCCGGGGCGGCCTTCGTGCGCGCTCAGCGTCCACGCCGCCGCGCCGAAGTTGAAGTCGTCGTACCGGGCCTTGTCACCCGAGGCGGGGTTGCCCAGCGGCAGCACGAACGTGCCCTGCTGGCCGGTGTTGCCCACCAGCGGCGGCGGCAGGTAGTGCGGGGCAGGCGAGGCGGCGCTTTCGGCGGCGCTGCCCAGGCGCATCTGCAGCGGACGCTGCGGCACGTCGACGATGCCCTGCTTGTGGATGATCGGATCGATCGCATCGATCACGCCGCGGTAGTGCGACTCGAGCTGGTCGTTGCCGATGGTGTCCTGCTTCAGCGCGCGGATCACCGCCACGTAGTCGGTGTTGTCGGCAACCTTCAAACCCTTGGCCTGCACCACCAGCGGTGCCAGCTGGCGCATCATCGCGCGGGTTTCCATGTACTCGAGCTGGGCACGCTGCATCAGCAGCGCCGGGTCGATATCCACCCCCACCCGCTTGAGCTGGAACGCGTACAGCTCGGCCGGCAGACGGGTATCGGTGCGGGCCTGGGGCAGCACGTCCTGCTGCGTCCAGGCGATGTAGTCCTTCATCTGCGTGGCCAGCTCGGCCAGCGAGGCATCGGCGCCGTCGATCTTGTACTTGGCAAACAGCTGGCCGATGCCGGCGATGTAGGTGTCGACATTGGCCAGCGCCTGCTCGACTTCGATCCGGGTCGGCTGCAGCAGGTTGGGCGTGCCGCTCTTTTCGGCGTAGCGCTGGCGCGCCAGGGTGGCCAGCGGCTGCGTGCCCGGGGCCCTGCCGAGGTAGGCGTTGAGCCGGTCCAGTGCCTTGGCCCGGCGCGCTTCGGGCACCTGGTCGGAGAGCAGGTTGTTGAGGCCGCCGAACACGGTCTGCGGCACATCCACCCACGGCATCAGATGCTGCTCGTCGAGCGCGCTGCCTTCGATGTTGCGTCCGGCCGCGTCGATCATGATCTGCAGGTCCTGGCGCAGATTGGGATCGCGCTCGACCTGCAGCTTCTCGCGCAGCTGGTCGCGCGCCTGGTTCATGGCGGCGCGGTAGCGCGCGGCGTTGTCCGGCCCCAGATCGACCACCTTGTCGTCATAACCGGGCACGCCGAAGAAGCTGGTCATCTCCGGCTGGAACGGCGCCTGCGCGGCAAGCAGGATCTGCGCCAGCTCGTTGCTGCGCGCAACCCAGGCCGGGACGGCGGGCGTGGTCGTGGTCGTTGCGGGTGCGGCGGCGCTTGCGGTGAGCGGCAGCGGGGCGGCAAGGGCGAGCGCGACGGCGAGGACGAGAGGCTTCATGGACAGCTCCGTGAGGAATGGGCTGACCGTACGCAGTCGCTACCGGGGCGGCAAGGGTAGGAAGTGGGGGCTGTTCGCGGGAGTGGCAGCAACGGGGGCAACGCTCATCCCTTCCTGGACCTCCCCTGGCCTGCGGCCAACGGGCGAGACCCGCGGCTGCGCGGCGGTCCGACAAACCGCCGCAAACAGCTCCCTCCCCTTGCCGGGGACAAGGGAAGGGGGCATTCCGCTTTGGCTTGCAACCCCTTCCCCACAAACCACTCCAGCAACGCCGCTCAGGGCTTCAGGCAGCGCCCAAGGAAGTTTTCGGCGACGCGGTAGCGGTGCAGTGCATCCATGCCCGACAGGCCGTGCTTGGCACCCGGATAGGTCATCAGCTCGAACGGCTGGCCACGTTTCTGCAATGCGCTCATCAGGCTGGTGGAATTGGAGAACAGCACGTTGTCATCGGCCATGCCGTGGATCAGCAGCAGCGGCGAGGTCAGTCCGTCGATATGGGTGAGCACGCGCGCCTCGCGGTAGCCATCGACATTGGCCGCCGGCAGGTTCATGTAGCGCTCGGTGTAGTGGGTGTCGTACAGGCCCCAGTCGGTGACCGGTGCACCGGCCACGCCGCAGGCGTACTGGTCCGACGCCTTGGCCAGCAGCATCAAGGTCATGTAGCCGCCGTTGGACCAGCCCTGCACGCCGATGCGCGCACCGTCCACCCATGGCTGGCTCTTCAGCCACTGCACGCCCTTGAGTTGGTCGGCCACTTCCACCGTGCCCTGCACGCCGTACAGCGCGCCGCCGAAGTCACGGCCGCGGCGCGGCGTGCCGCGGTTGTCCAGCGAGAACACCACATAGCCGCGCTGGGCCAGGTACTGGTTGAACAGGTGGTCGCCACGGCCCGGCCAGCTGTCGGTCACCGTCTGCGAGGCCGGGCCGCCGTAGACGTACACGGCCACCGGGTATTTCTTCGCCGGGTCGAAGCCCTCGGGCTTGATCAGGCTGTAATGCAGCACGGTCTTGCCGTCGGCGGCCGTCAGCGTGCCGTACTCGACCGGGCGCTGCGCGTCGCGGTACTTCGCGTACGGGTGCTTCGGGTCCGCCAGGTTGTTGTCCAGCAACGTGGCGATCTTCTCGCCATTGGCGCGGAACAGCTCGATCTGCGGCGGCGTGGTGTGGTTGGACCAGCTGTCCACATAGACGCTGGCGTTGTGGGCGAACGCGGCGCTGTGCATGCCGGGGCTGCGCGAGAGCTTCTTCGGGCTGCCGCCGGCCAGCGGCACGGCGTAGATCTCGCTGCGCAGCGGCGATTCCACACCGGCGCGGAAATACACGGTGCCGGCGTCCTCGTCCACGGCCAGCAGCTCGTCGACCGGCCAGTTGCCCGAGGTCAGCGCGGTCATCTGCTTGCCATCGGCGCTGGCCAGGTACAGGTGTTGGAAGCCGCTGCGCTCGGAGGACCACACAAAGCGGCCGTCCTTCAGGAAGCGCAGGCTGTTGTGCAGCGGCACCCAGGTGGTGCCGGTCTCGGTGGCCAGCGTGCGCTGCCGGCCATCGACCAGGTTGGCCTCGACCAGCTCCAGCGTTTTCTGGTCACGGCTCTGGCGCTGGAAGGTGAGGTGCTGCGGATCGCGCCAGTTCACGCGGGTCAGGTAGATATCGGTCTGCTTGCCCAGGTCCACCCAGTTCACCGCCGCATCGGCGCGCGGCGCGATCACGCCCAAGGTGACCCGCACGTTCGGATCGCCGGCGGCCGGATAGCGCTGCTCGATCATCTCCACGCGGTCGGCATACATCTCATAGCGCTTCTGCACCGGCACCGGCGATTCGTCGATGCGGGCGAAGGCGATGGCCGAGTCATCCGGCGCCCACCAGTAACCGGTGTGGCGGTCCATTTCCTCGTCGGCGACGAACTCGGCCACGCCGTTGCCGATGGTGGCGCTGCCGTCGCGGGTCAGCTGCAGCTGCCTGCCGCTGGCCAGGTCGATCACCCACAGGTTGCGCTCGCGCACGAAGCTGACAAAGCCGCCCTTGGGCGAGAGCTTGGCGTCGGTGCTGAAACCTTCGCCATGGGTGAGCTGGCGCACCGCCTCGCGGCCCTGCTTGCCCAGGTCGTACAGGTACAGCTCGCCGCCGAGCGGGAACAGCAACGTCCTGGCATCGGGCGACCACTGGTAATCGACGATGCCGCTCAGCGCGGCGATGCGCTGGCGCTCGCGGCGCGCCTTTTCCTCGTCGCTCAGGGTCTCGGTGCCGGGCAGCACCACCTTGGAATCGACCAGCAGCCGGGTCTGGCCGCTGGCGATGTCGTATTCCCACAGGTCCAGCTGGTTGCGGTCGCTGTCCTTGCCGCGCAGGAAGGTGACCCGCGAGCCGTCCGGCGCCACCTTGGGCTTCATCAGCGTCGGGCCGGACAGCGGCGCGGTGCCGGTGATGGCTTCGAGGGTCAGCTTTTCGGCGTGGACGGCGGGAGTGGCGAAGATCATGGCAAGGGCAAGAAACAAGGGACGCATGGAATTCCTGTCGGCGACAGCACGGATCGGGCCATCCTAGCCGAGCCCCTGCGTCCTTGCCCCTGCCGTGAGTCAGTCGCGCCGGCCGAACAGCTGCTGGCGTTCTTCCTCGCTCAGCGGCTGCCCGGCCTGCGGGTTGACCGTCGGCCCCAGCGCATACGCCCGCTGCGTGGCCGGCCGGGCGGCAATGGCCTGGTGCCAGCGCTGCAGATAGGGAAAGGCGTCAAAATCCACCGGCAGCTTGTCGTAGGCGCCGATCCACGGGTAGCAGGCCATGTCGGCGATGCCGTACTCCTCACCGGCCAGGTAGGCCGACTGTGCCAGGCGCTTGTCCATCACCCGGTGCAGGCGCCGCACCTCGCTGTCGTAGCGCTCGATCGCATAGGGAATGCGCTCGGCGGCATACACGTTGAAATGGCCCATCTGCCCGCTCATCGGCCCCAGCCCGCCCATCTGCCAGAACAGCCACTCCAGGGTGGCGGCGCGCCCGCGCAGGTCGGTCGGCAGGAAACGGCCGGTCTTCTCGGCCAGGTACAGCAGGATCGCGCCGGATTCGAACACGCTCACCGGCGCGCCGCCATCGGCCGGGGTGTGGTCGACGATGGCCGGCATCTTGTTGTTCGGCGAAATGGCGAGGAATTCCGGCAAAAACTGGTCGCCCTTGCCGATATTGACCGGGACGATGCGGTACTCCAGCCCGGTCTCCTCCAGCAGCAGGGTGATCTTGTGGCCATTGGGGGTGGGCCAGTAATAGAGGTCGATCATGCGTACGGCTCCAGGAAAGACAGCCCCCAGTGTAGGCAACGGCGTGCTTGGCAGCGTTACGGCCGTGCCGTTAATCTGCCTGCTTTCCGCAACGCAGCATTCCCTGACCGATGTCCGAATTCAAGCCGCTGAGCCCGCTTCCCTCCCTGATCTTCGCCTCGCGCTGGCTGCAGCTGCCGCTGTACCTGGGGCTGATCCTGGCCCAGGGCGTCTACGTGTTCCTGTTCGGCAAGGAGCTGTGGCACCTGATCCACTCGGCCACGGAAATGAGCGAGCAGCTGATCATGCTGGCGGTGCTGGGCCTGATCGATGTGGTGATGATCTCCAACCTGCTGGTGATGGTGATCGTCGGCGGCTATGAGACCTTCGTCTCGCGCCTGCGCCTGCAGGGCCATCCGGACCAGCCCGAGTGGCTGAGCCACGTCAACGCCTCGGTGCTGAAGGTCAAACTGGCGCTGTCGATCATCGGCATCTCCTCGATCCACCTGCTCAAGACCTTCATCGAGATCGGCAACCTGGGCGCCGAAGGCAGCAAGTACACCGAAGCCGGGGTGCTGTGGCAGACCATCATCCACTGCGTGTTCATCCTCTCGGCCATCGGCATCGCCTGGACCGACAAGCTGATGCACAACGGCTCGTCGAAAAGCGCCAGCCACTGAACTACACTCCCGACGCCCGCCACATTGTGACGGGCGTCTCTCTTTCACACCATCAGCATCCCCACCTCGTGCAGGCAGGGGTGGCAATGCTAGATTCGCCCTTTGCTCCAGATCGCCGGCGTCGGGAAACGCCGTGCAGTCACCCGGTCCGGGCAATCACTTTCGCGTTCGTCGATTCAAGGGGAAGTCTGATGTCGTACGTCACGATCCATGGCAAAGCGCGCCTGCTCGCGCCCAGCTTGCTGGTGGCCGCTCTGGTGGCCTGCTCGGGCAAGGAAGAAACCACGCCTGCACCGGTCACACCGGCAGCCGCGCCCGCCGCCGCACCGGCACCGGCCGTCTCGGCCAAGGTGCAATCAATGGATACCGAGCAGCTGCGCGATTCGGCCAGTGCGGCCTTGCGCGAGAACCGCATGTACGCCCCGGCCGGCGACAACGCGATGGAGTACTACCTGGCCCTGCGCGACAAGCTGCCCGACGATGCCGCGGTCAAGAGCGCGTTGACCGATCTGCAGCCCTACACCCTGATCGCCGCCGAGCAGAGCCTGGCCCGCGAGGACTTCGCCGAAGCGCAGCGGCTGGTGGCCCTGATCGAGAAGGTCGACGCCGGCGCCCCGGCGCTGCCGCGCCTGAAGCAGGGCATCACCTCCGGCATGCAGGTGGCGGTCAAACGCACCCAGGAGGAGACCGACAAGGTCAAACGTGAAGCCGAAACCCGCGCCAAGCAGCTGGTCGAACAGCAGCGCCTGGCCCAGCAGCAGGCCGCCGAGGCCAGCGCGGCCCAGCAGCTGGCGGCCAGACAGGAGGCCGCGCGGCAGGAAGCGGCGCGTGCCGAAAGTGCGCGCCAGGAAGCCGAGCGCCAGGCGGCCGCCCGCCGTGAGGCCGAACAGCGCACCGCCACGCCCGCTCCGACGGCGCCCAAACCCGCTGCGGCGGCATTGCGCGCGGTCAGCACGCCGGCACCCCGCTATCCGGCCGACGCGCTGCGCTCGGGTACCTCTGGCGAAGTGCTGGTGGAAATCTCCGTCGGCACCGACGGCTCGGTCACCGACGCCCGCGTGCTGCGTTCCAACCCGCCGCGCGTGTTCGACCGCGAAGCCCTCAACGCGGTGCGCCGCTGGAAGTTCGAGCCGATCGCCAGCCCGACCACCACCCGCCGCACGCTGGCCTTCACACCGAACCAGTAAGTCCGCCGTCATGGCAACAAAAAGGCCCGGATCGCTCCGGGCCTTTTTGTTTGCCGCGCTCCCGGCTCAGCCGGAAATCGCCAGCCGCTCCTGCCGGTAGCGCCATACCGCCACCGCCCACAGCAGCACCGCCAGCAGCACCGAAGCCGCCAGATACACGCCCCACTGCGCTGCGGTCGGCATCTCGCCACGCGTCACCTTCACCAGCATCTGGTTCTGCGACAGGAATGGCACCGCGTACTGCCACAGCTGGGTGTCCTTGAGCGGATAGGCCATCAGCGCGTAACCGGGCAGCATCGGCAGCAGCATCAGCCACACCATGTGGCTCTGTGCCTCTTTCATGCTCTTGGCGCTGGCGGCCAGGCAGGTCAGCAGCGCGGTGCCGATCAGCACCAGCGGCAGCAGGATCACCAGCAGCTTGCCCATCGCCGCGAAGCTCACGTCCAGCGAGCGCGCGATCCCGGTGCCAAGGCTCGCACTGAGCTTGAAGGACAGCAGGATCAGCAGCATCGAGGCCAGCCCGATCACCACCGCGGCCAGCATCTTGCCGCTGACCAGTGCCCCGCGCGCGACCGGCGTGGCCAGCAACGGCTCCAGCGACTGCCGCTCGCGTTCACCGGCGGTGGTGTCCATCGCCAGATGCGAGCCACCGACGAAGGCGGTCAGCATCAGCATCAGCGGCAGGATGAAGGACAGGAAGATGCCGCGCTTGGCTTCGGCCGTGGCCAGGTCGCGGGTGCCGACATTCACCGGCGCGGCGACCATCGGGCTGATCCCGCGCGCCAGCAGCCGCAGCGAGGCCACCGATTGGCCGTATTCGCCCAGCGTGGCGCGCACCCGTGCCACCTGCACCTCGCTGGTGCGGCGGGTGGTATCGGCCACGATCTCGACCTTGGCCGGTTTGCCGGCCTGCCAGTCGGCGGCGAAGTCCGGATCGATCACCAGCGCCAGATCCTCGCGCTGGGAACGGATGCGCTGCTCGATGTCCGCCGGTGCCTCGGTGGCAGTGATGCCGCGGCTGGCCAGGAACGCTACCAGGTTCGGTGCCCGCGCGATGCCCACCACCGGCACGGTCATGTCTTTCTCCAGCTGCGTCTCGGCACGCAGGCTGGCCAGTTTGCCCATGCCCAGGAACAGCAGCGGATAGAGCAGCGGGGCGGTCAGCAGGGTCAGCAGGAAGGTGCGGCGATCGCGGGCGAAGTCGCGCAGCTCCTTGCGCATCACAGCGAACATGCTGCGGAAATATCCAGTCCGGTTCATGCGTGCAGACCCTCCTCGCTGCCGATCAGTTTGACGAACGCATCTTCCAGATTGGCCTCGCCGGCCTGCGCGCGCAGTTCCTCCGGCGTGCCCTGCGCCACCACCCGGCCCTGCGCCACGATCACGATGCGGTCACACAACGCGGCCACCTCCTGCATGATGTGGCTGGAAAAGATCACGCAACGGCCTTCGGCGCGCAGCTCCTTGAGGAAGCCGCGCAGCCCGCGGGTGGTCATCACGTCCAGGCCGTTGGTCGGCTCGTCGAGGATGACGTTGCGCGGATCATGGATCAGCGCGCGGGCGATCGCGGTCTTGGTGCGCTGGCCCTGGCTGAAGCCTTCGGTGGCGCGATCCAGGAAATCCTCCATCTGCAGCGCCTGGGCCAGGCGCTCGGTGCGTGCGGCGATGGCCGCCGGGCTCATGCCGTGCAGCTGACCGAAGTAGTCGATGTTCTCGCGCGCGGTCAGCCGCTTGTAGACGCCGCGCGCATCGGGCAACACGCCCAGGCTGCGGCGTACCGCGTTGGGGTCGACAGCGGCATCGATGTCATCGACCAGCACGCGGCCGGTCTCCGGCGTCATCAGCGTGTAGAGCATGCGCAGCGTGGTGGTCTTGCCGGCGCCATTGGGGCCGAGCAGGCCGGTGATCTGGCCGTCATGGGCGGTGAAGCCCACTTCGTCCACGGCGATCACCGGGGCTTTGTCCTTGCCCTTGCCGGGAAAGGTCTTGCGAAGTCGTTCTGCAACGATCATGGAAGCGGATTCCTCAGGAATGCGGTGAGGTCACGGTTCCCAGCCATTGAAGCTGGTGAACGGCGGCACGTAGTCGAGTTTTTCCAGGCAGGCGCCATCGAGCGCCTTGGCATCGGCCTTTTCAACGAACTGGGCGAACAGCTTGGGCATGCAGCCGGCACCGATGACGTTGTGGCCTTGCCCGCGCAGCACGAAAAGACGGCCGTTGGGCAGGGTCTTGACCACCTCCTCGCCATAGCGCGGCGGCGTGACCGGATCGAACTCGCCTTCCAGCACCAGCGCCGGCACGTTGCCGGCCAGGGGCTGGTGGAAGTCCGCCGGCGCGGCGCGCTTGGGCCAGGCCGCGCACATCGCCGCCATGGCCTGCGGCATCTGGTTGCCCAGCACGGTGCCTTCATCGGCCTGGTTGGCGACCATGCTCTCGCTGTCCTCGCTGCACACCACCGACAGCTGCATGCCCATGGCCATGCTGTCCTTCATGTCGCCCTGCATCATCTGCGCCAGCGCCATCAGGTTTTCATAGCGGCCGGCGCCGGCTTCGTGGATCAGCTTGGGCAGCAGCGCCGCGGCCGCCGGCATGTAGGCATACATGCGCACCAGACCGGCCACGGTCTCGGCGCGCAGCACGTCCTCGCGCTCCTCGCCACTGCTCGCGTCGCGGTAGCGCACCGTCACCGGCTGCGCGCGCAGCCTGGCCAGCAGCGCATCCAGTTCCGCACGCGGGTCACCGAGCTTGTCTTTGCACGAGGGTGTCTGCGTGCACTGGGCGAACTGCAGCGCCAGCGCATCATCCAGGTTGCGCGCGAAGATGTTGCCCAGCTGCTGGGTATTGGGCACCACCGAATCGAGCACGATGCTGCGGGTGGCCTGCGGATGGCGCATGGCGTACTGCTGGGCCACGCGGGTGCCGTAGCTGACGCCGACCAGGTTGATCTTCTCCGCGCCGATGGCCGCGCGCACCGTGTCCAGATCGGCCACCGCATCGGTGGTGGTGTAGAAGCGCAGATCGGCTTTCCCCGCCAGTTTGGCCGCACATTTTCCCGCCTCGACCTGCATGGCCGCAGGCGAGATGTCCTCGCTTTCGGGCGTATCACAGGCCAGCAGGTTGGATTTTCCGGTGCCGCGCTGGTCCACCAGAATCACGTTGCGGTGCTTGCGTACCTCGGCAAACGCCGTATCCACCTGCGGGTAGGTGGCCACCGCCGCCTGGCCCGGACCGCCGGCCAGGAAGAACACCGGATCCGGCTGCAGGTCGGTCTGCTTCTCCGGTGCCAGCCAGGCGATGTTCAGGGCGATCTTGCGCCCCTGCGGATTGGCCCGGTCCTCGGGGACCTGGAAGGTGGTGCAATGCGCTTCCAGGCTGTTGCGGCTGAGCGGCGAGCTCAAGCTGCAGGGGGTGAATTCCAGGCTGCCCAGGGTCAGCGGCTTGGCCGGCGTGGCTGCCGTTGCCACGGCCGGCTCACCGGTGGCCGGCGCTTGCGACTCCGCCGCCGGCCGCGTGATGCGGTAACCGACAAGGCCGGCGACGACGGCCAAGGCGAGGATGGTTTGGGTCTTGCGGGACATCATCGGAACAGCCCCTCACGGTTGAAGGAAACAAACGGATCTGCCTGCATCCAGACGCGGTCGCGGCAGCTATGTGACGTCGGGAAAGAAGATTTCCTCGATCCGGCGATCGAACAGTCGTGCGATGCGGAAGGCCAGCGGCAGGCTGGGATCGTACTTGCCGGTCTCCAGCGCATTGACCGTCTGCCGGGAAACGGCCAGCCGTTCGGCCAGCTCGCCTTGCGACCAGCCGCAGGCATCACGCAGTTCGCGCAGGCGGTTGTCCATACCGGTGCTTCAGCGGTAGCGGCGCGCGACCACGGCTTTGACCAGGCCATAGCCCAGGCACAGCAGCGGGAACACCCAGATCATCGCCGCACCGGCCGGCACATCCACCACCCGCGCCACCTGCAGCAGGCCGCCGCCCAGATACAGCAGCGAGACCAGCGCGGTGGCGAAACTGACCGCCTGCAGTTCGATACGCTGCTGCAGCTCGTCGGCATCGCGGATGTAGCGGATCATCGCACGCAGCATCAGCGCGATCGGCGGCACCGGCAACAGCGCGACCAGCGCCCGCAGGCCAATGCTGTCCACGTGTTTGAGCAGCCAGATCGAGCTGAACAGCAGCACCACGTAGCCGCCCAGGGCGACCATCATTTCGCGGGTATAGCGCTTGCGCAGCACCGGCGGTGCGGTATCGCAGGCATCGGGAAGCAGCCGGCGCAGCACCACGGCAAACAGCAGGCCGATGGCCAGGCCGGCGAAAATGCCAGCGAGCATCGGACCGGGAGCGTGCGGCATGCCCTTGAGGAGCGCGCCACTGGCGAGCGCGGCCATGACCGCGGCAAGCAGCAGCCAGCGCGTGGCGGTCAGGGCCATCAGCGCAGCGTCCGGCAGCGCGGGCGGAAAATCGCCACAGCGGTCGCGCCCCCGCCAAGGCCCGGCAAGGGGACGCGCGCGGCCAAGGCGCGGGCGGTGTTCACAACAGCGGTGCGGGAATGCCTACGGGACTGCATATCAACCACCCTGTAAAGGACGCTTGACAGACGATAGGGGCGGCACCGTCCCGCTGTCAAGGAGTCTTTACAGGTGGAACCGTGCCGGCGCGATTCCGCGTGGCGCCACTGCCCGCAGCCGGGCCGGCTTATTTGCTGCTGACGTACTTCTCGCGGCGGATCTGCGGATTGCCCAGACCGGCGGCCTTCAGCGCCTCGGCGCAGGCATCGACCATGTCCGGATTGCCGCACAGGTAGGCGATATCACGCGCCGGATCCGGCGCGACTTCCGCCAGTTGCTGCTGCACATAACCGCGACGCACGTCCGCATGCGGCTCGGCCGGCAGCTCGCGCGACAGGCACGGCATATAGCGGAAGCCCGGCGTGGCCTCGGCGAAGGCGCTGAAATCCTCGCTGTACAGCAGCTCGGCCGGGGTGCGGGCGCCTTGCAGCAGCACCACTTCCACCCCGCGTTCGACGATGGCCTGGCGCAGCTGCGGCAGCATCGAGCGGTAGGGCGTGACGCCGGTTCCGGTGGCAATCAGCACATAGCGGGCATTGTGGTCGCCCGGCTGCAGGCAGAAGCGCCCGAACGGACCGCTGGCACTGAGATGCCCGCCGATCTCCAGCCCTTCGAACAGCGCGGTGGCCGCGCCGCCGGGCACGAAGCTGACTGCGATCTCCACCGCCTCGCCCGGGCCCATCGCATGGTCATGGATGGTCGCCAGCGAATAGCTGCGCTTGGTGGCAGTGCCGTCGGCATAGGCGAAATGGATCTGGATGAACTGGCCGGGCGAGAAATCCAGCGGCTGACCGTCATCGCGGACGAACTGGTAATGACCGACCGTCGGCGCGAGCATGCGCCGGCCGACCAGCTTGAGGGGGAATTGGACAGGCACGGGGAGGGAACAGTGTGTAGCCGGGCTGACGCCGCAGGGGCTTCTATAATACCGGCTTGCTCTTATCCGGCGCCTTTACCCGGGCGCAAAGGCCGAAGCTTGGACCCCCGAACCTCCCCCGTCGCGCCCGCGTTGCGCGTGACCGACCTCCGCAAGACCTACGACAACGGCGTGCACGCGCTCAAGGGCGTGTCGCTGGAAGTGGCGCCCGGTGATTTCTTCGCCCTGCTCGGCCCCAACGGCGCCGGCAAGTCGACCCTGATCGGCATCGTCTCCTCGCTGGTGAACCTCAGCGAAGGCCAGGTCGAAGTGTTCGGCACCGATCTGGTCAGCAATCGCAGCGCGACGATGCGCCTGCTCGGGCTGGTGCCGCAGGAAATCAACTTCAACCTGTTCGAGAAGCCCTTCGACATCCTGGTCAACTACGCCGGCTTCTACGGCATTCCACGTGCCGAGGCGGAGGTGCGCGCCGAAGAGGAGCTCAGGCGCGCCCACCTGTGGAACAAGGCGCAGATGATGAGCCGCACGCTGTCCGGCGGCATGAAGCGGCGGCTGATGATCGCCCGCGCGATGATGACCCGCCCGCGCCTGCTGATCCTGGACGAACCCACCGCCGGGGTGGATATCGAGATCCGCCGCGACATGTGGAAGACGCTGCAGGAGATCAACGCCGCCGGCACCACCATCATCCTGACCACCCATTACCTGGAAGAAGCCGAGCAGCTGTGCCGCAACCTGGCCATCATCAACCACGGCCGGATCGTCGAGCAGGGGCCGATGCGCGACCTGCTGGCCAAACTCGACGTGGAAGGCTTCATCTTCGACATCGACGGTGAGCTGCCCGCGCAGCTGCCGCAGATCGAAGGCGCCACGCTGGTCGCCACCGATGCACACACCCTGGACATGGACATGCCGCGCGCGATGGACCTCAACCGCGTGTTCGCCGCGCTCAACAGCGCCGGCATCCGCGTGCGCTCGATGCGCACCAAGAGCAACCGCCTGGAAGAGCTGTTCGTGCGCCTGACCGGCAACCTGGAGACCTCCGCATGACCCCCGCCGCCAACACCGAAACCGCCACCACCGGCGCGCGCAACTGGGTGGCACTGGGCACCATCGTGCGCCGCGAGATCAACCGCATCCTGCGCATCTGGGGCCAGACCCTGGTGCCGCCGGCGATCACAATGACCCTGTACTTCCTGATCTTCGGTGGCCTGATCGGCTCGAAGATCGGCGACATGGGCGGCTACAGCTACATGCAGTTCATCGTGCCGGGTCTGGTGATGATGAGCGTGATCCAGAACAGCTACGGCAACATCTCCTCCTCGTTCTTCGGCGCCAAGTTCGGCCGCCATATCGAGGAGCTGCTGGTCAGCCCGATGCCGAACTGGGTGATCCTCGGCGGCTATGTGGCCGGCGCAGTGGCGCGCGGCATGGCCGTGGGCGTGATCGTGCTGCTGATCGCCATGTTCTTCACCCCGGTGCGCATCCCGCATCCGCTGGTGACGCTGAGCACGGTGCTGCTGGGCGCGACGATCTTCTCGCTGGCCGGCTTCATCAACGCGGTCTATGCCAAGAAGTTCGACGACGTGGCGATCGTGCCGACCTTCATCCTGACCCCGCTGACCTACCTGGGCGGCGTGTTCTATTCGATCACCCTGCTGCCGGGCTGGGCGCAGACGCTGACCCATGCCAACCCGATCTTCTACATGGTCAACGCCTTCCGCTACGGCCTGCTGGGCAGCAGCGACGTGCCGCTGTGGGTGTCGTATGCGCTGATGCTCGGCTTCGTCGCCGCGCTCGGCGCGCTGGCACTGTGGCTGCTCAAGCGCGGCGTCGGCCTGCGCAGCTGAACCCGGGGGCGCCGCAAGGCGCCTTCTTTTTACCTGCGGCCGCCGCGCGCACACCTATGATGGGCCGGCTCCCCTTGCTGATGGACTTACGATCTGATGCGCATCCTGATTCTCGGCGCCGGTGGTACCGGCGGCTACTTTGGCGGACGTCTGGCCCAGGCCGGTCTTGATGTCACCTTCCTGGTACGGTCGGGCCGCGCCGCGCAGCTGGAGCGCGATGGCCTGGTGATCCGCAGCCCGCTGGGCGATGCCACTTTCCCGGTCGCCCACGTCACCGCCGATGCGCTACCGCACGGCGTGCTGGAACGCCCGTTCGATCTGGTGATCCTCAGCTGCAAGGCCTACGACCTGGACAGCGCGATCGAGGCGATCGCCCCGGCGGTCGGCACACACACCAGCGTGCTGCCGATCCTCAACGGCCTGCACCACTACGCCGCGCTGGATGCACGTTTCGGACGCGAGCGGGTGCTGGGCGGACTGTGCTTCATCAGCGCGACCAAGGCCGCCGACGGCGCGGTGCTGCATCTGGACACGCCGGCCAAGCTGACCTTCGGCGAGCGCGACGGCGGCGCTGACAGCGCGCGCGTGGCCGCCCTGGTCACGGCCTGCGAACAGGCCGGCATCGACCATGTCGCCTCGGCCGATATCGCCCGGGAGCAGTGGATCAAGTACACCTTCCTGACCGCGCTGGCCGCCGGTACCTGCCTGATGCGTGCCGATGTCGGCAGCATCGTGGCCAGTGACCATGGCACCGCGTTCATGCAGGCGCTGTATGGCGAATGCCTGGCAGTGGCCGCCGCCACCGGCCAGGCGATCCCGCAGAAAGCGCAGGACATCGCCCTGTCCGCGCTGACCAGGGCCGGTTCGCCGATCAAGGCCTCGATGCTGCGTGATCTGGAAGCCGGGCAACGCGTGGAAGCGGCGCATATCGTCGGCGACATGCTGGGCCGCGCGCTTGCGCAGGAACAGTCGGCGCCCCTGCTGCAGGCCGCCTACTGCCACCTGCAGGCCTACGAAGCACACCGCGGCGCATGACCGCCGCCGGAATGCTGCCACGGCGGGTGCTGATCCTGGGGATGGGCTTCGCCGGCCGCGCATTGGCGCTGCATCTGCGGTCGCTGGGCGTGGCCGTGGCGGGCAGCGTGCGCGATCCGGCACCCGCGCCCGGCGACGGCCTCGTGCGCCATCGCCTGCATCCGGACCACGCCCCCGACACGGCGCTGCTGGACGCCATCGCCCGGGCCGACGCGGTGCTGTGCAGCGTGCCGCCCGATGCCGACGGCGACCCCGCGCTGCGCCTGCTCGTTCCCGCCCTGCAGGCCAGCCCGGCGCTGCGCTGGATCGGCTACCTGTCCTCGACCGGCGTATACGGCGATCGCGGCGGCGGCTGGGTCGACGAACACGCCGAGGCCGATGCCGGTGATGCCGTCGCACTGCGCCGGCTTCTGGCCGAAGCGCAGTGGCGCACGCTGGCCGCCGAACGCGGCATCGCCTCGGCCACGTTCCGCCTGCCGGGCCTGTACGGCCGCGGCCGCAACGCGCTGGTACGGCTGGCGCAGGGCCGCGCGCGCCACATCGTGCGGCCCGGGCTGGTGTTCAACCGGCTGCACGTCGAGGACCTGGCCGAGGCCGTGGCCGCGGCGATGTGCCGGCCGGTCCGCGACGCGCTGTACCTGCCGGCCGACGACGAACCGGCACCACCGCAGGACGTGCTGGCGCATGCCGCGCAGCTCGGCGGCTTCGCGATGCCGCCGGCGCTGGCCTGGGACGACGACGCGCTCGAGCCGATGCTGCGCCGCTTCCATGCCAGCAACAAACGCATCGACAGCCGCGGTACGCGCCAGGCGCTGCAGTGGCAGCCGCGCTTCCGCAGCTACCGCGAAGGCTTGAGGGACGCCTGGGAAGCGGGCGATGGCCGCAGCGGTCCGGCCGGTGAGGCGCCCTAGCCGGCGTCCGGCAGGCCGAAGAACGCGCGGGTGGCCGCGGTAGCGTTGGCGGCGGTCAGCGCGACGTCCTCGCCGCGATCACGCGCCAGCTCCTCCACGATATGCGACAGGAACATCGGCTCGTTGCGCCGGTCTTTGGGCATCGGCTTGAGGGTGCGCGGCAGCAGGTACGGCGCATCGGTTTCGATCATCAACCGCTGCGCCGGAATATGTTTGACCAGCTCGCGCAGATGCGCGCCACGGCGTTCGTCGCACAGCCAGCCGGTGATGCCGATGTACCAGTCCTGGTCCAGATAGTCGAACAGCTCCTGGCGCTCGCCGGTAAAGCAATGCACCACGGCCGGGCCAAGCCGGCCGTCGAAGTTCTTCATCATCGCCATGAAATCGGCATGCGCATCGCGCTGGTGCAGGAACAGCGGTTTGTGATTCTCGCTGGCCAGCTGCAGCTGACGTTCGAAGGCATTGCGCTGCGCCGGGCGCGGCGAGAAATCGCGGTTGTAATCCAGTCCACACTCGCCCACCGCCACCACTTCCGGATGGGCATGCAGCGCGCGCATCTCGGCATCGCACTCCTCGGTGTATTCCAACGCGTGGTGCGGATGCACACCGGCAGTGGCGAACAGGATCCCGGGATGCTGCTGCGCCAGTTCCAGCGCCATCGGCGAATGCTCGCGGCTGGCGCCGGTGATCACCATCTGCACCACACCGGCCTCGCGCGCCCGCGCAAGCACCGCATCGCGGTCGCGATCGAAGGAATCGTGGGTGAGATTGGCGCCGATATCGATCAGTTGCATTGCAGGGTCTGGTGTCGCGGAAAACCCGCATTGTAGTGGCTGGTCGGCAAGCAAGCCGCCGAGCGCGCGGCACCAGGCTTTATCCTTGTACCGTATGGCCTTCCCCGACTTCCCGATTTCCCCGCTGCTGCCGCAGATCCGCGCGCAGCTCACCGCGCATGCGCGACTGGTGCTTGAAGCCCCGCCCGGCGCCGGCAAGACCACCCAGGTGCCACTGGCACTACGGGATGCGCCGTGGCTGGAAGGGCGCAGGATCATCATGCTCGAACCGCGACGCGTGGCCGCCCGCAGCGCCGCCACCTTCATGGCCCGCCAGCTCGGTGAGCCGGTCGGCGACACCGTCGGCTATCGCATCCGCTTCGAGAACAAGATTTCCGCGCGCACGCGGATCGAGGTTGTCACCGAAGGCATCCTGACCCGGATGCTGCAGGACGACCCGCTGCTGGAAGGCGTCGGCGCCCTGCTGTTCGATGAATTCCACGAGCGCCACCTGGCGGCCGATCTGGGCCTGGCGCTGGCGCTGGACGTGCAATCGCAGCTGCGCGAGGACCTGCGCATCGTGGTGATGTCGGCCACGCTCGACGGTGAACGGCTGGCCGGTTTTCTGGAGGCGCCACGCCTGTCCAGCGAGGGCCGCAGTTTCCCGGTGGTGGTGAGCCATTTTCCGGCCCGCCGCGACGAGGCGCTGGAAGCGCAGACCCGCCGCGCGGTGGAACAGGCGCTGAGGCAGCACCCCGGCGACGTGCTGGTGTTCCTGCCCGGCCAGCGCGAGATCGGCAAGGTGCAGGCCGCCCTGGCTGGCACGCTGGATGCCACGGCTGCCGTGCTACCGCTGCATGGCGAGCTGCCGGTGGAGCAGCAGACGCGCGTGCTGCAACCGGACCCGGACGGCCAGCGGCGGGTGGTGCTGGCCACCAACGTCGCCGAATCCTCGGTCACCCTGCCCGGCGTGCGGGTGGTGATCGATGCCGGACTGGCCCGCGAGCCGCGCTACGACCCCAACAGCGGTTTCTCGCGACTGGATATCGTGGCCATCTCGCAGGCCTCGGCCGACCAGCGCGCCGGACGTGCCGGGCGCGTGGCCGAGGGCTGGGCCTACCGGCTGTGGCCGCAATCGCAACGGCTGGAGGCGCAACGCCGGCCGGAAATCGCGCAGGTGGA
Organism: Stenotrophomonas sp. STEN014; assembly: GCF_056760315.1. NCBI lineage: Bacteria > Pseudomonadati > Pseudomonadota > Gammaproteobacteria > Lysobacterales > Lysobacteraceae > Stenotrophomonas > Stenotrophomonas sp. STEN014. The sequence goes on along the minus strand of NZ_JBRREN010000001.1, from coordinate 288,442 downwards.
ACTGGCCGCGCTGGCGCTGGAACTGGCGGCCTGGGGCAGCGACGCGCTGCGCTTCGTCGACACCCCGCCGGCCGGCGCAATGGCGGCCGCGCGCGAGTTGCTGCAACGGCTGGGCGCACTCGGCGACAGCGGCTCGATCACCGTCAGCGGCCGCCGCATGCTGGCGCTGGGTACCCACCCGCGGCTGGCGGCGATGTTGCTGGCCGCCCGGGGCGCCCGCGAACAGGCGCTGGCCGCAGACCTGGCTGCGCTGATCGAAGCGCGTGACCCGCTGCGTCAGGGCGGCGATGCGCTGGCCGCACGCTGGCGCGCCCTGGCCGCGCTGCGCGGCGGACGGATGCCGGCCGATGCCAACCGTGGCGCGCTGACCGCGATCGACGCCGCCGCCAGGCAGTGGCGCCGCCGCCTGCGCTGCGACGCCGCCCCGCCTGCCAGCGTCGAGGCCCATGAACTGGGTGATCTGCTCGCCCACGCCTTTCCCGATCGCATCGCCGTACAGCACCCGAATGATCCGCAGCGCTACCTGTTGGCCAACGGCCGCAGCGCGCGCCTGTTCGATACCAGCGACCTGCGCGGCGAGCCGTGGCTGGTCGCCAGCGAGCTGCGCCATGAAGCCAAGGATGCCTTGCTGCTGCGCGCCGCGCCGGTGGATGAGGCGCGCCTGCGCGCCGATTTCCCCGACCGCTTCGTACAGCAGGAGGTGGTGCGCTGGGACGCCGACAAACGCGCCCTGAGCGCGCGCCGCGAATCGCGCTTTGACCGGATCGTGCTCGACAGCCGCGCGGCCGGCCGTGTCGATCCGGCCCACGCCGCGCAGGCGCTGACCGATGCGGTGCGCGAACTGGGACTGGAGGCGCTGCCGTGGACCGAGGGCCTGCGGCAATGGCGCTGGCGCACGCTGGCGTTGCGCCACTGGATGCCCGAGCTGGCGCTACCCGATCTGTCCGACACGGCCCTGCTGGCCACGCTCGATGACTGGCTCAAACCGGCCTTCGCCGGCAAGAGCCGGCTCGACGCGCTGGGCGAGGAGGAACTGGGCGAAGCACTGAAGTCACCGCTGCCGTGGTCGCAACGGCAACTGCTGGACCGCTATGCACCGGTGCGAATCAGCGTGCCGTCGGGCATGGAACGGCGCATCGACTACGCGATGGACGATGACGGCCTTACCCCACGACCGCCGGTGCTGGCGGTGAAACTGCAGGAACTGTTCGGCCTGGCCGACACCCCGCGCATCGCCGATGGCCGGGTGCCGCTGCTGCTGCACCTGCTCTCGCCCGGGGGCAAGCCGCTGCAGGTGACCGGCGACCTGAGGAATTTCTGGCAGAACACCTATGCCGAAGTGAAGAAGGAAATGAAAGGACGCTATCCACGGCATCCGTGGCCCGATGATCCGTGGACCGCCTCGGCCACGCATCGCGCAAAGCCCCGCGGGACGTGACAGGTCCGGTGACGGCCATCAGGCAGGGCCGCAGTGCGAAACCATGCGTGATGCGGCGCGCGGTCGCGACACCGGTCACCCCACGATCCGGAGCCCGGTGCGGCATGACCCAACGCTCCGCGGATGCCTCACCGCGTACGGGGATCGCCTGAAAACGGCCGCTGCACGCAACACCATCCTCGGTATGCGGCGCATGGATCGCACCTGCAGCCACGCTGCATTCATTGCGGCTAACATTCTCTACACGCCCGGACGTCGACACTCGGCGTCTGCCCCGTGACTCAAAGGACACCCCACATGAGCAAGTTCAGCGATATCACCGGACCGGCCCTGGAGCGCGCCATGGAGCTTGTCGGCCATGCCGGCGACAACCTCAAGAGCGGCGGTTCCAATGCCGCCGAATGGCTAAAGGCCGGTGCCGCCATCGGTGCGATGAAGACCGGCGGCCGCGCGGTGACCAAGGTCGCAAAGCGCAACCCGACCGCCACCATTGCCGTGGCCGCCGTGGGACTGGGCCTGCTCGGCTACGCGCTGTACCGAAAGAACAAGCGCGACAACGCCGCCATCGATGCCAGGTCCCGCGAGATCGCCCAGCGCCGGCGCCATGCGGCCAGCGTGGTGGAGGAAACCAGCGATATCGGCAGCGACGCCTGATACCGGCCTTGCACCTCCGGCATTGCCCCGCAGCGCCGGAGGTAGCCGCACAACCGCAGCGGCCCACCCCCGTTCTGCACCGTCACATCCGCGACATCGCCGGTAATCGCAGAACACCTGACCCGCTCACGGCATCCGGGTTGCGCGGCCTCAATCCAGCCGGCGCCACTGGCCCGGTTGCAGATCTTCCACCGCATACGGCCCCATCGACGCACGTACCAGCCGCAGTGTCGGCAGGTTCACCGCCGCGGTCATGCGCCGCACCTGGCGGTTGCGCCCTTCGCGGAGGGTGATTGCCAGCCACGCATCGGGAACGGTCTTGCGGAAACGTACCGGCGGATCGCGGGGCCACAGCGCCGGCGGCGTTGACAGCAGCTGCACCACCGCCGGCAGTGTCGGGCCATCGTTGAGCTGCACACCGCTGCGCAGTGCCTGCAGCTTCTCTTCGGTGGGCACACCTTCCACCTGCACCCAATAGGTCTTGGACTGTTTATGGCGCGGGTCGGTCAGCCGGTGCGCGAGCGTGCCGTTGTCGGTCAGCAGCAGCAGCCCTTCACTGTCGTAGTCCAGCCGCCCGGCGGCATACACCTGCGGCGGCAAGCCAAAACCGGCCAGCGTCGCCCGCGGCGGCTGGCTGCGATCGGTGAACTGGCACAGGACATTGAAGGGCTTGTTGAACGCGATCAGCATGGAAGCGGCAGGGACGGGAAAACGACAGGGATCATTTTCCCATCCCCGCAACGCAGACGTGCGATCAGAGTACGGGCTTGACGAAACGCAGCGTCATCCGGTCACTCTCGCCGATGGCCTTGTACCTGGCCGCATCGGCGGCATCGTGGCTGTTGGAGGGCGGCAGCGTCCACACGCCCTTGGGATAGTCCTTCGTGTCCCGCGGATTGGCGTTGATCTCGCTGCTGCCATCGAGCTTGAAGCCGGCCGCCTCGGCCATCGCGATCACCTGCGCCTGGCCGACATAGCCGGATTTGTCATCGGCCGGCACATCGGTCTTGGCGCGGTGCTCCACCACGCCCAGCGTGCCACCGGGCTTGAGCACCTCGAAAAACGCGCGGAACATGCCATCGGCCTGATCGTTGGAGCGCCAGTTGTGGACGTTGCGGAAGGTCAACACCAGGTCGGCCGACGCGGGCTTGCCCAGCACCGGCGCGGCCGGATCGAAGGCGATTACCGCGGCGCGGTCGAACTGCGCCGGCGACCCGGCGAACTTCTTCGTCAGGCCATCGCGCGAACGCTGCTGGTAGTCACGCCCGCCACCGGCCGGCAACGCCTGTGGATCCACCACCGCAGCCACGTACTGGCCGTTCTCACGCAGATAGGGCGCCAGGATCTCCGCATACCAGCCGCCGCCGGGCGTGATCTCCACCACCGTCTGTGTCGGCTGCAGGCCGAAGAACGACAGCGTCTGCGCCGGGTGGCGATGCGCATCGCGGACGACATTGGCCGGGGTGCGCCAGCTGCCGGCCACCGCCGCCTGCAACTGCGGTGCAACCTGGAGGTCGGCAGTGCTGGACGCGGCCTGCGTGGCAACAGCCGGCGCGCCCGCGAGCAACACACTCATTCCCAACAGACAGGCACTCAGCAGCGGTACGGACTTGCTCATCGCGGACTCCGATTGTTCATGTGGATGGATGGCCGCGAGCCTAGCACGCGTCACAGCGGTCATGAGGACGTTGGATATCCCGCATGCACGCCCTGTGCGCGTGCCTGCCGGAAGGCTTCTCCAGGGCATGCCAACGGAACGTGAACGCCGTGCGTCTATGCTGCGGCACTGGACCCAAGGAGGTACGCATGCCCCAGTTACGCGAACTTGGTCGCTCCGGCCTGCACGTCGCCCCGATCGCCTTCGGCGGCAATGTCTTCGGCTGGAGTGCCGATGAGAAAACATCCTTCGCCCTGCTCGATGCCTTTGTCGAGGCCGGCTTCAGCCTGATCGACACCGCCGATGTATACCCGGCGTGGGTACCCGGCAACCGGGGGGGCGAATCGGAGACGATCATCGGCCGCTGGCTCAAGCGCAGCGGCAAGCGCCAGAACGTGCTGATCGCCACCAAGGTCGCCAAATGGGCCGAACGGCCGGGCCTGTCGGCGGACAACATCAATCAGGCCGTCGAGGATTCCTTGCGCCGCCTGCAGATCGACACCATCGACCTGTACCAGGCCCATGAGGATGATGAATCGGTGCCGCTGGAGGAAACCCTCGGGGCGTTCGCCCGCCTGATCGAGCAGGGCAAAGTACGCGCGATCGGTGCGTCCAACTACAGCGCCGCGCGCCTGCGCGAGGCCCTGCAGGTCTCCGCCGACTACCACCTGCCGCGCTACGAGACCCTGCAGCCGGAATACAACCTCTACGACCGCAGTGGGTATGAGACCGCGCTGGAACCGCTGGTCCGCGAGCACGGGCTGGGCGTGATCAGCTACTACGCACTGGCCAGCGGCTTTCTCAGTGGCAAGTACCGCACCGCCGGCGACGCGAGCCAGAGCAGCGCGCGTGGGGCCAAAGTGGTGGAGCGTTATCTCAACCCGCGTGGCCTGCGCATCCTGGCCGCACTGGATGACGTGGCCGCCAGCCACAAGGCGACCCCGGCGCAGGTGGCACTGGCGTGGTTGATCGCGCGTCCGGGCATCAGCGCACCGATTGTCAGTGCCACCGGCGTGGCGCAGCTGCATGAGGTGCTGGCCGCCGCACAGCTGGCACTGACCGCAGCGCAGATCACACAGCTGGATGCGGCCAGCGCCGAATCCCACAGCGGCGGCTGAGAGCGGCAAACGCGCCGCCGGCGGGCCGGACGCAGATGCCGGCCCGACCGGCCGGGTTCAGCCCGGCGCGCTCAGCCATTCCCGCATCGCTGCCGTCACCTGCTGCGGCTTCTCCAGAGGGGCCAGATGGCCACAGTGCGCGATGACCACCAGCGTGGCCTGCGGCATCAACGCGGCAATCTGGCGACTGACCGGCAGCGGCGTGATCGCATCGTTCTGGCCACACAGCACCAGCGCCGGCCCGCGCCACTGCCGCAGCACCTGGCTGCCGTCCACCCGTTCGATCCGGCTCTGCCGCACGAACACCTCCGCGCCCAGGCGCGCGGTCATCGCCCGCACGCTGTCGACCAGGGCGTGATCCTGCAGTCGTGAGGCGTCGATATAGCTGCGCATCAGCTTGTCGCCAAACCCGTGGAACATGCCGGGCAGGCGCGCGCTGTGCTGCTGCGCCAGCCGTTGCGCGGCACGTTCGGGCGAATCGGGTCGGCAGGAGGTATCCAGCAGTGCCAGGCGCAACACGCGCTCCGGCGCGATACGCAGGATGTGCTGGGCGATGTAGCCACCGAGCGAGAATCCGGCCAGGGCGAACCGCGGCGGCGCGTGAGCCAGCACCGCCTCGGTGGTGGCCTGCAGAGTGTCATGCCGGGTGAGATCACCCACCTGGCAATCGGCGATATCGGCCAACGCCGCAAGCTGCGCACGCCAGAGGGTGGCGTCGTTCAACAGGCCCGGCAGCAGCAACAGGGGAATCCTGGCGGTATCGGCCGCCGCGACAGCAGTTTGCATCCGGGTATTGTGGCCCGGCGCCGGGCTGCAGACATCCTGCTGACTGGAACACAGGCGCAAACCCGCGGCGGCTGTCGAAGACACTCGCCACGCACGCGCCACTGAACCCGGCCCTGCCTAGGCGCCGGCAGGATGGACCGGCAAGGTGACAGTCATGATGGTCGCGTCATCGGGATCGGCTTTCACCTTGAAACCCAGGCTCTGGCACATCGCCAGCATGGTGGTGTTCTCGCGCAGCACCTGGCCTTCGACGATGTTCAGACCCTGCCACCGGGCGTACTCGATCATGATCTGCATCAGCTTCCAGCCGATGCCATGGCCCTTCAGGTCCGAGCGGATCAGGATGCCGTACTCGCCGCGGTTGTAATCGGCATCGGCATGCAGGCGTACCGCGCCGAGCATCTCGCCATTCTTCGGGTCGATCGCCACCAGCGCGATGGAGCGTGCGTAATCGAGCTGGGTGAGGCGTGCGATGAATTCATGGCTGAAGTGTTTGACCGACTGGAAAAAGCGCAGCCGCAGATCATCATCGGTGACACGCGCGAAGAACGCGCGGAACAACGCGTCATCTTCCGGGCGCACCGGCCGCACGAACGCCTTGCCGCCATCGGACAGCTCGATGCTGCGCTCCCACTCGGTGGGATACGGGAAGATCGCAAACCGTGGATGGCCGCGGCCCTTGTGCAGACGCTTGACCGCGGCGATGGCGATGCGTGCATCCACGGCGATCACGCCGGTGCGATCGGCCAGCAACGGATTCAGATCCAGCGTGCGGATCTCGGGGATATCGGCCGCCAGCTGCGCCAGCTTGACCAGCACCAGCGCCACCGCCCGCTCGTCGGCAGCCGGCACATCGCCATAGGCCTTGAGGATGCGCGATACCCGGGTGCGTCCGATCACTTCGTGGGCCAGGCGCAGATCCAGCGGCGGCAGCGCCAGGGTCTTGTCGTCGATCACTTCCACCGCGGTGCCACCGCGACCAAACACCAGCACCGGGCCGAACACCGGGTCATCGGCGATGCCGGCGATCAGCTCGCGGGCCTTGGGCCGCAGCAGGCAGGGTTGCACCAGCACCCCTTCGATGCGCGCCTGCGGGCGCTGTTCACGCGCGCGTTGCAGGATCGAGGTCGCCGCCGTCTGCACCGCCTGCAGCGTACCCAGGTTCAGGCGCACCCCGTCGACCTGGGATTTGTGCGGGATGTCGGGCGAGAGGATCTTCACCGCCACGGTCTGGCCCTGCTCCAGCAGCGGCTGCGCCACCTCCATCGCCTCGTGCGGATCGCGCGCGACCATCACTTCCAGCGACGGGATGCCATAGGCCTGCAGCAGCGCATGCGTGGCCACCGGATCCAGCCATTGCTGGCCGTTGGCCAGGGCCGCCTCCACCAGCGTGCGGGCCGCCGCGACATCGACCACGAAATCGGCAGGCAGGCTGGGCGGGGTCTCCATCAACGCCGCCTGCGCCTCGCGGTAACGCACCAGATGCTGGAAGCCGCGCACCGCTTCGGCCTCGGTCGGATAGGTCGGCACGCGTGCGGTGTTGAGGGTGGCTGTGGCGCGATCGTCATTGCCCAGCCATACCGCGAACACCGGCTTGTCGCGCAACTGCCGCGAGCGCAGGCCCAAGGTGCTGGTCAGCGCCTGCGCGGCATCGGCCGAGGAGGTGAACGCGGTGGGGACGTTGATCACCAGCACCGCATCATTGGCCTCATCGGACAGCAGCGCCTCGATCGCCGCGGCATAACGCCCGCCATCGGCATCGACCACGATGTCGACCGGGTTGTCGCGTGACCAGCCCTGCGGCAGCGCCTTGTCCAGCTGCGCGATGGTGGCCGGTGACAGCTCGGCCAGCGATCCGCCCAGCGCCTGCAGCTGGTCCACCGCCAGCCGGCCCACGCCACCGCCGTTGCTGAGGATGGCCAGCCGGCGCCCGGGGAAGGTGCCCAGCCGGCCCAGCGTCTCGGCCGCGGTGAACAGCTCGTCCAACGCGTTGACCCGCAGCAGCCCGGCACGGTTGAAGGCGGCGTCATACACCGCATCGGAGGCGGCCAGCGCCTGCGAGTGGGTGCTGGCCGTCTGTCCATTGGGCCGCGACTGGCGACCGGACTTGACCACCACCACCGGCTTGGCGCGCGCGGCGGCACGCGCGGCCGACATGAACTTGCGCGCATCGCTGATCTGGTCGACGTACAGCAGGATGGCGCGGGTGCGGTAGTCGGCGGCGAAGTAGTCGAGCAGGTCGCCGAAATCCACATCCAGCGCATCGCCCAGCGAGACCACCGCCGAGAACCCCACCGATCGCGCCACGCCCCACTCCACCAGCGCGGCGGCAATCGCGCTGGATTCGGAAATCAGTGCCAGATCGCCGGCCTGCGGCGTGTGCGCGGCGATGGAGGCGTTGAGCCGCGCATGCGGTGCGATCACGCCCAGGCAATGCGGCCCCAGCACACGCATGCCACGCGGCCGCGCGGCGGCCTCGACCTGCGCGGCCAGCGAGCCGGGGCCGTTGCCCAGCCCGGAGGTGAGGATGATCGCGGCGGCCACGCCCAGCTCGGCGGCCTGGCTGACCACCTGCGGCAGGATCGTGGCCGGCACCGTGAGCACCACCAGGTCCGGGATCCACGGCAGATCCTTGAGCCGTTTGACCGTGCGCATGCCATCGATCTCGGCATAGCGCGGACTGACCCAGCCGATCTGCCCGGCGAAGCCGCCGGCGCGCAGGTTGCGGATCACCGCGCGCCCGGCCGAGCGCTCGCGCGGGCTGCCCCCCACAACAGCCACCGAACGGGGACGGAACACGGTCTGCAGGTGGTAGGTACTCATCGCAGCGCCAACAACGGAAACCGGCCCCAAGGTACACGCCCACGCGTGCAAGTGGCATGCGTGCGATCAAATCCGCACGCATCCGCCGGCATCTTCCCGGTTACAGCAAGGTGCCGCGCAGGATCAGCGCCGCGATGCTGAAGTAGATGACCAGCCCGGTAACATCCACCAGCGTGGCCACGAACGGCGCCGAGGCACTGGCCGGATCGAAGCCCAGCCGCTTGAGCGCGAAGGGCAGCATCGAGCCCGACAGCGAGCCGAGGGTGACGATGCCCACCAGCGCCGCGCCGATGGTCAGTGCCAGCAATCCCCAGTGCTCGCCGTAGTCGTGCAGCCCGCCGAGCTGCCACACGCTGATGCGGATGATCGCCAGCACGCCCAGGATGCCGCCCAGGACGATGCCGGTGGGCAACTCGCGCAGCGCCACCTTCCACCAGTCGCGCAGACGCAGCTCGCGCAGTGCCAGCGAACGGATCAGCAGCGAGGTCGCCTGCGAGCCGGAGTTGCCGCCGGAGCTCATGATCAGCGGGATGAACAGGGTCAGCACCACCGCGCGCGCCAACTCCTGCTCGTAGTGCTGCATCGCGCTGGCGGTGAGCATCTCGCCCAGGAACAGCACGCTCAGCCAGCCGGCGCGCTTGCGCAGCATCTCGAAAAAACCGATCTGCATGTACGGCCTGTCCAGCGCCTCGACGCCGCCGAACTTGTGCACGTCCTCGGTGGATTCATCGATCAGCGCATCGAGGATGTCATCGACGGTGACGATGCCCAGCATCCGCCGCTGCGCATCCACCACCGGAATCGCCAGCAGGTCATGGCGGCGGATCAGCCGCGCCACTTCCTCCTGGTCCAGCAGCGGATCGACGGTGACCGGCGGATTGAGCTGGGCCACACTGAGAATCGAAGCGTCCGGCGCGCCGGTGATCAGCCGGCGCAGGGTCACCACCTGCTGCAGCTGGCCGCTGGACGGATCCAGCACATAGATCGCATAGACGGTCTCGCGCGAGCGCTCCACCTCGCGGATGTGTTGCAGGGTCTGGGCCACGCTCCAGTCGGCCGGCACGCCGACAAATTCGGTGGTCATCAGGGCGCCGGCGGTATCGGGCGGGTAGCCCAGCAGCAGCTGGATGGAGTGGCGCGCTTCCGGCGCCAGCAACGGGATCAGCCGCGCGCGGTGGCTGTCATCGAGCTCATGGACGATATCGGTGGCACGGTCGTCGGCCATCAGCCCCAGCAGCGCCGCCGCGCGCGGGGGCGGCAGCGCGGCGACCAGCTGCCCGGCGCGCTGCAGCTCCGGCGCCTCGAGCAGTTTGACCGCGCGTGGCAGCGGCACCGCGGCCAGCGTATCGGCGGCCCGCGGCAACGGCAGCGTGTTGAGGAACTCGACCGCGTCGGCGGTGTTGAAATCGGCAAGCGGGGCGTTGGCGGCGACGGTGTCCGCCGCCCCGCGCAGGTGCTGCTTCTGGTTCATGTTGATTCGCCTGTCTACGTTGCGACCGCAACGCCAGTACCGGCGAACCCGCCCCTGTCAGGCGGCCACCGTCACTGGCGTCGAACAAGGTCGACTTCTACTGTCACTGGACATGGGAGGGACTCCGGGAAGATGCTGCGCGGGCTGGCCGGCAACGCGACGAGTCTGGCCACCGCAGCCGGCGGGGTCAACCGCGCGCGGTGAGGTGAAGGGCGGATCGGCCTGCGCGCTGCACCTGCGTTGACGGCGCAACCCGCATAATGGCGGCCGGCCGGGCGATGCCAGTGCGGTCTGGCGGTTCTACCCAGAGGAGCACGCGTTACATGCATGGCGGCGGTTTCGAACTGGCTCTGGTGCTGCTGCTGGCCGCGGTGATCGCCGTGCCGGTGTTCAAGCGCTTCGGCCTGGGCGCCGTGCTGGGCTACCTGGCTGCGGGCGTGGTGCTGGGCCCGCATGTGCTGGGCTTCGTGCAGGATGCCGACCGCGTCCTCAATGCCGCCGAGACCGGTGTGGTGATGCTGCTGTTCGTGATCGGGCTGGAGCTCTCGCCGGCACGGCTGATGGTGATGCGGCGGCCGGTATTCGGCGGCGGCACGGTGCAGGTGCTGCTCAGTGCCGCGGTGCTCGGCGGGCTGCTGCTGATCTACCACTTCCACTGGAAAACCGCGCTGGTCATCGGCACCGCGCTGGCGTTGTCCTCCACCGCGGTGGGCCTGCAGCTGCTGTCCGAACACAAAGCGCTGAACAGCGACTATGGCCGTTTCGGTTTCGCCATCCTGCTGTTCCAGGACCTGGTCGCCATTCCGTTGCTGGCGGCCATTCCGCTGCTGGGCGGGGTCAAGAATGAAACCCTGACCTGGCAGGATGCGGCCATCGCCCTGGGCGCGCTGGGGCTGGTCATCGGGCTGGGGCGGCCGCTGCTGCGGCAGATCTTCCTGATCGTGGCACGCACGCGCATGCCCGAGGTGTTCACCGCCACCGCGCTGCTGGTGGTGCTGGGCACCGCCTGGCTCATGGCCGGGGCCGGGCTCAGTGCCGGGCTGGGCGCGTTCGTGGCCGGGGTGCTGCTGGCCGACTCCGAATTCCGGCACGAGATCGAATCGCAGATCGAGCCGTTCAAGGGCCTGTTGCTGGGCCTGTTCTTCATCGCCGTGGGCATGGGCATCGATCTGGAGCGGGTCGCCGCCGAACCGGAAGTGATCGGCATCGGCGTGGCGATCCTGCTGCTGGTGAAGTTCTCGATCCTGCTCGGGCTCGGCCTGGCCACGGGCATGTCGCTGCGCAGCGCGTTGATGCTGGGCAGCGTGCTGTGGCTGGGCGGCGAATTCGCCTTTGTGGTGTTCAACGAGGCCGAGCGCGCGCACCTGCTCGGCCGCATCAACCATGACCGGCTGGTGGCCATCGTCAGCGTATCGATGGCGATCACCCCGCTGCTGTTGCTGGCGCTGCAGCGGCTGCTGCAGCTCAAGCCACCGGTGCACGCGCCGGAGCATGCGCCGGACGAGACGCTCAAGGATGCCGGCGCGCAGCGGCCGCAGGTGCTGATCGCCGGCATGGGCCGGTTCGGCCAGATCGTCGGCCGCGTGCTGACCGCCCAGCGCATTCCGTTCGTCGCGCTGGAATCGGACCCGGAAACGGTCGAGGACCTGCGCCGCTTCGGCAACAAGCTCTATTACGGCGACCCGACCCGCCCGGATCTGCTGCGGGCGGCCGGTGCCGAGCACATCCGCGTGTTCGTGATGGCCATGGACAACCCGGAAACCAATCTGCGCGCGGTACGGCTGGTACGGCGCCTGTATCCACACGCCACCGTGCTGGCACGCGCGCGCAACCGCCAGCACGCATGGAAGCTGCTGGACATGTCGGCCGAACCGTTCCGCGAAGTGCTCGGCTCCAGCCTGGAAGCCAGCGAGCGGGTGCTGACCGCGCTGGGCATCGCCCCGGCGGTGGCGCAGGACCATGTGCAGCGTTTCCGCGAGCACGATGCGCAGCTGCTCCGGGCCCAGCACCTGGTCTATGACGACGAGGCGGCGGTGATGCAGACCTCGCGCGACGCGCGTGCGGACCTGATGCAGCTGTTCGAAGCCGATGCCGGCGACGCCGCGGCGGCCGCGCCGCCCGATACCCGCCCCTAGCCCACGACGCCGGCGGGTGACCGGTCAGCGGTGGTCGCGCAGGAACCGGGCCATCGACGATACGCCCGGCACCGCCGGTTCGAATTCGCCGGCCACGTCGATGAAGCCGCGCATGATGGCGATGTCGCGCGGAGTCCGGTTCAACGCGTCGCGCAGGTCCGGATCGGCGCCGGCCCGCAGCAGGCGCTGCACCAGCAGCGGCAAGCCGTGCAGCGCGGCCAGATGCAGCGGGCCGAAGCCACGCGGATCGCGCACTTCCAGCGACACGTCCTCGTCGAGCAGGCGCTCGACCGCGGCCAATACCACCTGTTCGTCACAGACGGTACCCGGTTCGGCTCGCGCCCCCAGCAGCAGCAGCAACGGCGTCACCGTCCCGGCCGAGGCCTGGTCCGGTTCGGCACCGGCCAGCAGCAGCGTATCGAGCAGGGTCAGCAGGCGGGTGCGGTCGCGTGCGGTGAAGCCGTACAGCGTGGCGCAGTGCAGCGGCGCCAGCTGCTGGTCGTCGCCGGCATGCACGTCGGCCCCGGCAGTGAGCAGGCGCGCGACGATATCCGGCAGGCCCAGCGCGGCGGCCAGCATCAGCACGGTGACGCCGCCCGGCAGGCGGTGTTCGAGCTGGGCACCGGCATCGAGCAGCGCGGTGACGATTGCCGTTTGCCGCATGCTGACGGCCGCCGACAACGGCGTGGCACCGCTGGCCGCGGCGTGTTGCGGATCGGCACCGCGTGCGAGCAGCAGATCCACCACCACCGCATGGCCGCCGCCCGCGGCCCGCAGCAGGCCGGTGCAGCCCTGCGCATCGACCGCATCCACCGCAAAACCCAGATCGATCAGGCGACGCACCGCATCGGCGTCACCGGCCATTGCCGCGGCCGGCACATCGGCCTCGCGCAGCGGGCGCAACGGCAGCGACCAGCCACGCCAGTCCAGCCAGTCGGCCAGATCGCGGCGCCCGCTCGACAGCGCCACACCCAGCGGCGTCTGCCCGTCGGCGGCGCGTGCCTCGGGCGAAGCGCCCTGCAGCACCAGCAGTTTCAGCGAGGACTCGCGGCCCAGTGCGGTGGCCAGATGCAGCGCGGTCATGCCGTGGCTGTCACGCGCCTCGCGATCCACGCCCATGGCCAGCAGGCTCTGCTGCAGTTTCAGCCAGCCCAGACGCACCGCCAGTGACAGCGCCGGATCCCCGGCCGGGGCCGCGCCGAACGGATCGGCACCGCGTTCCAGCAGCTCCAGCGCGAACTGTTCGATACCGCGCGCGGCATGATCGTGCTGCACGCAGGCCGCGAGCAGCCGTGCCAGACCGCCACGTCCGGCCGGCGAGACGCCGTGCTGCAGCAGCACCTGCAAGGTCGGCAGCGCATCGGCACCACGCGCCAGCAAGGCGAACATCGGGGTATCGCCACAGGCATCGAGCACCTCCGGCGCCGCGCCCTGGCCCAGCAGCCAGTCGACCACGCGCGGCTGCAAGGCCAGCTGCGGATCATGCAGCAGGCCGCCCAGCTCCTCGGCCGAACACAGCCGGGCCAGCGCCGGCATGCCGTCGAAATTGGCGAACACCAGCGCTTCGCGCAACAGCACCAGCGGCGCGCGATCGGGCAGTGCCGCCAGCGTCTGGCTGTCGCCAGCGGCCTCACCCGTGCCGGCATCGCTGACAGCCGCCGGCAGCGGATAGGCCGGGTCCAGCAGCGAGACGATCGACCAGCGACCGGCGGCGGCGGCGTGGTCGACGGCGCGGCGGCCATCGGCGCCGACGCTGTCGGCCGGAATCCCCAGCTCCAGCAGGCGCTGGATCAACGCCACCGAGACATGTTCGGCACGGCTGGCCAGCAGCACGGCATTGCTGCCCTCGCCATCGACCGCGATCACATCCGGCTTGTATGCGAGCAGGCGCTCCAGCACACCGGCATGGCCGTGCGCGGCCGCATCCAGCCAGGGCGTGCGCCCCAGTGCATCGCGTGGCTCGACGTTGGCCCCGGCACTGAGCAGGGTTTCAACAATATCCACGTGGCCGGCCGCCGCGGCCTCATGCAGCGCGCTGCGCCGCTGCCGGTCGCGCGCGTCCAGCCGCGCCTTGTGCTTGAGCAGCAGCTGCACACCGGCCGGGTCATCCTCGTCGGTCGCCGCGGCCGCAATCAGCACCGGAATGCCGTCCTCCGGCTCGGGCCGGGCGCCGCGTTCGAGCAGGAACCTGGCCAGCCGCCAGTTGCCGGCCTGGCAGGCCAGTGCCAGTGGACTATGGCCGTCGTTGTTGAGCGCATCGATCTCGGCGGCGGCGTCGCGCAGCAGCGCGGCCACGCCCGGATCGGAACTGCGCGCGGCATGATGCAAGGGCGTGTTGCCGTCGGCATCGGTTGCGCGCGGGTCGGCGCCGTTGGCCAGCAACGTCATCACCGCCTCGGGCCGGCCGTGCCAGCTGTCGCGGGTGGCCGCCAGCAACGGCGTCATGCCGCGATGGGACTGATTCAGATTGACGCCACGACTGATCAGCGCCCGCAGTACACGCAGATCCGGCAACACCGCGGCCAGTACCGCCAGGCTGCGCTGGTCACGCGCCGCCGTCGGCGGCGGTGCATGCGGATCGGCTCCGGCCTCCAGCAGCTGCAACGCGCGATCCACGCGGCCGCCACGCACCGCCTCGTACAGCTGCGGCACCAGTTCATGCTGCGCCAGCGGTTCCAGCGGCACCGGCGTGATGGCCGCCTCGGCAAAGGGATCGAAGGTTTCCACCGCCGGGGCGGGAGCGGCGACGGCCGGCGCGGCCGGCATGCGCTGCAGCAGCGCGTGCAGCAGTGGCGCGGCCAGCGCGGTAGCCAGCGCCAGCGGCCAGCGCAGGCCCTCCGGCAGCAGGCCCGGCCAGGCCGGCAGCACGACCGCGGCGCACAACAGCAACAACAGCAGCGCTGCACCCAGCCCCTGCCAAGAAGTGAGGCCACGCCCGGCCAGCGCCTGCCATTGCATCGGCAAACGGCTGTCCTCACGCTCCATCGCATGCCACAACGGCCACGTCCGCCACAGTCCCAGCACCGCTACGCTCACCGCCACGCCCAGCGCCAGCACCGCCGCCAGACTGCCGCTGTCATGCAGCGCCGCCAGCGGCCAGGCCACCAGCAGCGCCACCACCGCGGTGCCCACCAGCCACAGTCCGGCCAGTTCCGGCAGCGCACGTTTGAGCAGCGCACCTGCCGGGGCCTGCGCGCGGGTACCGCGCCCCCATGACACCGCCAGCGCGAACGCCGGCTGCGCGAGCACACCGCACAGCGCCGCCACCACGCCGCCGAACGCCGTGGCCAGGCTCAACACCAGACCCGTCGCCAGTGCGGCGGCAATCGCACGGGTGCGCGTGTGATCAGTCATCGCGACCGTCGATGCGGGCGATTTTTACCGGCGCCAGCGGTTGCGGCGGCAGCTGCAGATGGAATCCGCGCTCGACCAGATTCGCTCGCACGAGCGCGGCGTCGGCCTGGGCCAGGCGACGCTCGGGAGTCAGGGCCACCTCCATCACGAAGGTGTACGGTGCAAGCGTGGCACCCAGTGTGGCCGGGATCACATCGAAATCATCACGCTTGGCAAGATAGACGTAGGTGTCCTGCTTGCGTTGGCTTTTATAGACGTAGGCTTGCATGCCCATGGGGCGTTGCCCTGGGATTGAGTGGCCATGATTGTGGAGGAAATGCCGCAGCGGCGAAAGGCGCGCCCTGTGCGCGTGCCACGGTTTCAGCCGTGCGCATTGCGGTTGTTCATCAAAATCCCACGCTGCGCCGGAAGGTGACAGCGTCACCTTCCATTTCCGCCCACAGCCCCGCCTATATACTCGCGCCATCGACCGCTCCTGGAATACCGCGTGACCGCAGCATCGCCGCCCCGCATGACGCCTGTCTCCATTCGCGCCTTTACCGCCACCACTGCACTGGGTGCCGGACTGGCCGCGCAGCGGCACGCTCTGCGCGATCGGCGCAGTGGTTTGCGCCGCAACGACTTCGGCCCCGATCCGCTGGAATGCTGGATCGGCCGCGTCGACGGACTGGAAAGCGCCGCGGTTCCCGAGGCGCTTTCCGCCTACGATTGCCGCAACAACCGCCTGGCCTGGCTGGCGCTGCAGCAGGACGGTCTGCCGCAGCAACTGGCCGCGGCCATTGCCCGCCATGGCGCGCACCGCATCGCAATCGTGATCGGCACCTCGACCTCAAGCATTGGCGCCACCGAAGAGGCCTACACGCGGCTCGAGCCCGATGCCGAGGGCGTCCCTCAGTTTCCGGCCGATCTGCAACGGGCGCGTATCCATTCACCCCATTCGCTCGGCGAGTTCGTGCAGCAGGCCACCGGCCTGCGGGGCCCCTGCGTCACCGTGGCCACGGCCTGCTCTTCCAGCGCCAAGGTGTTTGCCCAGGCCGCCCGCTGGATTTCCGCCGGCATTGTCGATGCCGCGCTGGTGGGTGGCGTGGATACCTTGTGCGGCAGCGTGCTGTTCGGCTTCAACGCACTGCAGCTGGTCTCGCCCACCCCGTGCCAACCCTTCGATGCACGCCGCAGCGGCCTGTCGCTGGGCGAGGCCGGTGGCTTTGCACTGCTGGAACGTCTCGATCCCAATGACGGCGCTGCGCTGCGCCTGTGCGGCTATGGCGAGTCCAGCGACGCCCACCATATGTCCGCGCCACATCCGCAAGGGCTGGGCGCGCGGCTGGCCATGGCCGATGCCCTGCACCGCGCCGGTATCGACGCCAGCGAGGTGGGCTACCTCAACCTGCATGGCACCTCGACCCCGGCCAATGACAGTATCGAAGCACGCGCGGTGGATGCGCTGTTCCCGCCGACACTGCATGCCGGTTCAACCAAGGGCTGGACCGGACATACGCTGGGCGCGGCAGGCATTGTGGAATCGGCCATCGCGCTGCTGGCCCTGTCGGACGGCCTGCTGCCGGGCACCCTCAACAGCGAGGTCCGCGATGACGCCTGCGGTGAGCAGATCCATTTTGAAAATGCACAGCGATCCATCCGTTACGCGATGAACAATTCATTCGGTTTTGGCGGCAACAACTGCTCGCTCGTGTTCGGCAGGGCGGACTGATGGCGATGCTTGAAGCAACCCTGGAAGGTGTGGGTTTCTGGTGCACCGGCCTGCCCTCGTGGCAAGCGGCGTGTGATCACGTGCGCACAGGGGCGATCCCGGAAGGCGCACCCGCGCGGCCGTCGGCGCAGCTGCTGGCCGCCAATGAACGCCGGCGGGCGCCGGAGACGGTGGCCGTGGCACTGGACGTGGCACTGGCGGCCTGCACCCGCGCCAGCCGCGATCCGGCCAGTCTGCCGTCGGTGTTCACCTCCACCCACGGCGACCTGGCCATCACCGATTACATGTGCGCGGCGCTGACCCAGGACCCGCGCGCACTGTCACCGACCCGCTTCCACAACTCGGTGCACAACGCGGCGGCCGGTTACTGGACCATCGGTGCCGGCGCATTGCCGCCGGCCACCGCGCTGAGCGCCCACGAGGCCAGCTTCGCGCAGGGCCTGCTGGAAGCGCTGGCGCAACTGGCCAGCGGTAGCGAGGCGGTGCTGCTGGTGGGCTACGACAGCCAGTCCACCGGTCCGTTGGGCCAGGTCTCGCCCAGTCGCGGCCTGCTCGGCGGGGCGCTGGTGCTGTCCCGGACACCCGCCCCCGGGCAGCCGAGGCTGCAGGTCGCCTTGGGCGACGCAGCCAACGCATCGGCGCCAGATGCCGACGGGCCGTTGTCACGCTGGATGCGCGGCAATGCGATGCTGCCGATGCTGCCGTTTTTTGAAGCGCTGGCGCTGGAACGGACCCAGGTGCAGCTTGCGGCCGGTAACGGGCAGTGGTTGAGCATAGGGATCGCTTATGACTGATAGGGCTCCTCTCACCGCGGACGAGGTCGCCGTCCTGATCCCGGCGTTGAACGAATCGCTGCGGATCCGCGAAGTGGTGTCGGGCGCGCTGGCGCACCATCGCCATGTGATCGTGGTCGACGACGGCTCCGACGATGACACCGCCGGATGCATCGCCGACCTGCCGGTGATCCTGCTGCGGCACAGCCGGCGCATGGGCAAGGGCCATGCGCTGCGCAGCGGGTTTGCCGAGGCGCGCGCCCGCGGCCTGCGCGGGGTGCTGACCATGGACGGCGACGGCCAGCATGCCGCCAGCGACCTGCCGCGCCTGCTCGACAGCGCCAACCGCCACCCCGGCTGCATCATCATCGGCGCGCGCCTGCGCAAGCGGGCGCTGCAACCCATCCACCGGCGGCTGGCCAATGAGTTCGGCGACTGGGGCATCGCCTGGGGCACCGGCTACCAGGTCGCCGACAGCCAGAGCGGGCAACGTTTCTATCCCGAGCAGGTACTCGCGCTGCAGGACATTCCCGGCGAAGGCTTCGTGTTTGAGGCACAGGTGGTGATTTCAGCCGCACGCCAGCTGGGCACGCGTTGCGTGTCGGTACCGATCGAGTCGCGCTACCAGAGCGCGAACAGCAGCGAACAGTTCCGCCGCAGCCACTTCCGCCCGCTCAGCGACCTGTACCGCATCACCAGCCACATCGTGCTGCAGGCCTTGCGTTACGGCCACATCCGCGCGGTGTACCGCGCCATCCAGGCCAATCCGCCGCTGATCGACGACCCCAGCGGCGAGTTCGGCCCGCCTGTCGCCGTGTCCAGCCCCCACCGGGAGCACGTATGAATTCTGCCGCCACTGATGTCCTGATCATGGGTGGCGGCCTGGCCGGCCTCAGCCTCGCCATCCAGCTCAAACAACGCGATCCGACACTGGCGGTGACGGTCATCGAACGCCGCGCCCATCCGGTGCGGGAAGCGGCCTTCAAGGTCGGCGAATCGACGGTGGAAATCGGCGCGCACTATTTCGCCAACGTGCTCGGTTTCAAGGACCACCTGGAAAGCCGGCATATCCGCAAGTTCGGGTTCCGCTTCTTCTTCTCCGAAGGCCAGCACGATATGGCTGCCTGCACCGAACTGGGCGTCAGCCGCTTGCTGCCAACGCCCTCGTGGCAGCTTGATCGTGGCCGCTTCGAGAACTTCCTCGGCGAACAGGCTGTCTCGCTCGGGGTGCGGTTCCTGGATGAGGCGGTGGTACGCGGCATCGAGCTGGGTGAGGGCGCGGATTCCCACCAGGTCCGCTACGAACGCCAGCAGCAGACCACGACACTGCACGCGCGCTGGCTGGTCGATGCCAGCGGCCGCGCCGGGCTGCTCAAGCGCAAGCTGGATCTGGCGCAGGCCAACGCACATGAAGCCAATGCCGTGTGGTGGCGGGTCGATGGCCACATCGATCCCAACCAGTGGAGTGATGATCCGCAGTGGCAACAGCGCTGCACACCGCCGGACCGCTGGCGTTCGACCAATCACCTGTGTGGCCCGGGCTACTGGTTCTGGCTGATTCCGCTGTCCTCCGGCGCACATTCGCTGGGCATTGTCTGCGATGCCTCGATGCATCCGCTGGAGCAGATGAACACCCATGAGAAAGCCATGGCCTGGCTGCAGCAACACCAGCCGCAGATGGCCGCCACCTTGCAGCAGCCACAGCACACGCTGCAGGACTTCCTGTTCCTGCGCAAATTCTCCTATGGCTGCAAGCAGGTGTTCTCGGCCGACCGCTGGGCGCTGACCGGCGAGGCCGGGCTGTTCCTGGATCCGTTCTATTCGCCCGGCAGCGACTTCATCGCCATCAGCAACGGCTATATCTGCGACCTGATCGAACGCGACCGCAAGCAGCAGACGTGGGCGCCGTATGCGGAGATCTACCAGCAGGTGTACTTCTCTTTTTACGAGAACACCCTGACCCTGTATCAGGACCAGTACCCGCTGTTTGGCGATGCCCAGGTCATGCCGGTCAAGGTGATCTGGGATTACACCTACTACTGGGCATTGCTGGCCCCGCTGTATTTTGCCGACAAGCTCACCGACATCGGGCTGCTGGGACGGATACGGGACCTGTTCCAGCAGGCCCGGGCCCTCAACCTCGGTATGCAGGCGCTGTTGCGCGACTGGGGTGCGCGCAACCAAGGTCCATTGCGTCCGGATGGCCGCCTGCTCGACCAGCACGGCATCGACTGGTTCTACGCCATGAACCAGTCCCTGCACGAACAGACCGAAGTCGCTGACGAGGTGCTGGTGCAGCAGCTGCACGGCAATGTGCAGCGCATGCGCCAGCTGGCCGGCGAGGTACTGGAACAGGCGCGCCTGCGTCACCCGCAGATCGACAGCCATGGCCTGGAAACACTGGCCGCGGCAACGCCGGCCACCGCGCCGTCACTGGCCGCCCACTGGTACGGCTGAGCCGTCCTCCGCGAGAAAGCCGATGTCACATACCCCGTTGTTGCTGCAGCTGCTGGTGATCCTGGCGGTCGCTCGCCTGTGCGGTCTGCTGCTGCGTTATCTGGGCCAGCCGCCGGTGATCGGCGAGATGGCCGCCGGCATCGTGCTGGGTCCGATCGTGCTGGGCGCCGCGTTTCCAGGCTTCCACGCCACCCTGTTCGCCCCGGCCTCGCTGCCCGCGCTGTCGGCGCTGTCGACACTGGGACTGGTGCTTTTCATGTTCATCGTCGGTGCCGAATTGCGCGCGCCCGACGGTGTGCGTGCGCAGCTGCGCAGCGCCGGCTGGGTCGGCATCCTCAGCGTCCTGCTGCCGATGGCGATGGGCATCGGCATCGCGCCGTGGCTGCATCCGACGCTGGCCCCGGCCGGCGTCGGCTTCTGGCCGTTCGCACTGTTCATGTCCGCGGCAATGTCGATCACCGCCTTCCCGATCATGGCGCGCATTCTCAAAGAACGCGGCATGACCCATACCCGTATCGGACGGTTGTCGCTGTCGGCGGCCGCCATCGCCGATGTGTTCGCCTGGATGATGCTGGCGCTGGTGGTGGCGCTGATCGGTTCGGGCGAGGGCTACACGGGCTTTCTCAAGACCACCCTGGGCCTGGTACTGCTGTGCGCGCTGGTGTTCGGCGGCCTGCGTCCGCTGTTCGGCGGGCTGCTGCGACGCTACGCGGCCGATGGCGTGCCATCCGGGATGATGATGGCGGCGCTGTTGATCGGCATGTTCGCCTGCGCCGCCACCACCCAATGGCTGCACCTGCATCCGGTGTTCGGCGCGTTCCTGTTCGGCGCCTGCCTGCCGCGCGACGAC
Organism: Stenotrophomonas sp. STEN014; assembly: GCF_056760315.1. NCBI lineage: Bacteria > Pseudomonadati > Pseudomonadota > Gammaproteobacteria > Lysobacterales > Lysobacteraceae > Stenotrophomonas > Stenotrophomonas sp. STEN014. Next base: position 267,215 of record NZ_JBRREN010000001.1, on the reverse strand, counting down.
CGCCTGCTCAAGAGCCTGATCGAGCGGCTTGAACACGTGGCGGTGATCGTACTGATGCCGGTGTTCTTCGCACTGGCCGGGCTGGACACCAGTGCCGACGCCTTTGTCGGGGCCGGGCTCGGTGCGCTGGCGCTGATCCTGGCCGCGGCGGTGCTGGGCAAAGTGCTGGGCGGCGCAGCCGGGGCCCGCATCGGCGGCTACCCCTGGCGGGATTCGTTTGCGGTGGGCTCACTGATGAACGCGCGGGCGCTGATGGAGCTGATCGTGATCAAGGTCGGGCTCGATGCCGGCCTGATTGGCCAGGAGCTGTTCACGCTGCTGCTGGTGATGGCGATCGTGACCACACTGATGACCGGGCCGTTGCTGACCCTGTTTGCCGGAAGGCGGCAACCGGCGTCGGGCACGCAAGGGCCTGGCCGCATCACGGAAACCAGCCCGCCCCGGTGAGGCGCGCCGGCCGGGCACAGCCGGGGCCGGAGGCAATCCACGCCGTCCGCCTCCACTACCGCAACGCCACTCAGCCCATGCCGCCGTTGATCCCGATCACCTGGCCGTTGATGTAACCGGCCGCATCGCTGCACAGGAAGGCGACCAGCGCGGCCACTTCCTGCGGCGTGCCGGCGCGCGCGGCCGGCACCGTCTGTTTGATCAGCTCGGCGGGAAAGGCGTCGGCGGCCATCTGCCCTTCGATCACCCCGGGGGCGACCACGTTGACGCTGATGCCGCGGCTGGCCATCTCGCGCGCCAGTGACCGGGAGGCACCATGCAGACCGGCCTTGGCCGCGGCGTAATTGGTCTGGCCGCGATTGCCCAGCACCGCGGCCACCGAGGACACACTGACGATGCGGCCCCAGCGGGTGCGCGCCATCGGCAGCAGCAGCGGCTGGGTGACATGGAAGAAGCCGTGCAGTGACACCTCGATCACTCGGGTCCACTTGGCCGCGTCCATCCCGGCCATCGGCGCGTCGTCGTGGATGCCGGCGTTGTTGACGATGATCTGCACCGGGCCATCAGCCAGCAGCGCCTCCAGCGCCTGCGCGGTGGCTGCGCCATCGGCGACATCGAAGGCCACCGCCTGGGCACTGCCGCCGCTGGCGAGAATCTCCTGCACCACGGTTTGGGCGCGGACGAGGTTGGCATTGGCATGCACGATCACATGGTGGCCGTCGGCGGCCAGCTGGCGACTGATGGCGCCACCGAGGTCACCGCTGCCTCCGGTCACCAGGGCGCGTCGGGGAGTAGAGGTCATGGTCGGATCCGTGATCGGTCGAAAAAGAAGGAAATCATGCCAGCGGCTGCAGCATCACCGCCGCGCGGCCTTCGGCCAGCAACTGGCCTTCATGCAGGATGCGGAAGCCGTACTGCTGGCTGGCCTCGGCTTCCACCAGCACCTGTGCATGCGCCTGGATCAGGCCGGGCAACTGGTCGATGCGCGACACATGCAGCTGCACATCACGCAGCGCCACCAGCACGCCCGGCGCCGCCCGGCCGCCGTGATCGCGGGCGCGCAGCCCGCCATGCACCGCCATCGCCTGCGCGCCGTATTCGCACAGATGGATGACGCCCAGCTGCCCGTTGTGGCGCAGCGGATGCTCCGGGTCACGATGGTTGCCGGCCTGCAGCTGCACGCTGCCGGCATCCCAGTGCAGCACGCGGTCCCACAGGCACATGCCGCCCTGGTGCGGAATCATCGACAGGATCTGCTCACGCGTGACCATCGGCACTCTCCCGCGACGGATGACGCGATACCAGCAGCGCCAGCACGAAGTTGCACACCACTCCCAGAGCGACCGTGCTGCCAATGGCGCGCAACACCGGAATCGAGGACCACGCCAGCAGGCTGAACACCAGCAACGTCATCAGGCTGCAGACCAGCAGGCCATGCAGGGTGCGCAACTGGTCGGCATGGTTGTCGCCGGCATGCTCGAAGAACAGCCCGTAATCCAATCCCAGCCCGGCGGCCAGGATCAAGCCGATCAGGTGGAACAGGTTCAGTTCAACACCGCTGCCGCGCAGCAGCGCCAGCACCAGCAGCGTGCTCAGCGCCATCGGCAGCAACACCCGCCATACCCGCCGCGGCGAGCGCAACGCCAGCCAGACGGTGGCGGTCAGCAGCACCATCGCCACCGCCAGCGCCAGCAGCACGCGGCCGCGGTAGGCGGCCACCAACGTTTCGGAGGCCTGCTTCATGTCCAGCAGCTCGGCGCCGTGCGCACGCGCGGCGCTGGCCACGGCGGCCACGTCGTGCAGCCCGCCCAGCGAAACCAGCGCAGTGGCATGATCCGGCCCCTGCAGCAGCAAGCCCCCCACCGCGGTCGCCAAGGGCGTGCCCTCCAGATCGGCGGGCTGCAACGGCGGCGCGCTGCGGGCCTGCTGCAGATCCCGCACAAACGGCGCGAAGGCATCGGCGCGGAACGGGGTCTCGGCGACCGCGGTATCCAGCGCTTGTTGCACGGTGGCGGTGTCGGGCAATTGCGCCTGGCGCCTGCGCTGGGTGGCGGCGCTGGGCAGGTAACGCGCCGCCATGTCATAGCTGTCCAGCGCGCCTTCGCCCACCAGTCGCTCCAGGGAAGGGCGCAGCTGTTCCGAAGCCGCCAGCACTGCCTGTGCATTTTCGCCACGCAAGGTCAGCACATAGCGCACGTCTGGCGCGCCCAGCTCCTTGCGCAACTCGGCATCGCGCTGCAGATCCTGCGGATCGACCGGGGTCAGCCGCCCCAGATCGTTCTGCCAGAACGCCCCCGGCGCCCACAGCAGGGCGACCACCGCCGCCAGCGCCAGCGCCGCCAGCGACCAGCGCGGCCGCGGCAGCCGCTGCACCTGTCGCCAGATGCGCGCCAGCAGGGCCGAATCGGCGAAGTCGCGGGTCGGCGGATCGACCAGTGCCGGCAGCAGGTAGCGCGTGGCCAGCGCCGCGGTCAGCAACGCGGTGATGGTGAACACCGACAGCTGCTTGAGGCCGTCCACGCCCGAGAACAGGAAGGTGAGGTAGGCAATGCAGGTGGCGATCACCCCGGTGCCCAGGGTCGGCCACAGCGCGCGCACGTTGTCCCACGGTGACCGGCCCGGACGCTGGTGGCTGAAGAAGTGGATCGGATAATCCTGCACCACCCCGATCAGGGTGAAGCCGAAAGCGATGGTGATGCCGTGCACCCCGTCAAAGCCCAGCGCCACCGCGCCGAGCCCTGCCAGACCGGCACTGGCCAGCGGCAGGAAGCCCAGAATCGGCATCTTCCAGCTGCGGTAGGCCAGCCACAGCAGCAGGATCATGCCCAGCGTATCCAGCGTACCGATGGTGCCCGCTTCGCTGGCGGTGCGATTGCCGATCTTGACCGAAAACGCCCCCGGCCCGCTCAGCTCCAGCCGGCTGCCACTGTCGGCTGAAACCTGCGCGAAGGCGCGCTCGACCGCATCCACCGCCGCTTGCTGACCGCTGGGATCAAACCCGGCGGCATGGGTCTGCATCAGCAGCAACGCCTGGGTACCGGTGCGGTCGAACCACACCTCTTCCAGCCGCTGGGGCGCGTTGGCCGGCTGCAGTGATTCGGCCACCCGCAGGATCTGCAGGGTCGGGTCGGAGGCCAGCAGCGGCTCGATCAGCGCACCGGCCGGCGAGCCCAGATCCTGCACCCGTGCCTGCAGTTCCTCGCGCAACGTCGCAGTGGAGAACGCATCGTCCGGCAACTCGCCCAGCAGATAGCGGTATGGCAGCAGCTGCGGCGCAATGGCCTCCAGACCGGCCTGTTCGCCGTTGGTGACCAGTTCGAACTGCGGATCCCGTGCCAGTTGCGCGCGCAGCGCCTGTGACTGCGAGGCCAGTTCGAGCGGCGCCGCGCCGGACAGCGCGACCAGCAGCAGGCGGGTGCCGGGACCTTCGCCCAGTTCGTCCAGCAGCAGCTTCTGCGCCGGGGTCTGCGCATCGGGCATGAATTTGCGCAGGTCGCCGCTGAGCTGGACGCGCGCGCTGATCCACGCGCTGGCCACCGCAAGCAGCAACAGCCAAGCGATCGCCAGACCGATGCGCTGCTTCGATGACAGGCTCAACGCGATCCACCGTCGTGGCACAACGCCGTCAGGGCGTCGGCATCGCGTACCGCGGCGGCGGCCACCGCGGCACCACCGAGCAGGGTCCGCTGCACATCGCCCTTGGCCGGGCGCGTTTCAATGCAGCGCAGCTCGTTGCCGCGGCCGTGCAAGGTGATGCTGGCCACCCGCCGGGCCAGCGCCTCGCCGCGCGGCGCCAGTCGCAGCTGCCATCGCTGCGGGGTGCCTTGCGGCTCAAGCCGGTAGGCCTGCTCCAGCGCCGCCTGGTCGCCCGACAGCAGCGCGCCGAAGCTGGTCTGCAGGTCGGCCAGTTCCGGCACCCGCTGCAGCGCGAATACCCGCGGCGGCTTGCCGGCACGGGCAATGCTGACCTTGCCCTCGGCAATGGTGGTGGTTTCGGCGTAAGGCGCGCTCACCTCGCGCACCAGCGTGGCGTTGTCGGGGCGCCGGTACTGGCCTTCCACCCGCAACGGCTCCTTCAGCAGCGCCGAACCGCGCAACTCGACAAAGCCGGTCTGGCTGGGTGCCGGCTGGGCCAGTTGCTGGAGGATCCAGCGGGCCTCAAGGGCGCTCGCCGAGGCTGTCAGGGCCGTGCTGGAGATCAGCAGCAGGAGTGCGCGCCGGGTCCACCGGGGCAGGGAACGCGTGGTCATCGGCATGCCAGAAATCATAGAAATTGAACCAGTTGTAAGGGGCACTGCGCAGCCGCGACTCCAGCCGTGCGGCGTAGCGCTGGACCAGCTGTGCCAACGCGCCGGCACGCTCGCGGCGCGGGATCTCGACGACGTCGTCAAACGCCTCGAACACCAGATCGTAACGGTTGCCCCCGCGGTACAGACCAAATGCCAGTACCACCGGCACCTTCAGCACGGCGGCAATCAGCCACGGCGCGGTGGGAAATGGCGCAGGCGTGCCCAGCAGTGGCGCGGCGACCGACGGCTCTCCCGGCCGCGCGCGATCCACCAGCATCGCCACCAGCGCCCCTTCCTCGAGCGCCTGCTTGATCGCCATCACGATGGAGGGGCCGTCCTGGCCGGCATCGATGATTCCGGCCGCCAGCACCGGATCCAGTTCGGCCAGCACCTCGGTGATCGCCGGGTTGTGCGCCTTGTCCAGCAGCACCCGCAGCTGGATGTCCGGGCGTTGCCGGCCCAGCGCGCGCAGCGCGTCGAAACTGCCCAGGTGCGAGCCGAACACCAGTACCCCACGGCCCTGGTCCATCGCCGCGTGCAGCTGCTCCAGACCGACATTGTGGATATCGAACAAACGCATGCGCCCACCGAGCATGAACACCCGGTCCAGGATGGTGGCCGCGAACGTATGGATATGCCGGGCGACTTCGGCCAACGAGGCGGGGCGCCCATGCACCCGCGACAGGAACGCGCGCGAGGCGTTGCGTTCGGCGCCGCGCATCAGCAGGAAATACAGGGTGATCGGATACAGGCAGAGCCGCGAGACGCCGCGCCCGCCATAGCGGGCGATGGCGGCAATCAGCCGGATCGCACCGCGGCCGCCGCCTTCAGGACGGCGCTTCCAGTCGACCTCGCTCATGCCAAGGCGTCCGGCGTTGCCATCACCAGCTCACCGCGCACCAGCAGCTGCGCCTCGCGCAGCACCTTGAAGCGCCAGCGCGGCGCGGCGCCTTCCAGTTCTATCGTCGCGACCTGATCCGGCAGCAGCGGCGCCATGAACTTCACCTGCGGCAGGCGCACGGCGGTGACCGGCACGCCGCACTGGCCACTGATGGCCAGCAACACCTGCTCCAGCACCACCACGCCCGGCACCAGCGGCCGCCCCGGGAAGTGGCCGGGCAGGCAGGGATGGTCGGCGGGAATAGTGAATTGCATGGCATCCACCGGAACAAGGACGGCCGCAAAGGATAACCGGCGCCGGTACCGCTCAGCGCAACAGGTCGCGCCAGAACGCGGGACCCAGCTGCGCCATCTGCCGCGCGAACTGCACGGCGTTGCGATCTGGACGGTCCGGGAACAGGCGCGTACGCAGCGCGTATTCGAGTACGAAGAACCCTCCGATCAGGCCCCAGTTGGCGATATTGGCGCACCATGACCACTGCTCATGGGTGACCGGCCACCACGGCCGCAGGCCCAACATGACCAGCAGCCCCCCCGGTACGGCGCTGGCCGCCAAGGCAAGGTTCAAGGCCGCCAGCAGCACCAGCACCGCCACCCAGGCCCCGGTCAGGTGGCGGGTATAGCGCTCCAGCGCGGCGGTCACCGGCATGCCGGCACGCTGATACAACGCGCGCATGATGCGCCCGATCAACGGCACCTGGCCTGCGCCCAGCGTGCGGGCGAACCCCCACGCCACCAGCAGCGGGAACACCACCGGCGGGGCCAGCAACAGCATCCACGCCAGCGGCGAGCCGGCCAACCACACCAGCGCCAGCGTGCACAGCAGCAGTAGCGGCAGGGCCCAGCCGCGGCGCTGTGCCAGCGGCGCCAACAACAGCAGCAGTACCAGACTGAACATCGCCGCCGCCGCCCAGATCCCGTCGCTACGGAGGCTGGCCACGTGCGACAGCAGCGGGTAGGCCAGCAGCAGCAGCATGCGGATCAGCGCAGCGGCCGCACCGTGGCCGGAAGGAGGCGCAACAGCCACGCGCTCCACCTCAGGCGGGCTTGTTGGCGTCGATATGAGCCGAAAGCGAGCGCAGCGACGTGAAAATACGCCGGTTGTCCTCATTGTCCGAGCGCAGCTGGAAGCCGTAGCGCTTGCTGATGGCCAGCGCAAGCTCCAACGCATCAATCGAATCCAGGCCCAGGCCGTCATTGAACAGCGGCGCCTCCGGATCGATCTGCGACGGAGTGACGTCCTCCAGGTTCAGGCTTTCCACCAGCAATTCAGCCAATGCGGCCTCGGACGGGGTTTGTGGCGACATGTACAGGTCCAGCGACGATTATGGAGGCGTAACGATCCGGCATCACCGTCGATAGCGCAACCGCGGTGGAAAAAACACGCGCGCTATCATGTGCCATCCCGGTTACACCGAATGTCCAGCGCATGATGTTTCCAGCACCACCCCCGTTGCCGCCTACCCCGTCCGGCCTTGCCCGCAACACCACGCCGGTCACCGCATGTGCGTGTTCCGGTAGCGCACCATGAGCGCCCATGCGGCGGTGACGTCCGCGTTGGCCGCATTGACCGTCGACTATGTGCCGGCCGCGCAGCTGCCGCTGTTGCTGGCCGATCCGCAGGTGCTGGCCATCTTCGCCTTTCATGCCGGCCGCGACGCGCCGGCCAGTGACGATCCGCGTTATCTGCAGGTAGGCCTGCAGGCCCATGGTGAACCGCAGCTGGAAGTGTGGCGCAGCCGCGCGCCGGTGCGCAGCGGACGCGACGCGAACGGCCTGGCCTGGGCCAGCGATGGCGCGCTGCTGTTTGGCGCCATGCAGATCGATGAGGCTACCGCCGGCGGCATCCTGGAAGCCTCGCAGCAGGCCTACGCGCAGATGCTTGCCGCGCTGCCGCAGCACGGTTACCCGCATCTGCTGCGGATCTGGAATTACTTCGATGCCATCACCGAAGGCGACGGTGACCAGGAGCGTTATCGACAATTCTGCATCGGCCGCGCCCGCGGCCTCGGCACGGTTGATCCGACCACCCTGCCGGCGGCCACCGCGATCGGCCGGGTGGATGGCGTACGGGTACTGCAGGTCTACTGGCTGGCCGCCCGCGAACCGGGCATTCCACTGGAGAACCCGCGTCAGGTCAGCGCCTACCGCTATCCGCGCCAGTACGGGCCGCAGCCCCCCAGTTTCGCCCGCGCCATGCTGGCCGCGCCCGGCAGTGCGCTGCCCTTGCTGCTGTCCGGGACCGCCAGCGTGGTCGGACACCAGACCCTGCACGCCGACTGCACCGCCCTCCAGCTGCAGGAAACATTCGCCAACTTCACCGCGTTGATCGACGCGGCGCGCCAGCATGTCCCCGCGCTGCCGCCACAGTTCGGCGCCGGAAGCCGGCTCAAGGTCTATGTGCGCGACGGTGACGAGCTGGCGCAGGTGCAACAACAGCTGTCACAGCATCTGGAGGCGCAGGTGCCGCGGTTGCTGCTGCATGCAACGGTGTGCCGCCGCGACCTGCGCGTGGAGATCGACGGCGTCCACGGCGGCTGAGCCGGCGGCGCAAAAGGCCCGGCGCTGCGGGGCTCAGTGGCCCAGCAGCGCCAGCAGCGCATCGCGCGGCAGCTTGCCGGTCTCGTTGCGCGGCAGCGCCTCGACCTTGCGCAAAGGCCGCGGCAGGAACACCGGATCCATCAGCGGACGCAGCTCCTGCAGCAGCTCGGCCACCTCGCGCTGCGGGGCCACCACCAGCGCGGCGATGCGACCCACCGTATGTCCCGGTTCCGGCGCCAGCTGCAGCACCACCGCATCCTCGACCCCCTCGAGCGCCTGCAGTTTGCGGGTCAGGTCGCCCAGCGAGGCGCGCTTGCCGGCGATTTCCAGCAGATCGGCCCGTCGCCCGCGCAGCACGAAGCGGTCGCCGGGCAGCAGCTCCACCAGATCGGCCAGCAACACCGGCGTGGCCAGGTGCGGGGCATGGATGCGGGTGCCATCGGGCTGCGGTTCCAGCCAGACTCCCGGCAGCAGTTGCCAGGCGGTCTCGCGGGCGGTGCGGCGGCGGGCGAAGATGCAGGTTTCGGTGGAGCCGAACACCTCGCGCACCTCGGTGTGGAAACGCTGCTCGGCGGCGGCGGCCAGTTCCTGCGGCAGCGGGGCGGTGGCGGTGACGATCCCGGCCAGTGGCGGCAGCGCCACGCCCGATTCGACCAGCGCCTTCAGGTGCACCGGGGTGGTCACCAGCAGCCGCGGCGCCGGCACCGTGGCCAGTGCCTGCGCCACATCCTGCGGAAAGAACGGGCGCCCGGCCTGCAGCGTGGCCGGTGCCAGCAACGGCAGCAGCACCGACATCTCCATGCCGTACATGTGCTGCGGCGGCACCGTGGCCACCAGCGAGGGCTGCGCCGGCCCCCACAGGTCCTGCAGCGCCTGCAGGTTCTGCGCGGTACTGGTCAGGAACGAGCCCCAGGTCTTGGGATTGGCGCCGGGTACACCGGTGCTGCCGGAAGTGAAGCCGATCGCCACCAGCTGCTGCTCGGCCAGCTGCGGCACCGGTCCGGCCAGCTGCGGCAGCTCGGCCGGCAGCACATGGCAGTCGGGCGGCAGCCGCTCCGGCGCGGCATCGCCCACGCAATAGGTCTGTGCATAGCGCTGCCGCACATCGGCCACCACCGCCGGGGCACGCGAGGACGGCAGCAGATTCACCTGGCCGCGCAGTGCGATCGCGCAGAACGCCACCAGGAAACGGTAGCGGTCTTCACACAGATTGACCGCATGCCGGCCCGCCGGCAGTTGCGCCGCGACCCCGCGAACCTGCGCCAGGAAGGTTGCCAGCGTCACCGGTCCGCTGCCGAGCACCGCCAATGGCCGGTCGCTGGGGCCGGTGGCAAGTGGATGGACGGCGCGGGAGGAAGCTGCTTCGGGGGCAACGGGCATACGACAACCACGACCTCGGCTGGGCGAATGGACGACCGGCCGCACCGGGGCGCGGACAACCGGCGGCTAGCTTGGCGGCGGCTTGCCCGGCTGGCAAGCCGCACGCGCCGTGCCGGGTCAGTGGTAGCCCATCTCGGCGGTGACCTTGCCGCGGAACACGCGGTAGGACCACACCGTATAGCCCAGGATCACCGGCAGCAGCAGCGCCAGTCCGACCATGCTGAAACCCAGCGACGTGGCCGGCGCGGCGGCCTGCCACAGCGTCATCGTCGGCGGCAGCAGGTACGGCCACATGCCCAGCACCAGGCCGAGGAAGCCCAGCACGAACAGCGCCAGGGTCAGCAGGAACGGCGGCAGGTCGCGGCGCGGGTGCATCGCGCTGCGCCACAGCGCCACCGCCACCGCCAGCGTCAGCAGCGGCACCGGTGACAGCCACCAGAAGTTGCCGTCGCTGAACCAGCGTTCCATCACCCGCGACTGCAGGAACGGCAGCCAGGTGCTGACCAGGCCCATGAACACGAGCACCGCCACCATCAATGGCCGCGTCAGCGAACGCGCCAGCGCCTGCTCCCGGCCGCCGGTCTTGAGGATCAACCAGGTGCTGCCCAGCAACGCATAGCCGGTGACCACCGCCACCCCGGTCAGCATCGAAAACGGGCTGAACCAGCCGAACGCACCGCCGACATAGCGCCCGTCCTGCATCTTCAAACCTTCCACCAGCGCGCCCAGAATCACGCCCTGCGCGAAGGCGGCCAGCAGCGAGCCCAGTGCGAAGGACACGCTCCACAGCCGACGCGAACGCTGCGCCTTGAAGCGGAACTCGAACGCCACGCCACGGAACACCAGCGCCATCACCAGCAGCAGCACCGGCAGATACAGCGCCGACAGCAGCGCCGCATAGGCCTTGGGAAAGGCGGTCATCAACCCGGCGCCGCCGAGCACCAGCCAGGTTTCGTTGCCGTCCCAGATCGGCGCGGCGGTGTTCATCATCACATCCAGCTGCGGCTCGTCCTCGGCGAACGGCGCCAGGATGCCGATGCCGAGCACGAAGCCGTCCAGCACCACGTACATCAGCACGCCAAAACCGATCACCGCGAACCACGCCACCGTCAACACGGTTGCCATGTCCATCTCAGCGCCCCTCCAGCGGTTCATCGGCGCCGGACAGCGGCCGCGCCGGTGTATGCGTGCCGTCATCGCGCGGCGGCTGTTCATGCGGCGCCGGGCCGGAACGCAGGATCTTGGCCAGGTACCAGGTGCCCCAACCGAACACGAACAGATAGCCGATGACGTAGACCGCCAGCGACAGCGCGGTCATCCACGCGCTGTGCGGCCCGACCGCATCGGCCGTGCGCAGCACGCCATACACCACCCACGGCTGCCGGCCCATCTCGGTGACGAACCAGCCGGCCACCAGCGCGATGAAACCGCTGGGCAGCATCCAGTGCCAGCCGCGCAGCAGCCATGTGGACTGCAGCAGGCGTCCACGCCACAGCTGGAAGGCCGAGATCCAGGCCACCAGCAGCATCAGCGTGCCGATCCCGACCATGATGCGGAACGCGTAGAACACCGGCACCACCGGCGGCCGCTCGCTGGCCGGCACCGAGCTCAGCGGCGCAAAGGTGCCATCCAGGCTGTGGGTGAGGATCACGCTGCCCAGCTTGGGAATGGCGATCTCGTAATCGTTGCGTTCTTCTTTTTCGTTGGGCACGGCGAACACCACCAGCGGCACACCCTCACCGGGCGGGGTGTCATGCCAGTGCGCTTCCATCGCGGCGATTTTCATCGGCTGGTGCTTGAGCGTGTTCAGGCCGTGCATGTCGCCGACGAAGATCTGCACCGGCACCGTGAGCGCGGCGAAGGCGACGGCGGCCACCAGCATCTTGCGGCCGGCTTCCAGGTGCACACCACGGCGCAGATACCAGGCCCCGACGCCGCCGATGACGAAACAGGTGGTGATGAACGAGCCCAGCGCCATGTGCGCCAGCCGGTACGGGAAGGACGGGTTGAACACCACCTGCCACCAGTCCTGCGGATGCACGATGCCGTCGATGATCGTGTAGCCGGCCGGGGTGTGCAGCCAGCTGTTGGAGGACAGGATCCAGAACGTGGAAAACAGCGTGCCCAGCGCCACCATGCAGGTGGAGAAAAAATGCAGCCGCGGTGAGACCCGGTCCCAGCCGAACAGCATCACCCCCAGGAAACTGGCCTCCAGGAAGAACGCGGTGAGCACTTCGTAAGTGAGCAATGGCCCGATCACGGTACCGGCCACTTCGCTCAGGCGTGGCCAGTTGGTGCCGAACTGGAAGGCCATGACGATGCCGCTGACCACGCCCATGCCAAAGGACACGGCGAAGATCTTCTGCCAGAAGAAGAACAGCTCGCGCCAGACCGGATTGCGGGTGCGCAGCCAGCGCCATTCGACGAAGGCCAGCCAGCTGGCCGTGCCGATGGTGAAGGCCGGAAACAGCACATGGAAACTGACAACGAACCCGAACTGGATCCTGGATAACAGCAGCGCGTCCACAGCGCTTCTCCGCACGACGTGTAATTGGGGCAATTCTGGTCCGGTATTGGTTAAGAACGGATGTGACCGGTTGTCGCAGTGCGTCAAACTGCCGCAGCGGCACGGCGGCCCGGTCGGCTCTCCGCACGGCTTGCCGGTTCCGGCCTCCGGCGCGCCGGTTGCCGCGCCCATGACCTGTGGCCCAGCCCGGGCGCAGGCCGGACTGCTAGGCTTGTGCGGTTTTCTTTCCCGGTATCCGCAATGCCCAGACTCCTGCCGCTGTCCCTGCTGTTGTTGGCCGCTTTCGGCAACGCCCACGCCGCGCCCACGCCGATCACCATCGAACAGGCCATGGCCGACCCGGACTGGATCGGCCCGCCGGTGGAATCGGCGTGGTGGTCATGGAACGGGCAGCAGGTGGAGTACACGCTCAAGCGCCCGGGCAGCGCGGTACGCGACAGCTTCCGCCTGCCGCTGGCCGGCGGCGTCGCCCAGCAGGTGGCGGACGACCAGCGCGGCACGCTGGATGCGGCCAACCGCGTCTATGACGGCAGCCGCCAGCGCATGGCGTTCGTGCGCAATGGCGATGTGTTCGTGCGCGATCTGCGCAACGGCACCCTGAGCCAGATCACCCGCAGCAACGAACGCGCCAGTGGTGTCAATTTCGCCAGCGATGGCGGTGTGATCTGGAAAGTGGGCAACAACTGGTTCCACTGGAACCCGCGCAGCGGGGTGACCAGCCAGGTGGCCCAGCTCAAGGCCGAGAAGAATCCGGCCGACGCGCCCAAGGCCGATGTGCTGCGCGACCAGCAGCTGCGCACCCTGTCCACGCTGCGCAGCGACCGCGCCCAGCGCGAGGAACTGCGCGAGCAGGGCGAGCGCTGGCGCCAGGCCGATCCGACCCGCGCGCCGGCGCCGATCTTCCTCGGCGCCGAGGTCGAGATCGTCGACAGTGTGCTCTCGCCCGATGCGCGCCACCTGATCGTGGTGACCAAGCCCAAGGGCTATGAGGAAGGCCGCGGCGGCAAGATGCCGCTGTACGTGACCGAGTCCGGCTATGAGGAAGCCGAAGACACCCGCACCCGCGTGGGTCGCAACAATCCCGAGCCGCACGCGTTCTGGCTGGCCGACGCCGCCACCGGCAAGGTCCAGGCGCTGTCACTGGATGATCTGCCCGGCATCGCCACCGACCCGCTGGCCGCGCTGCGCAAGAAGGCCGGCAAGGACCCGCTCAAGGGCAACCGTCCGCTGGAAGTGATGAGCGAGTTCATGGGCGGCGGTATCCGCTGGAATGCCGACGGCAGCCAGGCGGCAATCATGCTGCGCGCCAACGACAACAAGGACCGCTGGATCGCCACCACCAGCGCCACCCGCGCCAAACTGGAAAGCCGCCATCGCCTGACAGACGCCGGCTGGATCAACTGGGGCTTCAACGATTACGGCTGGATGCCCGATGGCCGCACGCTGTGGCTGCTGTCTGAAGAATCGGGCTACTCGCACCTGTACACGCAAAGTGGCAGTGGCAAGCCCAAAGCGATCACATCGGGCAACTGGGAAGCCTCGGCACCGGTACTCAGCGCCGACGGCAGCAGCTTCTACTTCCTGTGCAACCAGAAATGGCCCGGCGACTACGAAGTGTGCAACGTCAACGCCAACGGCGGTGCCGTGCGCGAAGTGACCGCGCTCGATGGCGTGGAAGACTTCAGCCTGTCACCGGATGGCGGGCAGCTGCTGGTGCGGTATTCGGCACCCTACCTGCCGGCGCAGATCGCCGTGCTGCCGAGCAGCGGCGGCGAAGCACGCAAGCTCACCGACACCCGCAGCGCCGCCTTCAAGGCCCGCGAATGGGTGCAGCCGCAGATGGTGCAGGTGCCGTCCAAGCACGGCGCCGGCCATATCTGGGCCAAGTACTACGGCCCGGAGAAGCTCGAAGCGGGCAGGCAGTATCCGATCGCCATGTTCGTGCACGGTGCCGGCTACCTGCAGAACGTGCATGCGCGCTATTCCAACTACTTCCGCGAGCAGATGTTCCACAACCTGCTGGTGCAGCAGGGCTACATCGTGCTGGACATGGATTACCGCGGCAGCGAGGGCTATGGCCGCAACTGGCGTACGGCCATCTACCGCAACATGGGCCATCCGGAGCTGGAGGACTACCTGGACGGCCTGGACTGGCTGGTCGAGACCAAGCAGGGCGACCGCGACCGCGCCGGCATCTACGGCGGCTCCTATGGCGGCTTCATGACCTACATGGCGCTGTTCCGTTCGCCGGGCACCTTCAAGGCCGGCGCCGCGCTGCGCCCGGTCGGCGACTGGCACCAGTACAACCACGCCTACACCGCCAACATCCTCAACACCCCGGACATCGACCCGGAGGCCTACCGCATCTCCTCGCCGATCGAATACGCCGAAGGCCTGCAGGACCAGCTGCTGATCGCGCACGGCATGATGGATGACAACGTGTTCTTCCAGGACTCGGTCAACATGAGCCAGAAGCTGATCGAGCTGCACAAGGACACCTGGTCGATCGCGCCCTACCCGCTGGAACGCCACGGCTACACCCGCGCCGACTCCTGGCTGGACCAGTACAAGCGCATCTACAAGCTGTTCGAGCAGGAACTGAAGTAAACAGAAGGGCGCCGCACGGCGCCCTTTTTCCCGAGGATGGCGGCGTCCTGGAAACAGCGCCCGCCACCAATTCCACCGCCCATGGAGTCTCGCCGTGTCCCCGTCCGATTCCCCGATCCGCATCGTCACTGCGGTGATCCTCGATGACGCCGGCCGCGTGCTGGTGGTCCGCAAGCACGGCTCGGACACCTTCATCCAGCCCGGCGGCAAGCGCGAACCCGGCGAGGAGGCGTTGCAGACGCTGGCCCGCGAGCTGCACGAGGAACTGGGCGTGAGGCTGCGACCGGACGGTGCACAGGCCCTGGGCGTGTTCGAGGAGACTGCGGTCAACGAACCCGGCCGGCGCGTGCAAGGCGAAGCATGGCGGGTGCGGGTCGAGGGTACGCCGCAGGTGCAGGCCGAGATTGCCGAGCTGGCGTGGATTCCATTGCAGCCCCCGCATGGCGTACGTCTGGCGCCACTGAGCGCCCGCCATATCCTGCCGGCCGCCGCCGTGCTGGCGGGTGCGCCCGGGACTGGGCAAGCCGGCTGAACCGGGCGATAGTTCGGGCTCTTCCACCTTGCCCGGCCCGCGTGAACCCGCCCGACCTTCCCCCTGCCCGCCCCCCACGCGATGCGGCCACCGGCTTCATCGATGTCACCGCCAAGCTGTCGCTGCTGATGGCGGCGCTGTCCATTGTCTGGAGCCTGCTGCAGCTGCTGGCCGTCGGCCTTCTGCAACACCTGGACGTGGCCGGCTGGCTGCAGCAGCAGGCCCTCCCGGTTCCGGCAGCGGTGCAGTGGGCCGCGCAGCACCTGCTGGGCCTGTCACTGTTGCTGCTGCTGGCCTCGCTGGCGTTTCTGGGGGTGTCCTGGGGCCTGCTCAAACGCCGCGAGTGGGGCCGCATCGGGTTCATCGTGTTTGCGCTGCTGGTGGCAGTGGCCAATTTCGCCTTCCTGCCGCTGGTCCAGGACATGTTCAACAGCATGTACCTGATCATGCCGGCCGAGCTGCTCGATTCACCGCAAGGCCAGGAGCTGCGTGCACAAGTGCGCCTGAGCCAGTGGACCACCCTGCTGACCGCTGCCGTCACCGCCGTGGCCATCGCCGTACTGCATGGCTGGCTGGTGATCAAGCTGCAGCGTGTGGACGTCCGCAGGCAGTTCCGCTGAGCGCGGCAGCGGCACGATACCGGCAACCCCCGCAGCACGCCGCCGCTCCGTACCCGCCCGGCACGGCGGCACCGCAGGCCTGCGCTAAAGTACGCACATGAATGAATTCGACCGCGTACGCGACTACCTGACCGGCCTGCAGGACCGCATCTGCAGCACCATTGAACAGGCCGATGGCCAGGCGCGCTTCATTGAAGACCGCTGGCAGCGCGCCGAAGGCGGCGGTGGCCGCACCCGCATCCTGCGCGAAGGTGCGGTGTTCGAGCAGGCCGGTATCGGTTTTTCCGATGTCGCCGGCACCCGCCTGCCGCCGTCGGCCTCGGCCAACCGCCCGGAACTGGCCGGCGCCTCCTGGCGCGCGTGCGGCGTGTCGCTGGTGTTCCATCCGCGCAACCCGTACTTGCCCACCACCCACGCCAATGTGCGCTATTTCCACGCCGAGCGTGATGGGCAGAAGGTCGCCGCATGGTTCGGCGGCGGCTTCGACCTGACCCCGTTCTACCCGTTCGACGAAGACGTGCACCACTGGCACACGGTCGCACGCGACCTGTGCAAACCCTACGGCGCGGAGCGCTACGAGCAGCACAAGCGCTGGTGCGACGACTACTTCTTCCTCAAGCACCGCAATGAGACACGCGGCATCGGCGGCCTGTTCTTCGACGACCTGCATGACAATTTCGACACCGACTTCGCCTACCTGCGCGCGGTCGGCGACGGTTTCCTCGACGCCTATCTGCCGATCGTGGAGCGGCGCAAGCACACGCCTTATGGCGAGCGCGAACGCGAGTTCCAGCTGTACCGGCGCGGCCGCTATGTCGAGTTCAACCTGGTCTACGACCGCGGCACGCTGTTCGGCCTGCAGAGCGGCGGCCGCAGTGAAAGCATCCTGATGAGCCTGCCGCCACGGGTACGCTGGGAGTACGGCTTCCAGCCGGAGCCCGGCAGCGATGAAGCGCGCCTGGCGGACTATCTGGTGCCACGCGACTGGCTGGGCGCCTGACCGTCAACGCGACTCCGGGCGCTGGATGATGGCGATACGGCCGTTGGTTTCCAGCAGCGCCACTTCGACATCCTCCAGCGCCGCGCAACCGGCCTCACGCATGGCCTGCTCGAAATCGGCCTTGCTGACCAGCTCGCGCCTGAGCACGCCCCGCAGCACCCGGCCATGGCGGGCCAGCACCACCGGCTCGCCTTCGATCACCTTTTCCGCCCATGGACTGCGCGCGCTGATCCAGCCCACCCCATAATTCAATGCGATCAGCGTGGCCGCCAGCAGCAGCCCGCCACCGAGCGAGGTGTCCTGGCCCAGCAACGCGTTCTGCACCGCATTGCCCAGCAGCACGATCAACAGCATGTCGAACGGTGTGAACTGGCCCAGCGCGCGTTTTCCGGCCAGACGCACCATCACCAGCACCACGGCATAGACGATCACCGCGCGCAGCACGAATTCCCACCACGGCATCGCCAGTGCGAACAACTCGGACATCTCCCCGACTCCCACGACACGTTAGCCATCGATGCTCGCCCAGCGGCAATCAACGGCATGCGAGGGTGTGATGCCCCAAATAAAAAGCCCCGCCGACCAGGGGGGGGTCGACGGGGCCGGGGAGCGGGCATTTGGGGAGTAATCCCCGCTCCGAGATCTGCTCCAGGGGATGGGAGAGATCCGCGACAGACATTGCGTCTGCCGGGGACTATATGAGCATTCCCAACATTGATGGTTCGTGAAGAATTGCGCTGAAAACCGTGGTGATTAAGGGGTTATTCATCCGAAAACGCCCTGGCGAAAAGTGAATGCGTCGCACGATATGCAACGTTCCATTCGCATCACCAAATCACCCCACTCAGCGCCCAATCCCCAGGTCAGTGCGCCTCATCCCAGTTGTCGCCGATTCCGCAATCCACCACCAGCGGCACGCGCAGGCTGGCCGCCGCACACATCCGTGCCACCACTTCTCTGCGCAGCGTGTCGATGAAATCGGCATCGGCCTCGAATACCAATTCATCGTGGACCTGCAGGATCATCAGCGCACGCTCGCGGTGATCGGCCAGCCACGCATCCACGCTGACCATCGCCCGCTTGATGATGTCCGCCGCGGTGCCCTGCATCGGTGCATTGATCGCGGCGCGCTCGGCGCCGGCACGCAGGCCCTGGTTGCGGGCGTGGATATCGTTCAGGTACAGCCGGCGACCGAACAGCGTCTCCACATAACCCTGTTCACGTGCCTGCACGCGCATGCGCTCCATGAAGTCGCGGACCGCCGGATACCGGCTGAAATACAGCGACACATAATCCTGCGCCTGGCCGCGATCGATGCCCAGGTTCTTGGCCAGCCCAAACGCACTCATGCCGTACATCAGACCGAAGTTGATCGCCTTGGCGGCGCGGCGCTCGTTGGCGGTCACTTCGTCCAGCGCGCGACCGAACACTTCAGCCGCCGTCGCGCGGTGCACGTCGGCGCCCTGCTCGAACGCACGCACCAGACCCGGATCCTCGGACAGGTGGGCCATGATCCGCAGCTCGATCTGCGAGTAGTCGCAGGCCATCAGCTTGCGTCCCGGCGGCGCTACAAAGGCCTTGCGGATACGACGGCCGTCATCGGTGCGCACCGGGATGTTCTGCAGGTTGGGATCGGACGAGGACAGGCGGCCGGTCGCCGCACCGGACTGGTGGTAGCTGGTGTGGACGCGGCCGGTCTGCGGATTGACCATTTCCGGCAGCTTGTCGGTGTAGGTGCTGCGCAGCTTGGCCAGCCCGCGGTATTCCAGGATCACCCGCGGCAGCTCGTGCTGCTCGGCGATCGCTTCGAGTGCTTCTTCGTTGGTGGACGGCTGGCCCTTGGGGGTTTTCACCAGCGCCGGCAGGCCCAGCTCGTCGAACAGCACGGCCTGCAGCTGCTTGGGCGAATCCAGGTTGAAGGTATGGCCGGCCAGCTCGGTGGCCTTCTGCTGCGCGGCCAGCATGCGGGCGGACAGGTCACTGCTCTGCCGCTTCAGTTCGACCGCGTCGATGCGCACGCCATTGGCCTCGATCCGCGCCAGCACCGGCACCAGCGGCATCTCGATCTGGCGGTAGACCTTTTCCAGCGCCGGTTCAGCCGCCAGCTGTGGCGCCAGCACCCGGTGCAGGCGCAGGGTGATATCGGCATCTTCGGCGGCATAGCTGCCGGCCTCGTCGATACCGACCTGCGCGAAGGAGATCTGCTTGACCCCCTTGCCGGCCACCTCCTCGAACTTGGTGGTGGTGTAACCCAGGTAGCGCTGCGCCAGCGAATCCATGTCGTGGCGGGTGGCGGTGGAGTTGAGCACGAAACTTTCCAGCATCGTGTCGTCGGCATAACCCTGCACATCGACACCGTGACGGCGCAGCACGTGGATGTCGTACTTGCCGTGCTGGCCGAGCTTCTTCTTGCTGGCGTCTTCCAGCAGCGGCCTGAGCGCATCCAGCACCTGCTGCATCGGCAGCTGCGCCGGCGCCCCCGGATAGAGATGGCCGACCGGAATATACGCGCCCTTGCCAACCTCCACCGCCAGGCTGATACCGACCAGGTTGGCGCGCATCGCGTCCAGCGCGTCGGTCTCGGTATCGAAGGCGAATTCGTCGGCGGCCTGCAGACGTTGGACCCAGGCCTGCAGCTGTTCCGTGGTGAACACCGTCTCGTACTCGCCCTTGGCCGCCATGGCCGGATCCAGGCCGCTCACCGGCGCGCTGTCGGCCGCCCTGGCATAGCCGGCGGCGGTGCCGCGCAGGCTGGGCTTGCTGTCGGCGGCCACTTCCGGCGCGGCAACGCCGCCCAGTTCGCGCAGCGCCTGGGTGAAGCCATAGCGCGCGTACAGCTCGCGCAACGACTCCGCATGCTGCTCGCGCAGCTTCAGGTCGCGCGGGCCCTGTTCCAGCGGCACATCGGTGCGGATGGTGACCAGCTCGCGGTTCAGCGCCAGCCGCGGCAGCGCGGCGCGCAGGTTTTCGCCGATCTTGCCCTTCATACCCGGGGCGGCGGCAATCACGCCCTCCAGGTCGTTGTACTCGGCCAGCCACTTGGCGGCGGTCTTGGGACCGCACTTCTCCACGCCAGGCACGTTGTCGACGGTGTCGCCCATCAGCGCCAGGTAGTCGACGATCTGCGTGGCACGCACGCCGAACTTGTCCATCACCGCGGCATCGGAATCGGTGCGGCTGCCGGTCATGGTGTTGACCAGCACCACGCCCGGTCGCACCAGCTGGGCAAAGTCCTTGTCGCCGGTGGAGATGGTCACTTCCAGCCCGTCGGCAGCAGCCTGCAGCGCCAGGGTGCCGATCACGTCATCGGCTTCCACACCTGGCACGCGCAGGATGTCGATGCCCAGCGCCTGCACGATGTCGCACATCGGCTGCACCTGCGCGCGCAGGTCGTCGGGCATCGGCGGCCGGTTGGCCTTGTAGTCGGCATACAGCTCGTCGCGGAAGGTCTTGCCCGGCGCATCGACCACGAAGGCGACGTATTCGGGCTTTTCCTTCAAGGTGGCGCGCAGCATGTTGACCACGCCGAACAGGGCCCCGGTGGGCTCGCCAGCGGCGTTGGACAGGGGCGGCAGCGCATGGAACGCGCGGTACAGGTAACTGGACCCGTCAATCAGGACTAATCTGCTCATGCGGCGATTCTACGCGGCACGCCCGCACCGGCGGCGCCATGGACAGCGCATAATCGAGACCACAACCTGGCGCTCGGAGCCCTTCATGAAAAACCTGATGCTGTTTTCCCTGTTGGCACTGGCCGGTTGCGCCAGCAGCGGCACGCGCGGCGATGCGCCCGTGGACGTGGCCGGCGCTGACGTCGTGTCGCGCACGCAGGACAACGGCGATCTCGTCGAGGAATACCGCATCCAGGGCCAGCTGCGCATGGTCAAGGTAACCCCGGCACGCGGCGCACCGTATTACATCTACGACCGCAACGGCGACGGTCGCATGGACAGCGACAAGGACGGCGCCTCGCCGGTGTACTGGAAGCTGTACAGCTGGTGATCACCGGCACCGCAACCGGGGGAGGTTGGAACGTGACTTGCTTTGAGCCATGTCCCATCCCCCGCCCCCAGCATCACCCATGAATTCGACTGAACGCCGCCAGCCGCCGACTCCCTCGCCGTCGCAGAACGGGCTCAACCACGCGCAGCAGCAGGCGGTGGAAACCCTGGAGCATTTCGGCTGGCAACTGCGCTTCGTACGCCGCCCGCTGTTCCGCGACGCGGTGCCGGTGCTGTTCGACCGCGACGATGCGCGCTACGTGGTGGTGCAGGCCGATGGCAGCCTGGACGAATCGCAGACCCTGGCACTGCGCGCGCCACGCGAAAACAACATCCTGAACTGGCGCCGCGCGTAACCGGCGCGACCTGCCGCCGCGCATGCGGGTGCAGGCGCCCTACGGCAGATCCCGCTGCACTGTGACCAGATGCGACGCTGTGCGTCGCCAGCAGTGCGATCGCAGGTACACGCCGGATTCGTCCAGTCGTGCCAGCGCAGGGCCGGCACGACGTGAATGTCAGCGGATCACCAGCACCGGCACCGTGCTGCGAGCCAGCACTTCGGCGGTCTGGCTGCCCAGCAGCACGCGCGAGATGCCGCGATGGCCGTGCGAGGTCATCACCAGCAGATCGCTGCCACAGGCCTGGGCAGTGTCGATGATGCCGTCGGCCGCATAGCGGTCCAGTACGTGATGGGTCTTCACATCGGCGACACCGGCGGCCTGGGCGGCCTGCCGCGCCGGCTGCAGGATTTTCTGCGCGGCGTCTTCACGGTCCTGCTTGTACTCCGGTGTGGCTTCATAGCCGGAGCTCCAGCCCATCGCGTCATACATGCCGACCGCCCACGGCTCGGACACGTTGACAATATCCACATGCGCACCCAGCTGCGCGGCCAGTTCCAGGCCCTTGGCCAGGCCCTTGCCGGCAAGCTCGGAACCATCGGTGGCGATCAGAATGCTCTTGTACATGGTCTGCTCCCTGAAAGTACCCGCGGGCGCGGGGACACCACCATGACATACCAGACGTTCAGGTTCCGCCTTGACCCTGATCAAACCGGCGGACGGGTGGCGGAGGCGGTGTTTTCACGGCCGGACCACGCCGGCTCCTATGATCTGACCGCTGACGCCCCCCAACCATGGCTCCGTATGACCCGTGCCGCATCGACCGTTCTGGGACTTGTGCTGGCCCTGGCGCTGCTGCCCTGGGCGGCGGCGCAGGACACTTCCCCGGCGCCCCCTGCCAACGGCGCAGCGGCCACGCCCGCCGCCAGCCCCCGCCCGATCGCGCTGGAGGACATCCCGGCACGGGCGGACACCGACGAGCGCTACGCTGACGAAGTGCTGGTCCGCAGCACCCAGGATCTGCCGATCCAGCGCAGCGCCGAACCGGAACTGCGGGCGATCGAGCAGTCGGTGGATGCCAAGGGCGGGATGTTCGCCTACGCCGAACTCAGACGCCTGCCCGTACTGCGCCTGGAAAGCCTGGAGCGCCACTGGAAGTTCGATGCGCTGCGCTTCAGCCATTGGAAGCAGGAGCTCAGGGCCAGCACCGATCCTTACGCGCGCGATGCCGCCGAGCTGTCCGACCGGCGCGCGTTGTGGGAGGCCACGCGCCGTGCGTATCCGCCCGGGTCGCTGCCGGAGGCGCTGTCACAGCGGATCGATACGGTCATCGCCCGTCTGCGCCAGGCCGAGAACTCGTTGTCCAGCCCGCTGCAGCAGCAGATGGAACTGGGGCGACGCGCCAATCTGCTCGATGCCCGGATCCGCAGCGGCGAACACGCGGTGGCCGCCGCGATCGAGCATATCGATCGCCGCCTGTTGCGGATCGATGCCCCGCCCTTGTGGACAAGCAGCGCCTCGGCCGCGGTCAATGACAGCATGCGCCAGGTACTGCGCAAGGAACTGGCGCTGGAGCTGGAGTTCATGCGCCAGTACGCCGAGGCGGGGCTGGGCAACCAGCGGGCACTGCGCGCCCTGGAAATCGTACTGGTGCCACTGCTGGGCTGGCTGGCGTGGAGGACCCGGCGTACCCCGCAGGTGGATGCGACCACCGCGGCCTCCGCGCACGTGCTGCTGCGCCCGGTGTCGTGCTGGGTACTGCTGTCGATGATCGGGGTGATGGTGCTGGAGCCGGATGCCCCGTTGCTGTTGCACCAGATCACCATGGTCGTGGCATTGATCCCGGTACTGCGCCTGTTACCGGCCCCGGCGCGCGCCCTGCTGGGACCGTGGCCCTATCTGGCCTCCGGCTTCTATCTGCTGCAGCGGCTGGGTTTCTTCCTGCTGGCCAACCACCCGCTGTATCGCTGGTACTACCTGCTGCTGGCCGCGACGATGCTGCTGCTGACCCTGTGGCTGCTGCGGCTGGCCCGTCGGCACACAGCCGATGCCAGCGCGTCGGTACGCACGGCGGCACGGGCGTTGGCGTGGACCGCGGTGGCGCTGCTCAGCGGCTCGATCGTGAGCAATGTGCTGGGCAATGTGTCCATGGCGGTGATGCTGGCCGGCGGCATCATCGATTGCGGCTACATGGCACTGGTGCTGTACGCCGCGCTCGCGGTGTTCTCGGCATTGCTGCGGACCCTACTGGCCCAGCCCGGCCTGCACCACCTGCGGCTGCTGCAGGCGCATCGCGAAAGCCTGGCCGACGGCATCATCCGAGTGATGCGGCTGGGTACCGCGGCGGGGTGGCTGGTGTTCGCCATGGAGCGCTTCCGGGTCTTCCGCCCGCTGTGGTCGCTGGCCCAGTCGGCACTGACGCGCCGGCTCGAATATGGCGAACTGTCACTGAGCCTGGGCGATGTGCTGGTGTTCTTCGTCTCGGTGTTTCTGGCCTTCTGGATCGCCCGCTCGCTGCGACTGGTGCTGCAGGAGGAAGTGCTGGCGCGGATGTCGCTGCCACGCGGTGTGGGCAACAGCGTCGCCTCGCTCAGCTACTACGCGCTGCTGCTGATCGGCCTGCTGCTGGCGTTGTCCGCCGCCGGCTTCAAGGTCGGGCAGCTGACCTTCCTGTTCGGCGCGCTGGGCGTAGGTATCGGGCTGGGCCTGCAGGGCGTGGTCAACAATTTCGTCTCGGGCCTGATCCTGATGTTCGAACGCCCGCTGCAGCCGGGCGATGTCATCGATTTCGACGGCACCAGTGGCCGCGTCCACAACATCGGCATGCGCGCCACCACCTTGAAGACATTCGAGGGCGCCGATGTGGTCATCCCCAACGGCATGCTGCTGTCGGAGAAGCTCACCAACTGGACCCTGCTGGACAGCAGCCGCCGGCTGAGCGTGGACGTGGGCGTGGCCTATGGCAGCGATGTGGCACAGGTGCAGGCGCTGTTGAGCCAGGCCGTCAGCGACACCGCGCATGTGGCGAAATTTCCGCCACCGTCGGTGTTCTTCCTGGGCTTTGGCGCCAGCGCGCTGGACTTCTCGGTGCGCGCCTGGACCCATGACGCGGACAACTGGATGGGTGTGCGCAGCGCACTGGTAGCCAACCTCCATGCGGCGCTGAGCCAGGCGCAGATCGAGATACCGTTCCCGCAGCAGGACCTGCACCTGCGCTCGGTGGACAAGACCGCCGCCGAAGCGCTGTTCCGCCAGGCGACGGGCACCGGCCACCCTGCCGGTACGGACACGCCGCCGGCCTAGGCGCGCGCCGCGCCGCGGCTACAGCAGCGTCAGGTTGGCGTAGGCCAGCACCAGCCACTTGCTGCCGGCATCGGCGAATTCCACCTGCACCCGCGCATGCGCGCCGCTGCCCTCATAGTCGGTGACCATGCCTTCGCCGAACTTGGGGTGGGTGACCAGCGCACCGAGCCTGATCGGGGGCAGCTCGATGCTGGCGTGGCCGCCCATCACCCGGTTGGCGCCCAGCGAGGCCGGTCGCGACACCTGCACCTTGGGGCGAACCTCGTTGAGCAGCTCGCGCGGGATCTCGCGCAGGAAGCGTGACGGCAGGCTGTAGTTGTCCTGGCCATGGATGCGACGCGACTCGGCATAGCCGAGCACCAGTTTCTGCCGCGCGCGGGTGATACCCACATAGGCCAGACGCCGCTCCTCCTCCAGCCGCCCG
Organism: Stenotrophomonas sp. STEN014; assembly: GCF_056760315.1. Lineage (NCBI taxonomy): Bacteria > Pseudomonadati > Pseudomonadota > Gammaproteobacteria > Lysobacterales > Lysobacteraceae > Stenotrophomonas > Stenotrophomonas sp. STEN014. Next base: position 242,306 of record NZ_JBRREN010000001.1, on the reverse strand, counting down.
CTCTCTTCCAGCGACCGCGCGCTCGGGAACAGGCCTTCCTCCATGCCGGCCAGGAACACCAGCGGGAATTCCAGGCCCTTGGCCGAGTGCAGTGTCATCAGCTGCACGCCCTCCTCGCCGGCCTGCGCCTGGCCTTCGCCCGCCTCCAGAGAGGCATAGGACAGGAACGCGACCAGCTCACTCATGTCCTCGGCGCCCTCTTCGATATCGTCTTCGCGGCGCACGAAACGCGAGGCCACCGAGACCAGTTCGTCCAGGTTGTCGATACGCGACTCCGAATCCAGCGCATTGCGACTTTCCTTGCCCCAATGCTCGCGCAAGGCCGAGCGTACCAGTACGTGATCGATCCGCTCGGCCAGATCCATCTCACCGGTTTCGGCAGCAAGCTGGCCGATCAGGGTGATGAAACCGGCCAGCGCATTCCTGGCGCGCGAGGTCAGGTCGGTGCCCTGGGTGGCCAGCATCGACGCTTCCCACAGCGACAGCGCCTGCTGCCGCGCGATACGCCGCACCTCATCCAGCGTGCGCTCGCCGATGCCGCGCGTCGGCGTGTTCACCGCGCGCTCGAACGCGGCGTCATCGTTGCGGTTGGTCATCAGCCGCAGGTAGGCGAGTGCATCCTTGATTTCGGCACGTTCGAAAAAGCGCATGCCACCGTACACGCGGTACGGCACCTGCTCGCTGAGCAGGGCTTCTTCAAACGCGCGCGACTGCGCATTGCTGCGATAGAGCACGGCGACATCGCCATAGCTGCCGCCGTCACGCACCCACTGGCGGGCGCGCTCGACCAGATAGCGCGCCTCGTCCATCTCGTTGTAGGCGGCGAACAGGTCGATCGGATCGCCATCACCGCTGTCGGTCCACAACTGCTTGCCGATCCGGTCCGGGTTGTGTGCGATCACCGCGTTGGCGGCGTTGAGGATGTTGGCGCTGGAACGGTAGTTCTGTTCCAGGCGAATGGTCTGCGCGCCGGGGAAATCCTTCAGGAAGCGCTGCACATTCTCGACCTTGGCGCCACGCCAGCCGTAGATGGCCTGGTCATCATCACCGACCACGAACACGTTGCCACTGTCACCGGCCAGCACCCGCACGAAGGCGTACTGGATGGCGTTGGTGTCCTGGAACTCGTCGACCAGGATCTCGCGAAAGCGCGCGCGATAATGCGCCAGCAGTGCCGGGTTGTCGCGCAGCAGTTCATGCGCGCGCAGCAGAAGCTCGGCGAAATCGACCAGCCCGGCGCGGTCGCAGCGCTCCTGGTAAGCGGCGTAGGCCTGACGCATGGCCTCGCCCCAGTGGTCATGCGGCTCGGGCTGGATGTGCGCCGGACGCCGGCCCTCATCCTTCTGCGCGTTGATCCACCACATCACCTGCTTGGGCGGGTACTTGCCGTCGTCCAGCTCCAGCTGCTGCACCACACGCTTGACCAGCCGCAGCTGATCGTCCGAATCCATCACCTGGAAGGCTTCGGGCAACCGGGCATCGGCCCAGTGCAGGCGCAGCAGACGATGGGCCAGACCGTGGAAGGTGCCGATCCACATGCCGCGGCTTCCCTGGGCCAGCTGCGCGTCGATGCGATGACGCATCTCGCCGGCCGCCTTGTTGGTGAAAGTCACCGCGAAGATGCCATGGGTCGGCACGCCGATGACTTCGTTGAGCCAGGCGATACGGTGGGTGAGTACGCGGGTCTTGCCGGAACCGGCGCCAGCGAGGATCAGGTGATGACCGGGAGGCGCGGAAACGGCCTCGCGCTGGGCTGCATTCAGCCCGTCGAGCAGGTGGGAAACATCCATGGACGCATTTTACGGGAAGCGCCCGGTCCCCGCCGCATGGCAGCTAGTGCTGCAGCTGCTGCAACAGGGTCGTGGCCGCGTGTGCGGCCTGCCCGCGCAGTTCGGGGATGGCCAGGCTTTCCCACAACCGGCCGATGCGCAGGCTGCCCAGCACCTGCAGGCGTGTCTCGATAGTGCCGTGGGCATCGATCAGGCTGCCATCGGGCGCGCTGTCGATACCGATCCCGTGCGGTCCCGGACGCGCTACGCCACTGCCGAGCAGCTGCTGCAGCAAGGTGTTGCGCATGGCCTGCGCCCGCATCTCCACACCGGTGGCGTTGACCACACAGTGCACATCCAGCTGCAGCGGCCGACGACGGATGTCGTGGGCCAGCAGTTGCACGCAGGCCCCCTCGCTCACTACCGCCTGCAAGCGGCCGCGATGCACCTGCAGGCGTCCCTGCTCTGCCAGTGTCAGCAGCTGCGCGTGCACCGGTGCGGCAACGCGGTGCCGGTGTACGTCCCAGTAGCGCACCACGTGGCGCAGAAAGCGCCGCTGGTCATCGAACGAAAGCGACTGCCACAGCGCCTGGCCCAGCGGGCGGATGCGCTCCATCACGCTCTGCCACGGAATGCCGCGCACACTCGCCTCGGCCGCATGCCGGCGCAGCGCGCGCATGCGCTGGCGCAGGTTCATCGCCAGCAGCGGTTGCGGATCGTAGTCGGCCGCCGGCCCGGCCGCGTGCGGCAGCGGCAGCAGCGCATGCCGCGACAGCACGTGGATGGCCCCGTGATGGCCGCTGGCAAGCAGCGACATCACGGTGTCGACCATGCTCAGCCCGGAACCGACGATGGCCACATCCGCCGCCGGGGAGATAGCACGCACGGCCGGGTAATCCCATGCCTCGACCCGCTTGCCGGCGGGCAGCACACCGGCGCCTCGTGCCGGCAGCGGCCGCAAGGCGTTGCCCGGCGCCAACGCCACCGCCCGCGCGCGCAGCTGCGCACCTGAATCCAGCGCGAGGGTGAAGCCCTCGGCATCGGCCTGCAGCGCCCGCACATGTTCGGCGCGGACCTGCAACTGCGCGATGCTGGCAGCGGCGGCCTGCTGCAGGCGCAGGCGCAGGTAGTCCGCATAGTGCTGTCGTGGCACGAAGCGGTGGGCCAGCGCGTCGCGATCCAGCGCCGGGAAGGCCTGCACGTCCTGCAGGTAATCGAGAAAATCCTCCGGCTGCGCCGCAAAACCGCTCATCTTGGCCACCGGCACATTGAGCAGGTGCTCGGGATAGGTCGTGGCGTACGCCACGCCCCGGGCCAAGGGCAGATCGGGCTCCAGAATCAGCACCCGCAGCGGCCGCTGCGCCTCACGCAGCACACCAATAGCCGTGAGGGTACCGGCAGCGCCACCACCGATGATGGCCAGGTCGTACACATGCGGAGTATCGATAACGCTCATAGGCCCGATTGTAGGGGATGGCATGCCTGCGACTGATGCCGTCAGGGCATGTGCTCATGGGCGCGATACCCGGAGTTTTTCATCCTTCACAAACACGGAACCCGCCTTGCGGCGGGTTCCGGATGAAACGCAAAACCGGCAATCCCGGGGGATTACTTGATCTTGCCTTCCTTGTACATCACGTGCTTGCGCACCACCGGATCGTACTTCAGGAATTCCATCTTCCCCGGGGTGTTCTTCTTGTTCTTGTCCGTGGTGTAAAAGTGGCCAGTGCCGGCCGAGGAAATCATACGGACCTTATCGCGCTTACCTGCCATGATTATTTACTCCTCAGACCTTTTCGCCGCGGGCACGCAGCTCAGCCAGAACGGAATCGATACCGTTCTTGTCGATGGTGCGCAGTGCATGCGCGGAAACACGAAGCTTGACCCAGCGGTTCTCGCTGGCAACCCAGAAGCGACGCTCATGCAGGTTCGGCAGGAAACGACGGCGGGTCTTGTTGTTGGCGTGCGAGACGTTGTTACCTGTCTGCACACCCTTACCGGAAACTTGGCATACGCGGGACATTGCGCACCTCGATAATATTGATGACTTCCTTAGCCAGGAAGACGGCGGCCCCGGCGGTTGCCCGCCACGCGTCATGGGAATCAAAGGGTTACGCTGTCGAGGATGTCCGGATGACGTGTTCCCGGCCACCGATCCGGAGGTTTCCGGACACAGCGAGCCGGAAATTATGCCCAAGGGCAGGCCAAAGCGCAAGTCCACGCCCGGGCCACGGGCGACCGGGGGCTATTCCGGGGCAAATGCCAAGGCCCGGCGCCAGCGCAACGGCTGGGTGGCCCGGCCCGGATCGGGTGGGAACACGGTCAGGTAGCCGGCAGCGATGGCCCGTTCACGCAAGCGCTCACCGACGCCTTCGGCCACCTCCACCTCGACATGGGTCACGTGCCCCTGCGGGTCGACATCCATCGCCCACACCAGCCGGCCCACCCATTGCCCGGCCGGGATCGACGCATCGTAGTTCGGGCGGCCAGCCACATAGGGAGCCGAGCGCGTCAGTTAGTGCGGTGAATCCTCGATACGCGGATCGACCCGGACCTTGGCCGTCCCGGTACGGCCATCGCCGAGGACGACGTGCACCGTCCAGTCCCCCGCCGCGCCCCCAGCGGCCAGATCGGCCGGGTAGCACCGTTTGATTCCGCGATAGTCATCATGCTGCTGCAGTGACACCTGCGCACCCTCGGCATCCCGCAGTTCAATCTGCAAGCCGCCCACATCCGTGGAAACCGCATTGGCGGCAATGCAGATCTGATGGCCGTGGTCGCCCTGCATGACGAACTGGCGGTTCTGCTGGCGGGCCAGCGCCTCCACCGGCGGCCTGGACCACAAGAACTCGATGTAGAGGTCAGGCGCCTGAGCGGCAACATTGCCGCCACCGAGCAACAGCAGCCCCATCACCACAAACTGACACACGCGCATTGACTGCCTCCCGGAGCCGACCACCGGACTCTAGCAAGTCCGATGCTGCGCATCCCGACAGGCAGTCAGTCTTTGCGGTGCAGCCAGCGGTACAGCACCGGCAATACCAGCAGGGTCAGCAGCGTAGAGGAGACAATGCCGCCGATCACCACCGTGGCCAGCGGCCGCTGCACTTCCGAGCCGGCACCGACGTTGAAGGCCATCGGCACGAAGCCCAGCGATGCGACCAGGGCGGTCATCAGCACCGGTCGCAAACGGCCCAGCGCGCCTTCGCGCACGGCCACATCGAGACTTCGGCCCTGTTCGCGCAGGTGGCGGATGAAGCTGATCATCACCAGACCATTGAGCACGGCCACACCGGACAGCGCGATAAAACCGACGCCGGCCGAGATCGACAACGGAATGCCACGCACCGCCAGCGCCAGCACGCCACCGGTCAAGGCCAGCGGCACGCCGCTGAACACGATGCTCGCATCGCGCGTCGAGCCGAAGGCCCAGAACAGCAAGGCGAAGATCAGCAGCAGAGTCACCGGCACCACCACCGCCAGACGCTGGCTGGCCGAGATCAACTGCTCGAAGCTGCCGCCGTATTCCACCCAGTAACCGGCCGGCACTCTCACCTTCGTATCGATAGCCTGTTGCAGCTCGCTGACGAAACCACCCAGATCGCGGTCACGTACATTGGCGGTGATGACGATGCGCCGTTTGCCGTTGTCGCGGTTGATCTGGTTTGGCCCTTCACTGCTTTCGATACGCGCCAATTCACGCAACGGAACCGTGCGCGCGTCGCCGCTGCGCCAGCCACCGGCACGGCTGGATTCATCCGCACTGTCCTGTGCCAGTGCGGGCTCCAGCGACACCGGCAGATCGGCCAGTGCCGCAGGGTCCTGACGGATGGTTTCCGGCAGGCGGACGACGATATCGAAACGTCGATCACCCTCGAACAACTGCCCGGCCACACGCCCGCCAACCGCGGTGGAAACCGTGGACTGCAGCTGGCCCGGGTTGAGTCCATACCCCGCCAATGCCGCACGATCCGGCGTGACCGTCAGCAAGGGCAACCCGCTGGTTTCCTCCAGGCGCACATCGGCCGCACCCGGTATCTTGTTGGCCACCGCGACGATGCGCCGGCCCACCTGTGCCAGCGTTTCCATGTCATCGCCGAACAGCATCACCGCCACGTCGGCCCGCACGCCGGAGATCAACTCGTTCATGCGCATCTGGATCGGCTGGGTGAACTCGTAGTTGTTGCCGGGCAGCTCCTCCACCGCGGCCTCCAGTTCGGCCAGCAGCTGCGCGCGCGGCTTGCGCGGGTCCGGCCACTGCTTGCGTGGCTTCATCATGATGAAAGTGTCGGCGACCGAAGGCGGCATCGGGTCGGAGGCGACTTCCGGTGTGCCGATCTTGGAGAACACCTTGTCCACTTCCGGCAGCTGCTGCAGGCGTGCTTCCACCTGCTTCTGCATGTTCACCGACTGGGAGAGGCTGGTACCGGGAATGCGCATGGCGTGCATGGCAACGTCGCCTTCGTCGAGGTTGGGCACGAACTCGCTGCCCAGCCGCGCTGCCAGCAGACCGCAACCGACCACCAGCACCAGCGCAGCGGCAACCACCCAACGGCCACGCCGCATCACCCACGCCAGCAACGGCGCATAGCAGCGTGCGCGCAGCCATACCATCAAGCGGTTCTCCTTCTCCTCGATGCGGCCACCGAGGAACATGGCAATCGCCGCGGGAACGAAGGTTAGCGACAACAGCATCGCGCCGCTCAATGCCAGTACCACAGTGATCGCCATCGGGTGGAACATTTTTCCTTCGACGCCGGTCAGCGCAAAGATCGGCAGGTAGACCGCGGTGATGATGCCCAGGCCGAACAGGCTGGGCCGGATGACCTCGGCGGTGGCGCTGGCGGTTTCTGCAAAGCGTTCCTCGCGGGTCATCGCCCGGCCCAGCGCATGGGTGCGCTCGCCGAAGCGACGCAGGCAGTTCTCGATGATGATCACCGCACCATCGACAATCAGACCGAAGTCCAACGCGCCAAGGCTCATCAGGTTGGCGGACACACCACCGCGTGCCATGCCGGTCAGGGTGAACAGCATCGCCAGTGGAATCACCGCGGCGGTGATCAGCGCCGCACGGAAGTTGCCCAGCAACAGGAACAGCACCACGATCACCAGCAGCGCGCCTTCCAGCAGGTTCTTTGCCACCGTTCCAATGGTGCGATCAACCAGCGCGGTGCGGTCATAGCTGGCGGTGACCGTGACCCCAATAGGCAGGCTGCGCTGCGCCTGTTCCAGCTTCGCCGCAGCCGCGCGCGCCACCTCGCGGCTGTTGGCACCGACCAGCATCACCACCGTGCCCATCACCACTTCGTGGCCGTTCTGGGTGGCGGCACCACTACGCAGTTCCGGCCCTTCGGCTACCTCGGCCACGTCATGCACATGGATGGGCACGCCTTCGCGGCGGGCCAGCACGATGTTGCCGATTTCCTCCAGCCCGGCGACTTGTCCCGGCACGCGCACCAGGAACTGCTGGCCGTTGCGTTCGATGTAACCGGCGCCGATGTTCTGGTTGTTGCCTTCCACGGCGTCGGCGACATCCTCCAGGGTGAAGCCCAGCGCACGCAGCTTGGCCGGATCCGGGGTGATGTGGATCTGCCGCTGGTAGCCACCAATCGTATTGACCTCGGTCACGCCAGGTACGTTGCGCAGCTGCGGCCGCACTACCCAGTCCTGCAGCGTGCGCAGGTCGGTGGCGGTGTAGGGCGAACCATCGGGCTTGCGCGCCTTGGGATCGGCGTCGATGGTGTACATGAAGATCTCGCCCAGGCCGGTGGCAATCGGCCCCAGCTGCGGGTCCAAGCCCTCCGGCAGCTGTGACTTAACCTGCTGCAGGCGTTCGGCGACCTGTTGGCGGGCGAAGTACAGATCGGTGCCGTCCTTGAACACCACCGTCACCTGCGACAGGCCGTAGCGCGACAAGGAGCGCACTTGTTCAAGCTTCGGCAGACCCGCCATCACCGTTTCCACCGGCCAGGTGATGCGTTGCTCCGTCTCCAGCGGCGAGTAGCCATCGGCGGCGGTGTTGATCTGCACCTGTACGTTGGTGATGTCGGGCGTGGCGTCGATGGACAGGCGGGTGAAGCTCCAGCTGCCGATCGCAATCAACGCGAAGGTGAGCACCATCATCATCCAGCGATGGGCGATGGCGCTGCGGATGATGCGCTCAAGCATGGCGGCACCCTCCAACTTGCATGCACTGGTCAATGTTCATGCGCGGCCCCCGCCTTGCCGATGTCGGCCTTGACCACATAGCTCTGCTCGACCACAACCTGCTCGCCAACGCGCAGGCCGTCCTTGACCTCGACCTTGCCGGCATCGCGTGCGCCCAGCACCACCGGACGCGCGGTATAGATATCGCCCTCACGCACGAACACCACCTCGCGGCCTTCCATGGTCTGCAGTGCGGAAAGCGGCACCACCATCGCAGCCGGCTGCATCGCCACCACGATGCGCGCCTTCACCGCCGCACCGGGCCGCCACAGGCCGTCGTCATTGCGCACGCTGGCGCGGGCCACGGTGCTCTGGCTTGCAGTGGCGGTGCCCGGCAGCACGCGCTCCAGGGTGGTGCTCTGGCTGCCGCCATCGGTCATGCGCGTCACCGTGACCGGCACGCCGGCGGTGATGTGCTGGGTGTCGTTGCCGAAGATATGCAGGTCCACCCACAGTTCGGACAGGTCGCCGATCTCGAACAGCGGCGTGCCCTCGCCCGCAACCGCGCCCACCTGTGCCTGCCGCGACAGCACCACGCCGCTGATTGGCGCGCTTACGGTGTAGGTGGTCAGGCTGAGATTGCTGTCGATGCTGGCCAAGGTCTGGCCGGCACTGACGCGATCACCGACGTTTGCACGCAGCGAACGGATCGGCCCGGGAAAGCGCGCCATCACCTGCGCGATGCGACCATCCACCGGGGTCAACAGGCCCTGCACCTCGTGCTCATCGGCAATGGTGCCAGCCTGCACCGCGGCGCTGCGGATGCCGGACTGGTCGGCCATAGCGGCCTTGATGGTGGTGCGGTCGGCGTGGGCTTCCTCGCCCTCTTCATGGGCGTAACCGTCTGCTTCGCCGCCGTTGTCCTCAGCATGGTCATGGCCAGCTTCTTCTGCTGCACCGGCAGCGGCTTCAGCCGCCGGCTCTGCGCCACAGCCGACCAACAGCAGACTCATTGCCAATACGCCGGCAGCGACAACATTCATCGGACGGCTCATCGTGCGTTCTCCACGGCAACGGTTGCATCGGTGGCCAGCATGCCCTGGCCGGTAAGACGCTGGATCTCGATCAGCGCGGTGTGTGCGGTGATGGCCGCGTCCAGCTGGCGCTGGCGCGACTCGATACGCATGGCCTGTAGCTGCGCCCATTCCATGTAGCTGGCAGCACCGGCGCGCCAGGCCTGCTCGGCAGCACGTTCAGCCTTCTGCAACTGCGGCAGCACATCACTGCGCATTCGCTGCACTTCCAACCGCGCGGTGACATAGCGTCCGTGTGCCTCGGCCAAGGTGGCGTACAGCTGTTGCTGACGGGCCTGGCGCTGATAGGGAAGCAGGGCGAGATCGGCTTCCGCCTCGCGGATTTCCGGCGCGGCACGGCGGGCGCTGCCCAGCGGAATGCTGAAACCACCAACCAGCGAGGTGGCGTTGTCAGCGCGGCTGTTGCGGACCCCGGCCTGCCAGCTCCAATCCGGGCGGCTGCGGGTGCGTACCAGTTGCAGCTGGGCCTCGCGGATGCGTTGCTCGCCCAGCAGCTCGGCCAGCTCCGGTGCGCGTTGCAGATCGTCATTGAGCAATGCGAAATCGCGCAGTGCCGGCAGCTGCAACGCATCGCCACTCACGGTGTTGAAGTCGGGCGAGCGTGCGCCCCACAACGCGGCCAGCGACAGCCGCGCTGCGCTGGCTTCTTCGATGGCACGATCGCGGTCCAGTTCGGCCTGCGCCAGCATTGCCTGCGCGGTGAACAGCACCGATTCCGGCGAGGCACCGGCCTGCAGCCGCAGGCGGGCGGCGGCGACGGCGCGGCGGCGCTGTTCGATATCGGTGTTGGCGATCTGCAACGCCGCTTGCGCCTGTGCCACCGCGAGATAACGGCGTGCGGTTTCGGCGAGCAGATCAAGGCGTGCGGTGGCGCGTTGCGGCGCCAGTGCATCGATATTGGCCTGCGCCAGCATGCGCCGCGCATCGAGCTTGTCGCCGCGTTCCAGCACACCGGACAGGCTGACGGTGGCCTCGGCGCCCTGCACGCCACGGGCATCGCCGCTGCCGGGCGGGTGCTCCAGTTCCACACCCAACTGCATCGGCGGACGCAGCAGCGCGGCATTGCGGCGGGCTTCAAGTACAGGGCGCTGCGCATCGATCAGACGCAGCTCGGGGTGATCAAGGGCAACGCGGACGATGGCATCGTCCAGCGTCAACGGCACAGCAGGCACCGGCACCTGCGCATACGCGCGCGGCACCAGCGCAAAGGCGGCAACCGCCGCCAGGCGCATCCACATGGGTTTCTCCAGATAGCAGGTTCAGACGTGGGAACCGGCCAAGGGGCCGGGACGTCAGACGGCTATCGGGGGGCGGAACAGGCTCTCGGTCGGATGCGTGACCGCTTGCGTGCCCAGGATGGCCACGGCCTGCTGTGCGGGCGGCGATGCCACGCTCCAAGCAGGGGTGACGGTGGGCAGCACGCCCCCATGGCCGTGGCAGTCCACGCAATGCACCAGCGCATGCAGCAGCGCATTGGCGCTGTCTTCGGCATCCGGCGCCGCGGCCAGCTTGCTGTCGTCGTGTTCATGCACGCCGGCACCGATGTCGGTGTGCGCCAGCATGTGGATGTCGGTCAGTGCGGCAGACAGCGAGGTGCCAAACACGCCGATGCCGACCAGGGCCAACATCAGCAGGCGCAACAGATGGAGACGGCGGTGGCGCAGGGTACGCAGCATCGGCGCAGCCTAGCCGGTGATCACCGGGTTACACAATCGCATCGGCGCGCGACTTCAGGCCCAAATGGCTCCCCTGTCCACGCGCTTCTGCTTCCGCATCGCCCTTTGCCGTCCCTCCCCCGGATCGAGAGAGGGAGGGCCAAACCTACTTTGCGCTCTTGCGCTCGGCGATGAAGGCCTTGATCTGCTGCTCCAGCACCGGCAAGGGCACCGAACCCTGCTTGAGCACGGCGTCATTGAAGGCCTTGAGGTCGAACGCTTCGCCCAATTCCTTCTCGGCCAGCGCGCGCAGCTTGACGATGGTGATCTCGCCGAGCTTGTAGCTCAGCGCCTGGGCCGGCCAGGAGATATAGCGGTCCACCTCGGTGGTCACTTCATGCTCGCTCAGCGCGGTGTGGTCGCGCAGGTAGGCGATGGCACGCTCGCGGGTCCAACCGTAGTGGTGCACGCCGGTGTCGATCACCAGTCGCGCGGCACGCCACATCTCGTAGGTCAGCCGGCCGAAATCCTCGTACGGGGTTTCGTAGATGCCCATGTCCACACCGAGCTTCTCGCTGTACAGGCCCCAGCCCTCGCCATAGGCGGAGATGTAGTTGTTGCGGCGGAACTCGGGCTGTTCGCCCTGTTCGGCCGCCAATGCACCCTGCAGCGCATGGCCCGGATCGGACTCGTGCAGGGTCAGCGCCGGCAGGTTGTACAGCGGCCGTGCCGGCAGGTTGTAGGTGTTGACCCAGTAGGTGCCCATGCCGCCGCGGCCGGCGGTCCAGAACGGCGCGATATCCGGCGGCACCGGCACGATGGTGAAGCGCGCACGCGGCAGGGTCACGATCTTGCCGATCACCCCGTCCACGCGCTTGGAGATCCAGGCTGCGCGCCCCAGCAGCTCCTCGGGGGTCTTGGCGTAGAACTGCGGATCGGTACGCAGGAATTCGAGGAAATCGGCAAAGCGGGTCTCCTCGCTTTTCCCGGTGAACCCCAGCTTGTCGATGATGTCGTTCATCTCGCGCTGGATGCGCTTGACCTCGGCCAGGCCCAGCGCATGGATCTGCTGCGGGCTCATGTCCAGGGTGGTGTATTCGCGGATCTGCTGGCGATAGAACGCCTTGCCGCCGGGCATCTTTTCCGCCGCCAGCGTGGTGCGCGCCTGCGGCACATACTCCTCGCGGAAGAACGTCAGCAAGCTGGCGAACGCCGGAATGACGCTGCCGCTGATGGCCTGGCGGGCCTCGGCCTGCAGCTGGGCCTGCTCGGCGGCCGGAATGCTGGCCGGCAGCTTCTTCAGCGGCGCATACAGCGGCGATTCGGTCGGATCTTTCAGCTCGGCCACCGCGGCGATCGAGCCGTCACGCCCTTCCAGCACCGCCCGCGGCACACTGAAGCCACGCGCCAGCCCGGCACGCATGTTCTGCGTCTGCTGGCCGAAATAGCGCGGCACATCGTTCAGCCGTGCGATGTAGTTGCGGTAGTCCTGCACGGTCTTCATCTCGCGCCGGGCCATGAAGCCCAGGTTCGACCAGAACGAGGAGTCCGAATTGAACGGCATCTCGTAGGCGCGCAGGCGCACCTCGTCGGCCAGGTTCTCGACCTGGTACAGGTAGATGGCGTAGTTGATCCGGTTCTCGGCCGAGAGCGTGGCCGGATCGATCGCCTCAAGCTGCGCGAGCACTTCCTCCCACACCTTCAGCCGCGCCTGCTGGGCCTCGGCGCCCACATCGGGCAGCCGGGTGGCATTGGCCGGGGCATCACCGTCCTCGCTGGCCTCGCCACCGCCGGCCTGACGCCAGGCCCATTCCTTCTCGTAGATCGCCTTGAACTGCTCATCGGCGCTGTACGCGGCCAAGGTGGCCGGCGCCGCGGATTTGGCCGGTGCGGCCTGCAGCGCGGTGGGCAGTGACAGGGCGAGCAGCAGAGCGACGGAGAGCGAGGTTTTCACGAGCAGCGGATTCCCGGATTGCGAGCACCGATCATGGCATCGCAGGCCGCTGCCTGACATGGTTCGAAAGTCCTGCCCGCACCCTCCGGCCGGCGGACCGCCCCATCCGCGTCAGTCGCCGGCCCTGTCCCGCTTCCAGCCGTGATGGCGGATATCCAGCCGCAGACTGTAGAGCGCGGTGAACGCCGGGAACAGGTTCTGGATCACCCCCACCGCGTCCTGCTTGGCGGAAAACAGGAAATAGCTCAGCGTCATCAGGCTGCCCAGCACGCTCATGTACCAGAACAGGCGCGGGATCACCGGCTTGCCGGCGCGGCGCGAGGCCGTGAACTGCACCAGCCAGCGGCCGCCGAACATCAGCGCCCCGGTCAACCCGATCAGCTTCCACGGCGACATGTGCACGCCGGTCCACTCCAGCCAGACCAGCGGCTGGTTCATGAACTCCATGCTCAGACCTCTTCCACTGCGGTGCGCCGGGAGCGCGCGATCAGCCAGGCCACGCCACGGAGATCGCGGATGCCGACCAGCGCGCGGCCCAGGTTGTTGTACTTGGACACCCCGGCGGTGCGATGGCGATGGTTGACCGGCACGCTGACCGTCTTCCAGCCGGCGCGCTGCATCAGCGCCGGCAGATAGCGGTGCATGTGATCGAAATACGGCAGTTCGAGGAAGGCCTCCCGCTCGAACAGCTTGATGCCGCAACCGGTATCGGGGGTGTCATCACGCAGCATGCGCGCACGGATCGCATTGGCCCATCGGCTGGCCCAGCGCTTGGAGCCGCTGTCCTGGCGGTTGACGCGCCAACCGGCGAACAGTTTCACCGTGGCCGGGGCGGTATCCCGCTCGGCCAGCAGTCGGGGGATATCGGCCGGGTCGTTCTGGCCGTCACCGTCGAGGGTGGCGATCCACGGCGCCCGCGCCGCCTTCACCCCGGTCCGCACCGCGGTGCTCTGCCCGCTCTGGCTGACGTGGTGCAGCACCCGCAGCTCGGGATTGTCGGCCTTCAGCGCCTGCAGCTGCTGCAACGTGTCATCGCTGGAATGGTCATCGACGTAGACGATCTCGAACGCCAGCCGCCCGCGCAGCGCGGCGGTGATTTCACTGACCAGCGAGGCGACGTTGTCACGCTCGTTGAAAACGGGAACAACCACGGAAAGCGCGGGGTGATTCATTACAGGATCCGTAAGGCAGGCAGGGTGATGGGGCATGCGTATTAAGGAAACGGAACAGGCATTCTCCCGGGCCCGACTTAGCACAGCGTGAAATCAGGCGCGCGATCCAGAGCAGGCGCAGCGCCCTGGCAGCGGAACACCCGACGGCCAGATACTGCCACGCCGACGGCGCGACGGGGACGGCGGCTGTAGCGCAGCCAAGCACCGAGGGTGGCCGCCGGAGGTGACAACCGCGGGAAGATAGCGGCGACGATGTCGGAAACATGTGTGAACTCACCCGGCCACCCGGCCACCCGGCCTCACCGGTGCCACGTCCGCGGCGGCAGTGGAGGGCAGGGGCGAGGCGCGTATTCAGAGTAATATTTCCCGGTTATGCGACGCCCATGACAGCCGGCCCGGGAGGTTTCCCGGGCGGTGCGATGAAGGGACTTCAGGCGTGTTGTGCACCACCTTCAACGGATCTCGGCGTTGCGTAAGCTCACCTGGCGTTTCCTGCTGCTCACCCTGGTTTTCCTGACCCTGTGCCGGCTCGGACTGGCGCTGTGGCTATGGCCGCGGGTGCAGCCGGCCGGTGGACTGTGGCCGATCCTGTTCGGCGGCTGGCGCATCGATCTGAGCCTGCTGGCCATGGTCTGCGCCGTCCCGGTCCTGCTCTCACCCTGGCTCGGCCACCGGGATTGGCCCACCCGCATCACCGGCGGGTGGTACCGGCTGTGGTGGCTGCTGTTCGTGCTGCTGGAAGTGTCCACGCCGCAGTTCCTCCTGGAATACGACACCCGCCCGAACCGGCTGTACGTGGAGTACCTCAACAGCCCGCAGGAGGTCTCGGCGATGTTGTGGCAGGGCTACAAGGGTGTTCTGCTGCTGGCCACGCTGGGCCTGGCGGTGCTGGGTTGGGCCGGATGCCGCTGGCTGCAGGCGAGGCGCGATGCGGTTTCGCTGAAACCCTGGCTGCGCGCGGTGGCTACCGCCAGCGCCTTTGTGGTGCTGTTCCTGGCCGCGCGCGGCACCCTGGACCACCGTCCGCTCAACGCTTCCAAAGTGGCCTTCAGTGACGATGCGATGATCAACGCGCTGCCGCTGAACTCGCTGTACAACGTGCTGCACGCCATCCGCGGCATGACCGGCGAACGCTCGGCCGCGCAGGTCTACGGCGCGATGCCCGAGCCGGAAATGCACCAGCTGGTGCGCGAGGCCGCCGGCATCACCGGGCCACCGCTGGATCCGCTGCACCCCAGCGTGCACCGGCAGCAGGCCAGTGCCGCACCGGCCAAACCGCTGAACCTGGTGGTCATCGTCGAGGAAAGCCTGGGCGCGCAGTACATCGGCACGCTGGGCGGGCAGAAACTGTCACCGCAGTTCGACGCGTTGGCCGAACAGGGCTGGCTGCTGGCACGGGCCTACGCCACCGGCACCCGCTCGGTGCGCGGACTGGAGGCGCTGAGCACCGGTTTCCTGCCCACCCCGGCCGAAGCGGTGCTGAAGCTGCCGCGCAGCCAGAGCGGCTTTTTCAGCCTGGCCGGCCTGCTCGGCCAGTTCGACTACCGCTCGCGCTTCCTCTACGGCGGCGAAGCGCACTTCGACAACATGAAGGCATTCTTCCTCGGCAACGGTTTCGATGAGGTCATCGACCGCCCGCGCTTTGCGGTCAAACCCGGCTTCGTCGGCTCGTGGGGCGCCTCCGATGAGGACATGTTCAACGAACTGCATCACCGCCTGCTGCACGATGACGGCCAGCCGCGCTTCACGATGGCCTTCAGCGTCTCCAACCACAGCCCGTGGGAATACCCGGCCGGGCGCATCCAGCCCAGCACACCGGCCGCCAGCGTGGAGAACACCGCCCGTTACGCGGACTGGGCGCTGGGCCAGTTCTTCGCCCGTGCCAGGCAGTCGCCGTACTGGGAGAACACCGTGTTCCTGGTAGTGGCCGACCACGATTCACGCGTGTTCGGCGCCAGCCTGGTGCCGGTCAAGCACTTCCACATCCCGGCGCTGATCCTCGGCCCCGGGGTGCCGGTGCGGCGCGACGAGCAGATCGTCAGCCAGATCGACCTGCCGCCGACACTGCTGTCACTGATCGGCATCAGCAGTACCCATCCGATGCTGGGCGTGGACCTGACCGTGCGCCAGCCGGGCCGGGCGATCATGCAGTACGGCGACAACTACGGCTATCTGCAGGGCGAGCAGTTGCTGGTCCTGCAGCCACAACAGCCGGCCGAGCAGTTCCACTACCGGCGCGAGGGCGAGACGCTGACGCCTGCCGCGGTGGATCCGGCGCTGGCCAGATTGACCTTGGCCCACGCGCTGTGGCCCAGCTGGGCCTATAACCAGCAGCGTTATGCGGTGCCGGCCAGGGAACTGCAGCCCCGGTCACCCCCGCCCGCCCCTGGGCGCCGGCCGGTCGCTGTGGAACGATAGCCCGCCGGCCGGAGCCCTGAAAAACATAGCCGGAAAGTGGCGGGGCTACTCGATTCGAATTGAGGACGACCCGGCCAGCGGTCCGCCCGGCGGCAGCGCTCAACCAGATGCCTGCCGTGCGCCTCGACCGCGCCTGCTGTCATCGAAACGGCGCCCGCGTACCCGTACCGGCGCGGCAACGCCGGCTCAGGCGGCGCTGCCGAAATACTCGCGGCACCACTGCACCACCGGTGGCAACCCGGTTTCGATCGGGGTGCGCGGCGCGTAACCGAACGCGGCGTGGGCGCGGCGGGTATCGGCCATGGTTTCGACCATGTCGCCGGGCTGCATCGGCCGGTAGATCTTGTGCGCCGGGCGCCCGGCCGCGGTGGCGATCACCTCGATGAAATGTTCCAGTTCCACCGGCGTGTGATTGCCCAGGTTGAATACCTGGTGCGGCGTGGGTTCGGCCGAGGGCTGCGCCAGCGCCCCGAGGATGCCGGCCACTATGTCCGACACATGGGTGAAGTCACGCCGCATGCGCCCCTCGTTGAAGACCTCGATGCTGCGCCCGGCCAGTACCGCCCGGGAGAACAGCAGCGGTGCCATGTCCGGCCGGCCCCACGGGCCATACACCGTGAAAAAGCGCAGGCCGGTGGCCGGCAGACCGTACAGCTGGGCATAGGTGTAGGCCATCAGCTCATTGGCCGCCTTGGTCGCCGCGTACAGCGAGCGCGGCCGGTCCACCCGCTGGTCTTCGGAGAACGGCGGTGTGGCCGAGTCCCCATAGACCGAGCTGCTGGAGGCATACAGCAGGTGCTGCACGCCGCGATGGCGGCACAGCTCCAGCACATTGACGAAGCCCACCAGATTGCTGTCAACGTAGGCGTGCGGATTCTCCAGCGAGTAGCGCACCCCGGCCTGCGCGGCCAGATGGACCACCCGGGTCGGCTGGACCTCGTCGAACAGCGCGGCCAGGCCGTCGCGATCGGTGAGGTCCAGCGTGCGGATATCCACCTGCGGACACAACGCGGCCACGCGGTCACGCTTGAGCTGCGGATCGTAGTAGTCGTTGTAGTTGTCCAGCCCGACCACCCGCTCGCCACGGGCAGCCAGCGCCTGGCAGGTGTAGGCACCGATGAAGCCAGCCGCGCCGGTGACCAGGATGCTCATAGCCTGAGCGGCTCCCGGGCCAGCGCCGCCTTGCGCTCCTTGCTGAAGGCCCACCACGGCTGCGGCGCCTCGCCCGCCATGAAGCGCACCACCGACAGGAACACGTCGATCACGCAGGGGTCGTGCTCCACGCCGGTTTTCAGGCACAGCTGCGCGTACATGTCGTAAGGATCACGCCCGCGCAGATGCGCGGGAACCCGGATTCCGATCAGACGGAGATCCTTTTCACAGGCCGGCCCCACATTCGGGAGGTCGGTCAGACGCAGCAAATGATTGCGGTCGACCTTGGTGGGGTTCATTGCGGTAGGTGCACCTCGGAAAAGTGGATGACGTCAGCCCGGCTGGCGGACGCGCAGCCGTTCCAGCACGCCATCGAGCGTGTCCAGATCGGTGTAATGGATGACCAGTTTGCCCCGGCCACCGCGGCCGTGGGCGATCGCCACCTTGGTGCCCAGCGATTCGGACAGCTCGGTCTCCAGCGAGGCGATGTCGGCCTGCGGCGCGCTCGGACCCGGCTTGGCCTTGCGCGCGCCCGGCACCTTGCCGGCGGCGAACTGCTGCGCGCGGTGCTCGACTTCGCGCACCGACCAGCCCTCATCGGCCGCGTCCTGGGCCAGTTTGGTTGCCAGTTCCGGCGCCAGCGTCAGCAGCGCGCGGGCATGGCCCATTTCCAGGCGGCGGGTTTCCAGCAGCACGCGCACCCCAACCGGCAGATCGATCAGGCGCAGCAGGTTGGACACCGAAGCGCGCGAGCGGCCCACCGCCTGCGCCGCTTCGGCGTGGGTCAGCGAGAACTCGCTGACCAGCCGTGCCAGCGCTTCGGCTTCTTCCAGCGGATTGAGGTCTTCACGCTGGATGTTCTCGATCAGCGCCATCGCGATGACGGTGCGGTCTTCCAGCTCGCGTACCACCGCCGGCACTTCGTCCAGCCCGGCCAGGCGCGAGGCGCGCCAGCGGCGTTCACCGGCGATGATTTCGTATTTGCCGCCCTCGATCTGGCGCACCAGGATCGGCTGGATCACGCCCTGGGCGGTGATCGACTCGGCCAGCTCGGCCAGCTTGCCTTCGTCCATGTCGCGACGCGGCTGGTACTTGCCCGGCTGCAGGGCATCGATGGGCAGCTTGCGCAGCACTTCCCCCGGCTGCGGCTCGGCCACGGCGGCAACAGAGACCGGTGTCACCGCGCCGCGCGGGCCCAGCAACGCATCCAGCCCGCGGCCCAGACCGCGCTTCTTCGCCGTACTCATCAGACAGCCTCCGCGGCGTGGACGGCCGGTTTGCGTTCGGTGTTGCGGCGGATGATCTCGCCGGCCAGGCCCAGATAGGCCACCCCGCCACGCGAACCGCGGTCATAGCCGACGATGCTCTGGCCATGGCTGGGGGCCTCGGCCAGGCGCACGTTGCGCGGCACGATGGTGCGGAACACGCGGTCGCCGAAGTATTCGACCAGCTGCGCGGACACCGCGTTGGCCAGGTTGTTGCGCACATCGAACATGGTGCGCAGCACGCCTTCGATCTCCAGCGCCGGGTTCAGGTTGATCTTCAGCGCCTCGATGGTTTCCACCAGCGCGCTCAGGCCTTCCAGCGCGTAGTACTCGCACTGCATCGGCACGATCACCGAATCGGCGGCGGCCAGCGCGTTGAGCGTGAGCAGCGACAGCGCCGGCGGGCAGTCGATCAGGATGTAGTCGTATTCCTCGCGGATCGGTGCCAGGGCGCGCTTGAGCCGCTGCTCGCGCTCGCTCTGGTTCATCATCTGGATTTCGGCCGCGGTCAGGTCGATGTTGCCCGGCAGCAGGTCGAAGCCTTCCGGGGTCTTCACCCGCACGTCGGCAGCACTGATCTCGCCCAGCAGCAGATCGCAGGTGGACGCGGCGACCTCACGCTTGTCCACGCCACTGCCCATGGTCGCATTGCCCTGCGAATCCAGGTCGACCAGCAGCACGCGCTTGGGTGCGGCGGCAAGGGAAGCAGCCAGATTGACGGCCGTGGTGGTCTTGCCGACGCCGCCTTTCTGGTTGGCGATGGCGATGATGCGAGCCATGCAGGAGAGCCTCGTAGGCGGGTTGGGACTGGGCATTATGCGGCTAGCGGCGCGCAGGCGGAAATCGGCGCGCGCACCCGCGCGCCGGCAACCACCGGCAAACGGGGCCCGTCGGCACCGCTGACCGCGCCCTCGGAACGCTGCGGCGGAAGCGTGATGACGGTCTCAGCGGCGCTGGACCACTACCAGATGGCGGTCGCCCACCAGCCCGGGTACCTGCAGCGGACGCACTTCCAACACCTGCCAATCGGCCGGCAACTGCGCGATTTCCTCGTGCGGGTAGACGCCTTTCATCGCCAGCAGCTGCCCTCCCGGTCGCAGCAGGTGGCCACCGACGGCGATGATGCCGGCCAGGGTATCCATGGCGCGGGCGGTAAGGTTGTCGTAGGCGCCCGGCTCCTCCAGCGCCTCGGCCCGGGATTCGGCCACCCGCGCGTTGCCCAGTCCCAGCTTGCGCACCGCCTCGCGCAGGAAGCGGGCCTTCTTGCCGTTGCTCTCCACCAGCGTGACCTGCAGCTGCGGGTGGGTGATGGCCAGCGGGATGCCCGGCAAGCCCGGGCCGGTTCCCAGATCGGCCAGACTGCCGGAATCGACATGCGAGGCCATCGCCAGCGAATCGAGCAGGTGGCGGGTCACCATTTCGCGTGGGTCGCGGATGGCAGTGAGATTGTAGGTGCGGTTCCAGCGCACCAGCAGGGCCAGGTAGGCCAGCAGCGGCGTGGCCAGTGCGGTGTCCAGACCCATGGCCTGCAGGCCGCGCGCCAGATCGGTGGCGACTTCCGGCGGAAGGGAGATGTCATTCATGGGCGAATTATCGCAGGCCCGATGCCGCTTCCGCCGCCTCCCGCCTGGCTGACAGTAAAATAAGGCCCCGAACCAGGAGGTTCCACGACCTGCCGGCACCCTGTCCGCGCCGTACGACCGGCGCCCGCGCCCACGACGCCCGGCCTCACAGCGGATACCACGCCAGCGCCGCGCGAAAGTCCGCCGTGGCCTGCCACTCGTGCAGGCGCCAGTGGCGGGCCTGGCCCAGCCCCGGATCGCACCAGGCCAGCACCAGCGCGCCGGCGGCCGTCGGCGCGAACTGCAACTTGTGCAGGCCGAAGGAGATGCCATGCCCGTGCGCCTTGAGCAGCGCCTCCTTGGCGCACCACACGCGGAAGAACCAGTGCTCGCAGTCGGCGTCATCCAGTCCCAGCAGCCATGCGATCTCATCGGGATGGAAGAAGCGGCCGATCACCTCGCGCATCTGCCGGCGCGGGCGCTGCTGCTCCAGATCCACGCCCAGCCGCGCGCCCTTGCCCAGCGCCACCAGCAGATGCCCGCCGCTGTGGCTCCAGCCGGTGCCGTAATGGTCCAGCGCGCCGATCAGCCAAGGCCGGCCGCGCTCATCGCGGGTCAGCGGCAGCGCCTGCGGCGTCATACCCAGTTCGGCCGCCAGCACCTCACGTGCCTGCGGCTCGCCGCGGGTGCCGGGGGTATGCGGCAGCATCCACACCTGCACCGGTTCGAACCGCCAGGACGGCCATGGCCCCCGGTTCATGCTGAATGGAACCGGGCAGGGGTCGACAAGGTTTTCACGGCGCCGCGCGTTGACTGTAGGCCCCGCACCGGCACAGGTGCTTTTAGGCAGGGAGAATCAGGCATGGGCCTCATCATCTGGTTGATCGTCGGTGGCGTCGTGGGCTGGCTGGCCAGTCTCATCATGCGCCGCGATGCACAGCAGGGCATCCTTCTGAACATTGTCGTGGGCATTATCGGCGCGATGATTGCCGGCTTCTTCTTCAGCGGCGGCAGCATCAATGCGGCCATCACGCTGCGCTCGTTCCTGTTGTCACTGGTGGGGGCGGTAATTCTGCTGGCCATCGTCAACCTGTTCACCCGCAAAAGCGTGCGCTGAGCCCGGTGCGCAATCACGGATCGGCACGGCTCGACTGGCAACAGCCGGGCCGTGCCTGATTGCCGGCGCGAACCGCCCCACTCCGGCCAGGGCTGCAGCCGTCAGCCCAGTTGCACCCACGCCGGGGCATGGTCGCTGGGGCGCTCCCAGGTGCGTGGCTCGCGGTCGATGCCCGCGGCCACCGCACGCGACTTGAGCGCCTCGGACACCAGGGTCAGGTCGATGCGCAGGCCCAGATCGCGGCGGAAGCCGGCCGCACGGTAGTCCCACCAGCTGAACACACCGGCGGCGTCGTTGTGCAGCCGGAACGCGTCGTACAGCCCCAGGGCCAGCAATTTCTCCAGTGCGCCACGCTCCGCCGCCGAGGTGAGAATGTGCTCCTCGTTCCACACGGCCGGGTCGTGCACGTCGCGCGCGTCCGGGGCGATGTTGAAATCGCCCAGCACCACCAGCTGCGGATACTTCTGCAGCTCGGCGGCAATCCAGTCGTGCACCGCCTCCAGCCAGCGCAGCTTGTAGGCGTACTTGTCGGTGCCGATATCCTGGCCGTTGACCACATACAGGTTGATGATGCGCACGCCATCGACCGTGCCGGCGATCACCCGCTTCTGCTCGTCTTCGAAGCCGAGAATGCCGATCTGCACGTCCTCGATCGGTTGCCGCGCCAGCAGCGCGACACCGTTGTAGGTCTTCTGCCCGGCGAACACGTTGCGGTAGCCCAGTTCGAGCAGGCGTGTGTCCGGGAATTTGTGGTCCTCCAGCTTGGTTTCCTGGATGCCGACCACGTCGGGGGCGAAGCCGGCCAGCCACTGCTCCAGATGCGGCAGGCGGACGTTGAGCGAATTGACGTTCCACGAAGCGATTTTCATGGCGGTGATTCTAATCCGGCGCCCTCGCAAAGGGAGGACAGTTCCCCTGCAAATGGCAACAAAGCCTATCTAGTGAATATTGGGGAATACACTTTTTCAGCGTTCCGATTCGCGCAGACTGCCCGTGGAGATGAGGGGAAGCCATGCGTAGCAAGCTGTTTGTACCCGGCGCACGTCCGGAACTGTTCGACAAGGCGATGGCCGGCCCGGCCGACGCCTTGTCCTTTGATCTGGAAGATTCGGTACCCGAGGCGGGAAAGCAGGCCGCGCGTGAAGAGGTGGCCAGCTTCCTCGCCCGCACCGACATCACCGCCACCGGCAAGCGTCTCATCGTCCGCACCAATGGCAGTGACAGCCCGCACTTCGCCGCCGATCTTGCCGCCGTGGCTGTGCCCGGCCTGTGGCTGCTGAACGTACCCAAGATTGAATCGGCCGCGCAGGTTCGCCACATCGCTGCCGCGCTGGACCAGGCCGAGATCGCCAACGGCGTCACCCGGCCGATCGGCCTGCTGCTCAATATTGAAACCCCGCGTGGCCTGCGCCTGGCCGCTGAGCTGGCCACGGCGCATTCGCGCGTGGCCGGCCTGCAGCTCGGTCTAGGTGACATGTTCGCGCCCAACGGCATTGCGCGCGATCCAGCCAACGTGCACTTCACCCTCTCCGTATTGAAGATGGCCGCCGCCGAAGCGGGTGTGTTCGCCTGCGATGGCGCCTGGCCAGATGTGGCCGACAGTGAGGGTTTCCGTATCGAAGCAAAGATGGCGCAAAGGCTGGGCTTTATCGGCAAAAGCTGCATCCATCCCAGCCAGGTGGCATTGGCGAACGATATCTTCCGCGTTCCCCAGGCGCTGATCGAAGAGGCAGAGCGGATTGTGGCCGCGGCGGCCAAGGCCAGTGACAGCGGCCGCGGCGCATTCCTGTTCGAAGGCCGGATGATCGACCTGCCTTTTCTGCGTCGCGCCGAAGCATTGCTTGCCGCAGCGCGCCCCGTCTCAATCTAGATCGCTTCCGTCGACGTTCGAATTCCTTCTGCCTATCGTGCGGCGGCCCTGTCCGGACCCGCCCACCTTTTACCCGGTCCTTCCATGTCCAGATCCGCGGCCTGCGCTTTCGTCCCCACCCTGCTCCGATACTGCGCACACCCGCTGCGCATGATCGCCATCACCATGCTGTTCATGGTCAGCAGTACCGTGGCAGCCGAGAGCCTGACTACGGTAAGCGCCGGCACCCTGCCGCCGTTGCCGGGGAATGTCGCCCCGGAGGAACTGCTCAGCATCGATGGCCGTACCGTGGCGCTCGGCAAAGGTCAGGCATGGGCACTGCGCGCCGACAACAAGGCCTGGGAACTGCTGACGGGCAAGATCGATGCAACGGTACACGGGGCCATAGCCGCAGGCGGACGGGCCTATCTGCTGGAAGGCAGCGCCGCAGGCACCAGCGATCGCCTGCAGCCACTCCAGCTGCAAAAGAACGATCTGAAGAAGGGCAGTGCGGTGCCACTGCCGCTGGCATTGACCTCGACCCATGCCACCGTGCTGGGCGATACGCTGTACCTGAGCGGCAATGACGATACGGGCGCTACCCGTCTGTACAGCCGCAGCCTTGCAGCCTCTGCCACCAGCGCCTGGCAGCCGCAGACCGTCTGGCCGCAAACCGGCACACCCAGCGCGCTGCAGGCCCAGAAAGGCAGGTTGTATGCCGTGGTGGGTGGTTCACAGGAAAACGACCAGTTATGGCGCTGGTCCACTGAAGACGGCTGGCAGTCGATGCCACCGCTGCAAGGCAAGCTCATCGACGGATCGATGCGCGCCCTGGGCCAGGCCCATATGCTGATGCTGGTGAAAACTCCAGGCGGGAAGATCCAGGCCCGGACCTTCCACTCGATCACCAGTGCCTGGAACACGCTCGAAGATGCACCCACCATTGCCGCACCGCAGGCGATCACCAGCTGGGGCAATGGCCTGCTGTGGGCCAGCACCGGCGCTGGCGGCAGTCAATTCCAGTACGCACAGATAGAAAGCAGCAAACACCTGCTGCGCTGGCTCGACTGGGCAGTGATCATCGTCTATCTGGCAGCGATGCTCGGCATCGGCGCCTGGTTCTATTTCCAGGAAAAACATGGCAGCACCTCCGACTTTTTCGTCGGCGGTCGCAGCATTCCTTTCTGGGCCGCCGGCATCAGCCTGTATGCCACCAACACAAGCTCCATCAGCTTCATCGCCATTCCTGCCAAGGCTTTCGAGACGAACTGGCAGTACATGACCAACAACCTGATCGCCGTTCTGGGCCTGATGTTCGTGGCGATCTGGATCGTGCCACTGTTGCGCCGCCTTGATCTGATGAGCGTCTTTTCCTATCTGGAAACCCGCTTCCATCCGACCATCCGCATGCTGGCCAGCGGGCTGTGCATCGTCATGCAGATCGGCAGCCGGATGAGTGTGATCCTGTTTCTGCCGGCGCTGGCGATCTCCACCATCACCGGTATTGATGTGGTCTGGAGCATCCTGCTGATGGGGGTGTTCACCATCATCTACACCACGATGGGTGGCATGAAAGCGGTGATCTGGACCGACTTCGTGCAGGTGTTCGTGATGTTCGGCGGCGCCATCTTCGCCATCGGCTTCATCATCCAGCAGATCAACGGCGGCATGCCGGAGTTCCTGTCCACGGCCATGGCCGAAAACAAGACCCAGCTGTTCGATTTCAGCTTCGATCTGACCAAAGCCACGGTCTGGGGCTTCATCTTCCTGGTCGTGTTCGACGTGGTGCTGACGTTCCCCAAAGACCAGGTGTTGATGCAGCGCGTGCTGTCGACCAAGTCCGACAAGGAAGCCGGACGTTCCATCTGGACGTTCGCGGCGATGATGATTCCCGGGGGCTTTGTTTTCTACGGCATTGGCACCGCTTTGTGGGTGTATTACAAGAACAATCCGGAACGACTCAATCCCCTCCTGCCGATTGATGCCACGTTTCCGCTGTTCATTGCGGCCGAACTGCCGATGGGGGTGACCGGACTGATCATCGCCGGTATCTTCGCCGCCGCGATGTCCACGCTGTCGAGCATCATCAACAGTGTCTCCACACTGGCCTCTGTCGATTTCTACGAGAGGCTTAAAAAGAATCCGACTCCCAAGCAGAGCGTCCGGTTTGCCGAGTGGATCGGGGTGCTGGTGGGTTTGATCGCCATCGGTATCGCACTGGTGATGAGCAGGTATGACATCCATTCGCTGTTCGATGTTTCCATCGAACTGGCGGGACTGCTCGGCGGCGGTTTCGCCGGTGCCTACACGCTGGGCATGTTCACCCGCCGTGCAAACTGGCAGGGCGTGGCGATCGGCGTAGCCGGCAGCATTCTCATCACCCTGATTTTCTGGTCGATGAGTCTGGTCCATCCGTACTTCTATCTGGCCATCTCCATCCTGCTGTGCATCGTTATCGGCTATCTGGCCAGCCTCTTCTTCCCACCGCCGGCAGCCTCGCTGAAGGGTCTGACCATCTACAAACAGGACACGGCATAACGACCTCTGGGCGTTGAACCATGACCTTGGTCCATCGCACCGGCTGGTCGGCTGATGTAGCGTGCTTGGCAGCTGAGAGGTAGATCGTGGAAACCCAGTTCCTCAATACATTCGTCACCGTGGTCGATCGTGGCTCGATGGCCGCCGCCGCACGTTTGCTGCACATCACGCCAGCCGCCGTGGCCCAGCAGATTCGCACCTTGGAACGCGAACTGGGCGTGCCGCTGATCGCCCGCGCCGGACGTACGGTGAGCGTGACCGAAGAAGGCGCGCGCATATTGCAGCGCGCGCGCGACCTGCTGCGCAACGTCGCCGACCTGCGCAGCGTGGCGAACGAGAACGATCTGGCAGGCGAATTGCGTTTGGGCGCGTGCCCCACCGCACTGGCCGGACTGCTGCCGGACATCCTGTCGCGGATGGTGGCCACATTCCCCCAGATCAACGTCTTCATCAAACCCGGCTATTCGGCGGACCTGTACCGCGCGGTGGAAGGCGGCGACGTGGATGCGGCGATGGTGATGCAGGCACCCTTTCCGCTGCCCAAGACCTGCAACTGGCAGCTGCTGCGTGAGGAACCACTGGTGGTACTGGCGCCAGCCCGTTTTGCCGGGCGCGACCCACACGAATTGCTCTGCGAGCAGCCACTGATACGCTACGACCGTCATGAATGGGGTGGCCGGCAGGCCGACGAGTATCTGCGCCAGGCAGGGATCGTGCCGCGCGAGCGTTTCGAGCTCAACGCCTTGAACGCCATCGCGGTGATGGTGGACCGGGGCCTTGGCGTATCGCTGGTTCCGGACTGGGCCAGACCGTGGCCCGAAGGGCTCAATGTCGTGCGCATCCCTTTGCCGCTGCCCAGCGAACCGCGCCGGATCGGCGTGGCCTGGTCGCGATCTTCGGTGCGGATCCGGTTGGTCAACGTGTTGCTGGAAGAAGCCCGCGCCGCGTTGAACGAGCGTCAGCGCTGAAACAGCGGTCCTGCGCCTGTGCGCAGGGGGCGATAAGCAACAAACCCTAGGGAATGAACATAGATAGCCTCGGTTCTATCACCCTGGGGCCGGCTCTAGTCTCACGCGTATTGCCGGTTGTGCTTGCAGCGCCCTGGGAGGGACGTACACACGGGTCGGCGACCTGGACGCTTGCGTCCATGCAAACCATTCGGCGCTGACAATCCCCAATTGTCCCCGCTGTTTTTTTCCAACGGGGGAGAAATCAATGATCAAGCCACTTTCCGCAGCCATCAGTGCGGCACTGCTCGCATGCGTGATGAGTCCTGCCCAGGCGCAGGACAAGAACGCCACCGACCTCGACCAGGTCATCGTCACCGGTACCCGCACTCCTGTTGCGATCGACAAGGTCCCCGGCGCGGTCACCCTGGTGACCCCCGAACAAGTACAGCGCACCCTCAACCTGACCGAAGACGCCACTGCGGTGCTCGCACGCATGGTGCCGGGCTATTCCGAATCCTCGCAGGCGATGAGCAACTCCGGTGAGACCCTGCGCGGCCGCATCGCGCTGCGCCTGTTCGATGGCGTGCCACAGGGCTCGCCGCTGCGCGAGGGCAACCGCAACGGCACATTCACCGACATGGGCGTCATCGGCCGGATCGAAGTCATCAATGGCCCCTCGGCCGCCGAGGGCATCGGTGGTGCCGGTGGCGTGATCAACTACCTCTCGAAGAATCCGGACGTGGACGGCCACGAGACCACCGTGAGCACGCGCTACGGCACCCAGTTCAAGGATGACAGCGCACAGTCCAAGATCGGCATCATGCATACCTACAAGGGTGATGCAGCCGACTTCCTGGTCAGCGGTGCCTACATCGACCGCGGCGTGGCTTACGACGGCGACGGGCGCCGGGTTGGCCTGAACACCTCCGGCTCGCTGTCCGATTCGTACAGCAAGAACCTGTTCATGAAGGGCGGCTACAACTTCGGCGAAGGCCAGATGCAGCGCATCCAGGCAAGCTACAGCAACTTCCATATCGGCGGTAAGCACAACTACAAACCGGAGGAAGGCTGCCGTTTCGATCCGGTCGAATGTCCGGTGCCGTCCACCAACACCGCCGTGAAGGGCTCCATCGCCGGGTCACTGGCCGAGTTCAATGATTTCGAACAGTTCGCGGCCAAGTACACCAACGCCGACTTCTTCGGTGGCGACCTGAGCGTGGACGCCTATTGGGCGCAGCAGGCCATGCGCTACGTGCCTGAGAACGGTTCGGATCGCCAGCTGGTCAAGCCGGCGCCACCGGAAGCCGAGCGTATCTGGGACCAGTCCGAGATCAACAGCGAGAAGAAGGGGCTGCGCTTCGGCTACGCCTACAACGACCTGTTCAAGGTGGAGGGGCTGCGCCTGCGCGCCGGCCTGGATCTGGTGGAAGACACCGCTGAACAGCGCCTGGCACTGACCAACCGCCTGTGGGTGCCGCCGATGAAGTACACCAGCCTCGCCCCCTATGCCCAGCTGAGCTGGGACATCGGTCCGGTGACGCTGGATGCGGGCATCCGCCGCGAAGACGGCGAGCTCGAGATCGACAGCTACACGACCGTGGCCTTCCGCGACAATACCCGTGTGCAGGGCGGCAAGATGGATTACAAGGCCAACATGCCCAACTTCGGTGCGATCTGGCGCATCAGTGATGAGTGGTCGGTGTTCGCGTCGTACTCGGAGGGCTTTGGCATTGCCAACGTCGGTATTCCGCTGCGTAACATCCAGGCCAACAGCCCATGCAAGGCCGTGTCCTGTATCGCCGACCTGCAGCCGTTGATCACCGAGAACAAGGAAATCGGCTTCAACTGGCGTGGCGCCAAGGGCCAGGTCGGCGCGTCGGCGTACCGCTCGACCTCCGACTTCGGCTCCACCTTGACCATCGACAAGGTCACCGAAGACTTCATCCTCACCCGTGCTCCGGTGGAGATCGAAGGCATCGAGCTCAACAGCGCCTGGACGTTCAACGACCAGTGGAAGGCCACCTTCCTGTACTCGCGCATCCGTGGCCAGACCCAGTACTACGCAGGTTCGGGCCTGGTGAAGGAAATGGGCATCCTGGACATCTCACCGGACAAGGTGAACGCCTCGCTGACCTGGACCCCGGCCGACAACCTCAACGCCACGCTGGGCGTGAGCAAAACCTTCAGCCGCGACCTCCGTGAGACCTTCACCAATCCGACCAACGGCGATGTCTATGAGAACGAAGAGAGCACCTACGGCTATGCGCTGTGGGATCTCAGCGTGAACTACGACACCGGCCGCTATGGCCAGCTGTCTGTAGGCATCGAGAACCTGTTCGACAAGCAGTACGTGCTGACCTGGTCGCAGCTGCCGGGCTGGCAGAACTACTTCTCCGGCCGTGGCCGGATGGTTTCTCTGAGCCATACCATCAAGTTCTGACAGAGGCTTGATGCATAGAGCGCCGCCGCTTTGGTGGCGCTTTTTTTTCGCGCGCCCCGTTGGCGCCAGCCGCACCACCACCGCGTTTTGGAGAGAGAGCGCACCATGAAGAACCTGTTGTCATCGAGCATCACCCTGGCCTTGCTGCTGTCGGCAAACGCACACGCACAGGACACCACAGTGGCAGATCGCGACAAACCCAGCGCCACCACGCTGGACAACGTCATTGTCACCGGCACCCGTGCGCCCAAGGCGGTGGACCGCATCCCGGGCGCAGTCAGCATCATCAGCCTGCAGGAGTTGAACAATTCGCTGAGTCTGACCGAGGACGCCACCGCGGTACTGACGCGCACGATTCCCGGCTACTCCGAATCGACCCAGGCACTGACCAACTCCGGTGAAACCCTGCGCGGCCGCATCGCGCTGCGCCTGTTCGACGGCATTCCACAAACCTCGCCGCTGCGTGAGACCAACCGTGCCGGCAGCTTCACCGACCTGGGCGTGATCGGCCGCATCGAGGTGGTCAACGGCCCCTCCGCGGCGGAAGGCGTGGGCGCGGCGGGCGGCATCATCAACTACATTTCCAAGACACCGGAAGAAGGCAGCCACACCAACGTCAGCACCCGCTACAGCAGCCAGGGTCGCGACGACAGTGAGGGCTGGAAGGTTGGCCTGACCTTCGGCCACAAGGAGGACGCCTACGACCTGCTGCTGTCCACCTCGTTCGTGGACCGTGGCATGGCCTATGACGCCAAGGGCCGCAAGATCGGCATGCGCGGCTCAGGCACCATCAACGACTCCGAGTCGAAGAACCTGTTCCTGAAAGTGGGCACCAACTTCGGCGAAGCGGACATGCAGCGCCTGCAGGCCACGCTCAGCCGCTTCAATCTGACCGGCAAGGGCAACTACACGGGCATCAACGGTGACCGTGCCAACAACATCACCTCGACCTCGATCGCCGGCACCCCGCTGGGCGCCAAGACCGAGTTCAACAATTTCAACCAGTTCTCGCTGTCCTACAGCCACGCCGATTTCTTCGGCGGCACCCTGCTCGCCGACGCCTACCGCGCCGATCAGGCGATGCGCTATCCGGCCGAGAACGGTTCGGACAAGCAGGACCCGCTGTTCGCACCGCTCGGCCAGCTGGTCGACCAGTCCGAAGTCAATTCGGAAAAGCGCGGCGTGCGCACCTCGTGGACCCGTGGCGAGCTGTTCGGCGTTGAAGGGCTGGAACTGCGTGCCGGTGTGGACGTGGTCAAGGACCTCACCGACCAGCGTCTGGCGCTGACCCAGCGCGTGTGGGTACCGCCGATGGAGTACACCAGCACCGCGCCGTATGCCCAGCTGTCGTGGGATATCGGCCCGCTGACGGTCAGCGGCGGCCTGCGTCAGGAAGACGGCGAGTTGAGCGTGGACAGCTACACCACCACCTACTACAACAAGCGCGTGTTCGTGGAAGGCGGCAAGCTGGACTACAAGACCGACCTGCCCAACCTCGGTGTGGTCTATCGCTTCACCGACGAACTGTCGGCCTATGCCTCCTACTCGGAAGGCTTCAGCCTGCCCAACGTCGGCATCCCGCTGCGCAACATCAACAAGCCGGGCCAGAGCGTCAGCGGCATCCTCGATCTGCAGGCGATCATCGTCGAGAACCGGGAAATCGGCTTCAACTGGCGCACCGGCAACGCCACATTCAGTGGCTCCTACTACCGCAGCGACTCGGACTTCGGTGTGTCGCTGAGCACCGATCCGGTCACCGGCGATTTCGTCATGAACCGCGGCCCGGTCAAGATCAACGGCATCGAGTTCAGCGGCAGCTACGACTTCAGCGATGACCTGAAGGTCAATGCGATGTACTCGCACATCGTCGGCAAGACCTGGTTCACCAAGAACGGGCCGCTGGACAAGCGCATGGGCGCCAACGATGTCAGTCCGGACAAGATCGGTGTGAACCTGTTCTGGCGCCTGGCACCGCAGGTTGATCTGAACCTGGGCGCGATGACCCTGCTCTCGCGCACCCTCAACCAGGGCAAGAGCGGCGCCGAACACACCTCCGGGCGCACCCTGCTCGATGTGAGCGTGAACTACGACACCGGCCGCTTCGGCAAGCTGACCCTGGGCGTGGAGAACCTGCTCAACAAGCAGTACATCCTCACCACCTCCGAGGCCAGCAACAGCAACGACGACTGGATGGCCGGTCGCGGTCGCGTGTTCTCCCTGTCGCATAACATCAACTTCTGATGAGCGACCTCACAGCCCGGGGCGTATGCCTCCGACATCGCGATCATGCCCGCCCCCGTGCCCGGCGTGACGCGGTGTGGCTGTACCGCGGCGTCCGGGGCCTGGCCCTGGGCGCCGTGCTCTGTTTGACGGGATTTCCGCTGGTGGCCTGCTCCACCGCGCCCAGCCACGCCGCGCTGCCAGTGGCACCGGTGGCCCTGACAGCGGCACCAGCGCTGCCGGCAATCGACGACTTCCTGCGCGATGCAACTGCCGAGCGCGGCTATCCCGGCGCGGTCGCACTGATCCTGCACAATGGAAAGACCGTGCATGCCGCCAGCTATGGCTGGCAGGATCTGGCACATACCCGGCCGATGCGCCGCGACAGTATCTTCCGCATCTATTCGATGACCAAGACCGTAGCCTCGGTCGCGGCACTGATGTTGATGGACGAGGGCAAGCTGGGTCTGGATGATCCGGTGGCACGTCACCTCCCCGAATTTTCCAAGCTGCAGCTGTTCACCGGCGGCAGCGCCGCCGCCCCACAATTGCGCCCGGCAACCCGCACGCTCACCGTGCGTCATCTGCTCACCCACACCGCCGGCTTCGCCGCTGGCGGCGAGGGGTTCGAAGCGGTGACGCAGCTGCTGGAACAGCACCGGGTGCGCGAGGTGGACACGCTGGCCGAGTACGCCGCACGCTTGAGCCAGGTGCCACTGGCCGCCGAACCCGGCACCCGCTTCCGCTACGACAGCACCTCCACCGAGACCCTGTCGCGGCTGGTGGAAGTAGTCGCCGGTATGCCCTTCGAGCAGTTCCTGCAACAACGCATCTTCACCCCGCTGGGCATGCTCGATACCGGCTTTGAAGTGCCGCTGGCACAGCGCGCGCGGGTGGTCGAGCTGACCACGATGGGCGATGACGCCACCCTGGTGCTGGCCGATGAAACGCATGCACGTGCACCCGGCACCGCATTGCGGCCCTATCGCAGCGGCGCCGGCGGGCTGTACTCCACCGCCGATGACTACGGCCGTTTCGCGCAGATGCTGCTCGATGGCGGCGAGCTTCAGGGCGTGCGCCTGCTCCGCGCCGATACCGTGGCGCTGATGCTGCAGAACCAGCTGGTGCACACCGCGCTGCCCAAGCCGGTCACCGAATTCAGCGATGCCGAGGGCTTCGGTCTGGGCGGCTCGGTGCTGTTGGATCCGGCATTGAAAGGCCGCACCGCCGCGCCCGGCGCGTTCGGCTGGTCCGGTGCCGCCTCGACCTATTACACGATCGACCCGGGCAAAAAACTGGTCGCGATCCTGATGCTGCAGCACCTCCCCGGCGGCGCACAGGATCTGCCGCGCATCAGTACCCGGTTCTACAACCTCGTCGATGAGGCGATACACCCATGACCCAGGTCCAGCCCCGCACTGTGCTCGTCGCCGGTTCGGCCAATCTCGATTTCGTCGTACGTGCCTCGCACGTGCCGGCCCCGGGTGAAACCGTGCTCGGCCGGGAGTTCGGCACCTTCCCTGGCGGCAAGGGTGCCAATCAGGCGGTGGCCTGCGCGCGCGCCGGTGGCACCGCCACGCAGATGCTGCTCGCCCTGGGCCAGGACGACTTCGCCAGGCCGATTGAAGCTTCGCTGCATGACGCCGGCGTGCTGCTGCACACCGTGCGTGACGCTGCATTGCCAACCGGCACCGCCTTCATCTGTCTGTCCGACGACGCCGAGAACGCGATCACCGTCGCGCCCGGCGCCAACATGGCACTGCGCGCCGAACACCTGCCAGCGCTGGACGGCATCGGCTGGCTGCTGCTCCAGCTGGAGACACCGTTGGACACGGTCACCGCCTATGCACGCGCCGCGCGTGCGGCCGGGGTCAAGGTCGCGCTCAATGCGGCCCCCGCGCAACCGCTGCCCGATGCGCTGCTGGCGCTGCTGGACATGCTGATCGTCAACGAGGGCGAACTGGCGGTGGTAGCCGGCAACCCTCCGGCTCTGGCCACCGGGCTGGCGCGCGTGGACGTGCCATGCGTGATCGTGACGCTGGGGTCACGGGGGTGCCTGGCACGCGTGGACGGGCAGATCCTGCTGCAACCGGCATTCCGGATCGAGCCGCTGGATACCACCGCTGCCGGCGACACCTTCTGCGGCGCGTTGATCGCATCGCTGGCCCGCAATTCCCGGCTGCAAGATGCCCTGCTGATGGCCAGTGCCGCTTCGGCGCTGACCTGCACCCGGCTGGGCGCGCAGTCGAGCATTCCTACCTTCCCCGAAGTCGCCGCGTTGCTGGCGGACCGCACCCGCCGACCCGGTGATGACGCCCATGCCGCGCTCGCGGCATGGTGCGCGCTTTGATGCTTTTTCTTTCCGTTCCCTGCTGGATGCCTCGCCCATGACCATGCCTTATCAGATCCCCGACTACGACAATGAAGCAGCCGATCACGGGCGTGAGGCAGTCACCACCGAGTACAAGTTCTCGCACGTCACCACCGGCCGCTACCTGCCCACGCCGGGCAAGGCGCCGGCCTGGCCGTTTGCCGATATCGGCAGCTGGATGATCGACGCCAATGCCTCGGCTTCCGACTGGCTGACCGAGCTGCGCGACTGGCGCACCGAGCACCTGGTGCGTCTGGGCTACACCGACGTCAATTACCGCCGCCCGGAACTGCAGTGGGCCCAGCGCAACTTCGTCCATGCGCAGATGATGGTCGAGGACCGTTATTTCTACGACGTGGAAACCGCGCAGTACACCGTCGACAAGTACCTGGACGACCTGGAGGCGCGCTTCGGCGGGCTGGATTCGGTGCTGATCTGGTACATCTACCCCAACATCGGCATCGATGACCGCAACCAGTTCGACCTGGCCCACACCCTGCCCGGCGGCATCGATGGCCTCAAAGCCGCGGTGCAGGCCTTCCAGGCCCGTGGGGTGAAGGTGTTCCTGCCGGCCAAGCCCTGGGACCACGGCACCCGTGACCCGGGTGTGACCCACTGGGATGGCCTGGCCGAAATCATCCAGTACACCGGTGCCGATGGCATCAACGGTGACACCTTCAACGGCGTGCCGCGTGCGTTCTTCGAGGCCTGCGATGCCCGTGGCAACCCGGTGGTGGTGCAGCCCGAATCGACCATCAGCTCCGAAGAGCAGCTGATCTGGAACGTGCAGAGCTGGGGCAAGAAGGCCCCGGACGGCCCGGTGCCGCCGGTGTCCAAGTGGAAGTGGCTCGAACCGCGCCACATGGTCAACTACGAGAACCGCTGGGGCCGCAACCGCAACCACGACCTGCAGTACTGCTTCTTCAACGGCATCGGCTACAACGCCTGGGAAAACATCTGGGGCATCTGGAACCAGTTCACCGAGCGCGACGGCGAAACCCTGCGCCGCATCGCGCGCATCTACCGCCAGTTCCCGCAGCTGGTGGTGGCCATGGACTGGGCGCCGTACCAGGTCTGCCTGCAGGGCGGCATCTTCGCCAGCGTGTTCCCGGTCGAGGGCCTGGCCCTGCGCACCTTCATCAACCGCTTCGAGTACGACGTGTGCGGCGAGCAGATCGCCATCGACCACGTCGACGGCACCCGCTACTTTGATGTCTGGAACGGCCGCGAGCTGAGCCCGGCGATCCGTGATGGCAAGGCCTACCTGTCCTTTGATATCGAAGCCCGTGGCTTCGGCGCCGTGCTGAGCGTTGCCGCCGGCACCACCGTCGATGGTCTGGAAGACTTCATTGCGTTCACCGCCGAAGCCAACGCCAAGCCGCTGTCGGCTTATTCGGGCGCCTGGAAGGCGCTGCCGCAGCAGATCGCGGAGATCGCCCCGACCGCGCCGGCGGCTACGGCTCCTGAAGGCATGGTCAGCGTGCCGGGCGGCGAGTTCGTGTTTGCCGTCGGTGGTGTGGAAATAGAAGGCTTCAACTGGGCCGGCCAGGACGTGCAGTACCCCTGGGAATCGGTGCCGCGCCGCCACCACCGCCAGGTGATGGACATCGCCGCCTTCCACATCGACCGCCACCTGGTCACCAATGCCCAGTTCAAGGCCTTCATCGATGCCACCGGCTATGCACCGGCCGACAGCATCAACTTCCTGGTCCACTGGGTCGATGGCGCCCCGCGCGCCGGCTGGGAGAACAAGCCGGTGGTATGGGTTTCGCTGGAAGATGCCCGCGCCTACGCCGCCTGGGCCGGCAAGCGCCTGCCGCACGAATGGGAATGGCAGTACGCCGCGCAGGGCACCGACGGCCGCACCTATCCGTGGGGCAACGACTGGGATGCCAGCCGCGTGCCGCGCATCAACCGTGGCCGCCGCATCCTCCCCGCCGAGGATGTGGGCAGCTTCCCACAGGCGGCAAGCCCGTTCGGCGTGGAAGACCTGGTCGGCCATGTCTGGCAGTGGACCGAGGAATTCGGCGATAAGCACACCCGCGTGGCGATCCTGCGCGGTGGCTCCAGCTACCAGCCGCAGACCTCGCACTGGTACTTCCCGCAGGCCTACCGTCTGGACCAGCACGGCAAATACCTGCTGATGGCCCCGGCCAAGGACCGCAGCGGCATGCTCGGCTTCCGCTGCGTGGTGGATGCGGCATGAGCGCATCCATCACCTTCGGCCAGCAGCTGATCGCCCCGGCCGCCGTGCAGCTGGGCGGCGTGTTCGGCGACATGCTCGCGGCCAACCGGTCCGGGCGCCTGTCCAGCTTCATCGTGGACGAGAACAGCCCGTCGATCTCGATCTTCGGCCAGGCCCACAAGCAGCAGAACCAGGAAGGTGACTGGTACGGCGAGCACGCCGGCAAGTGGCTCTCGGCCACCGCCCGTGCCGTGGCCCAGGGCGGCCAACCGCAGCTGGAAGCCAACCTGCGCCGCGTGGCCGACTGGCTGATCAGCCAGCAGGATGCCGATGGCTACCTGGGCAATTACGCCGAAAACCGCCGCTTCACCGTGCCGCAGCCGCCCAAGCCCGAGAGCTGGAACGGCGAGCCGGCGCTGCGCACCTGGGACACCTGGACTCACAGCTACCTGCTGCTGGGCTTCATCGAGACCTGGCGTGCGCTGGGCGATGACGCCTACCTGCAGGCGGCGCGCCGCATTGCAGACCTGTGCTGGGACACCCTGGAAAGCGGCATCGACATCACCACCCTGGGCAACCATCACGGCATGTCGGCCACGGTGTTGCTGGACCCGGCTGCCGACCTGTACCTGGTCACCGGCGAGCCACGCTATCTGGCGCTGGCCGAGAAGATCCTGCAGCAGGCCAATGCCAATCCGCGCCTGGCCCTGCTCGACAAGGGCATCGCCAACGAAGACGCGGCCTTCATCGCCACCGGCAAGGCTTACCAGCTGTCGTGGAACCTGGTGGGCCTGGCCAAGCTGTACAAGGCCACCGGCAACGCCGATTACAAGCGGGCCATCGACAACCTGTGGGACAACATCCGCGAGCAGCACCTGACCCTGGGCGGGGGCCCGTGGGGCGGCGTGGCGCATCGCTCGCGCGAGGTGTTCAACGCACCGCGTACGTTCTTCCCGCAGGCCTATGTGGAAACCTGCTCGGTACTGGCCTGGATGCAGCTCAACCGTGAACTGCTGGCCATCAGCGGCCACGCCCGCTATGCCGACGAGCTGGAGCGTACCGCCTACAACGACCTGCTGGCCGCGATGGCACCCAACGGTGAGGACTGGTGCTACTACACCTTTCCCAACGGCAAGCGCGTGCACACCACCTACTGGCGCTGCTGCAAGTCCTCCGGCGCGATGGCGGTGGAAGAGCTGCCGCAGATCGCCTATGGCGTTGCAGCTGATGGCGGGCTGCGGGTAAACCTGTACGGGGCAGGCGAAGCCACGCTCCATCATGCAGATGCCGGCAAGGTGGTGCTGCAGCAGCAGACCCGCTATCCGTTCAACGGCGATATCAGCCTGCGCGTGACGCCCGAGCACAGCGCCAGCTTCGGCATCGGCCTGCGCATCCCGGCCTGGGCCGAGGACGCCCGCATCCAGGTCAATGGCATCAACGTACCGGTACAGGTTGGCGCGGATGGCTACGTGCAGCTGCAGCGCCAGTGGCAGGCCGGCGATCTGGTCAGCGTGAAGCTGCCGATGCAGCCGCAGCTGCACCGTGCCGCCAACATCAATGTGCAGGAATCGCGTGCACCGGACGGTTCGCCGGTGGCACAGGAAGTACTGCGCTGGGAGTACATCGGCCTGAGCTACGGCCCGCTGGTCTATGCGACCACGCTGATCGATGGCTTCAAGACCGATGAAACGATAAAGCTGCCGGAAGGTGATCCCTTGCGCTGGCTGCAGGTGGGCCAGGACGACGGTGAAGGCGCGCCGGTGACAATGCAGCTGGAGTGCCGCGCGCCGCTGGTATTCACACCGTACTACCGCTGCGGTGGACGTGAGCACGGTGCATGGCGCCTCACGTGGCTGTCATTGGCACCGCAATAAAGCTGTTGCCACCGTCTGCCCCCTGCAGGGTGCAGGCAGCGGTTGAGAGGAAGGCGTTGGCAAGGCGATCCCTGCTTTTTGTCCTCGCTGAAAATACCCGCACGATATGTTTCCTGCCGTGCACGCGGAGGAAACTGCGATCAAGGATTCGAGTGCAGCCCATGTCAGCAAGCAACAACCCATCTCCGTTCGACATCGCCCGGCGCGATGGTGCCCGCGGCCCGCTCAGCGGCGTGCGCGTACTGGACCTGAGCGCCTATATCGCCGGGCCGTACGGCTGCACCCTGCTGGCCGACCAGGGCGCGGAAGTGATCAAGGTGGAGCCACCGGTTGGCGACAATCTGCGCCAGTACCCGTCCACGCTGGAAGCCGAAAGCCGCGCGTTCCTGGGGGTGAACCGTTCCAAGCGCGGGGTGGTGCTGGATCTCAAGCAGTCCGACCAGCGCGCAGTACTGATGCGGCTGGTGCGCGAAG
Source organism: Stenotrophomonas sp. STEN014 (assembly GCF_056760315.1). NCBI lineage: Bacteria > Pseudomonadati > Pseudomonadota > Gammaproteobacteria > Lysobacterales > Lysobacteraceae > Stenotrophomonas > Stenotrophomonas sp. STEN014. Next base: position 204,100 of record NZ_JBRREN010000001.1, on the reverse strand, counting down.
CCGACGTGCTGGTGCACAACTTCCGCCCCAGCGTTCCGGCCCGTCTTGGCATCGACTTTGAAAGCCTGCACAAACTCAATCCGCGGCTGGTGTATTGCTCGGTCACCGGGTACGGCGAGCAGGGTCCGCTCAAAGACAAGGCCGGATACGACCAGGTGCTGCAGACCATGACCGGCATGTGCATGATGCAGGGCAAGGCCGGTGGCGCCCCGGAAATCCTCTACGGTTCGGTGGTGGACTACTACGCCGCCGCGCTGGTGGCCGCCGGGGTGTCCTCGGCGCTGTACGAGCGCGAGCGCAGTGGCGAAGGCCAGTTCGTTGGCGTGTCGTTGCTGCGCAGCGCCTTGACCATGCAGTCGGCGCGGATGATCTGGGCCGAGGGTGAACCCGAAGTGGTGGGCCGCGACATGCGCTCGGGCGGTGTCACCGGCATCCACCCGACCGCCGATGGCTATCTTTATGTCTCGGCCAATACACCGCGGTTCTGGCAGGCCCTGTGCGAGAAGACCGGGTTGGCCGAACTGGCCAGCGACCCGCGTTACGACACCGTGCGCAAACGCGCCGAACACGCCAGCCTACTGCTGTCGCAGCTGCATACCGCACTGGCCGCGCGCAGCGCGCTGGAATGGGAAGCACTGTTCGGCGAAGAGGTGCCGTGCGCGGCCGCGCGCAAGGTCGAGGACATGTTCGACCACCCGCAGGTGCTGGCCGAGGACATGATCGCCTCGCTGCCGCACCCGCTGCTGGGCAGCTACCGCGGTATTACCCGCCCGATCGTGTTCGGCCGCACGCCCGGCCCGCAACCGTTCGCCGCTCCCGTCTTCGATCAGGACACCGCTGCCGTGAGCGCGCTGTTCAACGCCCCGTCTGCCGATTGACCGCAAGGAACACCGCATGACCTCGCCCTCCAAACTCGCCCAGCTGCGCGAACTGTCCGTTGTCGTCGCCGATACCGGTGATTACGAGGCGATCAAACGCCTGCAGCCGGTGGACTGCACCACCAACCCGACGTTGGTGAAGAAGGCGCTTGACCTGCCGGTCTATGCCGGCCTGATCGAGCGCGAATTGCAGTGGGGCCGGGCCCAGTCCGGTGACAGGCAGGCTGTTGCCAACGCCGTGGTCGACCGCCTGACCGTGGGCGTGGGCACGATGCTGGCCGAGCTGGTGCCGGGCCGCGTCTCCACCGAGGTCGATGCCGACCAGGCGCACAACACTGAAGCGACGATTACCAAGGCGCGCGAGTTCATCGCCATGTACGAGGCGGCCGGCGTGCCGCGCAGCAAGGTGCTGATCAAGATCGCCGCGACCTGGGCCGGGGTGGAAGCCGCGCGCGTGCTGCAGGCCGAAGGCATCGACTGCAACCTGACCCTGATCTTCAACCCGACCCAGGCGCTGGCCTGCGCCGAAGCCGGCGCGTTCCTGATTTCACCGTTCGTCGGCCGCATCCTGGACTGGTATGTGGCCAACGGCCAGAGCCCGGCCAGCATCGACGAGGACCCGGGCGTGAAGTTCGTGCGCGGCGTCTACGCCGAGTTCAAGCGCCGCGGCTCGCCGACCGTGGTGATGGGCGCCTCGTTCCGCTCCACCGCACAGATCGAGGCGCTGGCCGGTTGCGACCGCCTGACCATTTCCCCGGACCTGCTGGAAACGCTGGACGCCGATTTCGGCGAGCTGCCGCGCAAGCTGGTTGCTGGTGCTGCGGAAGCGGTGAATGCCGCCGCGATCGACCAGGCCCGGTTCGACGCCGATCTGGCCGCCGATCCGATGGCCACCGAAAAGCTGGCCACCGGTATTGATGCGTTTGCGAAAGATCTGAACGCGCTGCGGCAGATGATTGCCCTGCGTCTTGCCTGAGGTTATTGCCATGTCCCTGCGTATCCATGGTCCGCTTTCCCGCATCATCGCCCTCGGTCTGTGCGCGCTGGGCAGCGCCTGCGCCACCCACCCGGCGTCTTCCTTCAGCGTGCCGGAGATCCGCCCCGGCGTTGCCCAGGGCTATCTGGAAACAGCACAGCTGCCCGACAGCATTGCGCTGCTGCCACCACCACCGGCAGCCGGCTCGGCCGCGTTCGCGCTCGATGAGCAGGTCAACCTGGCCCGCAATCTGCGCGGCACCCCGCGTTGGGAGCAGGCCATTGCCGATGCCAACCTGCAGTTCCCGGCGGCGGCATCGATCTTCGCCTGCGCCATCGGCACCGACGTCAGCGAACAGACCACGCCGCGCCTGTACGGCCTGCTGCGGCGTACCCGCACCGATGCCGCCGTGGTCAGCGACGCCGCCAAGCACCACTACAACCGCACCCGTCCGTTCGTGGCCAACGGTGAGTCCACCTGCACGCCGGACAAGGAAGCCGGTCTGGCCGAGAACGGTTCCTACCCTTCCGGACATACCTCCATCGGCTGGGCGTGGGCGCTGATCCTGGCCGAGCTGGCGCCTGATCGCACCGACGCCATCCTGGCGCGTGGCCGCAGCTACGGTGAAAGCCGGCTGGTGTGCAATGTGCATTGGCACAGCGATGTGCTGTCGGGCCGCTTGATGGGCTCGGCGGTGGTTGCCCGTCTGCATGCCGATGCCCGCTTCCGCACCGATATGGACGCGGCGCGGAGCGAACTGGCGGCGCTGCGCGCCCGTAATCCGGCTCCCCCTGCGAACTGCGCGGCCGAGGCGGCCGCGTTGGCGCAGCCGCTGCCGGTTACCGCGCACTGATTTCTTTAGGTGTTTCGCTGCCGACCGGACTCTCCCCCACCCGGCACACCGCGACCGGACGCAGACTCCACCGCGCCCGGTCGCGGCTTTTTCTAACCGCCAGACGCCTCAGCGCGAGATCAGGTCGATGAAGCGCGCCACCTTGCGGTAGGGCGGACGCAGCAGATCGCTGCCGGCGCGCCGGCTCTGCCACAGTACCGGCAGCCGCTTGCTCATCGCATCGAAGCCGGCCCTGCCATGGTAGGCGCCCATGCCGCTTGCGCCGATGCCGCCGAACGGCAGGCCGTTGATCGCAAAATGCAGCAAGGCATCGTTGACGGTGACGCCGCCGGCCAGGGTCTGGCCGAGGATCGTCTCCACCGTGGCCCGCTCATGGCTGAAGGGATACAGCGCCAGCGGGCGATCGCGGCCGTTGATCATGGCGATGGCCTCCTCCAGCGTGCGGTAGCTGCGGATCGGCAGGATCGGCCCGAAGATCTCCTCCTGCATCACCTGCGTGTCATCGCCGGGCTGGAGGATCAGCGTCGGCGGGAACAGCCGCTCGCGGCGGGCGCGCTCGCCATCGATCATCGCCAGTTCCACCACCTGCGCGCCGCGCGCGCGTGCATCGCAGACATAGCCGTGCAGACGCTGGTACTGCGCGTCGTTGATGATGCGGCTGTAGTCACGCGGGTCACTGAAGTCGCCGTAGCGCTGGCGCACCTGCGCGCGCAGCGCCGTCACCAGCGCGGCCACGCGCGCTTCATCGATGAGCACATAGTCCGGGGCGATGCAGGTCTGTCCGGCGTTGAACCATTTGCCCGTGGCCAGGCGCGCGGCGGCCGTCTCCAGCGGATAGTCCGCGGCGATGATCGCCGGCGACTTGCCGCCCAGCTCCAGCGTCAGCGGAGTCAGATGCTGCGCGGCGGCGGCCATCACCTTGCGGCCGACCGCGGTGGAGCCGGTGAACACCAGATGGTCCAGCGGCAGGGCCGAAAACGCAGCGGCCACGGTGGCATCGCCCTGCACCACACGCACCCGTTCGGGCGGAAACACCTCGGCCAGCAGCGACTGCAGGAACGCCGAGGTCTGCGGCGTGTGTTCGGAGGGCTTGAGCAGCACGTGGTTGCCGGCGGCGATGGCCGTGGCCAGCGGCACCAGCGCCAGGTTGACCGGATAGTTCCACGGCGAGATCACCCCGACCACGCCCACCGGCAGCGGCCGCACCTGCGCCCGCGCCGGCCAGAAGCGCCAGCCCACGCCGACCCGCTCGGGCTTCATCCAGCCGCGCAGGTGCGCAAGCAGGTGATCGATCTCGCCGGTGACCGTCATGCCATCGGCGATCACCGACTCATGGTGCGAGCGGTGGCCGAAATCGGCGGCGATGGCCTCGCTCATCGCGCCGATGCGGGTCTTGAACACCGCGCGCAGCCGGCGCAGGTCATCACGGCGTTGGCGGTAGTCGGGCCGCTGCCGCAACCAGGCCTGGCGCAACTGCGCCAGGGTCTGGGTCAATGTGGTCTGTACGTCGCCGTGCGAATCCATCACAACCTCCCCAAGGTCAGCGGCCACTGTAAACCAGAGTGCGTCGCACAAAAAAAAAGGGCCGCCCGTCGCCGGGCGGCCCTTGGCCATCACTGCCGGAACCTCAGTGCGAGGACGCCTTGCTGGCGCCGATGCCGGTTTCGGCACGCACCTGCTGGGCCGGATAGGCGGCACGTTCGGCCTGTGCGTTCTTGCTCTTGTCGGTGATCGAGAACAGCCAGATGCTGACAAAGGCGATGGTCATCGAGAACAGCGCCGGGCTGGTGTACGGGAACGGCGCGCTGCCGGCCGGATTGCCCAGCGTGTCCACCCACACCGACGGCGAGAGCAGGGTCAGGATCAGCGACGAGGCCAGACCGAGCGAACCGCCAATGACCGCGCCGCGGGTGGTGCAATCCTTCCACAGCAGCGACAGCAGCAGCACCGGGAAGTTGGCCGAGGCGGCGATGGCGAAGGCCAGCGACACCATGAAGGCCACGTTCTGCTTCTCGAACACGATCCCCAGCAGCACCGCGATCACGCCCAGCACCAGGGTGGTGACACGCGAGACGCGCAGTTCCGTGCCTGCCGGCGGCCTGCCCTTCATGATCACCGTCGCGTACAGGTCATGCGACACCGCCGAGGCACCGGACAGGGTCAGGCCGGCGACCACCGCCAGGATCGTGGCGAAGGCCACCGCGGAGATGAAGCCCATGAACAGGTTGCCGCCCACCGCCTTGCCAACCAGCACCGCGGCCATGTTCGGGCCGCCCTGGATGGTGCCGGTGACCGGATCGGCGTACTCGGGATTGGTCAGTACCAGGGCGATGGCGCCGAAACCGATGATGAAGATCAGGATGTAGAAGTAACCGATCCAGGTGGTTGCCCACAGCACCGACTTGCGGGCCTGCTTGGCATCGGGAACGGTGAAGAAGCGCATCAGGATATGCGGCAGGCCCGCGGTACCGAACATCAAGGCCATGCCGAAGGAAATGGCCGAGATCGGATCCTTGACGAAGCCACCCGGGCCCATGATCGCCAAGCCGGTACTGGCCGCTTCCTCCGCGCTCTTGCCGCTGTTGGCCGCGATCTGGGTCTTGACCCGCACCGCCTCGCTGAACAGCGCCTCGAAACTGAAGTTGAAGTGCCACATCACCATCACCGCCATGAAGGTGACGCCGGACAGCAGCAGGCAGGCCTTGATGATCTGCACCCAGGTGGTGGCGGTCATGCCACCGAACAGCACATAGACCATCATCAACACGCCCACCAGCGCCACCGCGACCCAGTAGTCCAGGCCGAACAGCAGCTTGATCAGCGCACCGGCGCCCACCATCTGCGCGATCAGGTAGAACAGCACCACCACCAGCGTGCCGGAAGCGGCGAACATGCGGATGGGCTTTGCCTGGAAGCGGTAGCCAGCGACGTCGGCGAAGGTGAAGCGGCCCAGGTTGCGCAGGCGCTCGGCCATCAGGAACGTCAGGATCGGCCAACCGACCAGGAAGCCCAGCGCGTAGATCAGGCCGTCATACCCGTTGGTCATCACCGCGGCGGTGATGCCCAGGAACGAGGCGGCCGACATGTAGTCACCGGCAATGGCCAGGCCGTTCTGGAAACCGGTGATGCCGCCACCGGCGGTGTAGAAGTCGGACGCGGACTTGGTGCGGCCCGCGGCCCACTTGGTGATGCCAAGCGTGAACACCACGAAGGTCGCGAACATGATGATCGCGGTCCAGTTGGTCGGCTGGCGCACGGTCTGGCCGATGTCGCCCCCGGCGGCCATGGCCGCACCGCTGGCGATCAGCAGGCCGAGCAGGGCGCCGGATCGCAGGACGGAGTAGGTCATTGTGCTTCCTCCATGATCTGTTCAGTCAACTTGTCGAATTCCCTGTTGGCACGGCGCACGTAGAAGCCGGTGATCAGGATGGTGAACACCATCAGGCCCAAGGCGATCGGAATGCCGACGGTGGTGATCTTGCCGGCGCCGATCGGCGTGGCCAGGAAGGCCTTGTCGAAGGCGATCAGGCCGATATAGCCGTAGTAGGCCAGCAGCATCACGATGGTCAGGGTCCAACCCAGCTTGTTGCGCGTGCTGCGCAGCCGTTGGTATTTGGGGTTGGAGGCGATCCGCTCTACACGGGGATCGGCGGAAGCAGTCATTTTCATTCTCCGGAGGAAGGGAATACCGCGGCCACAACGCGCCAACGCGCTGCCGCTGCGACATGAGTGCTCCCCGTGGGGGTAGGGAGAGAGGCGTACTGCGTTTTCGGACGCGGTACCGGCGGCACTGCACCGCCGGTACCGGAGGGGTCAGAAGCTGTACTTGGTGGTGAACTGCACGCGGCGGATGTCGCCCTTGCGGCCGTCCTCGATCTCGCGCACGCCGTACATCAGCTCGGCGCCGATATCCACCTTGGGCATCGGGGTGTAGAACACATTGCCGCGGATGGACTGCACGCTCTTGGTCACCAGCGGCCCGGTGATCGTCGCGTCGTTGTCGTAGTCGCTGCGGGCGTAGATCAGGTTGGTGCGCAGCTGCGGCGAGAACGCATGGCGCCAGCCCACGTAACCGGCCAGCACACCGGTGGGATCGAGCTCGTCGCGTGCCGCGTCATAGGCACTGTCGGCGGTGATGCCCAGGCCGACATAGCGGGCGATGCCTTCGCCACCGGTGAGCTGGTAGTGCAGGCTGTCGCTGTCGGCCATCACCCACTTGCCGCCCAGGGTCAGGCCGCCGGCGATCTTGCTGGCATCGGCGCCGGTGACCTGGTTGTCCACTTTCAGCTGGCGCAAAAGACCGGCCACTCCGAACGTGCCCCAGTCGCCTTTCCAGCCGTAGCGCACGGTCAGGTCCGGCACCGAGCCGCGATCGGAATTGGGCGCGCCGATCAGCGTGGTTTCCGGATTCTCCAGCGCCACGCTCAGCCCGCCCTTGGTGTAGCGCACCTGCGCCTGGCGCACGAACAGCACGCCATCGGTCGGGCCGACGAAATCCACCGCCTCGGGAATCGACGCGGCGTCCATGAAGTTGGACCAGGTCTGGCCGGCCAGCCAGTTGTTCCAGTACATGTAGGCATGCCGCAGGGTCACCCCATAGGTGTTGGTGGCGGTCTGGTTGCCCAGCGCATTGCCGAAGAAGTCCATCTCCACCAGCGCGCCGGCCTTGTCGCCGTTGTCGGCCACATGGTCCACACCGAGGTTGAAACGCGAGAACTTGGCGTGGGCGTTGTAGTCCACGTCCGAGCGCTCGCCCGAGCCGCCGGCGCCCTGCACTGGGGTCTGCCCGGGCAGGTACAGCGCACGGCCGGTAGCATCGTCGGCCAACTGGCCATCCCCGGTCTGGGTGGCCAGGAAGTCGGCCTTGATGAAGCCGCCGAACTTGAACGTGGTGCCGGGCGTGGCGCCCGGGGTGATGCTGGTGACCTGGATCGGCTGCTTGCCGGCCGGCAGCGCCGGTGTGGCGGCGCGTTCGGCCTGCACGGTGCGCACCTGCTGCACCTCGCTCTGCGTCTGCGTGATCGCCCCCTGCTGTTGCTGCTGGGTGGACACCAGCAGCTGCACCTGCCGTTCAAGTTCGGCCACGCGCGCTTCGAGCGCTTTTTCCCTGGCCGTTTCCGCAAAGGCCACACCCGGCGCAACCAGCGCGAGCAACAGCACGGCAGCCAGCGGGCGGCGGACGGTTTTCAACATGTGTCGATTCATCGGATCAGCCTCTCTCCAGGCGGGCGGCGGCCGCCACCAGTTGCACGGTCGCAGCCAGCGTGCGCGGCAAGCAAGACGCCCGGCTATTCGCCATTAGTCGAACCCGGCGCCGTATTCGACCATCGTCTAACCCGGGGGGCAGCGCGCGATGGAGCGTATGCGGCACACTTGGGAAGTTCCGGCTGTGCCACAAACACAGCTCCCCCCATTGGTTACAAGTGCAAAGGTGAGGGTTGCCATGACTGATGTTTATCCCGTTGATCCCGCATTCGCCGCGAAGGCGCGGATCGACAAGAACACGTACCAGCAGCTGTACCGCGAATCGGTGGAAAACCCCGACGTGTTCTGGGCCAAGGCCGCCGAGCGCCTGGACTGGTTTGTAAAGCCGACCAAGATCAAGAACGTCAGCTACCAGCTTGATGATTTCCGCATCAAGTGGTTCGAGGACGGCGAACTCAACGTCAGCGTGAACTGCCTGGACCGGCAGCTGGCTACCCGCGGCGACAAGACCGCGCTGCTGTTCGAACCCGACAGCCCGGACAGCACGGCGCAGAAGGTCAGCTACCGCGAGCTGTACGAACGCGTGTGCCGCCTGGGCAACGCGCTGCGTGCGCTGGGCATCAAGAAGGGCGACCGCGTCACCATCTACCTGCCGATGATCGTCGATGCCGCCGTGGCGATGCTGGCCTGCGCTCGCGTCGGTGCGATCCACTCGGTGGTGTTCGGTGGCTTTGCCGCCAACTCCATCGCCGACCGCGTCGGTGACTGCGGCAGCAAGCTGATCATCACCGCCGATGAAGGCCTGCGCGGTGGCAAGAAGGTGCCGCTCAAAGCCAACGTCGACGCCGCGCTGAAGCTGCCGGGCACCCACACCGTGGAAACCGTGCTGGTGGTGCGCCATACCGGCGCGGCTGTGGACATGCAGGCCCCGCGCGACCGCTGGTTCCACGACGTGGTCGATACCCAGCCGGCGGTGTGCGAACCGGAGCGCATGAACGCCGAAGATCCGCTGTTCATCCTCTACACCTCCGGCTCCACCGGCAAGCCCAAGGGCGTGCTGCACACCAGCGCCGGCTACCTGCTGTACGCAGCCTACACCCATGAGGCGGTGTTCGACCTGCGCGAGGACGACATCTACTGGTGCACCGCCGACGTGGGCTGGGTCACCGGCCACAGCTATATTGTCTACGGCCCGCTGGCCAACGGCGCCACCTCGGTGATGTTCGAAGGCGTGCCGAACTACCCCGATACCTCGCGTTTCTGGGAGGTGATCGACAAGCACCAGGTCACCATCTTCTATACCGCGCCGACGGCGATCCGTGCGCTGATGCGCGAGGGCGAGGCACCGGTCAAGCGCACCTCGCGCAAGAGCCTGCGCCTGCTCGGCAGTGTCGGCGAGCCGATCAATCCCGAAGCCTGGCGCTGGTACTACGAGGTGGTGGGCGATGCGCGCTGCCCGATCGTGGATACCTGGTGGCAGACCGAAACCGGCGGCATCCTGATCTCGCCGCTGCCCGGCGCGATCGACCTGAAGCCGGGCTCGGCCACGCTGCCGTTCTTCGGCGTGCAGCCGGCACTGGTCAACGCCGACGGCGAAATCCAGCACGGCGCGGCCGAAGGCAACCTGATCATCCGCGACTCGTGGCCGGGGCAGATGCGCAGCGTCTACGGCGACCACCAGCGCTTCATCGACACCTACTTCCGCACCTACCCGGGCAGCTACTTCACCGGCGACGGCTGCCGTCGCGACGCCGACGGCTACTACTGGATCACCGGCCGCGTCGATGACGTGATCAACGTCTCCGGCCACCGCATCGGCACCGCCGAGGTCGAAAGCGCGCTGGTCAGCCATCCGAAGGTGGCCGAGGCGGCCGTGGTCGGTTTCCCGCACGACATCAAGGGCCAGGGCATCTACGCCTACGTCACCCTGGTGGCGGGCGAGGCGCAGACCGAAGAGCTGCTCAAGGAACTGGTGGTGTGGGTGCGCAAGGAGATCGGCCCGATCGCCGCACCAGACCACCTGCAATGGGCGCCGGGTCTACCCAAGACCCGCTCGGGCAAGATCATGCGCCGCATCCTGCGCAAGATCGCCGAGAACGCGCCGGACCAGCTGGGCGACACCTCCACCCTGGCCGATCCCTCGGTCGTGGCCTCGCTGGTGGAAGAACGCAAAGTGAAGTGACGTTCGACCACGCCGGCGCGCCGCGGTGCGCCGGCTGCCGGTCCGCGCGGAGGGCGTGGACCGGTATGCCTGCCGTTATCCTGTTCCACTGGAAGGGCGCACCCCCTTCCCCCGCATTGGACCTTACATGCCCACCCTCCTGATCGCCGATGACCATCCCCTGTTCCGCGAAGCCCTCAAGGGCGCGGTGCAACGGATCATTGCCGGCGTGCAGCTGCTGGAGGCCGACAGCGTGGAAGCGCTGTACGCGCTGGCCGAACAGCATCCCGATGCCGACCTGGTGCTGATGGATCTGAACATGCCCGGCGCGCAGGGCTTCAACGCGCTGGTGCACCTGCGCGCGTTGCATCCGCAGCTGCCGATCGTGGTGGTATCCGCCCGCGAGGAGCCCACGGTGATGCGCCGCGCGCTGGACCATGGCGCGTTCGGTTTCATTCCCAAATCCGCCGACTCGGACACCATCGGCCACGCGCTGGGCACGATCCTGGACGGCGAGCGCTGGGCGCCGGCCGAGGCGCACAACGTGCCGCCCACGCCGAACGAGGAGCGCGAGGTCGGCCAGCGCCTGCGCGAGCTCACTCCGCAGCAGTTCCGGGTGTTGCAGATGCTCGGCGTCGGCCGCCTGAACAAGCAGATCGCCTACGATCTGGGCGTGTCCGAAGCCACCATCAAGGCCCATGTCACCGCAATCCTGCGCAAACTCGGCGTCACCAACCGCACCCAGGCGGTGCTGATGGCCGGCAAGCTGGCCATCGACGACGACAGCATCGTGCTGCCGCCGGAAGAGGACTGAGGGGTCCGGCACACGCCCTGACAGAGCCGGTCCGGTCCCCGGGCTGCTACAATCCGCGCTCCCTTGGGGAGTAGCCTGCTTCCAGCAATGGAAGCGCCCACGTCAACATACTCGGCCAGTGCGCCGTGGCGTGGGCAGCCAGATCCGGTTGGCGAGACCAGCGGCCTGCGTGCGCAACGACGGTTGGGCGCCACGCGGGTCGTTCGTGTCCGCCCGACCAGGTAATCCAGATGTCCCCTCTTTCGATTGTTCTCATCGGCTTTGCCATGTCCACCGATGCCTTTGCCGCAGCGGTCGGCAAAGGTGCGGCGATGCGCAAACCGCGCCTGCCCGATGCCCTGCGCGCCGGCCTGATCTTCGGCGTGATCGAAGCCATCACCCCGGTCATCGGCTGGCTGCTCGGCCGCGCCGCCTCGCAGTATGTGGAAGCCTTCGACCACTGGATCGCGTTCGGCCTGCTCGGTGTGCTCGGCGTGCACATGATCGTGGCCGGCCTAAAACCCGATGACGGGGAGGACGCCGGCAGCCCGGAAAGCGGCAAGGCGCGGCACGGTTTCTGGGCACTGGCCGCCACCGGCTTTGCCACCAGCATCGACGCGATGGCCATCGGCGTGGGTCTGGCGTTTCTGGATGTGCATATCGGCGTGGTCGCGCTGGTGATCGGCCTGTGCACACTGACCATGGTGACGCTGGGCATCATGCTCGGCCGCGTGCTGGGCGCACTGGCCGGCAAACGCGCCGAGATCATCGGCGGCGTGATCCTGATCGTGATCGGCAGCTCGATCCTCTACCAGCACCTGGGCGGCGCGGCCTGAGCCGTCAGGTGGGAACGATACGCGCCGGCTACTTGCGGCGCGGCTCGTGCAGGGCGGTGAGGAAGGCGCGCAGCGAGGCCGGCTTGACCGGCTTGGTCAGCACCCGGTAGCCGCGCTCGCGCGCCAGCCGCTTCAGTTCGTCACGGCCGTCGGCGGTGAGCAGCGCGCCCGGCAGCGGCCGGCCGGCGGCCTCGCGCAGCGCCACCAGCGTATCCAGGCCATCCAGGCGGTCATGCAGGTGGTAGTCCACCAGCATCACATCGGGTTGTTCGGCCAACTTCTGCAGCGCCATGTCCACGGTGCTGGCGGCGATCACCTGCACCTTCCAGCGGCCCAGTAGCGCGCGCATGCCGTCCAGGATCTCCTGGTCGTTGTCCACGCACAGCACGCGCATGCCGGCCAGCGAATCGTCATTGCCGAATGCCGAGGACGCCCGTGGCACCGGCGGCGGTGCCGCCGGCGTCGGCACCCGCGGCAGGGTGATGGAGAACATGCTGCCGTGACCGGGCTGGCTGCGCGCGTTGAGCGCGTGGTCGAGCAGGCGCGAGATGCGCTGGCAGATCGACAACCCCAGCCCCAGCCCCTGCTCGCCCCAGTCGAACGGCTGCTGGTAACGGTGGAACTCGGTGAAGATCTGCTGCATATGGTGTTCGGGAATGCCCGGGCCGGTATCCCAGACCTGCAGTTCCACCTGCCCACCGCGCACCCGCAACGCCAGCACGATGCGGCCGCTGCGGGTGTAGCGCAGCGCATTGGCCATAAAATTCTGCAACACCCGTCGCAGCAGCCGGCGGTCACTGCGCACCCAGGCCGGACGCGCGAACACGTGCAGGCGCAGGCCGCGCCCGGCGGCAATGGGCGTGTACTGCGCGGCCAGCTCGCGCACCAGCACGCTGGCGTCGAACTCGCTGAGGGTCGGGCGCAGGCCGCCGGCATCGAGCCGCGACACGTCCAGCAGACCGTCGAGCAGCTCCTCGGCCGCGCGCAGCGAGGCGTCCACGCGCTCGGCCAGGTGCCGCTGCTCGTCGCTCTCATGCAGGCTGTCGCGCAGCGCCGAGGCGAACAGCCGCGCCGCGTTCAGCGGTTGCAGCACGTCGTGGCTGATCGCGGCCAGGAAGCGGGTCTTGGACTGCTGCGCGGCCTCGGCCGCCCGCGAGCGCTCGGCCACGCGCTGCTCCAGCGTCTCGTTGGCTTCCCGCAGCGCCTGTTCGGCCTGCTTGAAATCGGTGATGTCGTTGTAGCTGGTGACATAACCACCGCCCGGCAGCGCCTGGCCACGCAGCTCGATCACCTTGCCGTCGGCACCGGTGCGCTCGAACACATGCGGCGAGCCGGCGCGCATGTAGCCGATACGGCGGTTGATCTGGATCTCGATATCGCCCTCGCCCAGCTCGCCACGCTCGGCGTTGTAGCGGATCAGGTCCGCCACCGGACGACCGACGTAGAGCATGCCGTCGGGGTAGCCGAACATCTGCTGGTAACGGCGATTCCACGCGGTCAGGCGCATTTCCGGATCGACCACGCTGACCCCGCCGCTGATGTTCTCCAGCGTGGTGGAGAGGATCTCGCGGTTGAAACGCAGCTCCTGGCCGGCCTCGTCCAGCACCGCTACCACCTCGCCCAGGTCCATGCCCGAGCCACGCAGCAGGCTGGTCAGCAGCAACCGCGCCGAGGCCGCACCGATGGACGCGGCCAGCAGGCGTTCGGTGAACTGCACCCAGACGCGGTCGGCGGCCGCGGCCGGCTGCAGTTCGCGGCGCAGGGACTGGGCCTGTTCGGCGAAGGAACGGCGGGCGCGATTGTCGCCGATCACCCGGGTGGCCAGCGCCAGCAGATCGCGTACCTTGATGTGTGCCGGCCAATCGCCGGCCACCACCGGGCGCTTGGCGTAAGGATCCAGGAACGGTGCCGCGCGCAGGCGTTCGGCCACATCCGGACGCCAGCGCATCGACACCAGCAGCATCGTGGCGGTGTTGAGCAGCAGCGACCAGAAGGTGCCGTGGGTCAGCGGATCCCAGCCGGCCAGCCCGAACAGCTGTTGCGGCCGCAGCCAGTCGATGCCGAACGGCCCGGTCCGCAACAGGCTCTGGTCCAGCCAGCCGCCCTGCGCCAGCGCCGGCACCAGCAGCGTGTACACCCACACGCAGAAGCCGGCCACCATGCCGGTTTCCACGCCGCGCCGGCTGGCGCCGCGCCAGTACAGGCCGCCGATCAGGCCCGGGGCGAACTGCGCCACCGCCGCGAACGCCATCAGCCCGTAAGTGGCGAGCATGGTGTCGTTGCTGCTGCCGCGGTAATAGCCGTAGGCCACCAGCGCCAGCAGCAGGATCGCCAGGCGGCGGATCCACAGCACCCGCGAGGCGACGCTGGCCGCTTCGCGGTGGTCGCCACTGCGCCGCAGCAGCAGCGGCATCACCAGGTCGTTGCTGATCATCGTCGCCAGCGCGATCGAGGAGACGATGACCATGCCGGTGGCCGCGGAGAAGCCGCCGACATAGGCCACCAGCGCCAGCGCGGTGTTGCCGCCGGCCATCGGCAGCGCCAGCACCAGGGTGTCATCGGACGCCAGACCGGTGCCGAACAGGGCCGCGCCGGCGCTGGCGATGGGCACGATCATCAGCGAGATCAGCACCAGATAGCCGCCGAACATCCAGCGCGCGCGGCGCACGTCGCCGGCATCGGCGCATTCCACCACCGCCACGTGGAACTGACGCGGCAGGCAGATCAGCGCCAGGAAGCTGAGCAGGGTCTGCGAGACGAAACCCACCGGCGGCATGCCCTCGAACAGGGCGCGGGCCGAGCGCACCACCGAATCGCCACGGTCGGCCAGCCAGACATAGGCGAACACGCCCACCGCCACGATCGCCAGCAGCTTGATCATCGATTCCAGCGCGATCGCCAGCATCATCCCGTAGTGGTGCTCGGTGGCATCGACCTGGCGGGTGCCGAACAGGATCGCGAACAGCGCCATCAGCAGGGCCACATACAGCGCCGGATCGGTGAACACACCGCTGCCGGCGGCATTGCCGGTCAGCACCTGCAGGCTCATCGCCACCGCCTTGTACTGCAGCGCCAGATACGGCACCACGCCGACCAGCGCGATCAGCGCCACCAGCGCCGCCAACCGCCGCGAGCGGCCGAAACGCGAGGAGATGAAGTCGGCGATGGAGACCACGTTCTCGCTGCGCGCGATCAGCGCCAGCCGCTCGATGATGCGCCAGCCGAAGATCAGCATCAGCAGCGGACCCAGATAGATCGGCAGGTAGCCCACGCCGTAGCGCACCGCGCTGCCGACGCCGCCGTAGAAGGTCCACGACGAGCAGTACACCGCCAGCGCCAGGCTGTAGACCACCGGCCGCAGCCACGGCCGGTCCGGGTACAGCGGACGGCGGTCACCCCACCAGGCCACGCCGAACAGCAGCGCGGCATAGCCGAGTGAGACCAGTAGCAGGATCCAGCTGGAGACCAAGAACACTTCCCGTGCGACGGAGCGCGCCCAGTGTAGCCATTCCGCCGGCCGCCACGTCCCTGCCCCGCTGCTGAATGGAGGCGACGCACACGCCGGCAGCGGTACTTCCTGCAAGACCACTGCGCGCCCGCAAACGCCAACGCCCCGGCAGGACCGGGGCGTTGGCGGGGAACCGCGGGCGCGGGACTACTGCGCCAGCTGGAATTGCACTTCCACGCGGCGGTTGGGCAGCAGGCATTCCAGCAAGGCCGCACGCGGCGTCACGCCGTCGCACTGCTGCACCTGCTGGGTGTCGCCGCGGTACTCGTAGCTGATCCGGGCCGGATCGATACCACGGCCGATCAGCAGCTCGCGCACGGTCTGCGCCCGCCGCTGCGACAGGCCCTGGTTGTAGTCGAAACCGCGGCCCTGCATGCGGTCGGCATGCCCGACCAGGGTCACCCCGGCCAACTCGCGCTTCTCGCTGGCGATGGTGGCCAGTGCACGGTCCACGCTTTCCAGCGAGTAGGTGCGGATGTCGCGGTACTGGTCACGGTCGAACTCGAACACGACATTGGCGATCAGCGGGCCCATTACCGGGGCCGGACCTGCGACCGGACCGCCCGGATCGACACCGCACAGGCGCGCGGCGGCCTCGGCCTCGTTGACCAGGTCCTCGGCGATCTGGATGTAGGGCTTGGAGTGGCGCCACTGCTGCTGGTTGAACTCGTTGCCGGCGTGCACCAGCTCGACCTCGCCGCAGGCCACCTTCTGCGCGGCGCAGGCAAAGCCCGGCGTGCCATGGATGACCTTCAGCCGCTGCCACAGGTCGGCGCGCAGGTACTTGGCGTCGTTGACCAGGGCGGTGTCGGTGGGGATCGGCGAAACCCCGTTCTCCATGTCCACGATCAGCTTCTCCGACTCGGTCAGCGCTTCCTGCGGGAACGCGCTGCGGTCGTTGCGGGTGTATTCGTGGAAGGACACGTCCAGCCAGCACTGCGCCTTGGACAGGTGGTAGTCGCGGATCGGGCGACCGCCGTCGTTGAGCGCCTGGATGCGGCCCTGCGTGGCCTCGTAGGACGCCAGGTCGGCATGGATCGCCTCGTCGCTGATGCGCCTGGCCTGCGGGTTGAGCTGGGTCTGCTGGGCGCCGGCGACACCGCTGACGGCAGCCAGGACAGCACCGGCCAGCAGCGTGCGGAACGAACGGTTGTTGATGTGCATAAGGGTCATGGTGTCGTCCTCAGCGGGCCGGATCGCGGTAGCGGACCGGGTCCCGACGGAAAAGGTCTTCGTCGAACTTGAAGCGCAGACGCAGGAACAGGCCCTGCTGCGTGTACTCGTAGCCATTGAGATCGCGATCGCCCGCAAAGCCGGTCCAGTTGTAACCGGCCGACAGCCACAGGTTCTGCCGCAGCAGGCGGCCCACTTCCACGCCGTAGGCGTACTGGTTGGCGCCCTGCTGGCCACGGAAGGTGGAGCCCAGCACGCCGATATCCCAGTTCTCGGTGATGTCGTAGACGATGCGACCGGATACCAGCACCGCGTTGAAGCTGCTGTTGACGCGGCTTCCGTCGCCATAGGCGAACTGGTCGCGCTGCCACTTGCCGGCGATGCGCCCGGTCAGCCACCACGGCCGCGACGGATGCCAGTCGGCATGGGTGGAGACGATATGCGCTCGCGTGCGCACATCCTGGCTGGTGCCATTGACCACCTCGCCGTCGAGCAGGGTCAGGCCGCTTTCATCACGCTCGAGCTTGTACTCGTAGCGCATCAGCGCATTGACCCGGTTGCGGTCGGTGTCGCGGTAGGCCAGGCCCAGCTGGAAGCGGTCCTGCAGCACATCGCCGCGTTCCTCGTAGTTGGTCGCCAGCAGGTAGTTGCGGCCGAGCAGGGTCCAGTCACGGCTGAGCTTGCGCGCGAGCATGAACTGCAGCAGCGAGGTCTTGAACGCCTCGTTGCTGTCCACGGTGCCGGGCACGTCCTCGGAGATGCGGTGCTCGGCACGGATAGCGCCGCGCCACAGCGGATTGGCGCTGTAGTCCAGCGCCAGCGCCAGGCCGGTGCTGTCGCCGGTATCACCGGCCACCACGTTGACGCGCTCGATCGAGCTGCTCAGGCGCAGGCCCTGGGCGATATCCCAGTTGTTGCGGATGCCCGAGGCGGCCTGCACGTCGCGGCCACTGACCGCATCCCGCAGGCGGTACTCGGAGAACGCCTGGGTGTCGCGGAGGTAGCTGGTGTCGATA
Source organism: Stenotrophomonas sp. STEN014 (assembly GCF_056760315.1). NCBI lineage: Bacteria > Pseudomonadati > Pseudomonadota > Gammaproteobacteria > Lysobacterales > Lysobacteraceae > Stenotrophomonas > Stenotrophomonas sp. STEN014. The sequence goes on along the minus strand of NZ_JBRREN010000001.1, from coordinate 186,701 downwards.
CCGAGCACCAGCGCATCGGCCTCGCGGTCGGTGGTGGTGATGCCGTAGGCGCTGGTCAGGCCGGTCTGCTTCTCGTAGCGGCCATACAGGCGGCTGCGCTCGAACAGCTGGTAGTCCACGCCGGCCGCCACGCGTTTGCGGTCCTCGCCACTGACGCTCTGCTCCACTTCCGCCCCGCCGCTGAACCGGTCATTGAAACGGTAGCCCAGGCCGAGGCGGGCGCTGTCCGATTCCAGCTCGGTGCCGATCGGCAGGTCGCTGGTGATCGGGCTGCCGCTGGAGGAGCCGTTGATCACCATCAGGCCGGTGGCCGGATCCAGTGCCTGCTGGCCGTAGCCCAGCGCACCGCCGCCGCTGCCGGTGGCGAAGCCGCCGGTCAACCCGCCCATCTGCCCGAACGGTGCGCCCGAGGACCACGGCGAGGTCACGCCGATGGTTTCGCGGATGCTGCGCAGGCCGACGTCCACGGTCAGCCGTTCGGTGGCACCGATGCGCACGCCGGCGCCGCCGGCATCACGTTTGCCGCCGTCGGGATTGCGGTCTTCGCTGCGCAGGGCTTCCACGTAAAGCTCCAGGCGCGGACCCACGGCATAGGACATGCGGCCGCTGTATTCGCCACGGCCGCCGTACAGCGGCGAGGCCGGGTTGTTGAACGCCGGGTCGGTGCGCGCACCGAACAGGTGCGCGTCGAACCTGGCACCGTCGTGGGCGAACTCGACGCGCCAGGCATCGCCTTCCACTTCGCCCACCACGTCCTTCAGGCCCTGCGAGGTCACCTGGTTGAGCGAGTTGGTGTTGACCTCGCTCCGGGTGCGGGCGAACTCGGCCACCAGCGCGGTGTTCTCACCGAAACGGTAACCGGCGTTGACGCTGCCCATCTTGAAGGCGGCATACGGGTTGCGGTCTTCCACCGCCGAGGCGCCGACCTCGAGCTTCTCGGTCAGCTTGTACTGGCCATCGGCCCCGACCACCCAGAACTTCTCGGTCTGCTGATCGAGTTCATAGGTGATGCGCAGCGAGACCGGGTTGAGGTCACTGTCAAAGGACGGCAGGAACTGGTTGAGCAGGATGCGCCCGGAGAACGGCTCGAAGCTGTAATCCACCAGCCGCGCCAGCGGCTTGACCGAAACGATGCGGGTCGGCTGGTTGCGGTCGCGCACGATCATTTCCACGCGCTCGCTGCCTTCCAGCACCGCGTTGTTGCGCAGCGCATAGGGGCCACTGCCCTGGCTGCGGAACTCCTCGATGATCTGTCGCAGCGAATCCTCGATGGCGAACACGTTGCTACGCACGCGCTCGCTTTCGAAATGCCAGCCCAGGCCGGTGGCGGTGCGGTTGTAGGTGCTCAGGCTGCGCTGCGGGATCGGCCCGCTGCCGCCCACACCGGTGACCGTAGCCAGCGTGTCGCCGGTCTGGAAGTCGCCGTACAGCAGGTAGCTGCGCTTGTTGTCCACGCGCACATACAGGCGTTCGGCCGAACGCGCATCGAAGCCGCGCAGCGAGGAATCGCCATAGACCGGATAGAACTCCTCCGGCTGGATGTCGCGCAGCAGGCGGCCACGCACGTCCTTGTCCGAGTCATAGGCGGCGGTGAGCAGGTACTCGCCCTTGATCTGGCCCTTGACGAAGAACGCGGTGCGCGCGCTGGCGTTGGCCTTGCCGTTGTTGAACTGCTTTTCCCAGCGGCGGATGTCGCGGTCGAACGCATCGTGGTGCTGGACCGGCGAGATCAGGCTGGCGTTGGATCTGTTGCGGAAGTTGACGATGCCTTCGATCAGGCCGGTGGCCAGCAACTCGCGCATTTCCGGCAGGAAGCCGAGCGTGCCCTCGGCGGTCTGGTCGCCGGCGGTGATACGCAGCAGCACGTCCTGCGGATCGTGCGGGGCGATGAGGTCGAACTCGGCCACGCCGTTTTCCACCTCGACCTGGATGCCCGGCATCACCTTGTCGGCGTCGGCCGCGCCCGGACCGAACTCGTCGGTGCGCGAACCCGGCAGACGGATGCGGCCACCGCTGTGCTCGAGGGTGGCGAACGCCTTGCCGGCCAGCGGCTTGCCGTTGGCACCAAGCAGCCGCACGGTGATGTGTACCGGCGTCTGGCCGTCGGCCGGCACACCGTCACGCTCCACTTCCACCAGGACCCGGTCGACAGCGGTATTGCGGCTGTAGTCGGCCTGGCCCGAACGGTCGGCGACCACTTCCGGCGGCGTGTCGGTGGTGACCAGCGAACGCGGATACAGCGTGATGGCATCACCCAGCACCGGGGTGAAGCGGGTGCTGCTGCCCACGTTCTGGGCCAGCGCCGGCGCGGCCGCCGTGGCCAGTGCGCAGGCCAGCAGGCTCAGGCGCGGGGTCTTGCGCAGGGCGCGGCTCATGGCTGCACCTCCTGCGCGGCGGCCGCCGGGGGCGGGTTGGGTCGGGGTTGCACGATCGGTCTCTGGTTGGCCGAGTCCGTGGCCTGTTGCGGCGCACGGGCGGGCTTGCTGTCAAAGCGCAGCGGCGACTGCCCGGCTTCGGTTTCCGGCGCGCGCACCTCACCCTGGGTGCGGCGGGCCTTGACCTGTTCCAGCAGCGGGTTGGAGCAGCTGCCCTCGACGAAGTCGGCACGGTGCAGCTCGCCGTTCTTCAGGTCCAGGAACAGGCTGTCGGCATCGCCGAGGTTGCGGTTGGAGCTGGTGGTCAGGCGCGAGCCCACCGGCAGGGTGGACGGATCCACCTTCAGGGTGTGGCTCTGCGGCGGCAGGCCGCAGTAGCTGTACTTGCCCTCGGAATCGGAAACCATCCAGGTGCCGTTGGAGAAGTACAGGCGCACGCCCGGAATACCCAGCTCTTCGCTGTCCTGCACGTGGTTGTTGTTGCAGTCCACGAACACCTTGCCCAGCACACAGGCTTCCTCGGTGAACACGCCACCGGTGACGCGCACGCGGTACTCGGCGCGGTTGGACGGGATCGAACCCGGCACCGGCGTCAGCCCGACCGGATCGATACAGCCGCCGGCGATGGAACAGCCATGGGCCTGGGCGCGGTTGACGCCATCGCCCTGCTGCGCACCCACGCCGACACGCACACGGTAGGTCAGCACCAGCTGGCCACCGACGTCGATGCCGCCCAGGTCGAAGCCCAGACGCGGGCCCGGACGACCCAGCGGATCGGCCAGCGCACGGCCACCGACGCGGCCGGTGCCCTCGATGTAGGTGAAGCCCCGCGGCAGCGTGTCGACGATGTTCACCGTCTGCAGCGCACTGCCGGCGGTCTGCCGCACGGTGATCGTGTACTGCACGGTGTCACCGATCTCGGCGGTCTGGCGGTCACCGGTCTTGGTGATCACCAGGCCGGTGGCTTCGGCCGTATCCAGCGGAATGTGGTTGTGGATGATGCCGGCCGTGGCCGAACCGGAGAACAGGGTCAGCCAGTACTGCGTGGCTGTGCCCACCGCGCCGGTCGGCGCGGTGGCCTGCGGCTGCACCAGATGGTTGCTGCCCACCGCACCCGGCGGCGACAGCGAGCCGTCCTGCGGCGGAATCATCGACGACACGAACTGGTAGCCACCCGGCGGAGTCACCGTCAGGCGGAACTCGCAACGCGCCGGCGCGGCCGGACCGAACACGAACTGGTAATAGCCGTTGCTGCCGACCGTCATAGAGATCGCATTGCCTTCCACCGTGTAACCCCCGGCGGCGGCGTTGAGCACCGCGCTCAGCGGGTCGTAGCCGTTGCACACGCCCACCGGGGTCAGCGTGACGATCGAACCGGGCACCGGATCGCGGGTGGTGGCGTCATACACCACACCCGACGGATCCACCGGCAGGCTCTGCTGCGGCAGGTGTTCGCCCGGCTTGAGCACCACCTGCAGCTGGCTGCTGCCGTTGTCGCTGGTGCGGCAGGTACTGGCATGGCCATTGGCCAGGGCGCTGTCCACATCGCAGCTGACACCGTGGCCGGCGGTATTTTCCTGGCTGACCGGCCAGGCCCAGATCACGCCCGAGCTCGGGTCGCGGAACTGGATGTGCCAGGTCACGCCCGGCACCACATCACCGAAGTGGTAGCTGCCGTCGGCCGCCGTGGTGGTGGTCCGGGTCACCGCACCCGTCGCCGGGTCGACCAGTTCCACGATCCACGAATGCAGTCGGTCGTCGCCGCCATCGAGCAGCGCATCGTCATTGCCAATGTCGAACCACACCGTGCCGCCGACCGAGGCCGCCAGCTGCACTTCGTTGGGCACCCGGCAGGCGTTCTGGGTGATCGTTGCATCGCAGACCGGCAGGCCGTTGATATCGCCCTCGAAAGTGCTGCGCTCGGTAGGGGTCGGGGTACGGAACTCGTTCTCGCCGCCACCTTCGATCAGCACCGCATTGTTGACGGTGCCGGCCTTGGCCGCCTCGGCGTTGACGTTCACCTTGACGGTGATCTCCGACAGCGAGGTGGCACCGGCGTTGACCACTTCCGCGCTGCGGCATTCAAAACGCGCATCGCCCACCGCACCGGAACACGTCCAGCCGTTGCCGGCCGGTACGTCGGCCAGGGTCAGGCCCACCGGCAGGCGATCCTTGACCACGTACTGGCCAAAGGACGGCTTCTGCCCGCCGTTGCGGACACGGATGGTGTAGGTCGCCACGTTGTTGACGGTGAACTTCACCGTGCTGGACGACTTGCTCACCCGCATGTCCGGCGAATCGCCGATCTCGCCGAAGTTGTTGTTGACCGAATCGCCGCCGATCGGCAACACGAGCTGGCCGATCTTGGACGGGGTGGTTTCCTTGTCGGTGGCCACACCCACGCTGGTGCCGTCGATGGTGCCGGCGGTGGTGATGCCGTTGAGGGTTTCCGGCGGCTGGTTCGGCTCGATCACCTCGTAGGTGCCCGGACGCAGGCCGTCGAAACGGTAGTTGCCATCGGCATCGGTGGTGGTGCTCAGCTTGACCGGGTTGCCCAGGTCATCGGTGCCCACCAGCTCGATCACCACAGTGGCAATACCGCCCTCGTCGTTCTCGGCGATGCCGTTGTCGTTGCTGTCGTTGTAGACCTTGCCGCTGATCGCACCAACCGGAATCTCGCCGAAGTTGTTGTTCTGCGAAACCTCGCCCACCCCCACGGTGATCGTGGTGATGGTCGATGGGTTGGCGTCGGTGGCGCTGCCGGCGGTAGAGCCGGTGCCACCGGTGGTGCCCGGCACGGTCTGGCCGTCGGCAGTGCCTTCCGGCTGCCTGCTCTCGGTCACCGTGTAGGTGCCCGGCGGCAGGTTGCTGAAGCTGTACTCGCCATTGGCATCGGTCACCACGGTGACCGGGGTGACCGGCTCGCCATTGATGTCGGTACCGGTCAGCACCATTTCCACACCCGGCAGGCCCTTCTCGCCCGGATCCACCACGCCATCGTTGTTGCGGTCTTCCCAGACCTTGCCAGTGACGCCGCTGTTGGTCGGCAGCTCGCCGAACAGGTTGTCCACCGAGGCACTGCCCGGAACACTCAGGTCAATGGTGGCAATCGCGCTGGGGGTGGTGGTCACCGGGGTGGCGGTGCCACTGCGGGTGCCGTCCACGGTACCGGCGGTGGTGATGCCGTTGGCGGTGCCGGCCGGCTGGGTCGGTTCGGTCAGGGTGTAGCTGCCCGGACGCAGGCCCTCGAAGCGGAAGGTGCCGTCAGCGGCCGTGGTGGTGCTCAGGCTGACGGCCTGCCCCAGGTCATCGGTACCGGTCAGGGTGATTTCCACCCCGCCAATGCCGGTTTCGGCCACGCCGGCCATCGTGCCGTCGTTGTTGACGTCAAAGAACACGGTGCCCGACGCGGCCACCGGCAGGATCTCGGCAAAGTCATTGCCCAGCGAGGCCTTGCCAGCCGGCAGCACGATGCCGCTGATGCTGCTGGGCACGGTGCTGACTGCCGTGGCGGTACCGACGGTCAGGCCGTCGATGCTGCCGGCGGTGGTCACGCCGTTGAGGGTGGTGGTGCCGTTGTAGACCGGCTGCGCGGCCTGCTGGGTCAGCGTGTAGTTGCCGGCCTGCAGGTCATCGAAGCGGTAGCTGCCATCGGCGGCCGTGGTTGCACTGGTCAGCGTATTGCCCAGCGCATCCACGGTGCCGGCAGGCAGGCTGACCTGCACGCCCGGCAGCGCCGGCTCGCCGGCATCACGCACACCGTTGTTGTTGCTGTCCAGGTAAACCATGCCAGCCAGCGACGCGGCCAGCTCGCCGAAGTTGTTGTCGGTCGAACCGGTGCTGGGCAGGTTGGTGATGCTGATCAGGTTGCCGCTGTTTTCCTGGCCATCGGCCAGACCGGCCGGCTGGGTTTCAGTGATGCGGTAATCCTGGCCAGCCACCGCGCCGCCATAGCTGTAGTTGCCATTGGCATCGGTGGTGACGGTGGCGGTGGTGTCATCGGCGGTGCCGAACACGCCATCCGGGCCGGCACCTTCAATGGTGATGGTCACCCCGCCGATACCCGGCTCGCTGCCGGCCTGCTGGTCGCCATCGTCATTGCGGTCCAGGTAAACCGTACCGCTGATCACGGCATTGGCCAGTTCACCGAACAGGTAGCCGGTGGCCTGCTGGCCTGCACCGAGGCTGATGCCGCTGATGACGTTGGCCACGGCGTTGCTGCCCGGCACCACGCCATTGCCGGCGGTGTGCTTGCCATCCAGGTAAGCACCCGGCTGGGTTTCGGTCAGCACGTAGCCTTGGGCATCGGCCGGCATCAGGTCATCGAAGCGGTAGCTGCCATCGGCCTCGGTGGTGGCGGTCTTGTTGACCGGGTTGCCGTTGAGGTCGGTACCGGTCAGGGTCAGGACCACGCCCTGGATCGGCTGCTCGCTGTTTTCAAACAGACCGTTGTTGTTGTTGGCGGCGATGGCCGAGAAATCCTCGAACACGAAGCCGGCCAGGCTGCCCAGACGTTCGCCGAAGTTGTTGCCCGACGAGCCAGCCAGCGGCAGGTTGTTGATGGTGATCCGGTTGCCTGGATTTTCCTGCCCGTTGGCATACCCGGACGGCTGCACTTCCACCACGATGTAATTCTTGCCGACCACCAGCTCGGCAAAGCTGTAGCTGCCATCGGTAGCGGTGGTGGTGGTGGCGATGACCGTGCCGTTGCCATCCTCCAGATTGATGGTGACCCCGGCAATGCCGACATCACCGGCGCCGTTGTCCAGGCTGCCGTTGTCATTGCGGTCCAAGTAGACGGTGCCGCTGATCGAGGTCACCGCGTCCTCACCGAAATTGAAGTTGATGCCATCAAAGCCGGCGGACAGGTCAATGTTGCTGATGCGGTCGGTGCTGACGGCATCACCGCCCACCCCGCTGCCGGCCACACAGCCACCTGCCGCACAGGCCTGACCGTTGATGGTGCCCGGGTTGATCGCACTGGGACGGTTGCGGTAGCCACCGGTCGGCAGTACCTCACGCAGCGTGTAGGTGATTTCCGGATCCAGATCGTTGAAGCGGTAGTTGCCGGTGGCATCGGTGATGCCGGTGGCGATCACACTGCCGTCGGCGGCGTTGAGCAGCTCCACGGTGGCGCCGGCAATCGGCGTATCGGTGCCACTGGTGTAGGTGTCATTGAAGTTGACATCGACATACACCACACCGGACAGGCTGGGACGGCGCACTTCAGGGAAGTCGTAACGCACCGCGTCCACGCCGCCGCCCAGCACGATTGCGCTGTAGCTGGAATCGGCCGAGCCCCCTCCACGGGCGTAGTCGCCGCCTTCGCTGGGCGCATTGGCCCCACTGGTCGGCGGGGCGACCGGGCCGTTGCTGTGGCTGGCCGGCTGGGTCTGGGTAATGGTGTACCCGTCGACAGCGGATGGCGGAAGGTCGATGAACTTGTAGTTGCCCGCACTGTCGGTGGTGGCGGTCTTGCTGACCGGGTTGCCCCACTGGTCATTGCCGCTCAGGGTCACGGTGACCCCGGACAAGCCGGTTTCCGCGCCCTGGAAAATGCCGCCGTTGCCGCCCGCACGGTCACTGTCCTCGAACACGCGCCCGGCCAGCGAGGACACCTTGATGTCGTTGGTGACGGTGCTGCCATCGTTGCCCGGGGTCGGGTCGACCTGCTCGGTCTTCAGGGTCACGCTGTTGCTGCCCTTGCCATTGGCCGGCAGGGTCACCCAGCGTGCCGGAATCAGCACGCGCGCCTTGCCGTCCAGGGCAAGGTCGCCGAGCTGGCAGGTCAGGGTACGCCCGGCCTGTGCACAGGTACCGGTACCGGCAGCGGCCAGGTCGCCGTCATTGCTCGGCGTCGGCGAGTCGATCTTGCGCCAGGTCACCTGTGCGCCCTCGATCAGCTCCAGGCCAGCGGCCAGCATGTCGGTCACCACGGTCCCGGTGCCATTGAGCGGACTGCTGCCATTGCGGTCAACCGAACGGCTGTGGCCCGGGCCCAGGTTGGTGATGTCCAGCACATACCACAGCGGCTGGAACAGGAAAGCCTCGGTGTTGGCCGTGATGGCCACCGACGGGTCGGCGTCCGGCGCACTGGTGGTCATCAGCTTGACCACCTGCAGGTCAGAGCGGGTGCGGATCGAGGTGGTCTGCTCGGCCTTGTTGTTGCTGCTGTCGGTTTCGGTCTCGTTGGAAACGGTCTGGACCTTGTTGACGATGGTGGCACCACTGGCCGGCGGCGCGGTCAGGTACTCATACACCAGGTACAGGTAGCTGGTCTGGTTCACCGCGATCTGGCCACTGCCGGCGATGCCGACACCGGCATTGGGCATGCTGCAGCGCAGGGTCTGCTCACCGCCCAGCGCCGTCGGGTTGGCACCACTGATCACCTGGCACGGTGCACCGGCATCGCCGATGTCCACCACCGGGCCGCTGGGCGCAGTCAAGCTGCCTCCCTGGCTGCCCAGCAGCCGGATCTGCGCGCCCACCGGGGCCTGGATGGTGTCCTCGATGTAGGTACCGGTGGCCAGCGAAGGGCCAGCATTACGCACCGCAATGCGGTACTTCAGGATGTTGTTGACGTTCTGACCCGGGCGCGAGTCAAAACCGAGCGGGTCAATGCCGCCGGTAAAGCCCCTGTCTTCCTTTTCAACCGACAGGTCCACTCGACCGGCCTGGAATACCAGGCTCGCGCTCTGGCTGTCATCGGCGGTGCTGGTGTTGTGGTTGAACGGAATGCCGTTGGCATCGGTGCCGGTGGCCGGGTCGGCCACGCCGTCACCATCACGGTCCAGGAAGAAGTCCGCCACGTTGGTGAAGGTCCGCCCGGTGTTGAGCGCATCCACATTCGGGCGGATCTTGATCGTCAGGTTGCGGGCTTCATCGCCCACCAGCGTGACCGGCGTACAGGTGATGGCCAGGGTTGCGGGTGAGGCCGAGGTGTTGGCATAGGACATGCCGCCGGCTGCCGGGGTCGCCACGATGCCCGTCGCCAGCGGTGTCAGCACCGAACAGCTGCTGCCAGGCTTGGAGCTGAGCGCCGAGATCAGCACGAACCCCGCGTCGTCGGCCGGCAGCGTGAACACATCACGCATCACCACACCGGGCGCGGTCGACGCCTGGGTGTTGCGGTAACCGATGACGTAGGTGGTTTCCACGCCCGCACGGCCCGGGTTGCCCGAGGTGATGGTCTTGCCGGTGGTGGCCACATTGGTCACCGGGTAAACGGCAAACCAGTCGCTGGCGCGGTCATCGGTCGTGTTGGTCGTGCCGATGGCGTTGGCAACCTTCAGGTCAATACCGACGCCGGCGGTGTTGCAGAAGCGCCCGGCCACATTGCCGGTGCAGGCAGTGGCCGCCTGGCCCAGGCTGTCGGCCAGCGGGCGGGGAGCACGCACGGTGACCGTGAATGCGTTGGCAAGGCCCGGCAGCAGCAAGGTGGTGCCCGAGGCACAGCTGAAGCTGCCGCCATTGGTGATGCAGTTCCAGGCCGGGTTGCTCTGGCTGACAATGGCCAACTTCCCACCGGCATGGCCGGGCAGGGTGTCATTGATCACCACACCACCGGTGGCGGCGCTGTCGTCCGAGCTGTGGACACTGATGGTGAAGTCCACATGGGTATCGGTGATGTTGACGATATTGTCCGCATCGCCCGCGGCATTGGTGCGCTTGCTGATTTTCAGGTCAACGTAGCCATTGGTGGCGGTGGCGCCCGCACCAGTACAGTTGTTGGCCAGGTTCGGGTCGCGATTGACCCCGCCGGCAGTCAGCGGCGGAAGGCTGCCGCCCGCCCCGCCCGTACACACGGTGTTGCGCAGTTCACCCACCACCAGCGGCAGGGTGTGAAGCCTCAAACCGGCTGTGGCGTCCTTGGCCACCGGATAGCCGCTGACCATGTCGCAGGTCACCACCTGCTGGCTGCCGGCCGTATAGGCCGAATCGACCGAACACTGCCAGTTGCCGACGGTCACCGGGATGCCCGGCAGCAGCTCGTTGCCGGCTGCATCCACCCACTTTTCGCCAACGGCCAAGGTTTCCACCACCTGCAAATCGCCGCTCACCGCCCGCGGCCCACCGTTGGTCACTGTGATGTCCGAGGTCCAGATGCTGTCGGCCAGCGGCTGGCCCGGCTTCCACACCGGCACCCGTTCCTTGGTCTTGCTCTTGCCGATGCTCAGGTCGGCGCCGTCGGCCAGCACGTCGAAGGTGGCCGAACCCTGGTTGTCCTTGCCCTGGTCGAACGGGTCCGGGGTATCACTGCTGATGGTGGCGGTATTGGTGACCTTGCCGCTGGCATCCAGCGGCACCGTCGCCACGATGATGATGACCTGCTGCTCATCCTTGGCCATGCTGCCAAGGGTGCAGTTCACCGTCGTGCCGCCGGTGCAGCTGCCCTTGCCGGGGGTGGCACTGACAAATGCAAAACCTGCCGGCAGCGTGTCGGTCACCTGCACATTGCTGGCGGCACTGGGGCCCATGTTGCGCGCGGTCAGGGTGAAGGTGACCGCCTCACCGGCAATCGCCGGTAGCGGGGCAGCGGTCTTGGTCAGGGTCAGGTCGGCACCGGTGGTGACATTGGTGGTCACCGTGTCGCTGTTGTTGTCCGGGTTGTTGTCCGGATACTTGCCTGCACCGGTGGCAACCACCGCGCCATTGGTCACCGTGCCACTGCCGACATTGGCCTTGGCCTTGAAGGTGTAGGTGGCCGAGGCCCCCACGGCCAGGATGCCGTTGTAGGTACCGTTGGCGCCGTCAAAAACCCAGCCGGCGCCAGCGGCCGAGCCGGCCACGAAACTGGTGTTGCTGTCCAGGCTGTCGGTCACCTTGAACCCGGTTGCCGCCGATGGACCGTGGTTGGTCACGCTCAGGGTGTAGGTCACCTCACCGCCACCGACCACCGGGTCGGGCGTAGCGGTCTTGTCCAGTGCCAGGTCGGTGGCTTCGGTCAGCGTGGTGCTCTGGCTGAGCACGTTGTTGGCCTGGTTGGTGTCCTTGTCGGTGCCGACACCGAAGAAGGCGTCACCCTCAGACAATCCGCTGAGTGGCGTGGTGGCCGCCGGCGCGTTGGCCGCATAGCCAACGGCCGCGTGCACCGTCATTCCCGCTACCGGACGCCCCAGGGTGGTCACCGGCAGGATGAAGTCATGCGGTGCATCCAGTGCGCTCATTGACGCCGGGTTGACGCAGGTCACGCGGGTGCCGCCGTTGCTGCCCGGTTCGGAGGTGCAGAACGGCGGCGCACTGGACGCCAGCGCAGCACCGGCCGGCAGGTCGAACAGGGTGACCGTACCGGCGGCAGCGCCGGTGGCGCCGTTGGTCACACTGACCGTGTAATTGACAACCGTGCCCACCGGGCTGGGGTCAAAGCCGGTGTCCGAGAACTCGCTCACCTGCAGGTCCACCGCCAGTGCCGAGAACGGCATGGCAAGCAGGGTGGTCAGCACGGCCGCATTGCGCCGCCGCAGTGCTGGCAGCCCTGCGTTGAGCCGGCGTCGCAACTGCTTCCAGATGGCCCGGGCATCATGCACCGGGGCCGTCACTGCATCGGAGTTGTGTGCGGCCATATCCTGCTCGAACTGGTTGTTCACCGGGCAAACCTCTTGCAAACGCTGCGCTCTCGGGCCGCCCCGCTGATGGGCAGCCCGTGAGTTGTTGAATTCGTGTAGTGGGAATCCGCCCCAAAACGGATCCGCAGTCAGCACCCGTCGGATGCTGGGTCGGCGCGGATTCTTACGGCGGGCACGACCAGATGCAGTACCTTTTTCTTGCAGAAACTCTCACTTGCTCTCGAAGTGAACCCGCCCGCTTTTCCTATTTCTTAACATCCAATTGATTTCACGATGATTTTCGTGAATACGGACAAGTGGAAATGAACGTGGGTCTCTTCAAAAACGTGAAACGAAACTGAACCCAAAACTGTGACTCAGAGCATCAACCGGTAGCCGGCGCCCCGGATTGCGCGGATCGGCACGGCACTTTGGGTGGCATTCCGGACCCGGTTGCGGAGCCGGTGGACCAGCACTTCGATCCGGTGGGGGTCGAAATTCCATGGCTGGTCGGTCATGGCCGCGATCAGGCGATCCCGGCTGACGGTCTGCCCGGGTGCGGCAAAAAGCACGCCGAGAAAGGCGCGCTCGGCTTCGGTCAGGGCCAAGGTCCGTCCACTGGGGGTGTGCAGCAGGTCCCAGCCGTCAGCCTGCAACTGCCAGTCGACCACCGGCTCGGCGGCAGCCGCTTCGATGAGCTGCACCGGCTCGCCGGGCAGGCGCCGACGCAGGCTGTACAGGCGTGCGGCCAATATCTCCGGCTCCGGGCGATGGGCCATGCAGGCGTCGGCGCCGGCCCACAGCCCTTCGGCGATGGCCTGCGGCGTGGCCGGGTCCACCAGCAGCACCACGCCCAGATCCTCGCGCCGGCGCAGATGCACCACCGTCCCGGCCAGGTCGGCCGCGGCGTAGGCGGTATCAATCAACACGATGTCGCACGGCACGATCGCCAGTTCGCGGTACAGCGCCGCGATGCTGTCCAGCGCATGCACCTGGGCGCCGTGGCACTCCAGCGGCTGGACGATTTCGCTATCTCCGACAATCCATATCCGCAGCGGTGCAAGCGCCAGATGGCCCCTCGCACCGCTCAATGCGTTCTGTTGCAGTTGCACGACAACACGCTCCTGGACGCAGGCCAAGCGGGAGAGGGAAGCCTGCGTATTCAGGGGATTCTAGCGTGACGTAATTCCAATTACGCGCCTTCTCTGGTCGGCCGTGCGTCCCGACGGCAACGAAGAAGGGGAGCGATGACCGCCCCCCTTCTGTCTGCTTACTCGGCCGGGACGCCCATTTCCCTGAGCAGTTCCGGTGCCGGGTAGACCTTGGCCAGCAGCCAGCGCAGGTAGCGCATGTCCACATGCACGGCCCGCTTGTAGCGCGGATCGAACCACCAGCTGGCGCTGACCGATTCCCAGTTGGAATCGAAGTTCAGGCCGATCAGCTCGCCCTTGGCATTGAGCACCGGCGAGCCGGAGTTGCCGCCGGTGGTGTCCAGGTTGGTCAGGAAGTTGACCGTCTGGGTCTTCAGCGCCGGATCGGCAGTGCTGCCGAAATCGCCCTTGGCGATGGCCGCCAGCAGCGGCTTGGGCGCATCGAACGGCACCGTGTTGGTGTTCTTCTCGACGATGCCGGCCACCGTGGTCACCGGCGCGTAGCTGACCGCATCACGCGGGTGCAGCGCCTCGACCTTGCCATAGCTGATGCGCAGGGTGCTGTTGGCATCGGGGTAGACCGCACGGCCCTGCTTGGCACGCCAGGCGAACAGCGCCTGCATGTAGGACGGACGCAGGCGCAGCTGCTCGCCCTGGCGCTCCTTGCTCTGTCGCTCGTCGTTGAGTTGCGCCATCACCAGCGCCGAGGCCACCGAGACCAGCGGGTCGGACTCGATGAAACCGCCCTTGCGCGCGGCCTCGAAGCGCGACAGCCGCTGTGCCTCATCCCCCAGCGTGGTCTGTGCGTACAGCTCGTCCAGGTGCTTGGCCAACTCGGCCGGGGTACGCCCGAACAGGTTGTCGTAATGCGCATCGCGCTGGTCGTCGGGCAGCTGCTGGTAGCGGGTCAGCAGCGCGGTGAGGATGGCCTTCTCCACCGTCGGGTCGTAGCGGCGCTGCACCTGCTTGAGCACGCCTTCGATCAGCGCCTGGTCGCGCTGCTGGTAGCCGCTCTCGCGCTCGGCATCGGGCTTGGCCGATTCGATGCGCAGCCGCTCCAGCAGCAGCGCCGAGCGCAGCAGCTGGGTCTGGCTGGACATCAGCGTGACCAGGAATTCGCGGGTACCGGCCTGGCGCTCGGCGGCCAGCGAGGCGAACAACGCATCGATGTCGGCTTTGTACCTGGCATCGGTGGCGGCCAGCATCGCCTGTTCGTCAGCGGCGCGCTGGGCCTTGGCATCGCTGCGCAACAGGCCTTCCAGTTCACCGGCGGCGCGCTTGCGGTTGTTCTTCAGCGACTGCAGCTGCGAGGCGTAGCGCGTGCGGGCATCGGCATTGCCCTTGCCGACCGCCTCGATGGTGTCGATCAGCTGCTGGAACACCTCCACGCGGCGCGGCAGCACGGTATCGATCTGGTTGGCGAACTCGTCGGCGGTGCGCAGCCGGTAGGTGGTGCCCGGGTAACCGGCCAGCATCGCGTAATCGCCTTCCTTGGGGCCATCCAGCGCCATCTTCAGGTGTGCCGGCGGCTGGTACGGCACGTTGTCCTTGCTGTACGGCGCCGGCTTGCCGTCCTTGCCGACGTAGGCGCGCAGCAGGGTGAAGTCACCGGTGTGCCGCGGCCACATGAAGTTGTCGATCTCGTCGCCGTAATTGCCGATCGCACGCGGCGGTGCATAGACCAGGCGGATGTCGGTCAGCTCCAGCTGGCGGATGCGGTAGAAATCGCTGCCGTAGTACATATTGGCCACCGAGCAGCGCACGCCGCCTTCGGCCTCGCAGTCGGCGACGATGCGCTTGCGCGCATTTTCCACTGCGTCGTAATAACCGCGACCGGTCTTGCCGCGCGCGTCCTTGAGCACCTCGTCGGTGACCTTGTCGAAGCCCACCGTCACCAGCACCCGGTAATCGGGATTGGCCGCGCGCTCATCATCGCGGCCGCGGGCGATGAAGCCCTCGTCGATGGTGTTGTGGTCCTTGGTCGCGTTGTACTGGATCACGCCATAGGCGACATGGTGGTTGGTCAGCAGCAGGCCATCGCCGGAGACGAACGCGCCGGTGCCACCGCCGACCCGCACCACCGCACTGAGCGGCGGCGCGGTGACATCGGCCAGCTGCTTCGGATCGCCCTTGAAACCGGCCGCCTTCAGCGTTTTGGCCAACTCCGGCAGCTGCGTGGGCATCCACATGCCCTCGTTGGCATTGGCCGCAGCGGCCAGGCCCATCCCCAGCGCCAGCGTGGCGGCAAGCGGTTTACGCGTCATCAAAAACTCCAGCAGACCTTCAGAACAGCCGCCGACAGTAGCGGCCACCGCGCGCAGCGGCAACCATCGTTGGTCACGAGGGGGCTATCCTGCGCGGATGCGTATCTTTGCCGCTTCCCTCGTCGTGATGGGCCTGTTGCTCGGCGCCTGCTCCGGTCCGGACCGGTCCCGCTCTGCCCACACGAGCGCATCTGCGCTGGCGCTGCGAATCGAGCCGTGGACGCTGCCGGCCGATGCGGTCGCCGCGCAGCCGGATCTGGTCACCGCGCCCGATGGCAGCCTGCTTTTGTCGTGGCTGTCGCCCGATGCGCAGGGCCACCGGCTGCGCTACGCGCGCTTTGCCGGCAACCAGTGGCAGCCGCCGCAGCAGATCGCCCGCGGTGACGACTGGTTCGTGAACTGGGCCGACACCCCGCATCTGCTCGCCAGCGCCGATGGCGCACTGTGGGCGCAATGGCTGCGCAAGTCCGCCAGTGCCCCGTATGCCTACGATGTGCAGCTGGCACGCTCGGCCGACGGCGTGCGGTGGTCGGCGCCGGTCACCGTGCACGATGACGGCACCGCGAGCGAGCACGGCTTCGTCTCGCTGTGGCCCGAAGGCTCCGATGGCCTGGGCATCGCCTGGCTGGACGGGCGCAACACCGTCGGCGGCGCCGGGCATACCCATCACGGCGCTGGCGCGATGACGCTGCGCAGCGCGCGCTTCGATGCCAGGCTGCACAAGCACGACGAGGTCGAACTGGATGCGATGACCTGCGATTGCTGCCAGACCGCCGCCGGCATGGCAGCCGACGGCCCTCTGCTGGTGTACCGCGGCCGCGATGCCGCCGAGATCCGTGATATCCAGCTGCGCCGCCGCAGCGGCAGTGACTGGCGCCCCACGCAGCGCGTGCATGCCGACAACTGGACCATGCCGGCCTGCCCGGTCAACGGTCCTGCGGTGGCGGCTTCCGGCCGCGATGTCGTGGTGGCCTGGTACACCGCGCCGCAGGGGGAGCCGCTGTTGCGGATGGCCTACAGCGGCGATGGCGGCGCCACGTTCGCCACGCCGGTGGAACCGGATCGCGGGGTCGAACTGCAGGGGCGGGTGCAACTGGCCGTCGATGCCGGTGGTGTCTGGCTGGCCTGGCTGCGCGAGGACAGCAGCGGACAGTCGCTATGGCTGGCCCGCTATGCGCCGGCACTGCAGCGCGAGCTCGGCCGCCTCCAGGTGGCGGCGCTGGAAGGTCGCGGCCGCGGCACCGGCTTCCCGCGCCTGCTCGCCGAGCCCGGTGGTGCGCAGCTGGTCTGGACCGATGTGGTCGCTGGCAAACCACAGCTGCGCGGCGCACGCGTCCGGGAAGTGGAGCCGACGGCGGCAAAGCAGGGCCGCGCCGCCGCGGCCACCCCCGGGCCGCACCGCACGGATCTGCCTACAGCGGCGGCTCCGGCCACCGCGGGCGATTACCCCGCGTCGCCGGGCAGCCGCGCCGTGCAGTAACGCCAGCGTTTCACGTCGCGGTAGTCGCGCCCATCCGTTTCCACGGTCAACCGCTTTCCCTCCAGCAGAAACCGCAGATCCACCGGCGACGCGTCCCCGGGCTCGGGCAACTGGTCGATGCCGAGCCACGCGGTGGCCTGCCAACGGCCGGGAGCGCGCAGCCGCAGCTGCTGCAGCTGGTAGAACGTCCATTCGCCGTATTCGGAGAATTCGTGCAGATAGCCGGGCCGGACCAGCAGCATTCCCACCATCGCCGATCCGGCGTGTTCCCACGGATCGGCCAGCACGCGATAGCGGTCGCACTGCGCCTGGCCTTCAGGGTCATCGCTGACCCACAGGCCATGCAGCGGCGCCGGCACCGCCGGCGGCCCGGGCAGCTGCGCAGCGGCATGGGCCATGCCCATCGCGCCTCCGCCAAACAGGGCCATGCCCAGGCACCGTTTCCAGAAAACCGCTGTTTTGGATGACGTCATCGCCCGTTCCTGTGGCAGTTGAGGGTTACCGGGTCGATCCGGCCGGCGCGGTGCTTGCCTACTTCTCTTTGCGCCAGTTCACCGAACCGCGGTTTTCCACCGTGGACGACTCGATTTCCACGTCGAAGCCGCGCCGCAGCAGGTACTTCAGGGTGAGCACCGAGCCGCTGCCGACCAGCGAGACGCCGTAACCGATGTACAGCTTGGGGGTGATGTATTTGCCCACGCCGATCACCGAACCGCCCAGCGCGCGCGACTGGCTGACCCCGGCATCGTCCAGCCCCAGTTTGGCGCCGACCTGCGCGGCCAGCAGGCCGCTGCCGGCCGACAGCGCCGCCGAGGCGGCATTGACCTGCTGCGCCTGGTCGCTGCTGGCCATGCTCAGACTGCGTCCGAGCACCAGATAGGCCAGCGATTCGGACTGCGACATGGCCGGGTTGGACCATACATCCACCCGCGGCGCCTGGGCGCGGCCGGTGACGTGGATGCCGGCGGTGACCTCGCCGATCTGGCGCTCGGCACGGATATTGATGCGTGGATCGGACACGATGCCGTGGTTCCACAGCAGCTGGCCGTCGGTGATGGTCAGGTCCTGGCCGTAGGCCTTGTAGCGGCCGGTCACGTCCAGACCGCCGTTGGCGGTCATCTCGCGGCCGGGAATGGCGCGTACCTGCATCTTGCCGGTCAGAGCGCCCTTCAGGCCGAAGCCGCTCATCTTGACCTTGTTGCCGAGGCTGATGGTCAGGTCCATGTCCAGCGGCGAAGCAGGGCCCTCTTCCGGATCGACCGGATCCAGCACCACGATGTCCTCCGAGACCGACGTGCCGCGATCCAGCCGCTCCAGATCCAGATAGGCCTCCGGCACATGCACGCGCCCGCTCAGCGCCATCGCGGTGCCGGCCAGGGTGAAATCCAGATCCGGGTTGCCGACCAGGCGCAGCTCGCTGGTGTTGGACAGCAGCACGTTGTCACCAAAGATATGCAACTGCAGCGGCTGCGCATCGCCGAACCAGGACAGCCCACCGTCGACCCGCAACACGCCTTCGCCGCCGGTGTTGGCCGAGGCGCCGATCCGTGCCGAACCATCGGGCTGGGCGATGAAATCGGCCTTGCCCTCGCTCAGGGTCAGCCCCAGCGCCGGCAGTTCGCCGGTGAAGTTGCTGAGTTTGGCTTCGCCGCCCAGGGTGGGTTGCGCACGGGTGCCACGCAGACTCACGTGCCCTTCGATCAGCCCATTGGGCCGCACCAGATCCGGCGAGAACAGTTCCATCCAGTACAGCCGCGACATGTTCAGGTACAGCTCGCCGTTGAGCGCCGCGCCGGGCTCCCACGCGGTCTGCACCTTGGCGTCGATGAAGCCATCCCCCTGGAAGCCCACGCCCAGATAGCCCTTGATGCTGTTGGGCTGCATTTCCACGTTGAGGGAGAAATGGTCGTAGCGCACCAGTTCGCCGCGGGCGTTGTCGCCCAGGCGGATGCCGCCCTCGGCCGAGGCGACCTTGAACGCCCCCTCCCACGCATTGCCGCGCGGACGCAGGCTGCCGTCCAGGGTGATCTCGCCACGCAGATGGATGCGGCGACCGGCATTGGGCGGCAGCCACGGCTGCACCAGCGCCAGCGGCAGGGCGTCACCACGCAGCTGCACGCCCTCGCGCGGCCAGTTGGCCGCCACGCACAGTGCGCCGCCGGTGGCCGAACCCAGACAGGCATCGCCCAAGGTGAGGGCGCTGCCCTGCACGCTGAACGCCGCCGGCGCGCGCAGATCCCACGGCGCCCCCTTGACCGGCACCAGCCGCAACGAGGACAGCTCGCCACGCCAGGCCGGTCCCGCCTGGCGCAGCTGGCCGGCCAGGGCCAGCGTGCCCAGTTCATTGCGGGTGTCGGCCTCCAGCCGCAGGTCGCGCAGGCTGCCGTGGGCGCTGATGCGCAGCTGGTCGAGCAGCATCCCCGCCTCCACCGCGCTGGCGTGCAGCTGCAGCGTGCCGTTGTCCCCGCTCCACGGCAGTTGGCCGGTGAGGCTGACCTGGCCGGCCTTCCAGTCCTCCCATTGCAGGCCACTGCCGTGCAGATCGGCGGTGATATCCGGCTGACTGGTGGTACCGCGCAGGCGCAGCGTGCCGGCCAGCGTACCGCTGCTGCCGGGAAGAAGATCGGACAGGTGCAACGGCTCCAGCCGGGCATCCACGTCCAGCCGATCGCCCACCTTGCCCGTGGCCTGGAGGCGGCTGTCGCCCATCACCACACGCACATCGCCCTCGCCCTGGGTACCCCGCAGGGCCAGCTTGGCGCGTGCATCCACCGCGCGACCGCGCAGCCGGCCCTTCAGCTGCGGCACGTCCAGCGTGGCCTCGAAACGCAGCTCGTCACTGCCCGCCGGTGCGGGCAGCTGCGTGCCGGTCGAGGCCAGCGTGCCGGACAGCTCACCCTCCCAGCCGGGCACGAAATAGCCCGGATCAAAGCGGGCCAGGGTGGCGTCCACATCCCATGCCAGCACCGGGGCCCACGCCGCCGAACCGCGCAGTCCCAGTGAACCGCCCGGCGTGGTGGCGGTGAGCTGCTCGATCCGCGCCTGCTGGTCGTTGCCGCGCACATCGAAATCGAGCTGCGCGCCCTGCGCCTCGCGCGCCACCTCGGCCTTGCCGATCGCCGCCCAGTTCTTCAGGTTGCCAGCCACGCCCAGGCGTGCCTCCTTCAGGTGCAGTGGTACCGGCGTGCGGTCGGCCGCAGTGGGATCCGGTTCGGGGGTGAAGGTCAGCTGCTGGGCCACCACGGCAAAGCGGAAACCCGGATTCTGCGCATCACTGAAGTCGGCCGTGCCCTGCAGCCGGACGTTGCCACCGAAGGCCTCGGCCACCAGCGGGGCGACGGTCAGCACCTGGTTTTCCAGCATCACATGGGACGGCGCCAGCACCAGTTCGTTCTCGCCCTGGCGCACCCGGCCGCGCAGCTGCGCCTTGCCGCCGCGCCCGCGTGCGGTGAAATCCAGCGCCAGCGGCGGCGGCGCCTGCGCCAGGAACGGCGCCGGCACCAGCTGCCCGATCTCCAGCTGCTCCGAACGCGCGGTCAGGTTCCACACCGGATCATCGCGGCCATCGAACACCAGCCGTGCCTGCAGCGGCTTGGGCGCATAGCCGGCCAGCGCCACGTCCATGTGCGCCAGATCGCCGCGCGCGACCAGCCCCAGCCGCGCCGGCGCCTGGCCCGGCCGCGCCGGCATCAGCGCACGCACGGTCAGGTCGGTGGCGTAGTCCTCACGCGGCAGGTAATGGCCGTCGATGCGGAAATCACCCAGATTGCTGTTGATCCTGAGCTGGCTGGCGCTGAACTCGCCCTCGGCCGCCTCCAGCCCGCCGCGGATGCGGGTGATGTCAATCAACGGCTCCTGCAGCCGGGTGATGCGCAGGCCATCGATCACGATGCTGTCGGCCTGCAGCGCCAGCGGCAGCGCGATGGGCGGCAATACATCCGGCCAGCGCGGCAGCTCGAACGGCTTGTCCTCCGGCGGCCCCAGCTCCAGCGTGGCCTCAGTGATGCGCAGCGCATCCAGGCGCAGCTTGCGCCCCAGCAGCGGGCGGATATCCGGATCCAGGTAGGCCTGGGCGGCGCTGAAATGCAGGTCCTGATAGCGGAAGTCCAGGTCGTGCAGGATCAGCGGCCCGGCCAGCGGTCCCTCGGCCTTGCTCCAGGTCAGCGAGGAACCAGCCGGCAGCCGTGCCACCACCTGCGCCAGCAGCACCTCGCGCCCGGCCACGGTCTGCAGCAGCCAGTACAGCGCGAACAGCGCCAGCAACAGCAGCGCGGTGACGGTGATGCCACTGCGGATCGCCAGCGTGCGCAGCCGCGCCTTGCGCCTGGCGCGCAGTTCGGCGATACGCGCCTCGCGTTCTTCGGGCGTCACCTCTTCCGGCACCCGGCTCACAGGTCTGCTCCGATGTTCAGATACAGCTGGAACTGCGAATCGGGACTGTTCAGGCCGTGGGCGATGTCGATGCGCACCGGGCCCACCGGCGATTTCCAGCGCACGCCCAGGCCCACACCGGTATGCAGGTCGATGGTGTTGTCAAAGGCGCTGCCGGTATCGACAAACACCGCCGCGCCCCAGGGACCACCGTTGAAGTAATGCTCGTATTCGGCCGACCCCACGACCAGGTGCTTGGCGCCGAGCGCGAACCTGTCCGGCGCCGGCGTGCGCGGGCCGACTTCGCGATAGGCGTAGCCGCGGATCGAGCGGTCGCCACCGGCGAAATAGCGCAGGCTCGGCGGCATCGCCACCAGATCACTGGTCCAGGTACTGCCGGCCTGGCCGCGCAGGATCAGGCGGTCGGCCGCACCGACCGGCAGGTACCAGCGCAGCGTCGCATCGGCCTGCAGGAAACTGGTGTCCGAGCCGGCGCCGCCAATACCGCCGCGCAGCGTCGCGTTGCCGCTGATGCCGCGGCGCGGGAAACGCTCATCGTCCACGTCCACGTAATCGGCGGTCAGCTGCGGATAGATCAGCGTGGAGTACTGGTAGACCGCATCGTTGACCGCATCGCCGGAGCTGTAGCGCCAGCGCTCGCGCAGTGCGTTCATCGACACGATCGCGGTCCAGTGGTCGTTGATCTCGCCGCTGCGGCTGGCGATCAGCTTGACGTTGCGCAGGTCGATGTAATCGGTCTGCTCGTCATAGGCGCTGAGCGCGTAGGTGTACCAGCCATCCAGCCAACGGAAGCCGGGCACGCGGTAGCTGGTGATGAAACTCTTGCGCTTCTGCGCATAGTCCAGCTGGGTGTTGAGCTTGTGGCCGCGGCGGTTGACATAGCGCCGCTCCACGCCACCGCGCACACCGGCGCCACTTTCCGAGCCGTAACTCAGGCCGGCGGTGTAGATGGTGCGTTTGGCACGGGTGAGCTTCACGTCCACCGGCACCTCGCCATTGTCGTCGGCCAGCTCCGGGTGCGGCTGGATATCGATGACGCTGAAGTAGTCCAGCTTGGTCAGCGATTCGCGCAGGCGGTCCAGCTTGCCTTCGTGCCAGTAGCTGCCCTGCTCCCAGTACACCAGCGGCTCGAACAGGTCCGGCCGGAAGTAGTCCTGCTCGAAACGGATCGGCCCCATGTTGTAGCGGCGGCCGCTGTCCCAGGTCAGGAAGATATCGGCCGCGTTCTCGGCACGGGTGACCTCGACCCGGCGCTGGGTGAAATCCGCATCGAAATAGCCACGCTCGGCCAGACGCCGGGTGATGGTGACCTTGCTGGCCTCGTAGTTGACCGAATCAAACACCTGGCCGCTCTTGGGTTCGAAGGCGGCCAGGTCCTTCTGCAGATACTGGTCGCGTGCCGCCGGGCCGGTGATGATCACCTCCTCCTGGCGCACCCGCACCTGCTCGCCCTTGTCCACCTGGATCACCACCTGCAGCGTATCGCCCTGGCGCGGCGCCTCCACGGTGATGGTCGGATTGTAGAAACCGAACGGCTCCAGCGCCTTGCGGGTCTGCCGCTCGGCCTGCGACAGCAGGTATTCCAGCCGCGATTCGCCCTGCACCTTGCCAATCGCGTCATAGACGGACAGCGATACCTCGATGTTCTCGATGATCTCGGCATCGCTCCCCTTGTCCAGCCCCTTGAGCTGCACCTTGTCGATCGTGCCGCGGGCGTGGGACAGGGGCGCGGCCAGCAGGGCGGCGAACAGAAGAGGCAACGTGATTCGTAGAGGCGGCATGGGCAGCAGCATACCGGCCTGAACGTAACCGGCAAAATCGCGGTTCACCACTCAAAACCGGCGTGAAATCCACGTAAAGAAAAATAAAAACAAAGCCCGCTCGCGCGGGCCTTGTTCAAATCGTGCCAGACGGCCGTCAGCTCGACAGATGCTCGATCGCCGCGACGCTGCCGAGGCGGTCACCGAGCGTGCGCAGCAGCGCCAGCCGGTTGCCACGCAGGGCCAGGTCGTCGGCGTTGACCATCACCTGGTCGAAGAACGCGTCCACCTGCGGACGCAGCCTCGCCAGGCGGCCGAGCACGGCCACATAGTCCTTCTGCGCCAGCGCGATGCCGGTGTCGTCGATGGCCGCGGTCACCGCTTCGGCCAGTTCGCTCTCGGCCGGCTCGCGCAGCAGCGAGGCGTCGATCGTGCCCGGAATCTCACCTTCGGCCTTGCGCAGGATGTTGCGGATGCGCTTGTTGGCCGCAGCCAGCGCCTCGGCTTCGGGCAGCTGGGCGAAGATGCCGATGGCGTCGAGGCGACGGTCGAAGTCGTACAGCGAAGCCGGCTTGAGTTCGGCCACCGCGTTGAAGTGGGTGGCCGGCACGCCCTTGTCGGCGTAGTAGCCCTTCAGGCGATCGAGAATGAAGTCGTACAGCTCGTTCGCATCGGCCTGCACCGTGCGCTCGACCAGTCCGGCATTGGCTGCGGCAAGCAGCGCGCGCAGATCCAGATCAAACCCCGACTCGATGAGCGTGCGCGCCAGACCCAAGGCATTGCGACGCAGTGCGAACGGATCCTTGTTGCCGGTCGGCTTCAGGCCTGCGGCAAAGCCGCCGGCCAAGGTATCCAGACGCTCGGCAATGGCCAGCACCTTGCCCAGCGTCGAGGCGGCGATGGCATCGGCGGCAAAGCGCGGCTGGTAGGCCTCGTCGATGGCCAGCGCCACCGCCGGCGACTCGCCACCGGCCACGGCGTAATGACGGCCGGCAATGCCCTGCAGCTCGGGGAACTCGCCCACCATGCGCGACTGCAGGTCGTTCTTGGCCAGTTCGGCGGCACGCCTGGCCTGCACCGGATCGGCACCGACCTGCGGCGCGATCACCTGCGCCAGCGTGCTGACCCGCTGCACCTTGTCGGCGATGCTGCCCAGCTTGGCCTGGTAGGTGACGGTCTTCAGACCGTCGCCCATCGCTTCCAGCCCCTGCTTGAGGTCCTCGTCGAAGAAGAACTTGGCGTCGGAAAAGCGCGGACGGATCACCCGCTCGTAGCCCTTGGAAACTTCAGCCACGTCCCTGGATTCGATGTTGGCGATGCCGATGAACTTCTCGGTCAGCTTGCCGCCGGCATCGAGCACCGGGAAGAACTTCTGGTTGATCTCCATCGTCTCGATCAGCGCTTCCTGCGGCACGGCCAGGAACGCGCGCTCGAAACTGCACAGCACCGCGGCCGGCCATTCGACCAGGTTGACCACCTGCTCCAGGTTGTCCTCGGTGATGCGCGCCACGCCACCGGCCTGGGCGGCCGCGGCGTTGACCTCGGCGACGATACGCTCGCGGCGCGCGTCGGCATCGACCAGCACGTTGGCCGCTTTCAGCGACTCCACGTAATCGTTCGGATGGCTCAGCCACACCTGCTTGTCGGCCATGAAGCGGTGGCCACGGCTGAAGCGGTCGGCGCTCAGGCCCAGCAGTTCGGCCGGCACGATGTCGTTGCCGTGCAGCAGCACCAGCCAGTGCACCGGGCGGGCGAAGGCATACGCGTGCGCGCCCCAGCGCATCGGCTTGGGAATCGGCATCGCGGCGATGGCTTCGCGCACGATCTCCGGTAGCAGCGCGGCGGTCTGCGCGCCCGGGGTCACCGAGCGCAGCACGAAGCGCTCGCCCTTGGCGTCGGTGGTGCGCTCCAGCGCGGTCCAGTCGATACCGGCCTTGGCGGCGAAACCGGTCAGCGCCTTGGTCGGCTCGCCATTGGCGTCCAGGGCGATGTTCAGATACGGGCCGAACACTTCCGAGTGCTGCTCGGGCTGTTCGGTTTCCACGCCCGGCAGCAGCACCGCCAGACGGCGCGGGGTGGACAGCGGCTTGGCGCCGTCGCGGTCAAAGGCGATACCGCGCTTGGCCAGGCCGTCAATCACGCCATCAAAGAACGCCTGCGCCAGGCCCGGCAGCGCCTTGACCGGCAGCTCTTCCACACCCAGTTCGATCAGCAGCGGCTGCATGCTCATGCCTGCACCTCCTTGGCGGCCACGGCTTCAAGGCGCTTGGCCTCGTACAGCTTGGCCACGGCCATCGCCAGAGTGCGCACGCGCAGGATGTAGCGCTGGCGCTCGGTCACCGAGATGGCGCGGCGCGCGTCCAGCAGGTTGAAGCTGTGGCTGGCCTTGGTGACCTGTTCGTAGGCCGGCAGCGGCAGGCCGGCGTCGATCAGCTTCTGCGCTTCGGCCTCGCAGGCGTCAAAGCGGTGGAACATCTCGTCCACGTCGGCATACTCGAAGTTGTAGGTGCTCTGCTCCACCTCGTTCTGGTGGTATACATCGCCATAGGTGACCGGGCTGCCATCCGGGCCGTAGGTCCAGACTAGGTCATAGACGTTGTCGCAGCTCTGCAGGTACATGCACAGGCGCTCCAGACCGTAGGTGATCTCGCCCAGCACCGGCTTGCACTCCAGGCCGCCGGCCTGCTGGAAGTAGGTGAACTGGGTCACCTCCATGCCGTTGAGCCACACTTCCCAGCCCAGCCCCCAGGCCCCCAGGGTCGGCGATTCCCAGTTGTCCTCGACGAAACGCAGGTCGTGCACCAGCGGATCGATGCCCAGCGCCTTGAGCGAATCCAGGTACAGCTGCTGGATGTTGTCCGGACTGGGCTTCATCGCCACTTGGTACTGGTAGTAGCGCTGCAGGCGGTTGGGGTTTTCGCCGTAGCGGCCATCGGTGGGACGGCGCGAGGGCTGCACGTAGGCCGCATTCCAGCTTTCCGGACCGATCGAGCGCAGGAAGGTGGCCGGGTGGAAGGTGCCGGCGCCCACTTCCAGGTCCAGCGGCTGGATCAGCACGCAGCCCTGCTTCGCCCAGAAGTCGTTGAGGGTCTGGATCAGGCCCTGGAAGGTGATCGGAACTGTCGGGGTCGCGGACATGCTGCGGATTGCCGTACGGAGGGGTGCGCTAGTATAGCGACCGGCCGCGCGGTGGCCGGGCAAGCAAGGGGTGGGCAGTGGAACAACAGGCCGCGCACGGCGCGCAGATCCCCTCCGCGGCCGTTCCGATCGCCCCCGGACGGCTGCAGTTCTCCAACGTCGCCGCCGCCCTGTTCGCCGACGGGCTGGTGGCCGCGCACGACCACGAACGCATCCGCTTTTCCGCGCAGGGCGCGCGCAACGCCAGCGAGGTGCATCCGCTGGTGCTGCTGGCCAACCTCAAACTGGCCGCCGCCGCGCCGGCCGCCGGCGAGCTGGGGCTGGAACGGCTCACCGAATGGCTGGCCCAGCGCACCGGCACCCGTTACCTGCGCATCGACCCGACCCGCGTGGACGTGGCCGCCGCCACCGCCGTGGTCTCCCACGCCTACGCCCGCCGCCACCGGATCCTGCCGCTGGCGGTGGACAGCGAACGCGTGCTGGTGGCGACCTCCGAGCCAATGGCGCGCGACTGGGTGCCGGACCTGCAGCACTTGAGCCGGCGCAGGATCGAGGTGGTACTGGTCAATCCGCTGGACCTGCACCGCTATTCGATGGAGTTCTTCGGCGTCACCCGCTCGGTGCGCGGCGCCCGCGGCGATGCCCGCGACGGCGGCAACGGCAGCGCGCTGCCCAGTTTCGAGCAGCTGGTGGAACTGGGCCGCGCCGGTGACGTCACCGCCGACGACCACCACATCGTCAGCATTGTCGACTGGCTGCTGCAGTACGCCTACGAACAGCGCGCCAGCGATATCCACCTGGAACCGCGGCGCGACATGGGCCGGGTGCGTTTCCGCATCGACGGCGTGCTGCACAAGGTGTTCGAGGTGCCACCGTCGGTGATGACCGCGGTGGTCAGCCGCATCAAGGTGCTCGGACGCATGGATCTGGCCGAGCGCCGGCGCCCGCAGGACGGCCGCATCAAGACCCGCTCGCCGGGCGGGCGCGAGGTGGAGATGCGCCTGTCGACGATGCCCACCGCCTTCGGCGAGAAGTGCGTGATGCGCATCTTCGACCCGGACTCGGCGTTCAAGAGCATCGAGCAGCTGGGCTTCAGCCCCGAGGAAGCGGCCGGCTGGAACGAACTGGTGGCACGTCCGCACGGCATCGTGCTGGTTACCGGGCCGACCGGTTCGGGCAAGACCACCACCCTGTATTCCACGCTCAAGCGGCTGGCCACGCCGGAGGTGAACGTGTGCACGGTGGAGGACCCGATCGAGATGATCGCGCCGGAATTCAACCAGATGCAGGTGCAGACCAACATCGACCTGGACTTCGCCACCGGGGTGCGCACGCTGCTGCGCCAGGACCCGGACATCATCATGATCGGCGAGATCCGCGACCTGGACACCGCGCACATGGCGGTGCAGGCCTCGCTGACCGGGCATCTGGTGCTCTCCACCCTGCACACCAACGACGCGCCCTCGGCCATCACCCGCCTGCTGGATCTGGGCGTGCCGCATTACCTGATTGCTTCCACCGTCAACGGCGTGCTGGCGCAACGGCTGGTGCGCACCCTGTGCCCGCACTGCAAGATCCCCGACATGCTCACCGATGCCGACTGGGCACCGCTGCGTGATGCCCATGAGGCATTACCTGATGTCGTCACCGCATATGCGCCGGTCGGTTGCCTGGAGTGCCGGCGCACCGGCTACCTGGGCCGGATCGGCCTGTATGAGCTGCTGCCACTGGGCTCACGGCTGCGCGCGCTGATCACCCGCGACATGGACCTGGCCGGATTCAGCCGTGCCGCGCGGGGGGAAGGACTGCGCACCCTGCGCCGCACCGGGCTTGAAAAGGTGGCCGCCGGGCTGACTACAATCGAGGAAGTCCTGTCCGTACTGCCGCCCTCGGAATGAAGCCCCAGCCGTTTTTAATCCTCGAAACCGGGCAACCGTTCCCGACCCTGCGCCGCTATGGCCGCTTCCCGCACTGGATCCGCGTCGCCGCCGGGCTGGAGCAAGCCGAGACGGTGGTGGTCAATGTCGAACGCGGCGAACCCCTGCCCGGGCGCGACGGATTCGCCGCCACCATCGTCACCGGCTCGGCCGCCTTCGTCACCGACCGCGCCGACTGGAGCGAACGCAGCGCGCACTGGTTGCGCGAGGCCGCCCACGGCGGCATGCCGCTGCTGGGCATCTGCTACGGCCACCAGCTGCTGGCCCATGCGCTGGGCGGCCAGGTCGACTACAACCCGGCCGGGCGCGAATCGGGCACGATCCGGTTGGAACTGGAAGCACCGGCCGCGACCGACCCGCTGTTTGCCGGTCTGCCGGCCAGCTTTCCCGCCCATGCCACCCACCTGCAGACGGTACTGCGCGCCCCCGAAGGCGCCACCGTGCTGGCCCGCTCGAACCAGGACAACTGCCACGCGTTCCGCTGGGGCGCGCAGACCTGGGGCCTGCAGTTCCACCCCGAGTTCGCCACCCACCACATGCGCGGCTACGTCCAGGCGCGGGCCGACTGCATCGCCCGCCATGGCGGCTGCGCCCGCCGCGTCGCCCGCGAGGTCAGCGCCGCGCCGCTGGCCCGGCAGCTGCTGCGCCGCTTCGTGCGCCACGTCCGCCACGGCAACCGCCACTGAGCGGACCGCAAGTGCTGCAAACCGTTGAGGCACTGCTCCGGCAAGCCGCCTCTACCCTGCGGCCAACGGCTCCATCGCCATCGGCTACGGGCAACGTTTACCGCCGGAACGCAGATACGCCAAAGGTCACTCGCCCGGGGCCCGGGTTCCAGCGATAATCGTGCGGTGTCAGGCCGGTCCTGGCATCCCCCCTGTTTCGGAATTGCAATGAGCGAAATTCGCAAGGTGCCGGCCTCTGCCGGCGCGGAATGGTTGTTGACCGGGTTCGGCCTGCTCAAGCGCGCGCCGCTTGCCCTGGGCTCGCTGGGCATCCTCTGGGGTGTGGGCACCTGGCTGGTGCTGTCGCTGTCGATGCTGGTGCCGCTGCTGGGCACGGCGGTGCAGTTCCTGCTGCTGCTGGCCGGCCCGTTGTTCATGGGCGGCCTGCTGTGGGCGATCCGCGAAGTCGACCAGGGCCGCATCGCCCGGCCCTCGCACCTGCTGCAGGGCATCCAGGAAGGCCGCGCGCCGCACCTGCTGATCGCCCTGCTGCCGCAGCTGGTGGCCGCCTTGCTGCTGGGCACGCTGCTGCTGGTGCTGGTGGGCACCGCCGGCCTGCAGCAGCTGTCGGAGGTGATGCTCAAGCTCAACGAGATCAGCCAGTCCGGCGCGCAGCCGGACCCGGCGCAGATCGAAGCGCTGGTGGCGACGCTGCCGGCCGGGCGCATCCTGCTGTGGCTGCTGCTGTTGCTGGGCACCTTCGCCGCGCTGACGCTGGCACTGTTCGTGATGCCGCCGCAGGTGATGTTCGAAGGCCGCACCGGCTTCCACGCCTTGCGTGAGAGCCTGCGCGCGAGCCTGCACAACCTGCCGGCGATGCTGGTGTTCTTCGTGCTGGCCTTCATCGCGATCTTCGCGATCTACTTCGCGGTGATGATCGTGGCACTGATCATCGGCCTGATCGCCGGCCAGGCTGCGGCCATGGCGGTGGCGCAGCTGGTGCTGATGGCGGTGCTGATGCCGGTGTTCGCCGGCTCGGTGTATGCGGCCTGGAAGCAGATGCTGGCGCCGGCGGGTACCGGCACACCGCCGCCGGCGACGGCTGGACACGTGATAGAAGTCTGACAACGGCGCCGGTGCGCGCTGGCCGGCGGGTGGGCGGGCTTGAAGGCCCGCGCCCGAGCCGGACCGGTTGCGTACACGCCCTGCCTTGGCGTCCAACGCGCGGACGCGCTGTTCGCACGCCGGCCACTGGCCGACGGATAGTCCGGATAGCAGGCCACCGGCAGACGCCATCCCCATCTCAAGTGACGGCCCCGGGCCGGGGGCGGGAGCAGCGCCTGCCGCCGCTACGGCGAACGCGCCGGGGACCGGTTGGCCACGACTGCCGGCCTGGGCCGACCCAGCGGTTTCAGGAAGCGGCGGCCTTGTTCGGATCGCGCGGCTGCAACCAGCGCGCGGCATGGATGCCGAGCTCGTACAGGATGCACATCGGAATGGCCAGCATCAGCTGCGAGACCACATCCGGCGGCGTCAGGATCGCGGCCAGCACGAAGATGCCGACGATCGCGTAGCCGCGCCCTTCGCGCAGCTGCTGCGGCGTCACCCAGCCCAGCAGCACCAGGATCACCATCGCCACCGGCAGTTCGAAACTGGCGCCGAAGGCGAAGAAGATGGCCAGCACGAAATCCAGATAGGCGTTGGCATCAGGGGTGATGGCGATCACTTCCGGGCGGAAGGTGGTCAGAAAATGGAACACCGTCGGCAATACCAGAAAGTAGGCGAACGCACAGCCGAGGTAGAACAGCGCCACCGCCGAGCCCAGCAACGGCACGGCCAACCGCTTCTCGCGCGCATACAGGCCCGGCGCCACGAACGCCCAGGCCTGGTACAGCAGCCACGGCACCGCAACGAACAGCGCGGTGAAGAAGGTCAGCTTCAGCGGCGCGAAGAACGCGCCGGCCGGATTGGTGGCGATCATCGACTGCCCGGCCGGCAGCTGCGAGACCAGCGGTGTGGCCAGGTGGGTGTAGAGCGTGCGCGAAAACGGCAGCAGCGCCAGCAGCACCACGCCCAGCCCCATCAGCCCGCGCACCAGCCGCGCGCGCAGCTCGACCAGGTGCTCGATCAGCGTGCTGTCGTTGAAATCCTGCTCGCTCACGGCTTCGGCTCCGCAGCATCGGCCGGGGCCTGCGGGCTGTGAGATGGAATCGCGTGATCGCCGGCGGCGCTGCCGGTGCCGGCAGGCGCAGGCACCCCGGCCACCCTGTCCGCCGTGATCGGGCGCGGTTCGATCACCCGTTCGGTCGCCTCGGCGGGCTGCTCCACTTCCTGCCTGAAGCCATCCACCTCGCCGCGCACCTGTCCGGCCTGGTCGCGCAGCCCGGCCTCGGTCTGCTGCATCGAGTGGCGCACGGCCTGCAGGTTGCGCTTGAGCTCCTCGGCGTGCAGTTCGCGTTCGAGTTCCTGCTTGACCGAATCCCACTGGTTGCGGGCACGCCGCACCCACAACCCGGCAAAGCGGGCCGCCTTGGGCAGCCGTTCCGGCCCCAGCACCACCAGGGCCACCACCGCGATCAACAGCAGTTCACTGAAGCCGATATCGAACACGCCCGGAACCCCGGATCAACGCGCGTCGCGGTCGTGCTCGGCCTGCTTGTCACCGCTCTTGTGCGCATCGCGCGACTGGTCGCCCAGCTGCGCGGCCGGCTTGTCCTCGTCACGCATGCCTTTCTTGAATTCCTTGACCGCACTGCCCAGATCCTTGGCGCCGCTGGTCAGACGCTTGGTGCCGAACACCAGCAGGACGATGACCAGCACGACCAACCAGTGCCAGATGCTGAAACTGCCCATGATCCGCTCGCGTTATCTGTGTGGAGGGGGTCGAGCATAGCGCACCGTGCCTGCTCGATCGCTATGCCGAAGGTCAGTGGCCGCCGTCCAGCGATTCGGTACGGATTTCACCTTCCGACACCGGCTGGAAGCCCTGCTGCGGCGCGTGCTCGGCCGTGGCCGGCTGCAGCGGCGCGGTGGTGGCGGTATCGGTGCCGCCGCTGACCACCGGCGCCTGCACGCTGACCGGCGCGCTGCGCGCGGCCGAAGCGGTCACCGGTGCCGGCGCGCCCTGGGTGCCGCGCTTTTCACGCGCGGCGTAGGTCGATTCCTCCAGACGGTCGCGGAAGGACACCACATCACTGGACGGCGCCTCGTTCAGACGGCCTTCCAGGATCATCCGCGGCGTGGTGTTCGGGCCGTAGGCGTCGAGGTTGGCGGCATCGTCGATCTGCAGCACCGCGCCATCAAGCGCGACCCCGGCGAACAGGCCGCGCGCGCGCGACCACGACCAGATCTCGGCCTTGAGCTGGCCGTCGGTGGCGGCGGCGGCACTGCGCCCGACCGGACCGGCGGCCACACCGGCGTCGGCACCGAGGGTGAACTTGCCGTTGACGATGTTGTCCAGGCTGCGGTCGTTGCGGAACACCAGGATCACATCGGAGGACTGCACGCCGGCCTGGAAGCCGATGCTGCCGCCGGTGAGCTTGATGAACACCGGGTTGGACCAGCTGCCATCGGCCATCTTCACCGACATCAGACCGTGGCCGCGACGGCCGCCGAGCACCAGCCCGGCCTTGATCGTGTCGGGAATGACGATGACCGCGCGGCCCTCGTCCAGCAGTTTGTCGGGAATGGCCTGCTCGGGAATGTTCTGGATCTCGCTCAGCACGCGTACCGCATTGCGGGCGCGCTGATCCTCCTGCGGGCCGGCAACGGCGTTGGCGGACAGCAGGCTGGCAGACAGCAGCAGGGCAAGGCACGGCAGGCGGCGCATGGTGAACTCCGTAGGTCGGTGCACAGGAAGATAAAGCAAGTGCCTGAAAATAGGAGCGCCGCTCTGAATACGCAGTGAGCGGAGATATCCGGCGCCGCGTCCGCATTGCCATCTTCGCATCGCCGGCAGCGGCGGGACCTGCGAGAATGTGCGCATGTCCGACGCACCCATCACCGCGCTGCTCGCGGTCAATCTAGGTACGCCCGAGACGCCCACCGCTCCTGCGGTGCGTCGCTATCTGGCCGAATTCCTCAGCGATCCCCGTGTGGTGTCGATCCCGGCACTGCTGTGGAAACCACTGCTGTACGGGGTGATCCTGCCGCTGCGCAGCAGTCGCTCGGCCGCCAAGTACGCGCAGGTGTGGCTGCCGGAAGGCTCGCCGCTGGCGGTCTACACGCAGCGGCTGACCGCGCGCCTGCAGCAGGAACTGCCGCACTGGCGCGTGCGCTACGCGATGCGCTACGGGCAACCGGCGCTGGACAACGCGCTCGATGCGCTGGTGGCCGAAGGCATCCGCCGCATCGTGGTGCTGCCGCTGTATCCGCAGTACTCCACCACCACCACCGCCTCCATTGAAGACAGGCTGGCGCGCTGGCAGGCCCGCAATCCATCCATCACGCTGCAGACCATCCGCGACTACGCCACCGATCCGGCCTGGGTGGCGGCGGTGGCGGGCTCCATCCGTGATTACTGGCAGCAGCACGGCCGCGCCGAGAAGCTGGTGTTCTCTTTCCATGGCATTCCGCAGCGGGTGGCCAACAATGGCGACCCCTATCCGCAGCAGTGCCAGGCCAGCGCGCATGCCATTGCCGCGGCGCTGGAACTGCAGCCACACGAATGGGCCATGGGTTATCAGTCGCGCTTCGGCCGCGAGCAATGGCTGCAGCCCTATGCCGAGCCGATGCTGTGGGAGCTGGCCGCCGCGGGCGTCCGGCATATCGATGTGGCCTGCCCCGGCTTTGCCACCGATTGCCTGGAAACACTGGAAGAAGTGGCGATGGGGTTCACCGAGACCCTGGCCGAACGTGGCGCGCAGATGCGCTACATCCCCTGCCTGAATGATGCGCCGGCGCACGCCCGCGCTCTGGCCCGCCTGGCCGCAGCGCAACCGGGATGACCGTGCAGCCGCTGGAGTTGATCGCCGATGGCCTGCCGGTCGCGGCGCTGCGCAGCGGCACGCCCGGCGGGCTGAAGGTGCTGGCCCTGCACGGCTGGCTGGACAACGCGGCCAGCTTCCTGCCGCTGGCCGCGCAGCTGCCGACACTGGATCTGGTGATGGTGGATCTGCCCGGTCACGGGTTGAGCGATCACCTGCCGCCGACCACCCCCTACACCACGCCCTACGCGATCGTGCAGACGCTGGCCATCGCCGATGCGCTGGGCTGGGACCGCTTCGTGCTGCTGGGCCATTCGATGGGCGCGGCGATCGCCAGCCTGGTCGCGGCGGTGGCGCCGCAGCGGGTGCAGGCGCTGGTCTCGATCGAGGCCCTGGGCGGGCTGAGCGCGCCGGCCGATGAGACGGTGCAGCGCCTGCGCACCCATGTCGAGGCCCTGCGCAAACTCGACGGCCGGCCGTTGCGGGTGTTTCCCGACCTGGCCGCCCCGGTGCGGGCACGGATGATGGTCAACCAGCTCAGCGAAGCGTCGGCGCGGTTGCTGGTCGAGCGCGGCGTCAAACCGGTCGAGGGCGGCTGGAGCTGGCGCAGCGATCCGCGGCTGATGCTGCCCACCGCGGTGCGCATGAGCGAGGAACAGATCCGCGACGTGGTCGGCGCCATCGCCTGTCCGGTGCAGGTGATCTACGCCACCCCGGCGCAGGACTATTTCCCCGAGCCCGAACGCAGCCAGCGCGCGGCACTGCTGGCCGATGGCCGGCTGGCGACCCTGCCGGGCCACCACCACGTGCACATGGATCAGCCCGGCGCGGTGGCGGCGATCCTCGCCTCGTTCATCGCCGCGCTGCCCGACGGCAGCTGAACAAAGCCGCGTCATCCGCCGCACGCAAGGATCAAGTGGCGGCGATTGCGGCCGATATCCGGATAACGCCGTATACCGAGATGATGTTCCGCGCAGGCCCGCAAGCGACCTGCCCAGTTCCTGCCCCATGCGCGCCCCCCTTACCCGCCGGCCCGGTGTCCTCACCGGTGTGATCCTGCTCGCCTGCTGGCTGGGCTGGACCGCCACCAGTTTCGCCGCCCTGGGCACGCGTCCGGTCGGCGACGCAGCGGCGGTCGCGCAGCTGCTGGCACGGCTGGAAGGCAGCGGCCTGCGGCTGCCGCCGGGACAGCCGCTGGCGCTGCGGTTGCCGTCGTCGGGTTGCACCTGCCTCGACGGCGACGCCACATGGCGGCAGACGGTGCTGGCCATCGAAGCCCAGGGCGGCCGCGCCATCACGCTGCCGGCAGCGTTTGTCGATGGCCACGGCTACGCGCTGCTGGTGCTCGATCAGCGCGGCCAGCCGGCCTACGCCGGCCCCTTGGCCTTGCCCGCGCTGTACTGCGGACAGGGTCGCGCCGCACTGGCCGACTGGCTGCCGGACCTGCTCTCGGCGCACACGCCGCCCCTGATTCTTCCTCCCCGCTGTTCCTGCTGAACCGGAGTTCCCCGATGCCCGCCCGTCCCCACACCAGCGCCCCCGCGCGCGATGCCTATTACCAGCAGTTGGTCTGTGCGGCCGACCGCCTGTTTCTGCTGCTCGGCCTGATCCTGGGCGCGGCCTCGCTGGGCATCGCCGCGTGGAACGGCAGCTGGCTGCCGTTTGCCGCAATCAGCGCGCCGTCGCTGGTGCTGATGGCCGTGCAGCTGCGCCTGGCACCGGGCAGCCTGCTCAGCCGCGTCACCGTGGCGCTGGTGCTGATGGCACTGGTCGCCGCGACCATCCAGCAGACCCAAGGCCTGGTGGAAATGCACTTCGGCGTGTTCGTGGTGATCGCGCTGCTGCTGTTCTACCGCGACTGGATACCCGTGGCCGTGGCCGCCGCCGCCATCGCCGTGCATCACCTGGCGTTCTACTGGATGCAGACCCGCGGACTGCCGGTACGCGCCTTCACTCCCGGCAGCGGCACCGGCATCGTGCTGCTGCATGCGCTGTATGTGGTGGTGGAAGCCGGTTTTGTCTGTGCGATGGCGGTACAGCTGCGACGCCAGGTCCTGACCCTGGGCGCGTCGCCCGAACAGCTGCGGGCGGTGGTCGACGCGCTGGCTGCCGGCGACACAAGCAGTTCGGCGACGGCCGCGATCCAGGCCGCCCCCGGTACGCTGGCCGACGGCGTGCTGCGCATGGACACGCAGCTGCGCGCGCAGCGGGCGCAGGAGCAGGCGCTGAACCACGAGAACGCACAGATCCGCGCATCGCTGGACGCCTCGCGTACCGGCATGATGATCGCCGATGACGATCACATCATCCGCTACGTCAACCGCTCGGTGGTGGCGTTGCTGCGCAACCAGCAGGAAACGCTGCGCAAGGCGTTCCCCGGCTTCGACGTCGACAACCTGGTCGGCAGCAGCATCCACCGCTTCCACGCCAACCCCGGGCGCATCCGCGCGATGCTCAATGCGATGCAGCAGCCGCATTACGGCCGCATCCAGATCGGAGGCGTGCATTTCAGCCAGGCGGTGACGCCGGTGCTGGATGCTGCCGGTACCCGCATCGGCTTTGCGGTGGAGTGGCACGACCGCACCCAGGAAATCGAACTGGAAGACAGTGTCGCCACGCTGGTCGGCGCCGCCGCGCAGGGCGATCTGGGCCGGCGCCTGCAGCCGGTGGCGGAGCCCGGTTTCATCCGCACCCTGACCACGGGTATCAACCAGCTGCTCGACACGCTGGCCGGCGCCACCGGCGAGATCCGGCAGATGCTGTCGGCGCTGGCGCAAGGCAACCTGGACCACCGCATCGAACGCGACTACGCCGGCGACTTCGAGGCGATGAAGCGCGATGCCAACCTCACCGCGCAGCGCCTGGCCGACATCGTCGATCGCATCAAACAGTGCTCGGGGGCGATCAATACCGCAGCGCGCGAGATCGCCGTCGGCAATACCGACCTGTCCGGGCGCACCGAGCAGCAGGCCGCCAACCTGGAGGAAACCGCCGCCTCGATGGAGGAGCTGACATCCACCGTGCGCGCCAATGCCGACTCGGCGCGGCACGCCAACCAGCTGGCGATCGGCGCGGCCGATGTCGCCGCCCGTGGTGGCCAGGTGGTCGGCCAGGTGGTGAACACCATGCAGGCCATCGAACAGTCGTCCCACCGCATCGCCGAGATCATTTCGGTGATCGACGGTATCGCCTTCCAGACCAACATCCTGGCGTTGAACGCGGCGGTGGAAGCGGCGCGCGCCGGCGAGCAGGGCCGCGGCTTTGCGGTGGTGGCCTCGGAGGTACGTACGCTGGCGCAACGCTCGGCCACGGCCGCGCGCGAGATCAAGTCGCTGATCGATGATTCGATGACCAAGGTCGACGATGGCGCCGCGCTGGTCGCCCAGGCCGGCAGCACCATGGCAGAGATCGTCGGCTCGGTGCAGCAGGTCACCGACATCATGGCGCGCATTTCCGCCGCCTCGCAGGAGCAGTCCGCCGGTATCGAGCAGGTCAACCACACGGTGATACAGATGGATGAAACCACCCAGCAGAACGCCGCACTGGTGGAGGAAGCCACCGCCGCGGCGCGCACGCTGGAACAGCAGGCCGATGCGCTGGCCGATGCGGTGTCGGTGTTCCGCTACGGCGGCACCGCCGATAACCACCCCAGCAGCGCGCGGCGGGCGGCTTCGTACTGATCCAGCGCAAGGCGATCCCGCCGGCCGGCAGCGCTCAGCTGCGTGTACCAACAAGGCCCGCCGTGCGGGCCTTGTTTATGCCTCATCCCTTGCCATCTGCCAGCATCGCCCACGCGGGCCTGGCACGGTGGCCAGTGCCAGCAACGCCGCGCCGGCAACCGGCGCGGCGTTGCACATGCCGCCTTGCGGATCAGGGCGTGGCCGGTGCCAGCAGCTCGACTTCGGCCAGGCGCAGCGAGTCGCGCGAGGCCAGGCGCAAGCGGTATTCGGCATGCTTGCCCGGCTGCGCGATGCGGAACGGCCGGGTCTGCCGCGCCCAGGCGAAGGCTTCGTCGCTGCGCTGGTCGATCACCTGCCACTGGCCGCCGGCACTGCGTGCCTCCAGCGTCCAGCTGGCGCTGCGGATCGGATCACCGCCGCTGGTCAGCGTGTACATCGCCGCCGCACCTTGGGCCGCGCCAGTGAAGATGACCGTCGCATTGCCACGTAGCGGGCTGTCGGTGGCCGCATCGTCATCCAGCAGCGCCGGTGCCGGGTCGCCCTCCCCCACGGTGGCCTTCGCCCCTTGCAGCAGATCGCGCTGCGGCGTCGGCTGCTGGCCCGGTGCCGTCAGCGAACGCGGCAGCGCATCGGCGCCGGTACCCCAGCGTGAGGGCTGCGGCCCCATCTCGAACTCCAGCACCGCTCCCTCGGCCAGCAGCGCGTGCGGCACCCAGACCTTGTTCCACGGCTTGCCGTTGATCTTCAGCGACTGCACGTAGACGTTCTGCGGCGAGTTGGCCGGTGCCTTGATCACCAGCTGCTTGCCGTTCTGCAGGCGCACGCTGGCCTCGCGGAACAGCGGCGAACCGATCACGTACTCCGGCGCGCCCATGCGCAGCGGATACAGGCCCAGCGAGGCGAACAGGTACCACGCCGACATCTCGCCGTTGTCCTCGTCGCCCGGATAGCCCTGGCCGATCTCGCTGCCCAGATACAGCCGCGACAGGATCTCGCGGGTCAGTTTCTGCGTCTTCCACGGCTGCCCCGCATACAGGTACATCCACGGGATGTGGTGCGCCGGCTGGTTGCTGTGCGCGTACATGCCCAGGCGCACGTCACGCGCCTCGGTCATCTCGTGGATCACGAAACCGTAGGAACCGGACAGCGCGCGGCTGGCGGTTTCCGGCGTGCTGAAGAACTGGTCCAGCTTGGCGGCCAGCTGCGCGCGGCCACCGTACAGCGCGGCCAGGCCCTCGCCGTCGTGCGCGGCGGTGAAGGCGAACGTCCAGCCGTTGGCTTCGGTGTAGTCATAGCCCCACTGCGCCGGGTTGTAGTCCTTGCCCTCCACGCGCCAGCGGCCTTGCGCGTCGCGGCCGATGAAGAAGCCGGCGTCACGGTTGAATAGGTTGGCGTAGTCGGCGGCGCGATGACGCAGGTACTGCGCTTCGGTGGCGTAACGCTCACGCGCGGCCGGCGTGCCGGCCCGCTCGGACAGGCCCTGGGCCAGGTTGGCCAAGCCGAAATCGTTCAATGCGCCGTCCATCGTCCACGACAGGCCTTCGTGGATACCGGCCTCGACATAGCCCTGGAAAGTGGAGCGGGCCATGCCCTTGCGGCCGACATGGCGGTCCGGCGGCACCACGGTGGCGTTCTTCAGGCCGGCCTCGTAGGCCTCGGCCGGGTCGAAGCCGCCGATGCCCTTGAGCCAGGCGTCGGCGAAGGCCACATCCGAGCTGGTGCCGACCATCAGGTCGGCATAGCCGGGCGAAGACCAGCGCGCGATCCAGCCGCCGGCGCGGTACTGCTCGATGAACCCCTGCACCATCTGCCCGGCATCGTCGGCACTGAACAGCGCATAGGCCGGCCAGGTGGTGCGGAACGTGTCCCAGAAGCCGTTGTTGACGTACATCCTGCCGTCACGCACGCCGACATAGCTGCGCACCGCGCTGCCGTCAGTGTTCTGGTCCGAGCCGCTGGCCTGGTTGGCGTAGCGCCAGTCCGGCGCGGCCTTGCTGCCGACGTTCTCGTGGCCCGAGTTCGGGTACAGGTACAGGCGGTACAGGTTCGAGTACAGCGTGGTCTTCTGGTCGTCGCTGGCATCGCCGATGTCGAATGCGCCCAGGCGCTGGTCCCAGGCGTCCTGGGCGCGCGCGGCGACGCTGTCCAGATCATCGGCGGCGCTGATTTCCAGCGCCAGGTTGTGCCGGGCCTGCTCCACCGAGATCAGCGAGGTGGCGATGCGCATCTGCACCCGCCGCGCGCTGCCGGTGTTGAACTTGATGTAGCCGGTGGGCCGGCCGGTGTCGATGCGGCCGCTGGCCTGCCACGGCGTATCGAAGGTGGCATAGACGTACATGCGCGAGGCGCCGTTGGACAGCCCGCTGCGCACGTCGGTGTAGCCGCTTACCGTCTGCGTGGCCGCATCCAGGGTCAGGCCGCCGCGCGCGTCGACGTTGTCGAACAGCAGGTTGGCGTCACCGTCCTGGGGGAAGTCGAAACGGAGTACAGCGGCGTGGTCGGTCGGGGCGATGGCCGCGGCGATGCCGTTGTCGAAGTTCACCGCGTACCGGTACGGGCGCGCCTGCTCCTGGTCGTGCGAGAACGACAGCGCGCGCTTGCCGCGGTCGGCTTCGGGCACGCCACGGTCCAGCGACGGCATCACCTGGAAGGTCTGCCGGTCGCCCATCCACGGGCTTGGCTGGTGGCTCAGCGCCAGCGCCTGCAGCTGCGGCCGGTTGTCGGCGTTGCTGCGCTCGTTCCAGTGGTAGAGCCAGCTGATCGAACCGGCATCGGTCACCGGCGTCCAGAAGTTGAAGCCGTGCGGCACCGCGGTGGCCGGGATGTTGTTGCCGCGCGAGAAGGTGCCGTTGGACTGGGTGCCACGGGTGGTCAACACCCAGTCCGACACGCGCTGCGGTACCTGCCGCGGTTGTGCGTCCAGGCGCACATCGTCGATCCAGCCGGAGACCGGCGTGCCGGCGGCACTGGCCACTTCCAGCTCGACCGCGACCACGCGGCGCCCGCGCAGCGCGGCGATGTCACCCAGCCGCACCGACTTGCGCGTCCACTGCTGCGGATACAGCGTCTTGGAATCACCCTGCGCCCGCGCACCGAGCGCCATGCCATGCTGGTCGCGCGCCAGCGTGGCCGACAGCCGGCTGCCGTCATCGAGCAGCAGATCCAGCGACACGTAGGTCGAGGCCACGGTGTCGCCGGCGACGATCTCCGGCAGCACCAGCCACGACAGCGTGGTATCGGCCTCGACCAGCACGTCGGCCTCGAGCAGCCGCTGCCGCGCCTGGCCGCCACTGCTGGCGTAGTGCAGCGCCTGCAGGCCGCTGTAGCCGGCCTTGGCCTTGGCCGCGTACGGCGCCTGCGGACCGCTGCCGACCTGCAGCGAAAGCGCCGTGTCAGCGGCGCTTGCCGGCGCCGGCTGGCCCGGCTCGAACGAGGTCCACAGCCCCGGCGTGGCGGCATGGCCCAGCAGCGGCAGCAACGCCAGCGCAAGCAGCAGCGGACGGGGGGAGGGCGTGACGCGCGGGATGGCAGGCAGGTTCAAGGACGTGTCTCTCGGAGCCAGGTTGAAATCAGGTGCCAGCCCGGCAGACGCCCCCCGGCGCACGCCGTTGGGCATGCGCCGGGGGGGCGAGGACACCGGCCCAGCAGTATTTGAATCGATTCAAATCGTGCCCGGATCGTGCCGTAAACGCCGGGTCCGGGCAACCGATATCCGCGTGGAAAACTTGCTGCATTGCGCAATATCCGCCGGCATCGCCGCCGTTTGTACGGCGCCGCTCAGGACCACGGACCCCGCGCAGATGCCGCTGCGGCGGGAGGGACGCCGGCTGCGCAAGTGCCGGCCACACCCGGACAAAACGATGCGGCAACGCACCACAGATGAGGGCCGCCCGGTGCCAGATCGTGCGGTGGCGGGCTCAAAACGGCGGGGGATCGGCCGTGCCCGGCGCTCCTCCTCGGGACCGGCGTACACCGCTCAGCGGTCCGCTGGCGGGGTGATGCTCAGCAGCATCCGCAAGGTCGCCTTCAGCCGCCGGCCCTCGGCGTGGAAGTAGTCGCGCTCCTGCCGCCAGCGCGGGAAGCGCGCCTCCACCTCGGCCCAGAACGCCGGCGAGTGGTTGGCCTGCAATAGATGGCACAGCTCATGGACCAGCACGTACTCGAACGCCGAGGGACGGCCGAGGATCAGCGCCAGATCCAGCGCCATCGAGCCGTCCGGTGCCAGCGATCCCCACTGCGAGGACATCACCTTCAGCCGCAACCGCGACGGCGCCCGCGGCAGCCCGGGCAGATACGCCGGCAGCCAGCGGCCGACATCGGCCCGCATCTGCGCCTCGTAGAACTCGCGCAGCGCGCGCCGCAACGCCGGCTCACCGGCGCGCGCCGGCAGCTGGATGCAGGCCACCTCCGCGTCGAGTTCGACCCGCGCAAACCGCCCGACCTGCCACTGCACCGGCAGGTAGTCACCGCGCAGCGGCAACTGTCCGGGCTGGCGCAGGCGCAGGGTCGGCACCGGCAGCGCCTGGTCGCTGAAGCGGGCCAGCTGTTGCTGCAGCCACTGCCGGTTGGCGTGCAGGAACTGCTCGCCGGAGGCCAGGCTCGCACGCAGCGGCAAGGTCAGGCGCGCGCCCCGCTCATCGACGCTGAGCTTCAGACGCCGCGCACGGGGATCACGCACACGCAGCACGTCGATCTCATCGCTTTCGCCCAGCCGCAGGCGCACGGTATCGCGCTGGAT
This sequence comes from Stenotrophomonas sp. STEN014, assembly GCF_056760315.1. Lineage (NCBI taxonomy): Bacteria > Pseudomonadati > Pseudomonadota > Gammaproteobacteria > Lysobacterales > Lysobacteraceae > Stenotrophomonas > Stenotrophomonas sp. STEN014. The sequence goes on along the minus strand of NZ_JBRREN010000001.1, from coordinate 144,651 downwards.
CACCGGCGCGGCGGGTGCGATCAGGCGGCGGAGCAGACGGGACATGGTCGCAGCTTAGTCCCCGCCGCGTTAGCAGCGCGGCAGGAACACGGTGGCGTCAGGCGTCGGCCTTGCTCAGCTTGAACGCCTGTTCCAGCAGCAGGAACAACCGGCGGATCTCGCCACTCTGCAAGGCGAAGCGCGCTTCCAGTTCGGCGCGGTGGCCGTCCTCATCGATATGCTCGAGCTGGTCCAGCGCGCCATCGAGGAACTTGAGCTTGCGCACGATCAGGTCATCGCCGAGCACGAAGGACAGGTTGTCCTCGAACACCAGGCCCAGTTTGGTGACCTGCTTGCCGGCATCCAGATGCTTGTCGATCTCGTCGCAGCGCAGTTCCTGGTGCTGGCACTTGACCACCGCGCCGCCCTCGGCCGGATCCTTCATCTCGCACTCTTCGCCCAGGCTCAGGCCCTCGGGCAGCGGTTCGCCGGCGATCCACGCGGTCAGGATCGAACGCGGCGCCACTTCGGCGTTGAGCGGCATCGCCGGGAAGCTGCCGAGCACCCCGCGCACATCGCTCATCACGTTCTCGGCGGTCTTCTGGCTGGAACCGTTGACCACCACATAGCCGTGGACCAGATCGAAGAACGCATCCACGCGGGAGGTCTTGACGAAGGCGCGCGGCAACAGTTCGTGCAGCAGATCATCCTTCAGCCGCTTGCGCTCGCGCCCACCGGGCCTGCGGCCCTCCTTCTCCTCGATCTCCTCCAGCCGGCGCTCGAGCAGGTCGTTGACCACGGTGCTGGGCAGGATCTTGTCCTCGCCGCCGATGGTCAGCCACAGCGCCTCGCCCAGACGGTGCGAGAACTGCTCCTTTTCCTCGCGGCCGAACGGCGAGATGAAGCCACGCGAGCTCATCTCCAGCGCGCCCACCGGCTTGAGCACGGCCGGCGGCAGCAGCGTATCGATCTCGGAAAAATCAACGGACGAGGGGAAACGGAAGAACGTCAGGTTTTTGAAAAACATGGATTGCCTGTAAAGAGGAATTCAGAAAAAGACGCCAACGGCGTCCACTTAGGCGTCGGCGGTCTCAGCACCCGCAGCGGTGATGCCAGCCAGCCACGCATGCGCGTCCGGCAACGGCGCCGCCGCGCGGCGGCCAAGCGCCATGAAATCGAACAAGGCCGGATCGGCCAGCTGCGAAGGCCGCACCGTCCCCAGCGCGCGCGATATCTGTTCCACGCGACCGGGGTGCTCCTTCTCCCATTGCTGCAGCATCAGTCCGACCTGCTTGCGCTGCAGGTTCTCCTGGCTGCCGCACAGGTTGCACGGAATGATCGGGAAGCGGCGCGCGGCGGCGTACTCGATGATGTCGGCCTCGCGGACATACGCCAGCGGGCGGATCACCACATGCTTGCCGTCATCGCTGAGCAGCTTGGGCGGCATGCCCGACAGTTTGGCGTGCTGGAACAGGTTCATGAAGAACGTGGCCACCATGTCGTCGCGGTGGTGGCCCAGCGCGATCTTGGTGAACCCGTTCTGCTCGGCGTAGTTGTACAGCGCACCACGCCGCATCCGCGAACACAGCGAACACATCGTCTTGCCTTCCGGGATCACCCGGCTGACCACCGAATAGGTGTCCTGTTCGATGATGTGGTGCGCCACGCCCAGCCCGGCCAGGTAGTCGGGCAGCACCTGCTCGGGAAAATCCGGCTGCTTCTGGTCCAGGTTCACCGCCACCAGCTCGAACGGCACCGGCGCCTTCTTCTGCAGCTGCAGCAGCACATCGAGCAGCGTGTAGCTGTCCTTGCCGCCGGACAGGCACACCATCACCTTGTCACCGGCCTCGATCATGCCGAAGTCGGCGATGGCCTGGCCCACCTGGCGGCGCAGGCGCTTGGCCAGCTTGTGGTGCTCGCGCTCGGCCACGCGCGGGTCGCGGGCGCGCGGCGCGGGATCGGGAAGGGGAATAACAGCAGTCATTGGCGCCATTCTACCGGCTTGGCGACGCCGCTCTCGCTGAACCCGGCAACCGGGTATGCTCGACAGCTGTGGACACCATGACCCTAGACCAGATCAGCCAGCGCATCGCCGAACTGCGGGCAGAGCACCGCAGTCTGGACGAGCGCATCGCGCGGCTGGCCGCCAACCCGGACGACGAGCTGGAAGCCAAGCGGCTGAAACGGCGCAAGCTGCAGCTCAAGGACTGCATCGGCAAACTGGAAGCGATGCTGATCCCGGACGAGCCGGCCTGAGCCCCTCCCGTATCGGATGACCGCCCCCGACGGCGGACAAGCGGGCGGCGAGTGCCTGCAACACCCCGGCACCGGCCCTGCGGAAGTCCGCCGCGCCGGCATCCGCCCCCCCCTGCGCTGGCCGCATCGCTCAGCCCTGCGGCGCAGGCGCCTCGGGCTTCACCGCTTCGGGACTGACCCGCTCGATGGTGTGGCGCAGTTCGCGGCCAAGAATGAACTTGGCGTCCTTGGCCCAGGCGTCCAGGCGTTCGTCGAACAGCAGCTTGCTGTTCTCGTCCGGCCACACCAGCCGCAGCTGGCGCAGCTTCTGGATGAAGCTGCGGAACAGGGTGCGGTCGAAGAACTCCGGCGCGGCCGGCGCATAGAGCAGGCTCAGGCGCTGCGCGGCCTGCTGGCACAACCCTTCCAGCTCACCGGCACCGAGTGTGCCGGGGCCATTCTTCACCAGTACCGAGATGGCGATGTAGTAGCGCTCGAAGGCCTGTTGCAGCGAATGGCCGATCGCACGCAGGCGGAACACCTCGTCGGTCTGGCCGGTGCTGCGCGCGAGCATGCCGCCGTCGTCCTCGCCCACATGCTGCAGCAGGCCTTCGCGCACGAACACGTCGATGGTCTGGTCGATGCGCGCGGCGAACTCGTCCTCGCTCCATGGCAGGAACAGCTCCTGCTGCAGGAACGGGTACAGCCCGCGCCCCAGCCGCAGCAGGCCGCCGCGGCTCATGCGGCGGTTGTTCTGGAAGCAGCACGCCACCCACGACGACGCCGTGAACAGGTGCAGCACATTGTTGCGGAAGTAGCTCAGCAGCACCGCGGTGTCGCCACTGACGCTGAGCACGTCGCCCAGCGGGTGCTTGACGCGGGTGAGGACGTTGATCTCCTCGGCGTGGGCGATGATCCGCTCGGGCGAATGCGGGGTGACCGTGACCCGGTCCGAATACGGCATTTCCACCAGCAGCTTCTTGCACAGCTCGATCTGCGCGATCAGGTCGGCCTCACCCATCGCGTGCTTGGGCGTGGACAGCAGCGCCAGCGCCAGCAGGTTGATCGGATTGACGTCGGCGGCGCCGTTGATGTGCACCTGGATCTGCGTGGCCAGCGTGTCCACGGTGCCGGCCAGCCAGCCCGGCTTTTCGTCCTCGGGAACCGGCTGCCCGTCCCACTCCGGCGCCATCCTGGCCAGCACGTCGTTGAGCGCGATCGGCTCGCCGAAATTCACCACCACCTGGCCGTAGTTCTGCTTGAGCACCTTGGGAATACCCCACAGCAGCGCCCAGATCGACTCCTTCTCCTTCGGCCGGCCGGACAGCTCGTCCAGATAGCTGTTGCCCTCCATCAGCTTCTCGTAGCCGATGTAGACCGGCTGGAACAGCACCGGCTTGCGCGGCTGGCGCAGGAACGCGCGCAGCGTCATCGAGATCATGCCGCCCTTGGGCTGCAGCAGACGTCCGGTCCGCGAGCGTCCGCCCTCGATGAAGTATTCGATCGAGTAGCCGCCGGACACCAGCTGCGCGACGTACTCGCTGAGCACCGCCGAATACAGCGCATTGCCCTTGATCGAGCGGCGGATGAAGAACGCGCCGCCCTTGCGCAGCAGGGTGCCGACCACCGGCAGGTTGAGGTTGATGCCGGCCACGATGTGCGGCGGCACGATGCCGCGGTCGTAGAGCAGGTAGCTCAGCAGCAGGTAGTCCATATGGCTGCGGTGGCTGGGCACATAGATGACCTCATGCCCGGGCGCGGCTTCCTTGAACTTGTCCAGGTGATGCACCAGCACGCCGGCGTAGATGCGGTTCCAGACGTGGCTGAGCATGAAGCTGGCCGAGCGCACCACCGGGGTGGAGTAGTCGGCGGCGATTTCCCAGGCGTAGCCCTGCGCCTTCTTCCAGGCCTCGGTGGTCTTGGAGTTGTCGCGCTTGGCCTGCACCGCGATGGCTTCACGCACCGGATCGGACTCCAGCACCTTGTCCACCAGCAGGCGGCGGGTGGACAGATCCGGGCCGATGATCGATTCGCGGATCCGGCGGAAGTGGGTGCGCAGCACGCGCTGCAGCTTGCGTACGGTGCGCTCCGGCTCCAGGCCTTCATCCACGGTCTCGCGCAGCGATACCGGCGGAGCGAAGCGGACGATGGTGTCGCGACCGTTGAGCAGGATCGCCAGCAACCGGCGGAAGCGGCCCACCAGCGCCCAGTTTTCCGAGAACAGCACCGCGAACCAGCCGCTCTGCTTGTCCGGGGCGCGACCGACGAAGATCGATACCGGTACCAGGTGCACATCCAGCGCCGGATTGGCACGGTGCGCCTGCAGCAGCTTGGCCAGCGAGTCCGAATGGGTCTTGGCGCCGCGCTGTTCGGGAATCAGCGCGCTGTTGCTGGAGCGCCGCGACAGTGCCACGTAAGCGCGTTTGCGCCCGGTCAGGTCGCCGGCCAGCGGCACCAGCGGCGAGGGCAGTCCCGCGTCGCGGCAGGCCTTGTCCAGGATCAGCGCGTTGGACAGGCCGTAGTTTTCCAGCACGTACACCACCGGCCGGCCGTCATCGTGGTCACCGGCCTGCTCCGGTTCGATCTTCAACCCCAGCCAGGGCTCGATCAGCTTGCCCAGCAGGCGCGCCCACAACGGGCGGCGACCGGCGGCGCGGACATGCGGCGCACGCGCGGCGGTGCCGGCCGCGGAGGCGGCAGGAGAGGCGGACGGCGCATGGGCGGTGTCCGGCGGCAGCAGCTCGCCCTGGTCGGGCTGGGATTTCTGTTTCGACATCGGCGCCATTATGGCTTAGCCGCTGTACCAGCGTTATCGCCGCCGTCCTGCGCGGCGGTTTCCGGCACCGACGGCGCGGCGGCCGCGGCCTCTTGCACCCTGGCCTGCTCGGCGGCCTGTGCGGCGGCCAGCAGCGCGTCGACCTCGGCCAGCGTCTGCGCCGGGTACCAGTGGCCATCGCGCCGCACCAGCATCACCTGCAGATCCAGTTCCGTGCCCGCCAGCGGGTACTGCACGCGCACGGTGGCCTGCTCGCCCTGCTGCGTGACCAAACCGGTGCGCAACTGGTCGATGCTGTCATCCAGCCGCAGTCCGTAGCTGGCCAGCACCTGCTTGAGCGCGGCCGCGAACGGCCCCAGCCGCTGCAGGCTGGCGGTCATACCGGCCTGCTGGAAGGCCTGTACGCTGTCCAGCCCGGTCGCGCGGGCGGCGGTCGTCAACGTGGTGATCGCGCTCTGCGCCAGCGTGGGATCGGACAGCGGCGCGGCCTGCGCCCAGCCACTGAGCGCGGCGACCAGCTGCACGTAATGGGCACGCTGGGCCGGGCTGTAGTCGCCCTGATGGGTGATGTACTGCACGCCGAACAGCTCCAGCGAGTGCGCGGCCTGACGCACGCTGGCGGCCTGCCCTTCCAGTTGCGCCTTGAATGCGCGCCGCAGCTGCTGCTCGGCATTCTTCTCGGAAAGCGCGGCCAGCAACGCCGGCAACTTTTCATCCAGCGGCAAGTCGCTCAACGGCCAGCGGCTGTGGCCCTGCGCCCAGGCAGTTTCCAGCGCGGCGTACTGCGCCGGCGGTACCGCCGCGCGCGCGTAGCCGACCAGATCGTTGTTGCGCAGATGCATGGCCAGCTGGCGCACGGCAGCGGCCGGCTCGGTGGCCGCGCCGGGCAGTTCCTGCGGCGTGCGACCGCACGCAGCCAGCAACAGCAGCGCGGTCAGCGACACGGACATCAGGTACGGGCGGCGGCGTGATGAAGAGCGTGGCATGGCGTTGTCGGTCCTCCCCCGGGGGCGGTGGCATCTTGAGGCCTGCCCGGTGAGCCCAGCAAGCACAGCCATCACGTGCGGGCGCCGGCGCTCCTTCCCCCGTCCCGCCGCGCCCGCCTCATGGCGCAAGCGCAAACCGGCCGGCGGAGACCGGGGGCTTACGTCCCGGCGCCCGTCCAGCGGGTGAACAGGCAAAAAAAAGAGGCCGCACCGGTACCCGGCAGCGAACCTCCTCAAGCCGGCGCGAGCCGGTGGACAGTTTTGACGCATGGCCGGCAACGCCGGACGGGACGTAGCCTACGCGCCCGATTAAGTTAATGCAACACTTCATGAATCACAATTCAAGTAATTGATTTACTTGAATGATTCTGCGATTTCCGCCTGGATGAGCTGCGCCGCGACGTACGGATCGGCCGCCAGCCGGATCGGCCGCCCGACCACAATCGCATCGGCGCCGTCGGCAAAGGCCCGGGCCACGCCCACGGTGCGCTGCTGGTCATCCCCGACCGGGCCGCCGGGACGGATGCCCGGGCAGACGATGGAGAAACCGGCACCGGTGGCGGCGCGGATCGGCGCGGCCTCCTGGCCGGAGGCGATGACCCCGTCAATGCCGGCCCGCTGCGCGGCCAGCGCGCGTTCGACCACCACGTCCACCGGCTCGCGGTCGATGCCCATCTGCGCCAGATCCGGCCGCCCCATCGAGGTCAGCACGGTCACCGCCAGCAGCCGCATGTCCGAGGTGTTGGCCGCGGCGGCGGCCTCCATCATCGCCGGATGCCAGCCGTGGATGGTGCAGTAACTCACCGGCCATTGCGACAAACGACCGACAACACCGGCGATCGTGGCCGGAATATCGAAGAATTTCAGATCCACGAACACACGCTTGTCGCGTTTGGCCAGTGCCTCGAGCACATCGAAATATTCGCCCGAGGCGAGCAGCTCCATACCGATCTTGTAGAACGACACGGCATCGCCCAGGCGCTCCACCCACTCGATGGCCTGCGCCTTGCCCGGCACATCCAGGGCGAAGATCAGGCGTTCATCGGTGCGCAACGGCAGCGGCGCGCGGCTCATCGGGCCAGCTCCAGCGCCTCGCGCTTGGCGCCGTTGCGCAGGTCCGCCGGCAGCGACCAGGCATTGTTGAACGAGGCGCCCTCCCAGCCACCGTAGGTGGGGTTGGGCAGGATCCACCAGCGCGAGCCGATCCAGTCCTGGTGCTTGTCCAGCAGCGCGTCGCGGTTGGCCAAGGTGTTGTCCTCGATCTGCAGGAAATCGGTGAACTGGTCACCGACCTGCATCAGCACGCGGTACTGCCGTGCGGCCAGCTGGCGGCGGCAGCCCTTCTCGCTGCCGACCTCGGTGCAGCCCGGCACCGGCGTGCCCAGACCCAGATAGACGCTGTCATCGGCCACCGGGAAGCCGACCTTGCGCAGGTTGGCCACGGTGGCGTCCTTCATCGCCGCGGTGCGGTTGCTGATGTAGATCATGGTCACGCCCTTGGCCGCGGCCAGCTGGGCGAAGGCCACCGCGCCCGGTACCGCCTGCGCCTGCTGCTCGTCCACCCAGGCCGCCCAGGTGGCGTCGTTGTAGCTGGTGCCGTCGCGCACCAGACGGGCCTGGTAGGGCGAGTTGTCCAGCACGGTCTCGTCCACATCCACCACCACCGCCGGCTTGAGCGTGGCCGACTGGTGGTTGCCGCCCTCGTCCGGCAACAGTGCGGTCCAGTCCGGATCGGCCAGGGCGCGGTCCAGGTGCTCACCGGCCGATTTCCAGATCTGCAACGCACTGGCGCGGTATTCCTGCGAGCGCTGCACCCACAGCACCGCGTTGAGGTTGTCGTGGGCGCCGTGGGCAGCCATGGCAACCGGCGCCGGCTCGCGGTGGAGACGGTCGGTGGTGGTGCAGGCGGCCAGCGACAGCATGGCGCCGGCCAGCAGGGTGAAGGCGGGGATACGGGACATGGGACTACCGGACTGTTCGAAAACCCGCGCAGTTTACCGGCTCCCCGCCTTGCCCGGGCCGGCGGCTCGGCTATCCTTGCGCCCCCGTGTGACCGGACCACCGATGATGACCGACGCCAAGCAGCCCGCCGACCTGCCCGTACTCGATGCCGCCCAGGCCCGCGTACTGGGCTGCCTGATCGAAAAAGAGGCCACCACGCCGGATACCTACCCGCTGACGGTCAACGCCGCGCAGGTCGCGGCCAACCAGAAGACCGCGCGCGAGCCGGTGATGAACCTTGCCGCCGGCAACGTGCAGCACGCGCTGCGCCAGCTGGAGGGCATGGGGCTGGCGCGCCAGCACTTCTCCTCGCGCGCCGAGCGCTATGAGCACCTGCTGGGGACCAAACTGGACCTGCCGCGGCAGCAGGTCGCGCTGCTGGGGCTGTTGTTGCTGCGCGGCCCGCAGACCGCGGGCGAGCTGGCCGCACGCAGCGAGCGCATGGCCCGCTTCGCCGACGCCAATGATCTGCGCCATCAGCTCGAGCGCCTGCAGCAGCGCGGGCTGGTGATCCTGCTGCCGCGCGCATCGGGGCAACGCGAGGACCGTTTCATGCACCTGCTGTGTGGCCCGGTGGATGGGGAGGCCCTGGCCGCACAGTACCGCGCCCCCGCCAGCGCGACGTCAGCGGCCGACAACAGTGCGCTGGAAGAGCGCGTGCTGCAGCTGGAGGCGGCAGTGGCCCTCTTGCAGGAACAGCTGGCCCGGCTGCAGCAGCAACCGGGCGGCTGACGGCCCTCAGTTCACGGCATTGACCAACAGCAGCAGCGGTTCGTCCTTGCCCGGCAACAGCACGGTGCCGTCACTACGGAAACCGAGCTTTTCCAGCAGCGCCACCGAGCGGGCGTTGTCCGGCGACACGACCGCGCGCAGCTCGCCCAATCCCAAGGTGTTGCGCGCGTAGTCCAGCACCGCTCGTGCCGCTTCCAGCGCATACCCCTGGCCGGTGTAGGCGCCCAGCAGGGCGTAGCCAAGATCGGCACAAGGCAGACCGTCACGTCGCACCAGTCCGGCATTGCCCAGCCAGGCGCCGTCGCTGCGCCGCTCGATGGCGTACATGCCGAAGCCATGCGTGGCATAGCTGCTGAAGGTGTGATTGCGCAGGTAATCGCGCGCCTGCTCCAGCGTACGCACGCCGCGGTCACCGATGTACTGGTGGAAACCCGGGTCGTTGAGCAGCTCCAGCATCGCCGCCGCATCGGCCGCGTCATCACGCAGCGGCCGCAGCCGCAGACGTTCGGTCTGGATCACCATCGTCATCGGACATGCCCGGGTTGAACGCCCCCTGAAAACTGCCGCCGACGCGGGCGGCTGGCAAGTGCCATCAGCCGGCGGCTCAGTCGAACAGCGCCTCGATCGCCGCCAGTCCGGCCTTGGCGCGCTCCTGCTTGTGTGCGGCATCGGCGACTGGATCGGCGCCATCGCGCTGGATCTCGGCCGCCGGCAGCTCGGCGAAGAAGCGGCTGGGCTTGAGCCGGATGTGCTCGCCGAACTTGCGGGTGAGCTTGCTGTAGCTCATCCACAACTGCACCTTGGCGCGGGTGATGCCCACATACAGCAGGCGCCGCTCCTCCTGCAGATTGCCCTCGTCCAGGCTGACCTGGTGCGGCAGCACGCCATCCTCGCAGCCGACGATGAACACGTAGGGAAACTCCAGGCCCTTGGACGCGTGCAGGGTCATCATCCGCACCTGGTTGCCGCCATCGTCCTTGTCGTTGCGCGAGATCAGCGCCAGCTGCGCGGCCATGTCGGCGGCACTGGCGCCGCGCGGGCCGCTCTCGAACCACGACGCCAGCTCCTCGATGTTGCCGGCACGGCGCTCGTAGCTGCTGGTGTCCTTGGCCTGGTTGCGCAGCTCCGACAGCAGCCCCGAATCCTTGGCCACGCGCCGCACCAAGTCGCCCGAACTCAGCTGCCGCATGTCCATGCGCAGCGCGCGCAGGATGTCGGTGAACTTGCTCAGGCTGTTGGCCGCCCGCGGTGGCAGCTGCGCCAGCGCGCCCATCGCCTCGGCGGCCTGCGCCATCGGCATGTCCTTGGCCGAGGCCAGCTCGGCCAGCTTGGCCAGGGTGGTGGCACCGACATCGCGCTTGGGCGACTGCACCGCGCGCATGAACGCGGTGTCATCGTCCGGATTCACGATCAGCCGCAGCCACGCCAGCGTGTCTTTGACCTCCTGCCGTTCCAGGAACACAGTGCCGCCGTTGAGGTGATACGGCACACCGACCAGCTGCATCGCCTTTTCCAGCGGCCGTGACTGGAAGTTGCCGCGGAACAGGATGCAGAAATCGCTCCACGGAATGCGCCGGCTGGTGGCCAGGAAATGGATTTCCGCGGCGACCTTCTCGGCCTCGTGCTCGGAGTTGCGGCATTCCCACACGCGGATGCGCTCACCATCGGCCTGGTCGGACCACAGCGTCTTCAGGTGCTCGTGCGGATTGTGTGCGATCAGCGCATTGGCCGCGCGCAGCACGCGGTTGGAGCAGCGGTAGTTCTGCTCCAGCTTGATGATCTGCAGCGCCGGATAGTCCCGGCCCATCTGCTGCAGGTTTTCCGGATTGGCGCCGCGCCAGGCGTAGATCGACTGGTCGTCATCGCCCACGCAGGTGAAGTTGCCAGCCGGCCCGGCCAGCTGCTTGAGCAGGCGGTACTGGGCATCGTTGGTGTCCTGGCATTCGTCCACCAGCAGGTAGCCGATGCGCTCGCGCCAGGCCAGGGCAATGTCCGGGTTCTCTTCCAGCACCTGCACCGGCAGCCGGATCAGATCATCGAAATCCACCGCGTTGAAGGCGGTCAGCCGTGCCTGGTACAGCGCGTAGACCATCGCCGCGTTCTTCTCGCGGCTGCTGCGCGCCGCCGTCATCGCCTGCTCCGGCGACAGCCCCGCATTCTTGGCGCGCGAGACCAGGTTTTTCACGTCCTCGATGTCGTCGGGCTTAGCATTGCTGCCGCCGAGCAGATCCTTGATCTGCGCGGCCGCATCGTCGGCGTCGAAGATCGAGAAGCTGCGCTTCAGGCCGACATGCTGGTGCTCGATCTGCAGGAACTTCAGCCCCAGCGCGTGGAACGTGCAGATCGTCACCTCGGCCGCATCCTCGACGCGCAGACGCTTGGCCACACGCTCGCGCATCTCCTTGGCCGACTTGTTGGTGAAGGTGATCGCCGCGATGCGCTTGGCCGGATAGCGGCCGATGCCGATCAGATGGGCGATTTTCTCCACGATCACGCGCGTTTTGCCGCTGCCGGCACCGGCCAGCACCAGCAACGGCCCCTGGGCATGGAGCACGGCAGCACGTTGGGGAGGATTGAGCTTGTCGAGCATGAGCGGTTCCACAGGCAGACGGCCATTTTAGCCAGCCCAGGCCGACCCGGCCTGTACCGGGGGAATGAATGGAGGGCAGCGCCATTGCCCACTAGCGGGTGTGCTAGGTTTGGCCGGTCACCGACATGATCCGGAGCCTGACCATGCCGTCTGTCCGCCCTGTTGTTGCAACACTGCTGCTGGCCTGCCTGGGGGCTCCGCCGCCGCTGACCGCTGCGGACAGCGAAGGACCGTCAATCCACATGGACGAGGACCTGCTCATGGCCGGCCTGGCGAACAGCCACGGAGACCTGTACTTCCGACGCACGGCCCAGCTCTCCCTGGAGGCCGGCAGAAACGACCAGGCGATGCGCCAACTCAAGCGGGCGGCTCATTTCGCCGACAAGCCGTCCCAGGCCCTGGTGGCTGAAATCCTGTGGAATGGCTCACACGGCCAGCCACAGGACCGGCCGGCGGCCTACGCATGGATGGATCTGGCCGCCGAACGGGGTTACCCCGAGCTGCTGCGCCTGCGTGAGGCCTACTGGGCGGCCCTGTCTCCGGCCGAGCAGGCCCAAGCGCTGGCCGTGGGTCGCAAGTTGTATGAACGCTATGGCGATGATGTCTCTCGCCCGCGTCTGGCGAGGCAACTGCGCCGGCAGCAATACCGGGTTTGCCGGCGGGGTCACCATCCTGGCCCTGTCACCGGGGGGCAGTGGCGTCCGGCGTGCGGCGGCGAGCACGGGAATGGAAGGTGACAATTTCGCCCCGGTGGTAACCATCGCCGGAAGCCGCTTTTATGCACCCCATTACTGGAAGCCTGAACTGTATTTCCAGCATCAGGACCGCAACTGGCGCGTCGGCGTGAGCGAGCAACCCATCGGCTCGACCGAGGTCGGTCCCCTGACACCGGTCAAACGCTGACTGCGCCACGAGCCCCCTCCCATGTCGCGGTAAAATCCCGCCATGGCCAAGCTCTATTTCTATTATTCGGCGATGAATGCCGGCAAGACCACCACCCTGCTGCAGTCGGCGCACAACTACCGCGAGCGCGGCATGCGGGTGGCGATCCTGACGCCGCATCTGGACCACCGCGCCGGTACCGGCATGGTCGCCTCGCGGATCGGCCTGCAGGCGCAGGCCACCGCCTTCGAGCGCGATACCGACCTGGAGAAGCTGATCCAGCAGGACATCGCCGCCCACGGCAGGCTCGGCTGCGTACTGGTGGACGAGGCGCAGTTCCTGAGCAAGGCGCAGGTCTGGCAACTATCCGAGGTGGTCGACCAGCTGCGTATTCCGGTGCTGTGTTACGGGCTGCGCACCGATTTCCGCGGCGAGCTGTTTGAAGGCAGCCAGTACCTGCTGGCCTGGGCCGACGAGATGCAGGAGATCAAGACCATCTGCCACAGCGGCAAGAAGGCGACGATGACCGTGCGCGTGGACGAGAACGGCTTTGCCGTGCAGGACGGCCCGCAGGTGGAGATCGGCGGCAACGAGCGCTATGTGTCGGTGTCGCGTGCCGAATTCAAGAAGATCACCCGTGGCGAAGGCCGGATCGACCCGATGCAGGCGCCGCTGCCGTTGTAGGTACGAGGGCACCCCGCACCCGGAGCCACGGGGAATGCCCATGCGTGGCGCGTCCCGCATCTACGGTTTCGGGATTTCCAGGGCGACCTGTTCCGCCGCCGGGTCGCACGTGGCGCAGCCCATGCCGGCGGCGTTGCCGGCGCCGCAGCGCTGGACCCGCCCGCAGTCCACTTGCATCGGCTGCGGGTAGGCGTCCGGATCGATGCCGGTGGCGTTGACCTTGCCCGCCCAGTCGCCACGCCTCCTGCCGCGGGGAGCACGCGGGCTGGCGTAGTGCACGCCATCGACGTAGCAGCGGATCTCGTCCTGTTCCTACTACAGCGCGTAAACGGGGAAGCCGTCAGCCGGGCTCGCGCCGCCGGGCAGCAGGTGCCAGGTGCCGGCATGCACGTTGGCGGCCGGCCGTAGTGGAGGGTGCCGTACACGCGCGTTTCCGGAGTCCCAGGCACGGCGCCAGGCATGTCCGCGGGCATGGCCCGGTTCACCGCCTCCAGGGTGTCGATCTGGAAGCGGCCGAACGTCCGCTCCTCGCCCCTGGGTACGCTGCCGCGCCGAGGCATACGCAGCGTGGCCGTGGCACCACCGCGATCTTGCGACGATGCCGGGCCGGTCCTGGTTTCGCGGCGCGCGACGACGTGCAGCAGCCCATCGGCCCGCCAGGCGTTGGGGCCCGGCGGGCAGTCGCGGGCGGGGTGCAGCACTGCTGCTCGTGGTTGCCGCCGCCCCAGCAGGTGTCTTCCAGCTCCCACTTCGACAGTTCGATGGCCGGGCCATCGAACTCCTCCTGCCACATCAGCTCCCAACATGGCGGCGCGGCCTGCGCGGCGCCGCCAGCAGCTTCAAGGCGTCGGGCATTCGATCTTCCGGTCGTAGTCGGTGCCGATGCTCACCCTGGCCAGCGACAGGCGCAGGCCGGCGCTGCCGCGCAGGGCGAACGGCATGTCCAGCCTGGCGGTGTCGGCGCCGGTGTCGCGCAGGCACTTGAGCGGCACGCCAAGGCGCGCCCACTGGCCCTGCGGCAGCTTGGCCAGCGCATTGCCGATGGCGAGCTCGCCGCTGCAGCCGGTGCCGCAGGTGGCGAGGTAATCCACCTTGGCGCCGGCCGGCAGCGCATCGACCCGCACGTTGGCGATCGCCAGTACGTCGCCGTTGGTTTCCCGCACCAGGTCCAGTGGCATATTCGCGCGCAGCTCGAGGCGGCCGGGACCGTTGAACGCGAACTGGCGCGCGCCTTCCTGCACCTCGGTGTTGACTGCGGTCATCACCACCGACCCATCGGTGGTCGCCGCGTTGGGATGCACGATATCCATCGCTTCGCCGTCGGCGCCGGTCAGCCGCAGGACCAGGCCGGTGGTCGCCACGCCGCGATCGAACCAGACGCTGGTGCGCGAGGCGTCCGGGTCGATGCCCGGGTCCTCGGACAACGCCGCCAGGTCGCCATTGTCGGCGTAGGTAAGGCCATAGCCGTAGGCGAACTGCGGGTCGTAGTCCTTCTGGCCGACGTTGTTGGCGTACTGGTCGGCGCGGCGCGGCCAGGAGAAGCTCAGCTTGCCGTGGAAGTCGTATTGCACGCCGCCGTCGGGCCGGCGCAGCAGCACATCGGCGACGCCCGCGCCTTCCGAACCCGGCAGCCAGGCGGCGACGAAGGCGTCGGCGGCGTTGATCTCGCGGTTCATCCACAGCGGTCGGCCGCTGAGGAACACCGCCACCACCGGGATGCCGTCGGCCTTGAGCTTCCTGATCAGTTCCAGGTCGCCCGACTTGCCGCCCTTGAACATCAGGTCGGGCAGGTCACCTTGGAACTCGGCGTACGGCTCCTCGCCAAACACCACCACCGCCACGTCCGGCCTGGCCTGGTAGCGGCCATCGACGGCCAGCTCGGCCTTGCCGCCGGCCGCTTCCACCTGCGCCTTCAGCCCGTCCCAGAGGGTGTCGGCGTTGGGGAAATCGGCGCGCTTTGTGCCGTCGCCCTGCCAGGTCAGCGTCCAGCCGCCGGCCTGCTGGGCCATGTTGTCGGCGCCGCCGCCGGCCACCAGCACGCGCTGCTTCGGCGCCAGCGGCAGCACGCCCCCCTGGTTCTTCAGCAGCACCAGCGATTCGCGCACCGCCCGGCGCGCCACAGCGCGGTGTTCCGGGGCGCCCAGCAGCTCGAACCTGCCGCCCAGCGCGCGCGCCGAGGGCTTCGGTTTCTCGAACAGGCCCATGCGGAGCTTGGCGCGCAGGATGCGTCGCACCGCATCGTCCAGCCGCGCCATCGGCAGGGTGCCGTCCTTCGCATGGGCCAGGGTGCTTTCGTACATGCCCTTCCAGCTGTCCGGCGCCATCGCCATATCAAGGCCGGCGATGTAAGTCTGCGCGCAATCGGTGTTGCTGCAGCCCTTGACCTGGCCGTGGCCGTTCCAGTCGCCGACGACGAAACCACCGAACTGCATGCGCTGTTTCAGCACGTCGGTCAGCAGCGGCTTGTGGCCGTGCATCTTCTCGCCGTGGAAGCTGTTGAACGAGGCCATCACCGACTGCGCGCCGGCGGCGATCGCCGGCACGTAGCCGGCGGCATGGATGTCGCGCAGCTGCGCTTCGCCGACCGTGGTGTCGCCCTGGTCCTTGCCGTTGTCGGTGCCGCCGTCGCCGAGGAAGTGCTTGACCGTGGTCATCACATGGTGGTCGTCGAGGAAATCGGCGGCGCCGACCTTGCCCTGCAGGCCCTCGACGAACACCCCGGCGTAGCTGGCCACCAGCGCCGGATCTTCCGAATAGCCTTCGTAGGCGCGGCCCCAGCGGTCGTCCTGGGGCACCGCCACGGTCGGCGCGAAGGTCCACTCCATGCCGGTGGTGCGGGTCTCGGCGGCGGTGATGCGGGCGATCTCACGCAGCAATTCCGGATTGCGTGTGGCGCCGAGGCCGACGTTGTGCGGGAACAGCGTGGCGCCGACCACGTTGCTCTGGCCGTGCATGGCGTCGATGCCCCAGATGATGGGGATCGCCTTGCCGCCGCCCCGGGTATCCATCGATGCCTCCCAGAAGGCATCGGCCAGCGCCAGCCATTCGGCCGGGCTGGCGTTGTACCTGCCGCCCGGATCGGAGCCGCCGCCGGCCAGGATCGAGCCGAGCCGATACCTGCGCACGTCCTCGGGGGTAACGCTGGCGATATCGCCCTGCACTACCTGGCCGACCTTCTCCTCCAGCGTCATCGCCGCCACGAGCGCGTCGATGCGTTTTTCCATCGCCGGGTCCAGCGCCAGTGGCCAGGCCGGCTGCGGCCAGTGCGCGGGGTCGATGCGGACCGGTGCGGCGGCGTCCTTCGATGCCGATGCGGCAACGACAGGCGCGCAGGCCAGCGCCAGCGCGACGCCAAGCAGGAGCGGGCGCAGCCGTCGACGATCTGTGCGGGGGCGGGAGTGTGGAAGGCTGGGCTTCATGGGCGAGGGTCTTCCTGGACGGAGGGCTGGAGGAACGCACGATTGTGCAGAACACCATGACAGCGTTGTCAGGCAGCTGCAGAATAGCGCCAGTGCGCGATGATGGCTTGCTGCATAGCGGCACGCCGCATTGCGGATAAAGTTGCACCTGTATCCATGTGCGTTGGCACCTGCCAGGCGGAAACCGGGAACCATATGACTGGCAAGAAACGGGCGGCGGCCGAATCCACGCAGGCGACCGCCGGCAAGCCCGGACGCGTGCGCATCGAGGACGTGGCGGCGACGGCGGGCGTGTCGATGAAGACCGTCTCGCGCGTGCTCAACAACGAACCGAACGTATCCGAGCGCACTCGCACGCTGGTCGAGGCGGCGGTGGAGCAGCTGCGCTACCGGCCGCTGCCGTCGGCGCGCGTGCTGGCGGGTCGGCGCTCGTACCTGGTGGCCATGCTGTTCGACAACCCGTCCTCGAACTACCTGATGGAGATCGAGCTGGGCGTGCTCGACGCCTGCCAGGCGCAGCACTACAACCTGATGCTGGCGCCGCTGGTGTACGACGCGGCGGACATCGTCGGCAAGGTCGAATCGCTGATCATGCAGTCGCAGCTGGACGGTATCGTGCTCACCCCGCCGCTCACCGACGATACCGCGCTGCTGGAACGGCTGGTCGACCTGGGCATTCCGTACTCCAGCATCTCGGCCAAGGAGCAGAACCGGCATGTCGGCGTGGTGGTGGACGAGATCGGCGCGGTCTGCGCGCTGATGGCGCACCTGGCCGCGCTCGGGCACACCCGCATCGCGCACATCAAGGGCCATGCCGCGCACGGCGCCGCCATGTGGCGCCTGGCCGGCTACCGCGAAGGTCTGCGCCGGGCAGGCTTGCGCTACGAGGCCGCGCTGGTGGTGGATGGCGAGTTTTCCTACGAATCCGGCTATGCCGGGGCCAGTGCGCTGCTGGACCTGCCCGATCATCCCACCGCCATCTTCGCGGCCAATGACGATATGGCCGCAGGTGTCATCTGTGCCGTCTGCGAGCGCGGCCTGTCTGTCCCCGGGGACATCTCGGTCTGCGGCTTTGATGACACGCCTATCGCCCGGCAGATCTACCCGGCACTGACCACCGTGCGCCAGCCTACCCGTGAAATGGGGAAGCTGGCCGCCGCCGAACTGCTCAAGGAAATCCGCGAGATGGGCAGCGGTGGCGTGGTGGACGTGGCTTACACCTTGCAGGTGCGGCGTTCAACCGGACCGGTGAAACAGCGGGCACCGAAATAGGCGGGGAACCCATGGAACAGGCCGTACGCACCGGCGCTTGCCTGGGCACGGCCTCTGGCTCCGTTTTTCTTCCACGGGCCCCGCGCTTGAGCTCAATGCCCGCCTTCGGCCGCCAACTGGTCCAGATCGATACCCTGCCGGCGCAAGGTGCGGGTGGCGGCAACGGCGTAGAACGCCAGATAGGCGAAGCACAGCACGCCGACGATGAAGCTGTGATGCACCCCTACCTTGTCGGCCAGCGCGCCCTGCGCCCAGCTGACGAGGCCGCCCCCCATGATCATCATCACCAGCAGGCTGCTGCCTTGGTTGGTGTTGTTACCCAGCCCGGTGATGGCCAGGGTGAAAATACACGGCCACATCGTGCTGCAGAACAGGCCGACACTGATGAAGGCGATCACGCTGAGCATGCCGGTGGTGAACATGCCCACCAGCTGCGCGATGATTCCGCACAACGCGAAATACAGCAGCATCCGCGCCGGATTGCCCTTGCTGGCCAGGGTGGCCAGGATCATCAGCACGATCACCGGCGCATAGTGGTAGAACCGGGATACGTCATGGCCGGAGATCGCATTGACCGCCAGGTACACGCCGAAGGCCACGAACGGCAGAACCAGCATGAGCAACTTCTTTGTCCCCGCCCTGACATCGAAAGCGCCTGCCGCCCCGCCCCAGCGACCGATCATCAGACTGGCCCAGTAAAGCGACACGAACGGCGCGATCAGCGAGGTGTCGATACCCAGCCCCCCCTTCTCTACCGGCAGCTCCAGATAGGCCGGCAGATTGTCGATGGTGGAAACTTCAACGCCGACGTAGAGGAAAATGCCGATCATGC
Organism: Stenotrophomonas sp. STEN014; assembly: GCF_056760315.1. Lineage (NCBI taxonomy): Bacteria > Pseudomonadati > Pseudomonadota > Gammaproteobacteria > Lysobacterales > Lysobacteraceae > Stenotrophomonas > Stenotrophomonas sp. STEN014. Next base: position 126,263 of record NZ_JBRREN010000001.1, on the reverse strand, counting down.
CCATGACCAGCTGCGGGTAGGCGAACGCTGATTTCTTGTGGATCAGCTGGCTGCTGTCCTGCGCCTCGGTTTCGGACAGCTTCTCCAGGTCGAAGTGGTTGGGCACCGAGGAGAATTTCAAGAACAGCGCCACCAGCACGAAGGCCGCGCCCAGCACCAGGTAGGGCGTCTTGACGCTTTCAATGCTGGCCTCGGTATTGCCGGCAGCGACGCTGCCGAAGATGGCGATGCTCACCAGCAGCGGACCGACCGTGGTGCCCAGGTTGTTGATGCCGCCCGCCATGGTCAGCCGCTGCGAGCCGGTGGCCGGATCGCCCATGATGATGGCCAGGGTGTTGGCGGCGATCTGCTGCAGCGAGAAGCCCAGGCCGACGATGAACAGGCCCGACAGCATCAGGGTGAACGAGCCCAGGTTGGCCGCCGGGTAGAACAGCAGCGCGCCCAGCGCCGAGATCAGCAGGCCGATGCAGATGCCGTTCTTGTAGCCGATGCTGTTGAGCACGTCCACGCCCATCGCCTTGGACACGGCGACGTAGATCAGCGAGCCGACCGTGTAGGCGACGTAGAACGCGATCGCCACGTACATGCTCTGCGCCTGGGTCAGGTCGAAGGCTTTCTTGAACACCGGGATCAGGATGCCGTTGCTGGCGGCGACGAAGCCCCAGAAGAAGAACACCGTGATGAGTACACCGAACTGCGACCAGCGGGTTTTTTGGGTCATGGCTCTTCCGTCATGGCGGAATGTTGGCGTCATGCGTGGCGTTGCCCACGCGCATCCGCAACGCGGCGGCCGGCAAAGGCCGGCCGCCGCGGGCGGTCCATCCTGTCACATCAGAACTGGTAGCGCAGACGCAGCCCGTAGCTGCGCGGATCGTTGAGGAAACGCACGTTGATGCCCGACCCGACCAGCGCCTTCTGCGAAATGTCGTTGTCCAGCAGGTTGTTGCCCCAGGCTTCCACGCGCCAGTGTCCGTCCAGCGTGGTCAGGCCGATGCCGGCGTTGACCGTGGTGCGGGCGCGTTGGCGGTCGGGGAAGCCGGCTTCGACGGCGCCTTCGATGTAGTCCACCGTGCCGGCGGTGTCGGAGATGAACACCACGTCGCGGTTGTTGTACTGGGTCAGGTAGTAGGCCGAACGGTATGAGGCCAGCAGCTGCCAGTCCAGGGTGCCGAACGGCAGTTCCATGGTGTGCTGCAGGCGCGCATTGAAGGTTAGCTTCGAGGCCAGCGGCAGCTCGTTGCCGGACAGGTCGATAATCGAGGTGATGCCGCCGGCGCCGTAGTTCTGGCTGCGCACGTCGGCCACCTTGCCTTCCTTGATCTCGCTGTCCAGCCACAACGCGTTGAGGTTCAGCATCACGTTGCCGGGGAAGCGCAGCACGCTTTCCAGCTCGACGCCGTACACCACCGACTTGCCGACGTTGCGGTTGACCAGGGAGTAGCCGGTGGCCTCGCCGGTGGACGGATTGGTGGCGATCACCGCCAGGTCCTGGAACACCTGGTCGCTGTAGTCGTAGTAGAAACCGCTGGCGTTGAAGGTGGAGGTGCGGCCCAGCATCTGGAACGAGTTCTTGCTGCCGATCTCGTAGGCGACGATGGACTCGGGCTTGAACGTCTCCGGGATCTCCTTCGGATCGAAGGTGTCGTTGAAACCGCCGGCCTTGTGGCCGCTGGAGATCAATCCGTAGAGCAGGCTGTCGTCGGACACGTCGAACTCGAAGCCCACGCGCCAGTCGGTGAAGTTGAACTTGCTCTTACCGAACTGCTGCGCCGGGATGCCGCTGACCTGCACCCAGCTCTGGTAGGGGCAATCGACGGTGTCGCCGCCGATGTCCGGGCGGTCCACGCAGCCGAACGCGCCGCCATTGGGTACGTCGCCGATCTGCTGCTGGATGGTGTCGTTGCGGCCATGGGCGAGGATGCCCTGCAGCAGGAAGCGCGCCATCTCCGCCTGCGAGGTGATGTTGCTCACGTCGAAATTGGGGCGCTTCATGAACGCCGGCTCGAAGCCCGGCGTACCGAGACGGGTGGAGAAATCGCCGCCTTCGCCCGGCAGGCCCAGCGCCCAGTTGCCGCCGATGCCGTAGCGCGACTTCTCTTCTTGGGTGTAGCGCAGGCCGCCCTTCAGGCGCAGGCGGTCGGTGACGTCGAAGGTGCCATCGGCGAACGCGGCCGAGGAACGGCCGTTGACCTTGGGCATGGTGAATTCAGTGCCCGAATACCACCTGCCCTTGTCCACCAGCGACAGGTAGCCAACCTGCTGGTCCTCGTTGAAGTGGAACAGGCCGGTGGTCCAGCGCAGGCGCGTGTCGTCGGCCGAGGACAGGCGCAGCTCGTGGATGTAGGACTGCGACTGGGTCATCCAGTACTGGGTGGAATAGTTGTCGTAGTCGACGCCGCCGGGATTGGCGGGCGAGACCGGCTCGATGTTGCGGTCCGGCCACAGGATGCCTTCGCTCTGCGCGTTGGTCTGGCGGTAGTCGACGTCGCGGTAGCTGGCGTTGTATTCCAGCGCCACCGGGCCGAAGTCATAACTGACGTTGGTCTGCGCGCCCCAGTTGGTGCTGTCCAGCGTGCCCTGGGCGCCGCGGTAGACGATCTTGCGCAGGTCCAGGTCCTCGGGCAGGTAGCCGGCCTTGGCGGCGGTGTAGACCGTGGCGCCCGGGTAGCCGGTGCCGCCTTCCTTGCCCATGTCGGCCATGGCGAACACCGACAGCTTGTCGTCGGGCTGGTACAGGAACGACACGCGCGCGCCGTGCTCGTCCTGGATGCCGGCCGGGTCAAGCTCCTGCATCCTGCCGGCGTTCTCGAACGACGAATCCTTCTCGACCTGGTAGCCGGCCACGCGGATCGCGGCCCAGCCGCCCAGCGGCATGTTCAGCGCGAACTCGCCGCCGCGGTGGTCGCGGTTGCCCGCCTCGGCCTGCACGTAGCCACCGAATGCCTCCAAATCCGGGCGCTTGGTGATGATGTTGAGCGTGCCGGCCAGTGCGTTGCGGCCGCGCAGCGTGCCCTGCGGGCCTTTGTTGATCTCCACGCGCTCGATGTCATAGAACATGCCGCCCAGGCCGCGCGGGCGCGGGATGTAGGCGCCGTTGATGTGCGGCGCGGCGCCCGGATCGCCCAGCTCGGTGTTGTTGGACGAGCCGACGCCGCGGATGAAGATTTCCAGGTTGCCCTCCTGGTTGGCCATGCTCAGGCCCGGCACCAGCGCCTGGATGTTGCGCAGCTCGTTGTTGATGCCCAGCGCGCGGGTGTCCTCGGCGGAGATCGCCTGCGCGGTGCCGGCGTACTTCTGCAGGTCCTGTTCCCGCCGCTCGACGGTGACGATCACCGCGTCGAGCGTGGAGGCATCGCGGGTTTCGGTCTTGCCCTCCTCCTGCACCGATTGCGCGGCGGCGGGCAATGCGGTGGCGGTGGTGATCAGTGCAGCGAAGATCGCGCGTGCAAGCGCGTGTTGCCGGCATTGGCTGGTCATCTGGTCTCTCTCCCCAAGACTTTCGGAATGTTTGTGACGGCGTGGTGGCCGGCGAAGGTCGTTTTACGCGCCACCTGACAACGCTGTCAATCAGCCGGATGGAGAAAGCCCGCGCGAGGCCTCGTGCAGCGGCAAGCCGCGGAACAGGAAGGGATTTATCGCTGCAATGCAGCATGAAAAAGGCGGGGGCAGCGCGCGCCGATGGCGCCGCCCGCCGCGGCGGCAGGCAGCCGGTCCATCCCGTGCGGCGCCCCGATGGGCGGCCGCGGATCGGCGCCAACGCGGATCAGTAGAGCGTGCGCTGCTCCGCCGGCGGCGGGCTGTACTGGTACAGCCACGTTTCGGTCAGGGTCTTGCCGCCGCTGCGCAGGTACAGGCGGATATCGATCTGCTGCGTGCCGTCGTCGGGCGGCACCAGGTCGAACATGGCGCGGTAGCCCTTGATCTCGCGCAAGGGGCGCGCCGAGACGACTTCCACGCGGCCGCGGCTGGTTTCCACCACCGCCTCGACCTCGCCCTTGTCGATCAGGCCGGCCAGTTCGCCGCCTTCGAAATCCACCGCGAAACGCCACGAGAAATACTCGCGCTTCTTGCCGATCACTCCACCAAGACCCGTACGGCTGGCCACGCAGTGCGCCAGTGGCGGGCGGGCCGGCGGCTGCGCGCCCCAGTACAGGCGATAGCCGACCAGCAACTCCTGGCCGGGCTGCGGCTTGGCCTTGGGGTTCCAGAACGCGACGATGTTGTCGAAGGTCTCATCGACCGTGGGAATCTCCACCAGCTGCACCGAGCCTTCGCCCCATTGCCCCTTCGGCTCCACCCACAGGCAGGGGCGCTTCTCGTAGAACACGCCGTCGTCCTGGTAATGGTCGAAGTTGCGGTCACGCTGCAGCAGGCCGAAGCCGCGCGGATTGTGGTCCACGAACATGTTGAAGCGCAGGTGGGCCGGGTTGCACAGCGGCCGCCAGATCCACTCGCCCGCGCCGTTCCACATCGACAGGCCATCGGTGTCGTGGATCTCCGGGCGCCAGTCCCAGCCCATGCGGCGGTCGTTCTCGCCGACCTGGTACATGCTGGTGCACGGCGCGATGCCGAGGCGCTCGATCTCCCTGCGCGGATACAGCGCGCTGTCGATGTCCATCAGCAGCACCTCGCCATTGGTGATGGCGAAGCGGTAGGCGCCGGCCACGCTGGGCGAATCCAGCAGACCATAGACGACGATGGTGTCCGAATCGGCGCTGGGCTGTTCCAGGTAATAGGCGATGAAGTCCGGGAACTCCTCCGGGCGGCCCAGACCGGTATCGATGGCCAGGCCACGCGCCGATTGTCCGTACTGGCCCTCCTTGCCCACGGCGCGGAAATAGCTGGCGCCGAGGAAGGCAGCGAAATCGCGATCGGTATCGGTGCGGGTGTTCAGGCGGAACCCGGCAAAGCCCAGATCGGCCGGCAGCTGGCTGCCGTTGATGCCGCTGTTGCCGTAATCGAATGCCGCGCCGTCATAGGCCAGCTCCTGCGCCTGGCCATCGACCACATCGAACATGCGGACCGGCGAATGGAAGTACAGGCCCAGATGGAAGAACCTGGCCTGGAATTTGCCCGGCTGATCGGCCCACAACGCATGGTCCTGCCGGTAACGGATGGACTGGTACTGGTCCCAGTCCAGCTTCTCCACCGCCGGCGGCAGCACCCGTTTGTGACTGCGATACGGCGCCTGTGCCAGCGCGCGCGCCTGGCCCTTGAGCGTGGCGAAGTCGAACGGCTGCGGCTGGCCGATACGGCGCAGACCCTGTTGCTGGGGGCTGGCGGCGCAGGCAGGCAACGCGGGCAGGCCGAAGGCGGCCAGCGCCAGCGAGGCACGACGGAGGAAATCGCGGCGGTGCATGCAGTCATCCGTGGCAGGAGGTTGCGCATGATAGGCACAGCCCGCCTAACCGTACGCTGGATGGAAGCCCGCCTCCGCCCGCTCAGCGTTGGCAGTGCCCACACCAGACGGTGGCCCGCTGGCCGATGGCGGCGTAGCGCAGGTCGCGCCCGCACTGCTTGCAGGTCTGGCCTTCCCGTCCGTACACCAGCAACTCCTGTTCGAAGTAGCCCGGGGCTCCGTCGGGGCTGATGAAATCGCGCAGGGTGGTACCGCCCCGCACAATGGCGTAACCGAGGATCTGTTTCACCGCATCGGCCAGCCGCTGGTAGCGCGCGCGAGAGACCTTGCCCGCCTCGCGCAACGGGTTGATGCCGGCCATGAACAGGCTCTCGGCCGCGTAGATGTTGCCCACGCCGACCACGATGCGCTGGTCCATCAGGAAGGTTTTGATCGATGCGCTGCGGCCACGGCTGCGCGCGAACAGGTAGTCGCCATCGAAGTCCCCATCGAGTGGCTCCGGTCCCAGATCGCGCAGCAGTTCATGGGTTTCACCCACCGGCTGCCACAGCAGGCAGCCGAAACGGCGTGGATCGTTGAAGCGCAACACGCGGCCGTCCTCCAGACTGAGGTCGACATGGTCGTGCGTGCGCACCAGCGTGTCGCCGGGCAGCACCCGCAGGCTGCCGGACATGCCCAGATGCAGCAGCGCGCTGCCGGCCGCGGTATCCAGCAGCAGGTACTTGGCGCGGCGTCGGATCGCAGCAATACGCTGGCCCGGCAACTGTGTTTCGACTTCGGCCGGGATCGGCCAGCGCAGGTCCGGCCGGCGCAGGATCACGCCATGGATGCGCCGGCCCTGCAGGTGCGGCTCCAGGCCGCGGCGGGTGGTTTCGACTTCGGGTAATTCGGGCATGCGGAATTCTCTTTCGGTGCAGTTGCTTGCCGCTCAGACGGCTGGCGTGGGCGCACGCACTCAGCGCGGCGGCGCCATCAGTTCACGGGCGCTGAGGTAGCCGTCACCGTTGGCATCCTGGCGGGTGAAACGGGACAGGATCACCTGCCGCTGTTCTTCGCGGGTGATCGGCTTGCCGCGGCCGCCGGGCTGTTCGGCCGGCTCCAGCACGCCATCGCCATTGCGGTCCATGCGGTCGAAGGCGTACAGCATCCACTGCAGGTATTCGTCCGGGCTGACGCGGCCATCGCCATCGCTGTCCATCCGCTGCAGGTACTGGCTGGTGTCCTGCACCTGCGCCATGGCCGACAGCGCGGCCAACAGCAGGCCGGGCCCGAGGAGAAAAAACGGTCGTGTCTTCATGCGGTACCCGGCGGATAGTCTTTTAGCCGTGCGGCATGCGCCGGCAATGCCGCGCTGCCGCTGGCTTGGGCCTCATGGCATCGCTGCCGCCGCTGGTGCCGGCGCTTGGCCGCAGGGTGGCTGCGCGCTTCCAGCAATGCCGACAGGCGCGCGCTATGCTCCACCGGCAACGTGAGGTGCCGTTGGATCCAGTCCTGCGCCGTGCCGCGGCAATGCTGCTTGATGTCCGCCTGCTGCGGGCGGGAATCCACCCCGCGGTGGGCCGGACTGCGGTGCAGGTACAAGGTCGCCGCGAAGAGGATCCGCTGGGTGGCCGCCAGCAGCCCCCATCCGCCCCGTCCGGTGAGGCCGCGGCAGAGGAAGTCGATAACGGTGGGGGACATTGCGCAGCTCCGGGCCGGTCGATGGCAGATGAAACCAGTGGTTCCATGATGGCGCCTGCCGCTGCAAACTGCATCCGCCCGGGACGCCGTCCCGCGTCCAACCCGTCCGCTGCCCCGTCCTGTCCTGCATGTCCATCGCACCTGCCGCTGGCGCGGCCCCGTTGATCGAACTGGACCAGGCCTGCGTCATCCGTGGCCAGGTCCGCGTGCTGCATGAGCTGAATCTGCGCATCGAGCAGGGCCAGCACACCGCGATCCTGGGGCCGAACGGCTGCGGCAAATCCTCGTTCATCAAGCTGATCACGCGCGAGCTGTACCCGCTGGCGCGCGGCGACGGCCAGCTGCCGGTGAAGGTGATGGGCCAGGCCCGCTGGCAGGTGGACCGGTTGCGCGCGCAGCTGGGCATCGTCACCGGCGATCTGTCCGGCAACCTGGCCGACATGCCCGGGCTGGGCGTGGAGGAGGCGGTCATTTCCGGCTTCTTCGCCAGCTACGTGGTACCGCCGCATCGCGACATCACCCCGGCCATGCGCGAGCGTGCCCGGCAGGCGCTGGAACTGGCCCGCGCCCTGCCACTGCTGGGCCGCGGCTATGCCGAACTGTCGGCCGGGGAAACCCGCCGCGTGCTGATCGCCCGGGCACTGGTCAACCAGCCCCACGCACTGCTGCTGGACGAACCGTCCACCGGACTGGACCTGGTCTCGCGCCAGCACCTGGTGGAGACCATGCGCCACCTCGCCCAGCGCGGCATCACCCTGGTGCTGGTCACCCACCACATCGAGGAAGTGATTCCGGAGATCGAACGGGTGGTGCTGATGAAGGGGGGACGCATCTTCGCCGACGGCCACCGTGCGGACCTGCTGCGGCCCGGACCACTGTCGGAGGTGTTCGGCGGGCGCATCGAGGTGCGCGAGGAGCATGGCCGGCTGAGCGCCTGGGCCTGCGCCGGCTGATCCCCGGCGTGGCGCGAGGGTGCGATCATGCCGCCTGTTCCACCGCTCCGGTCACCGTCGCAATGTCCTTTTCCTCCCGTTTCCCACGCCTGGGCGCCGTCTTCGTCCTGGCCACCACACTGGGCGCCTGCGCCAGCACGCCCGCCCTCGTCGACACCCCCGCGCCGGCCATACCGTCGGCCACCACCGCAGACGCCGGGGCGGCGCCGCCGGTAACCGGCTATCTGCATGGTCCGGCCATCCCCGACAGTCTGGCGCTGAGCCCGCCGCCGCCCGCACCCGGATCGGCCGCCGCCGCACTGGACACGGCTGTCGCCGCCCAGGCGCTGGCCCTGCACGGCAGCGCGCGCTTTGCGCAGGCGCACATCGATGCCGATCTCAGTTTTCCGGCCGGCGCCAACCAGTTCAGCTGCGCGCTGGGCGTGACGGTCGATACACCGCACACCCCGGCGCTGTACCGCCTGCTTGAACGCAGCCGCATCGACGCCAGCGCAGCCACCAAGGCCGCCAAGCACCACTACCAGCGGCCGCGTCCGTTCATGGTCAACCAGCAGCCGACCTGCACCCCGGACAGCGAGGACGGCCTGCGTAAGAGCGGTTCCTATCCGTCCGGACACACCGCCATCGGCTGGGCGTGGGCGCTGATCCTGGCCGAAATCGATCCGCAGCACGCCACCGCCCTGCTCCAGCGCGGCCGCAACTACGGCCACAGCCGGCTGGTCTGCAATGTGCACTGGCACAGCGATGTGCTGCAGGGCCAGCGCCTGGGCGCGGCCACCGTGGCGCGGCTGCATGACGACCCGCAATTCAGCGCCGATCTGGCGCTGGCACGGCGCGAACTGCACTACGCCCGCAGCCTGAAGCGGACGCCGCCGCGCGACTGTGCGGCCGAAACGGCGGCGCTGGCGACGGAGCTTTCCGAAGCCCGGTAACGCAGCTTGCAGAAGCTAAAGAGCCGCTTCTGCGGCAGCCTGACCAGGGCCACCGGCCACCATCCGGGCCTGCGCAATGCGGCGCTGGCCCTGCCGGACGGCCACAACACCGGGGCGGCGGTGCAGCACTTACTCGATGCCGGCGTGCCGGCGCCCACGCGCAACGTCGGCGTGCCGTTCCACGCCCCGCAGCTTCGGCGAGGTGAGCCCGGCCCACCACGGCCACTTCCAGAAATTCACTACCGAGGTCGGCCTCATCACCCGGCGCGACATCCTCTACATCCTCTACATCCGCCACCGTGCGGCACAACGCCTTGCACGGCGGGCAACGAGCCGACGGCCGCATGCACGCAGGGCGCGGCATGCCGCGCCCTGCGTGTTTCACTCCTTCAACCGCAACGCTCAGAACTTGGCGGTGAACTCCACGCCGTAGGTGCGCGGTTCGTTGAGGAAGCCGGTGAGGTTGTTGAAGTCGATCGCCCCGACCACGCGGGTCTGGTTGGTCAGGTTGCGGCCGAACACCGCCACGTCGTACTGGCCGTAAGCCCAGTTGTAGCCCACCCGCAGGCCGCCCTCCAGCGAGCTGCGGCTGCGGAACTCCGGCGATTCGTAGAGGAAGAAATTGACCGGGCTGCGATAGGCCCAGTCGGTATAGGCATACAGCTCGCTGGCATCGGTGAGCGGGAAGCCGGCACGCAGGGTCAGGTTGTGGATCCACTTGGGCGCCTGCGGCAGCGGGTTGCCGTTGACCAGCGCATAGGTGCCGCCGTTGATGATCGTGGTCGGATCGGTGATCGTGCAGCCGCCGCCGCAGATCGCCACGGCCAGATCCTTGTCCTTGATCTGCGTGTCGTTGTAGCTGCTGCCCAGGGTCAGCAGCACGGTGTCGGTCAGGTAGGCCTCGAAGTCGAGCTCCGCGCCCTGGCCGATGGTCCTGTCGGCATTGAGCAACGTGGCGGTGTTGTTGGCCCCTCCCACGGCGATCAGCTGCTGGCCATCGACGTGGTAACGGAACACGTTGAAGCCCAGCCGGGCGCGACGGTCGAACAGGTCGGCCTTGATACCGGCTTCATAGGAGATCACCGTCTCCGAATCGGCCTGCGAGACGCCACCGAAGGCCAGCCGGCCCTGGATCGACGGCGCGCGGAAGCCCTTGGCCGCCCGGGCATAGACGTTGAGGTTGTCGTTGAGCTGGTAGACGCCACTCAGGTCCCAGCTGACATCATCCACATCGGTATTGGCGATGTACGGGCCACTGACAGGAGTACCGAACGGCACGGCCTGCAGCACGCTGGCGGTGAAATCCTTTTTGTCCTGGGTGTAGCGCACGCCGCCACGCAGCTTGAACTTCTGGGTCACGTCGAAATCGCCGGAGGCGAACACCGCCCACGCCTTGTTGCGCTGGCTCTGCACGGCGTGGCCGGTCTGCGGATTGCCCGGGCTCAACGAGTCGTAGTTGAAGCTGTCGATGGTGACGTCTTCATCGAAATAGAACACGCCGGCCTGCCAGTCGAAACGGCCCCACTCGTTGGATTCGACGCGGAATTCCTGGGTGATCTGGCGGTGGTCGGGCAGGCCGTCCATCGATTCGGCGGCAAACGGGATGAAGCCCGGGCCGGACAACGGCAGGAAGGCGGCGCCATAGCCGCCATCGATGTCGCCACGGTTCTGCGATTTGGCCGTTTCATAGCCGCTGATCGAGTACAGCGTGAGCTTGCCCAGATCCCATTTCAGGCGGGCGCTGCCACCCCAGGTTTCCAGCTCGGAATAGTTCACGCCATCGAGCGCGACCTTGTCACGGTCGAAATCCTCGACCAGCGCGTTGCTGCCCGGCTGGAGGATGTTGGCGCGGAACAGGCGCGCGGTGCCGTTGAGCTTGCGCTTGTGCAGGTTGAACAGGCCTTCGAAGGCATCCCCCTCGTACAGGAACTGCACGCGGGCGGCCGCTTCGTCATAGCCTTCGAAGCCGTCGCTGGGCGCGTTGGCCAGGGTGTTGTCGACGTAGTCGTCGCGCCGCTGGTACAGCGCCGACACCCGCGCCGACCAGCGATCGGTCAACGGACCGCCGTAGGCGCCCTGCGTGTTCCAGGTGTTGTAGCTGCCGTAGCCGACCTTCAGGTAGCCATCGGCGTCCTGCGCCGGACGGGCCGAATCGAACTTGACCACGCCGGCCGGGGTGTTGCGGCCGAACAGCGTGCCCTGCGGGCCGCGCAGCACTTCCACGCCGGCCAGATCGAACAGCGGGAAACCCTTCAGCAGCGGGTTTTCCTGTACCACATCGTCATACACCAGCGACACCGGCTGCGAGGCGTTGAGATCGAAATCGGTGTTGCCCAGGCCGCGGATATAGAACCGCGGGAACGCACGGCCATAGGACGACTCGATGTTCAGGCTGGGCACGCGCGCGGACAGGAAGCGGATGTCATCGCCGGCCGAGCCGAGCACATCGAGCTTCTCGCCCTGGATGGCGGTGATCGAGACCGGCACGTCCTTGGCGTTTTCCACACGACGCTGCGCGGTGACCTGCAGCGTATCGAGGGCGACGGCCTCCTTGGCCGGGGGGACGTCCTGGGCGGCGGCGGTCAACGGCAGCACGGCCAGCACAGCGACAAACAGCGGATGCGCAGCCGGCAGTCGGCCGCGGACGGTACGGGTCGGAGTCATGGCGGAGAAGGACCTGTTGGAGGAATGGGAACTGCGCCTGGCACGGGATTGTTGCAGCGCGGAATTCATGCCGCAAATCCCTAGCATTCAGCCGCATGACCTCTGTCAGCGGCGTGAAAGGCCGGCTATGCCTAGACTTGGCTTCCTCATCCCTTACCAGGCAAAGCGCCATGACCCAGTGGTATTTCCATGTTCCCGGCCAGGCCGACCGCATCGGCCCGCTTGACGAGACCGCCGCGCGCCAGTTCGCGCAGGGCAATCACCAGGCGCTGGCCTGGCGCGAAGGCATGCAGGGCTGGCTGGCGGTGGGCCAGTTGCCCGAGTTGGGCGGCCAGGCCGCGCCGCCGCCGATGCCGCCGCCGCTGGGGGGCAGCCGCCCGCGCGCCGACGACATCGACTTCCGCATCGTCGGCCATGAGATGCAGTTCGTCGAAATCGAGCTGGATCCGGGCGAAAGCGCGATCGCCGAAGCCGGCGCGCTGATGTTCAAGGATGCGGCGGTGCAGATGGACACCGTGTTCGGCGACGGCCGCCACGAGGGCCAGGGCGGCGGCTTCATGGACAAGCTGATGAGCGCCGGCAAACGCGTGATCACCGGCGAAAGCCTGTTCGCCACGCTCTACACCCACACCGGCCAGGGCAAGGCGAAGGTGGCCTTTGCCGCGCCCTATCCCGGCACCGTGCTGCCGATGAAGCTGGACGAACACGGCGGTAAGCTGATCTGCCAGAAGGACAGCTTCCTGGCCGGTGCGCGCGGCGTGCAGGTCGGTGTGCAGCTGCAGCGCAAGGTGATGACCGGCCTGTTCGGCGGCGAGGGTTTCATCATGCAGAAGCTCGAAGGCGATGGTTGGGTGTTCGTGCATGCCGGTGGCTGCGTGGTCGAACGCGAACTGGCTGCCGGCGAGCGGCTGGATGTGGATACCGGCTGCGTGGTCGCCTATCACGCCAGCGTGGACATGGACGTGCGCCGCGTGGCCGGCATCAAAAGCATGGTCTTCGGTGGCGAGGGCGTGTTCCTGGCCACCCTCACCGGACCGGGCAAGGTGTGGTTGCAGTCGCTGCCGTTCTCGCGCCTGGCCGGTCGCATGTTCGCCGCCGCGCCGCAGGGCGGTGGCCAGAGCCGCGGCGAAGGCTCGGTGCTGGGCGGCCTGGGGCGGCTGCTGGACGGCGACAACCGGTTCTAAACGGGGAGCACGGGGGCCGGCGTCGGCAAGGCGCGAAGCGCTATGCTGGCGCCCTTTCCGACGCCCCCTGTTAATCATGAAAGCGCGCACTTCCCGCCTGCTGCTGTCCCTTTCCCTGCTTGGCCTGCTGGCCGCCTGCGGCGGTGAGAACGTCAAACCCGCCGCACCGGCGGTGGCCGCGCCGGTGACCCCGGTCAAGCCGGTGAAGATTGGCGTGGCGCTGGGCGGCGGCGCGGCCAAGGGTTTTGCCCATATCGGCGTGATCAAGATGCTTGAGGCCAACGGCTTCGAGCCGGTGGTGGTGTCCGGCACCAGCGCCGGCAGCGTGGTCGGCGCGCTCTATGCCAGCGGCATGAACGCGTTCCAGATGCAGCAGAAGGCGGTGGCGCTGGATGAAGCCAGCATCCGCGACATCCGACTGTTCTCCGGTGGCCTGGTGCAGGGCCAGAAGCTGCAGGACTACGTCAACACCCAGGTCGGCAACAAGCCGGCCGAGCAGCTGAAGAAACCGTTCGCCGCGGTCGCCACCCAGCTGGAGACCGGCGACCGCGCGGTGTTCGTGCGCGGCAATGTCGGCCAGGCGGTGCGCGCCTCCAGCTCGATTCCCGGCGTATTCGAGCCGGTCAGCATCGGCGGCAAGACCTTCGTCGATGGCGGCGTGGTCAGCCCGGTGCCGGTGGACGCGGCACGCCAGCTCGGTGCCGAGTTCGTGATCGCGGTGGATATCTCCAGCCGCGCCACCGGCCAGCGCCCGAGCGGCCTGCTCGGCGCGGTTGGCCAGTCGATCACCATCATGGGCCAGCGGCTGGGCGAGCAGGAACTGGCGCGCGCCGATGTGATCATCCGCCCGCAGGTGCTGGATATCGGTGCGGCCGATTTCGAGCAGCGCGGCCGCGCCATTCTGGAAGGCGAGAAGGCCGCCATGGCGGCGATGCCGCAGATCCGGGCCGGGGTCGCCCGCCTGCAGCAGGCGCGTGTCGCCAGCGCACGCAGCGCCGATGCCCGCGCCGCGGCGCTGCAGGCCGAGGCCGTGCAGCGCTGCCAGGACAGCCGCTCGCGCATCGACAAACTGCGCGGCAAGGAAAAGGATTGCGGCGAGCAGGCGCGCTGAGTCCAACCGCCGGCGGGGCGATCATGTGCGTCCCGGGTACCGCCGCTCAGCCCCGTCCCAGCTGTGACAGTGGCAGCGCGCGGAATTCCTTCACCGCGCGCAGCACGAAGCTGGAATTGACGTCGGCCACACCGGCGGCGTTGAGAAGCTTGTCCAGCAGGAACGCGGAGAAGTGGTCCAGATCGCGCACGTAGACGTGCAGCAGGTAATCCATGTCGCCGGTCAGCGCGTGGCAGGCCACCACTTCATCCCACAGCAGCACCGCCTCGACGAAGTGGTCGATCGCCTCCTTTCCATGTTTGGACAGCTGCACCCGTACGAACGCTTGCAGTCCCAGCCCGATCGCGCGCGGCTCCAGGCGGGCGCCGTAGCCGCCGATCACCCCTTCGCTTTCCAGCCGCTGGATCCGGCGCAGACACGCCGACGGTGAAAGGTTCACCAGGGCCGCCAGCTCGGCGTTGGTGGCGCGGCCCTGCTGCTGGATTTCGGCCAACAGCCGAAGATCCGTTCGGTCAAACATGACTGGACCCATCTTTGTTGCTCCGCAACATTGGATACGCGCAACAATATTGCGTCACAAAGCCGCAGGGTCGCAACTTTGCACACCTGTTGCGCGGCCTCGTCCCTACCATCGATGGATTCCCTCGTTACCCGGAACCACCGTCATGGAAGCCACCCCGCGCCGCGTCGAACACCAGCAGACCGACAAGGGTTACGTGCCGGTCTATACCACCGCGGTGGTGGAGCAACCCTGGGACGGCTACAGCGCCGATGACCACGCCACCTGGAGCACCTTGTACCAGCGCCAGCGCGAGCTGCTGGTCGGCCGTGCCTGCCAGGAATTCCTCGATGCCCAGGACGCGATGGGCATGAGCGCGCACATGATTCCGCGTTTCGACCAGCTCAACGAAGTGCTGGGTGCGGCCACCGGCTGGACCCTGGTCGGGGTCGAAGGCCTGCTGCCGGAGCTGGATTTCTTCGACCATCTGGCGCACCGCCGCTTTCCGGTGACCTGGTGGATCCGTCGGCCGGACCAGATCGACTACATCGCCGAACCCGACCTGTTCCACGACCTGTTCGGCCATGTGCCGCTGCTGATGAACCCGGTGTTCGCCGACTACATGGCCGCCTATGGCCGTGGCGGCGTCAAGGCGCATGCGATCGGCCCGGACGCACTACAGAACCTGACCCGGCTGTACTGGTACACAGTGGAATTCGGCCTGATCAATACCGCCGATGGCCTGCGCATCTACGGCGCCGGCATCGTCTCGTCGAAGGGCGAATCGCTGTACTCGCTGGAATCCGCCGCGCCCAACCGGATTGGCTTCGACCTGGAGCGGATCATGCGCACCCGCTACCGCATCGACACCTTCCAGAAAACCTACTTCGTCATCGACAGCTTCGAGCAGCTGATGGCGGCGACCGGACCGGACTTCACCCCCATCTACGCGCGTCTGGCCGATACCGCGCACCTGCCGGCCGGCCAGGTGCACGAGGGCGATATCGTGTTCCAGCGCGGCAGTGGCGAGGGCTGGGCCGAGGGCGGCGACGTCTGAGACGTCTTGCCCTTCGCGCCGCAACGGAGCAGCCGCCCCGGGCGGCTGTTCGGTCTCAAGCCACGCGATGCACGCCGCCGGCAGAGCTCACCCCGCGGCGTGGCGCACCTCCACCGTCACATGCACGATTTCCTCGTGGACGGACAGCGCGCGGTGGAAGGTTTCCGCCGCAATACCCGGCACGGTGACCACCTCCATTGCGCAGGCGAAACGGCCACGGCCGACCTGCCAGACATGCAGATCGGCCAGCCGCGCCGGCACCGCGCCCTGCTCCACCGCCTCGCGGATCTCGGCCACCACCGGGGCGTCCATTTCCGCATCCAGCAGCACCCGGCCGGTCTGGCGGATCAGGCCAACGGCCCACACCGACACCAGCACCGCGCCGACGATGCCCATCAGCGGGTCCAGCCATGAAGCGCCGAAGTACAGGCCGCCCAGCAGCGCGATGATCGCCAGCACCGAGGTGGCCGCATCGGCCAGCACGTGCAGGTAGGCCGAACGCTGGTTGAGGTCATGGTGATGGCCGTGGTGGTGGCCATGATCGTGGTGATCGCCATGGGCGTGGTCATGACCGTGATGGTGCTGGTCGCGCAGCCACCAGGCGCACAGCAGGTTCACCGCCAGCCCCACCACGGCGATGGCGATGGCCTGCGGGTAATGGATAGGGCTGGGCTTGAACACGCGCGCGATCGACTCGAACGCCATCAACCCGGCCACGCCCAGCAGCAGGATCGCACTGGTGTAGCCGGCCAGGATCTCGATCTTCCAGGTGCCGAAGGCGAAGCGCGGATCGTCGCGGTAGCGCCGCGCGCAGGCATAGGCGAACGCGGCCAGGCCCAGCGCCAGCGCATGCGAGCTCATGTGCCAGCCGTCGGCCAGCACCGCCATCGAGTTGAACCACCAGCCGCCGGCGATCTCCACCCCCATCATCAGCACGGTCAGGATCATGGCGCGACGGGTGTTCTTTTCGGCCATCGGATTGCCTTCGCTGAAGGCATGGCGGTGGCGGCGGGCGGCGGCAAGGGCGTCCAGGGACATGACGGCGGCTTCGGAGAAAAGTGGCGCGCATCATATACCCCCCATGGGTATATGATGCGCGCATGGCCCATATCCAGCGCGACAGGAAGAAACTGCTCACCCGGGTGCGCCGCATCGCCGGCCAGGTGGCGGCGCTGGAACAGGCGCTGGAGACCGGCGACGACTGCGATGCGGTGCTGGTGCAGATAGCCGCGGCCAAGGGCGCCATGCACGGGCTGATGCTGGAGGTGATGGCCGGCCACCTCAGCGACCATCTGGTGGCCGAACCGGATCAGGCCCGGCGCGAAGCCGAGGCCGCGGTGCTGCTGGACCTGCTCAAGCGCCATGCCCGCTGAATGCGGCCTTTCGCGCGGCCGGTGCCGCCGCTGAACCGGGCCGGTCCGGCGGTGCGGGGCCGGCCATGTAAAATGCCCCGTTTTTAGTCAGGAACCATGGCGAAAGCTTCCCAACGGGCGTCCCTGCAAGGCCCGGCGTTCATCCGCCTGCTGGCGCGCTTCGCGGACGCGGAGCTTTCCCGTGCGCCGCCGGCCCTGTCCGAGCGGCTGAACCAGTGGTTCGACTGGAACCGGGCGATCACGCTTTCCAGGGCCCTGGAGGGCCGGCTTCCGGCGGCGCTGGACGGGCCTGGTTTCGACAGCCATGAAGACGCCGAGTGCGCGCGGCTGCGGGCCACGCTGCTGGACACGATCCACGCGGGGCTGCCGGCGACACCGGCCCGACGCATCGGCGCGGCCGAAATCCAGACCCATGGAGCCTACGCGCCCTACCACCAGCACTACCTGGGCGTGCAGCGCTCGATGCAGATCACCACGGGCACCCTGCGTGGACGCCTGCGCGACATGCTCGCGCTGCAATCGCCCGCCAAGGCACGGCTGGCCGAAGTGGACGCGGTGATGGAGGCCACCCTGAGCCCGCGCGAGCACAGCCTGCTGTCGCGCGTGCCCGCCCTGCTGGGTATGCATTTCTCCCGCCTGCACGATGCCTGGCGGCACGACCTGGCGGCCCCTGCTTGCCCCGATATATCCGAAGATGCCGCAGCGGTGCCGTGCGGCCCCTGGCTGGCCGTGTTCGAACAGGACCTGCGCACTGCGCTGCTGGCCGAACTGGATGTCCGTTTCCACCCCATTGAAGGCCTGCTTGCAGCGCTTCGTAGCCGGTAAACCGAACCTCATGTCCAAGACCTTGCTCCGTGTCGCCGTATTTGTTGTCGGTCTGCTCGCCATCTGCTGGATCGGCGCGGGCTATGTCACCAGCAATCTGCTGGGACTGGGGATCACCGCGGTGATCGCCGCCTGCTATCTCGCCGGCGCACTGGAGCTGCGCCGCTACCGGCAGGCCACGCTTACCCTGGAGCAGGCCCTTGCCGATGTCGCGCCGGCCCAGTCCGACCTGGGCGCCTGGCTGGCACGCCTGCATCCGGGCCTGCGCAACGCAGTACGGCTGCGCGTGGAAGGCGAACGCGTGCCGCTGCCGGCACCGGCGCTGACCCCGTATCTGGTCGGTCTGCTGGTGTTGCTGGGCATGCTGGGCACGCTGCTGGGCATGATGGCGACCCTGCGCGGTACCGGCCTGGCGCTGGAAAGCGCGACCGATCTGGAAGCCATCCGTGGCTCGCTCGGGGCGCCGGTCAAGGGTCTGGCATTCGCCTTCGGCACCTCCATTGCCGGTGTCGCCGGTTCGGCCATGCTCGGCCTGCTGTCAGCGCTGTGCCGGCGCGAACGCGTGGACGCGGTGCAGCGCCTGGACCTGCAACTGGCCACCGCCCTGCGTCCGTACTCGCACGCCCACCAGCGCGAAGAAGCCTTCCGCCTGCTGCAGCAGCAGACCGGCTTGATGCCGGCCCTGGTCGATCGCCTGCAGTCGATGATGGCCACGCTGGAACAGCACAACCTCAGCGCCGCCGAACGTCTGGCCAGCAGCCAGCAGGAGTTCCACCGCCGCACCGAAGCCAGCCATCTGCAACTGGCCAGCTCGCTGCAGCAGTCCCTCACCGCCGGCATGGCCGAGAGCGCCAGGACCGTGGGCAACGCGCTGCAGCCGGTGGTGGAAACCACGCTGGCCGGGCTCGCCCGCGAAACCGCGGCGATGCAGGCCAGCGTCAGCCACGCCGTGCAGCAGCAGCTCGATGGTCTGGCCGGCAATCTGCAGGCCACCACCCGCGCGGCCGCCGAGACCTGGAATGCGGCCACACAGCAGCAACAGCAGACCAATGATGCGTTGCTGCAGCACCTGCGCGACAGCCTGCAGCAGTTCACCCAGACCTTCGCGCAACGCTCCGACGATCTGCTGGCCAGCGTGTCGTCGCACCTGCAGCAGAGCAGCCAGGCCACCACGCGGGCCTGGAACGAATCGCTGTCGCATCAGCAGGACATCAACAAGCAGCTGGCCACGCGCAACGAGCAGGCCCTGACCCAGGTGGCACACAGTTTCGAACAGCGCGCCAGCGCGCTGCTGGAAGTGATGCGGCACTCGCATGCCGAACTGCAGGCCACGCTGGAAGCGCGCGATCAGCAGCGCCTGACACAGTGGGCCGACAGCTTCGCTGCGATGACCGCCACGCTCGACCAGCAGTGGCAGCACAGTGGCGAGCAGATCGCCAACCGCCAGCAGGCCATCTGCGACACCCTGGTAAAGACGGCCGGCGACGTTTCCGCCCAGCTGCAGGGCAACGCGACCGACACCCTGGCCGAGCTCTCGCGCCACGCGCAGCAGCTCACCACCGCGGCGGAACGTTTCGATACGCGCACCGGCACCGTGCTGGACGCGATGCAGCAATCGCATGGCCAGCTGCAGGCCACGCTGGAAGCGCGCGATACGCAGCGTCTGGCGCAATGGTCCGAGGCCCTGTCGGCCATCACCACGACGCTGAGCCGGAGCTGGCAGCAAAGCAGTGACCATGTCGCCAGCCGCCAGCAGGAGATCTGCGACACGCTGGCGCGGACCGCCAACGCGATGTCCGAGCAGTCACAGGCACATGCCCGCGACACCATTGCCGAGATTTCGCGCCTGGTACAGAGCGCCTCCGAAGCCCCGCGCGCGGCCGCCGAAGTGGTGGCCGAGCTGCGCCAGAAACTGTCCGACAGCATGGTGCGCGATACCGCCATGCTGGAGGAACGCAGCCGCCTGCTAGCCACGCTGGAAACGCTGCTCGATGCGGTCAACCATGCCTCCACCGAACAGCGCTCCGCGGTGGAGGCGCTGCTCAGCACCTCGGCCGATCTGCTCGAACGCGTCGGCAGCCGTTTCTCCTCCCAGATAGAAAGCCAGACCGGCAAGCTCGACCATGCCGCCGCACACGTCACCAGCAGCGCGATGGAAGTGGCCAGCCTGGGCGAAGCCTTCGGCACCGCGGTACAGGTGTTCGGCAGCTCCACCGAAGCATTGAACGCGCGCCTGCAGGGGATCGAATCGGCACTGGAGAAATCGCTCACCCGCAGTGACGAGCAGCTCGCCTACTACGTCGCCCAAGCGCGTGAAGTGATCGATCTGAGCATGCTCTCGCAGAAGCAGATCATCGGTGAGCTGCAGCAGCTGACCGGACAGCGCGCCGCGGTCGGGGCATAAACCGGATGAGCGACGAGATCGAGCTCGATTCCGAATCCACCGCCACCACCTGGGCCGCCTTCGGTGACCTGATGTCGGTGCTGCTCGGTGCGTTCGTGCTGATCCTGGCCGGTGTGATCGGCATCCAGTTGCAGCTGTCCCGCCAGCTGGATGAGGAGGTCAAACAGCGCCAGGCTGAAGCGGCCAAACTCAAGACGCTGGAGCAGGCTCTGGCCGCCCCCCTGGCGGCCGGCCGGGTGACCGTGATCAACGGCCGCATCGGCATCAGCGGCAGCGTGCTGTTCGCGTTGAACTCCGACCAGTTGCAGCCTGACGGCCGCGCGCTGCTGCAGAGCCTGGCTGCGCCGCTGCGCGACTATCTGGGCACGCGCGAGGAGGTGCTGATGGTCAGCGGTTTCACCGATGATCAGCCGGTGCGGGTGAGCAACGGCCGTTTTGCCGACAACTGGGAACTGTCCGCCGCACGCGCCCTGACCGTGACGCGCACCCTGATCGCCGACGGGGTGCCGTCGGCGTCGGTGTTCGCTGCCGCATTCGGCGCCGAACAACCGGTCAGCTCCAACGCCGATGAAGCCGGGCGGGCCAGGAACCGGCGCGTGGAGATCGCGCCGATTCCGCGCCCCAAGGTGGACAGCACCGGCAATGGCCGATAAACCGACCTCACCGTGGCTGCAGCTGCAGGCGTGGCGCGAACAGGGCGCCGACCGCATCGATCCGCTGCGCTTCAGCCTCATCGACGGCCTGGCACGGCGCGCGGCAGCGCACGACGGCCAGGTCACCCAGCTGCTGCACGCGCGACTGGCGCAGCTGGTCGCCGACTATGCCCGCGTCGTGGCGGCCTCGCCACCGGCCACGGCGGCGGTGAATACCGGCATGAGCCCTCCCACGCCACTGCGTGCGCTGCTTGCGCATATCGGCGGTGCGGCGCAACCGGCGCTGTCGGCCTGGCCACCCCGTACAGCGGCGGCACCGGCGGGTGCCACCACCGCCACCGCGGCGGCCACCACGGCGCGGGAACCGCTCGCGGTGCTGGACGAGTTCCAGCAGCTGTGGGGCCGCATCCGTATCGACAGCCTGCTGCGGCAGTCGCAGGAGGCGATCTCCGAAGACGCCGGTCCGCTGCACTCGAGCGTGCTGCTGCACCGCGCGATGACGCTGATGCGCGATATCTCGCCCGAGTACCTGCAGCACTTTCTGGCCTACAGCGATGCGCTGTCGTGGCTGGAGCAGCTGCATACCGCTGGCGGCGCGCAGGGCGCGGAGCCGGCCCGTACCGGCACCGCCCGCAAGGCCGCGCGCCGTTCCGCTCCGCGTCGCCGCAAGGCGTCTGCGGCGGCGGAACAGATCCCGGACGCAGCGCCGGAGTGACGTCCGCTGGGAGGCCTGCGGCAACCGGCAGACAGACGGCGCGGTGTCCCGCGCCGTTGTCCTGGTGCCCCGGGCAATGCCCTGTGATCAGGCCGCGGTATCGACCAGCACCAGCTCGGCATCTTCCAGCGCGCGCACCACGATCGTGTCCACGCCGCTGATCGCGGCGCCGTCGCGGGCCTCGATCAGCACGCCGTCGACTTCGACCTTGCCGGTGCTCGGCACCAGGTAGCCGCAGCGGCTGGCATCGCTGAAACGGTATTCGGTGCTCTCCCCGGCCTTGAGCGTGGCGCCGGACACCCGCGCGTTGGCCCGGATCGGCAGCGCCTCGTCATCGCCGGGCAGGCCGCTGGCCAGCGCCACGAAACGGCCGGAACGCTCACCGCGCGGGAACGGCTTCGCGCCCCAGGCCGGGGTACCGCCGCGCTGCTCCGGGAAGATCCAGATCTGGAAAATGCGGGTGATGCCCGGCTCCTGGTTGTACTCGGCGTGGCGGATGCCGCTGCCGGCACTCATCACCTGCACATCGCCGGCCACGGTGCGGCCGCGGTTGCCCTGGTCGTCCTGGTGGCTGATCGCGCCTTCGCGCACGTAGGTGATGATCTCCATGTCCGCATGCGGATGCGGCGGGAAGCCGGCGCCGGCGGCGATGGTGTCGTCGTTCCACACCCGCAATGCGCCCCAGTGCATGCGCGCCGGATCGTGGTAACCGGCAAACGAAAAATGGTGCTTGGCATCGAGCCAGCCGTGATTGGCTCCCCCAAGGCTGGCGAACGGGCGACGTTCAATCATGGCGTGCTCCTGTGGAACGATGGCTGTGAGGGGAGCAGTCTAGGGCGCGGTGCGTCCGGCAAAAACGCGCCCGGCGGCAAAGGATCATTTCCCTTTGCGAGATGATGTGCCGGACCGGCGGGACGCCTCACCGGCGCCGGTAGTGCCGCCCGGCCCTGCCCGCTCTGGGATCCGCCCGCATGCGCCCGGCACATGATCGCGACGAAACCTTGCTGCGCGAAGCCGCCGCCACTCGGCAGCGCGGCAGCGAAACCGTCGGTGGCCGGCGGTTCCCGACCGACCGGCGCCTGCACGTCATCGCGCACGGGTTCAATGGGAAAACCGGGAAAACCGGGATTCCGCTGGCGGACATCCTCCGGCGGCGGCGGTGCTGGACCCGGCTGTTCAATGTGGTTCCGCTGCTGCTCCATTCGCTGGCAATGGAAACCGGCGACGGTGCTGGGCACTGTTTTGTGCCTCAGGGCCGCAAACCCTGGGCCCGGGCGATCCAGGGCACTGCTGCAACGGCAGGCAGTTTGAACAGTGCGGCCACCGGCGCGAGGTGGTCACGCAAGCGTGGCGTTGCCGGCGCAGCCTGAGCGCTGCGCCGGTCTCAGCGCGGCGCGATCGCCGGATAGGCCAGCAGCAGCACCAGATCCGCCTCGCCGTGCTGCTGCAGTGCATGCGTGCTGCCGGCGCGGGTCAGCAGCGCGTGACCCGCGCCGACGTCATAGTGCGTGCCATCGAGCACATAGCGGCCACGGCCGCTGACGATGTAGTAGATCTCGTCCTTGTGCTGCGGATGCAGGCCGATGCCGGCGCCTTTGTGCAGCACCCGCTTGCGCAGCACGAACGGCAGATCGGCCACGTCGGCAAAGAACGAATAGGCGGTGGTCGGACCGGCGCCGCCGTGCGGACCGGGTTGTTCGCGGGCGATGTCCTGTTCACGGATCACCTGTGAGCCGTGCGGGTTCGTCACCTCGATCTTCGGTACTGCTGCAGGCGAGGACAAAGCCAGGGCGGTTGCAGCGCTGCGGGGCGCTGTCGTTGTCGGCGACGAGGTGACCGCACCGCAATCGATATCGCGCTTCAGCATGGCCTTCATTTCCGGCTGCAGCTCCACCCAGCCCCGCATCACCAGACAGGCCACCGCGGTGGCACCGGCCGCGCTGAAATGGGTGCCATCGGCCTTGCCCTGTTCGGGCACGAACATGAAGTACGGCTGCGCGCCCTGCTCGCCCAGCGCGCGGATCCAGGCCATCGAGCTGGCATTGAGATCGATCAGCGGCACATTCTGCTCGCGCGCCAGCCGCTGCATTGACCGGGTGTAAAGCCCATGGGTGTCCAGCAGCGCGCCGAAGTCGTACAGCAGCCGCGCGACCGGGGTTATCAGCACCGGCGTGGCGCCCTTGGCACGCGCGGTTGCCACATAGCGCGACAGCAACGCCGGGTAGTCGGTATCCGGATCGGTGTACCGCGTGGGGTCCTCGAACTTGGCGTCGTTGTGGCCGAACTGGATCAGCAGCACGTCGCCGGGCCGCAGTTCCTTTTCAATGGCCTGCAGGCGCCCTTCATTGAGGAAGCTGCGCGTGCTGCGCCCGCCGATGGCATGGTTGCGTACCTGCCACTGCCCCGGGTCCAGCCAGCTCTGCAGCATCTGCCCCCAGCCGGCCTGCGGCGCGCGCTCCGGGCCATACGTGGCGGCGGTGGAATCGGCGGCGATAAAGACCCGCTGCGCGGGAGGGGCGGCGCTGGCGAGGCCGGCCAGCGACAGCAGCGCAAGCAGCAAGGGGACGTGGCGTTTCATCGGCATGGGCTCCGGCGGTGGAAGGTGAAACAACAAGGGCGCCGTTGGGCGCCCTTGTCTGCCCTGCAAGGGCGATACAGCTGCGGGCCGGCTTACTTGCCCAGCACGCCCTTCACGTAGGCGACGATGTCCGCGTCCTGCGCGTTGTCGAAGAACGCCTTCTGGAAGCGCTCGCCACCGACGGCCTGCTTCACCAGCTCCGGGTCGATCGCCTTCAGGCCTTCGATGAAGTCCTTCGAAGCGCCCTGCTTGACCTGCGCCAGGATGCCGGCATTGGCCATCTGCGATTCGCGACGCTCGGCCGGGTACCCCTGGCCGCGCTCACCGGCGAACGCTTTCTCGAAGATGTAACGGATGTTGATTTCCGCGCCCCAGCCGAAGCCCTTGGCGAACGGCAGCGCCAGCGCATTGCCGCTGTTGACCTGGGCGAACAGGAACGCGTCGGTCGGCTCGATGCAGTAGCCGCAGAACACGCCCGGCCATGCGTTGAGCGACATCATCGCGCCCTGGCCGGTACCGCAGCCGGCGACGACGAAATCCACGGCCTTGGAATTCAGCAGCAGCGCCGCGCAAATGCCCAGGTGGATGTAGGTCAGGCGGTGGTCGTTGTCACCGTCCATGCCGACGTTGAACACGGTGTGGCCCTGCGCGGCAGCCACCGTGTTGAGCTGTTCCAGCACCACCGGGTTCTTGGCGGCCTGGCTGAACTCCTGCATCAATGCGATTTTCATTGCGGAACTCTCTATTCAGTACGGGATTGCATGAAGCGTGCACGGCGGCGGCCAGCACGCGGGAAACGGGAATCAGCGCGCCAACCAGCCGCCATCAACCGGGATGATCGCGCCATTGACGTAGTCCGAGGCGCTGGACGCCAGGAACACCGCGGTGCCGCCGAGGTCTTCCGGCTTGCCCCAGCGACCGGCCGGGATGCGGTCCAGGATCGCCTTGTTGCGGTCTTCATCGGCGCGCAGCTGCGCGGTGTTGTCGGTGGCCATGTAGCCCGGGGCGATGGCGTTGATGGTCACGCCCTTGCCCGCCCACTCGTTGGCCAGCAGGCGGGTGATGCCGGCGATGCCGCTCTTGGAAGCGGTGTAGGACGGCACCCGCACGCCGCCCTGGAAGGACAGCATCGAGGCAATGTTGATGATCTTGCCGCTGCCCTGGGCGATGAAATGCTTGCCGGCGGCCTGCGACATGAAGAACGCGGACTTGATGTTGACGTTCATCACGTCGTCCCAGTCCTTCTCGCTGAAGTCCACCGCGTCGGCGCGACGGATCAGGCCGGCGTTGTTGACCAGGATGTCCAGCCGGCCGAGGCCGGCGAGGGTTTCGGCCACCACCCGCTCGACCGGCTCGATGCTGATCAGGTTGGCCTCGATATTGAGGAAGCGGCGGCCCAGCGCACGCACCTTCTCGGCGGTTTCATCGGCCGGCACGATGCCCGCGCCGGCGATGTCGGCGCCGGCGGCGGCCAGTGCCAGCGCGATGCCCTGGCCCAGGCCGGTATTGGCGCCGGTGACCAGCGCGACCTTGCCTTCAAGACTGAATGGATTCGTCATGGTGTTCCTCTCCCTGAAGCGGTGGTTCGGGTTCTTGATGCCGGCGGGGTCGCCGGAGGGGGTGCGCCGGCATTGCAGCCGCCGGTGCGGGCGTAGGCCAGGGCCTGACGGTGAGGTTCCGGCCCGTTCGTGGCCATTCTAGCCAATTATGGAAACCGGTGTCATTTTGCAGCGCAAGATCGCACAAATCCATTGAAAACAAACTGTTGGGGGTTCAGTCCTGCGGCGGCTGGCAGGAATCGCGCACGATCAGGTGCGGACGCACACTGGCCATCGGCAGCGGGCTGTGGCCCTCGGGCTGGATCAGCATCGCGGCCGCTGTTCTCCCGGTGTCACGGGTATTGCGGCGCACCGAGGTCAGCGACGGCCACAGCCGCGAGGCCAGCGGGCTGTCGTCGTAGCCCACGATCGACAGTTCCCGGGGAATGCTGATGCCGGCGCGCATGGCCACCTTGTACACGCCGGCGGCCATTTCATCGTTTCCGGTGAAGATCGCGGTCGGTCGCTGTTTGCCCAGCAACAGCTTCTCGGCCGCGGCCACACCCGATTCGAAGGTGTAGCCGGCCTCGATGATGCGCGCCGGCGGCAGTTCGATGCCGCGGTTGTGCAGGGCCTCGATGAAGCCGGCGGTGCGTTCGTGCGCCGAGCGGTAGGCGGTCGGGCCGGTGATCAGCGCGATGTCGCGATGGCCCAGCGAGAGCAGGTAGTCGGCCGCCTCGGCCGCGCCATCGCGGTCGTGGGTGATCACCATCTGCGAGGTGTCATCCAGCGGCAGTGCGGCGATGCGGGTGAAGCGGCAGCCGATCTCCTCGAGCATGTCCGCCAGCGCCTGGTCTTCGGAGGCACGCGGCACCAGGATCACCCCATGCAGCTTCTGCTGCTGCACGAAACGCTTCACGCCTTCGATATAGCCGGGACTGCGCGTATCGCACGGATGCACCACCAGCTCGAAGCTGGAGCCGCGCAGCGCGTCCAGCGCACCGTTCTGCATGTCCACCACGTACTGCGCGGTGGGGTTGTCATAGACCATGCCGATCAGGAACGAGCGCCGGAACGCCAGCCCGCGGGCCAGCGGATCGGGCGCGTAACCGACCTCGCGCATCAGCGCCTCGACCTTGTCGCGGGTGTCTTTGCGCACCAGCGGCGAGTTGTTGATGATCCGGGACACCGTCTTTTTGGAAACCCCGGACAGCCGCGCGATGTCATTGATCGTGGCGGGTCGTCCTACCGGGCGGGAGGTGGGGTCGGTGTCGGCTTTCTTGCGCAAGGCGATGTCCTTGAAACCGTTCAATACAGGCATTCTAGCGATCCGCGTTCAATCAAGAGCGCGGTAGCGGAACTGGCGGAAGTGCACCTTGCCGTCCCCCGCGGCGTAGATCGCCGGCTTCAGGGCAAGGAAGCCACCGGAGACATTGTGATGGTAGCCGGAGACTTCCATCTGAACGGGATACTTTTCCCAGTTCGTACCGTCGCGGGAGCTGTGCACGGTGAGGATATGGCGGTTGTTGGTGACCCGCAGCCACAGTTTGCCGCCGGTGGCACTGGGCCGGGGCCGGGTGGGGCGCTCATCGCCGTAGCGGTGCAGGATGAAATCCTCGCCGTTGCTGCCGACCCCGGCATACAGGCGGTCGCTGTAGAACAGCAGCGCGCCGCCGAAGGCGCCCGGTTCGATCTCCATTTCCACCTCGAACTGGTAGGCCACATCCCCGGCGATGGCGGTCAGCGGCGAGGCATCGCGCGGGGTGCGGCCCTTGCCCTGCAGGGTCAGGCCGTCCTTGCCGAAGCCCAGCCGCTGGTACTCGTCCTGCGCCGGGTTGAAGAACGACCACTGCGCGCCGAGCGTGTCGCCGCGGAAGTCGTCCGACAACGCCATGCCATGGGCCTGCGACTGGCCGGCCGGCTTGGCCAGCGGACGGCCCAGATCGCCGCCCTTGGCCACGAACCAGCCGTCCTTTGTCCATTCGATAGGCTCCAGCAGCATCTGCCGGCCCAGCGTCCAGTAACCGTTCTCGTAGCCGTGATAGACCATCCAGTCGCGGCCGTCCGTGCCTTCGACAATCGTGGCGTGGCCGCGCGACCACCACGGCTCGGCGCGGCTGACGGTGCGCGTGATCGGATTGTGCGGCGAGTTCTCCCATGGCCCGTGGATCGAACGCGAACGCGCGGTGATCACCATGTGTCCGGTCGGCGGGCCGGCGGTGCCGCCCACCGCGGTGGTCATGTAGTACCAGCCGTCGCGGAAGCTGATCTTCGGGCCTTCCTGGGCGTAGGCTTCCACGTCCCAGCTTTGCGGATAACGCCAGCCGTCATAGACGTGCTTCGGTTGCCCGACCACGCTCAGGCCGTCGTCGGCCAGCTGCACGTAATCACCGCCGGACAGGAACAGGTAGCGCTTGCCGTCTTCGCCCACCGCGTGGCCCGGGTCGATGTACTTGCCCAGGCCGATCTCGACCGGCTCGCTCCACGGGCCGCGGATGTCATCGGCCCACACCACCCAGTTGCTGCGCAGGTTGCCTTCGGTGCCGCCCACGCGTGCCGGGAAATAGATGAAGTAGCGGCCCTGGTGCTTGACGATGTCCGGCGCCCAGATCGAGCCGACATTCGTGCGGATCGCATGGCCCAGCGGCTGCCAGTTAACCAGGTCGCGCGAGTGCCAGATCGGCAGGCCGGGATAGGCATCGAACGAGGACAGGGTGAGGTAGTAGTCGTCACCATCCTTGAGCACCGACGGATCGGGACGGTCGCCGGCCAGTACCGGATTGAGGAAACTGCCATTGCCCAGATCGGCCTGGCGCTGGTGTTCGATGCCGCGCTTCCAGGGGGAGGGCGCCTCCTGGGCCAGCGCCGGGGCGGCGGCCAGCAGGCAACCGAGGGCCAGCGCGGCCAGGCTACGGGTCACGTTCATTCACTTCTCCACAGGCAGGGGGCCGGGGCTCCCGATCATCAGACAGCCGGAACGGTGCGCCCGCAGGCACGCCCGCCCCGTCGTTGCATCAGCTGCGCAGCAGCGCCGGCAGCCACAGCGACATGCCGGGGAACAGCGTCACCACCAGCAGCACCGCCAGCCCGGCCAGCCAGAACGGCCAGATGGTCTTCATGCTTTCACCGACGCTGATCTTGCCGATCGCGGTGCCGATGAACAGCACCGAGCCCACCGGCGGCGTGACCAGCCCCAGGCCACCGGTCAGCACCAGCACCAGGCCGAAGTGGATCGGATCGATGCCATAGGCCTTGGCCACCGGCAGGAAGATCGGCGTGCAGATCAGGATCAGCGGCGCCAGGTCCATGAAGGTGCCCAGCAGCAGCAGCATCACCACGATCATCAGCAGCACCGCGTACTTGCTGTGGGCGAAGGACTGCAGGAACTCAACCGCGGCGGCCGGCACCTGCAGGTAGGCCAGCAGCCAGCCGAACACGGCGGCGGTGGCGATCACGAACAGGATCACACCGGTACTGCGTGCGGCATGCACCACCGTTTCCATGAACTCCTTGATGCGCAGCTGGCGGTACAGCACGGCGGTGACCAGCAGCGCGTAGACCACCGCGATCGCCGCCGATTCGACCGCGGTGAAGATGCCGGCGCGGATGCCGAAGAAGATCAGCCCCACCAGCCCCAGGCCGGGCAGGGCGGCGATCAGGCGGGTGAACACCGCACGCATGCCCGGGAACGGCTCCACGCCGTAGCCGCGGCTGCGCGCCACCGCATAGCCGGTGACCATCAGCACCACGGTCATCAGCAGCGCCGGCACGATGCCGGCCGCGAACAGGTCGGCGATGGACAGGCCGCCGCCGGCCGCGGCCGAGAACAGGATCAGGTTGTGCGAGGGCGGCACCAGCAGCGCCACCAGCGCCGCGGTGATGCTGACGTTGACCGCGAAGTCGCGGTCGTAACCGCGCTTGACCATCTGCGGGATCATCGTGCCGCCGACCGCCGAGACATCGGCGATGGCCGAACCGGAGACACCGCCGAAGAACAGCGAGGACAGGATCGAGACCTGGCCCAGGCCGCCGCGCAGGCGCCCGACCAGCGAGGAGGCCAGCGCGATCAGGCGCTCGGAGATACCGCCGCGCATCATGATTTCACCGGCGAAGATGAACAGCGGAATGGCGATCAGCGAGGCCGAACCGGTACCGGCGGAGATCTGCTGCACCAGCACGATGCTGGGCAGGTCCAGGTACAGCAGGGTGGCCAGCGAGGCCGCGGCCAGCGCATAGGCCACCGGCACGCCGATCAGCAGCAGCACGCCGAACACGGCAAACAGGATTGCGATACCCATGGTTCAGCGGTCTCCTTCAACAGCGGCGGCGGCCATGGCCACGTCCACGCGCAGCGACAGCAGCAGGCGGTTGAGCGCGAACACCGCCATCAGCGCCCCGCCGAGGCTCAGCGGCAGGTAGTTCACGCTTTGCGGCAACGCGGCGCCAGCGGTCTTGATGTGCAGGCCGTCGCTCCACAGCAGCCAGCCCCAGACGGCGATGAAACCGCCGATGGTGGCGATGATCAGCGGCACCAGCGCCTCGACCAGGCGCCGGAACAGCGGGTTCATGTGCTCGGCCAGCAGGTAGAAGCCGAAGTGGCGGTTGGTGTGCACGCCGGCGGCGGCGCCCATGCTCATCGTCGTGCTCAGCAGCAGCAGCGTCACCGGCTCGGTCCAGCTGGGCGAATCGTTGATCACGTAGCGGGCGAACACCTGCCAGCCCTGCACCACGACCAGCCCGAGCAGGGCGAGCACGGCGATATGGATGACCACCGTGGCCAACTGCTCGAGCAGCTTCTGCGGGCCGGTCAGGATCGGAGTTGCGTTGGAATCGGACATCAGGACGGACCTCAGGCGAAATCGCGGATGCGGCGGTGGAGGGCGGCGATCTCCGGCTGCTGCAGGTACTGCCGCAGCAACGGCGCGGCCGCCGCACGGAAGGCCGCCATATCCACCGCGTTGGCCTCCACTCCAGCCGCCAGCACCGCCTGCCGCGCCTTGTCCTCGGAGGCGTCCCAGGCGCTGCGCATCTGCTGCACCGACTGCCGCGCCAGCTCCAGCAGCAGGCCACGGTCGGCCGGGCTCAGCGCCTCCAGGCTGCGGCGCGACATCAGCAGGATGTCCGGCGCGTAGGAGTGCTCGCTCTGCGACCAGTAGCGGGCCGCCTCGAAATGGCGGCTGGAATGGAAGCTGCGCATGTTGTTCTCGGCGCCGTCGATCATGTGCGTCTCCATGCCGGAGAACGTGTCGCCCAGCGACATCGGCGTCGGGTTGGCGCCGAACAGGCGCATCAGCTGCAGGAAGATGTCCGAGCTGGCCACCCGCAGCTTCAGCCCGTGCAGCTGCCTGGGCTCCACGATCGGATGCTTGGTGTTGTAGAAGGAGCGTGCGCCGCAGTCGTAGATCGCCAGCCCGACCAGATCGCGGCTCTCGAAGCCGCGCAGCACGTCCTCGGCGATGCCGCTGTCCAGCGCGTGGCGCATGTGCGCGACCGAGTCGAACACGTACGGCAGGCACAGCGCGCGGGTCAGCGGGAAAGCGTTGTTGAGCGCACCCGAATACACCCGGGTGATATCGATCGCGCCGAACCGGGCCATGTCGATGGCCTCGGACTCGCGGCCGAGCTGGCCGGAGTGGTACTGGTTCAGGCGCAACCGGCCGCCGGTCTGCAGTTCGAGCTGCTGGCCGATCCATTTGACCGCGGTGACCGTGGGATAGTCGGCCACATGCACGTCGGTGGCGGTCAACAGCTGGCCGCCACGGCCGGCATTGCCGCCGCCGGCCGAACACGCCCCCAGCAGCGGCGCGGCCAGCGCGCCCAGGCCGGTGGTAAGAAAACCTCTGCGAGTGATCATTGCGCCCTCCGCGCGTACCCGCTGTACGGACCGGTCAGCCGGCCGCCACAGCCTTGCAGGAAATATCGCCATGGCCTTCAAAGCGGATCACCGCCTGCTGGCCCACCGCGATGTCATGGATGCCGGTGGCATTGCCGGTGGCGATCAGCTCGCCCTTCTTCAGCGGCCGCCCGCGCCTGGCCGAACGCGACAGCGCGAACGCATAGGCCGCGCGCAGGCCCCCGGGCAGATTACCCGCGCCGCCGGTGCCGACCACCTCACCGTCGATCTCGGTGCTGGCACGCAGCTGCGATTCGTCCAGCGCCGTCCAGTCGGGAATCTCCGCCGCCAGCACCAGGCCATTGTTGTTGCCGAAATCCGACACCACCACCCGCGGGCCGAGCTGGTTGATCGTGGCCAGCGGGCTGCTGGCCACTTCCACGCCGATGAACATCCGTGCCGGCAACGCCGCCGCTTCCTCCGGCGTCCACTCCAGCTTGTCGGCCGGGGCATCGGCCTGCAGCTGCAACACGTACTCGGCCTCGACCGCGGCAAAACCGCCGGCGCCGGAAAACACCGGAATGTCGTTGATGCCACCGGTAGCATTCCAGAGATGGCGCGAGAACACCGGGCCCAGCAGGCGCTCGTCACCGGACCCATCGCGGCGCTCCGGCGCGATGAAACCGACCTTCCAGCCCACCACCGCATCGTCCCAGCGGGCGATGGCCAGGTCCTGCACCCGGTAGGCGGTGACCAGATCCTCCGGGATCTCGCCCGGGAAGTCCGGAAGCGATGCGCCGTTGCGGCGGGCATCGACAAAGCTGCGGGCAATAGCGTCCAGCCCTGCGGTCTGCGGGTCCTGGCTGTCCTGGTCGTTGCTCAAGTGAGTCTCCTGATGGCTTTGCTGCACCGCGCATCGACAGTGCCGTGACTGGCTGTATATGGTAAACCGGTGTCATCTTGCAATGTGCAGTGCACCAGACCCGCCCGTCCCCTCCTTGCATGCCTCCCTCGATGCCGAACCGGAAACTCCCCAAACCCTTGCATTCAAAGCGTCTTGCGACTGTTCTGGCTTTTCTGTGGTCAATTCCGGGACTGGCCGCGGCCATCGAACCGGAGCCGGGATCGCCGGACCGGGTCGCGCTGTGGTCACAGGCGGTGCCACCGGGAGACAAGCCGCTGCCGCAAGCGACGCGCATCGTCGAGCGCAGCACCGATCCGGCGCTGCCGGACCGCTATATCGACCATGTCAGCGCGCCCTATCTGGTGGCCTACCGACCGGCCCGGCCCAACGGCAGCGCGCTGCTGGTGATCCCCGGTGGTGGCTACCAGCGGGTGGTGCTTGACAAGGAGGGCACCGCGCTGGTGCCGGCGTTCGTCGAACAGGGCGGGGTGACCCTGTTCGTGCTGCGTTACCGGCTGCCCGGCGAAGGCCGCGCCGACCGCGAGGCGGCACTGGCCGATGCGCAGCGCGCGCTGCGGCTGATCCGCCACCGCGCCGGCGGCTGGGGCATCGACCCGCGGCGGATCGGGGTGATGGGGTTTTCCGCCGGCGGCCACCTGGCCGCGCGGCTGGGCAACGGCTTCGATACGCCGGTATCCCCGGCCACCGATGCCATCGACACGGTCAGCGCCCGGCCGGATTTCCAGCTGCTGGTCTATCCGGTGATCGACATGGAAGGGCCCGACAGCCATGCCGGCTCGCGCGAACGGCTGCTCGGTGGCGCCGATACCCCTGCACTGCGGCAGCGCTATTCGATGCAGCAGCAGGTCAGCGCAAGCACGCCGCCGACCTTCCTGCTGCACGCCGCCGATGACGAGGTGGTGCCGGTCGGCAACAGCCTGCTGTTCTACCACCGCCTGCAACAGGCCGGCATCCCCAGCGAAATGCACCTGTTCCCGCGGGGTGGACATGGCTTTGGCACGCGTGGCACCGCCGGCCTGACCACCGCCGTCTGGCCGCAGCTGGCGCTGGCCTGGATCGCCGCACAATCGCCGGAGGCGAACCGATGAGCACGACTTCTTCTCCCCCGGCCCGGCGCGACTTCCTGCGCCGCAGCGCGCTGCTGGGTATCGCCGCCGGTCTGGGCAGCCCCGCCCTTGCAGGCACGCCGGCCAGCCCCAGCCCGATCGCACGACTGCGCAGCGGCAGGGTCGCCGGGCAGACCGAGCAGGGCATCCAGGTGTTCCGCGGCATTCCCTATGGCGGCGATACCGCACCGCGCCGGTTCCAGCCGGCGCTGCTGGAAGCACCGTGGCGTGGCATCCGCGATGCGCTGGACTACGGCCCGGCCGCACCGCAGGGCGGGGACGAAGGTCCGGGCAGCGAGGACTGCCTCTACCTCAATGTCTGGACCCCGGCGCTGCGCGACGGCGGCAAGCGGCCGATCCTGTTCTATATCCACGGCGGCGCCTACAACAACGGCTCCGGCAGCGATCCGCTGTACGACGGCGGCAATCTTTGCCGGCGCGGCGATGTGGTGGTGGTCACCGTCAACCACCGCCTCAACCTGTTCGGCTACCTCTATCTGGCCCAGCTCGGCGACGAGCGCTTTGCCGACTCCGGCAACGTCGGCCAGCTGGATCTGGTGCAGGCGCTGCAGTGGGTGCGCCAGCACGCCGCCGAATTTGGCGGCGATGCCGGCAACGTGACCGTGTTCGGCCAGTCCGGCGGCGGCGCCAAGATCGCCACGCTGATGGCGATGCCGGCCGCGCAGGGTCTGTTCCACAAGGCGTGGACGATGAGCGGGCAGCAGGTCACCGCCGCCGGCCCGCGCGCGGCCAGCCAGCGCGCGCAGCAGGTGCTGGACCATTTCCAGGGTGATGCCGAAACGCTGCGGCGCCTGCCGATGGCGCAGCTGCTCGAAGCGGTGAAGCTGCGCGATCCCTCGCGCGTGGAGAACACCGCGCTGTACTTGGGGCCGGTGCTCGATGCCCGCAACCTGCCGGTGCATCCGTTCTGGCCGCAGGCCCCCGCGCAGTCGGCCGGCATCCCGATGGTGATCGGCAACACCCGCGACGAGACCCGCGCCTTCCTCGGCAACGACCCCAAGCACCATGCGCTCAGCTGGGAAGAACTGCCGGCCAAACTGGAAACCCAGCAGTACGTCGACCTGCTGCCCTCGGTGGTGATCGCCGAATACCGGCGGCTGTACCCGCAGTACACGCCCTCGGAGGTGTTCTTTGCCGCCACCACCGCCGGCCGCTCGTGGCGCGGCGCGGTCGAGGAGCTGGAAGCGCGTGCCCGGCAGGGCGCACCGACCTGGGCCTACCAGCTGGACGGATACGACCGCGACGGTGACGCCGCGGCGCTGCGCGCCTTCCACACGCTGGATATTCCGCTGGTGTTCCACAACAACGCCCAGCCCGGCTCACGTACCGGCAGCGGGGCGGCGATGCAACAGCTGTCGGAGACGATGGGCGATGCGCTGCTGGCCTTGGCCCGCACCGGCGACCCCAACCATGCCGGCCTGCCGCGCTGGGACCGCTACGGACTGGCCCGCCGCCAGACCATGGTGTTCGACACGCCGAGCCGGCAGATGGACGACCCGCGCGGCGGCGAACGCCGGCTCTACCAGCAGGCCCCCTTCGTCCAGCGCGGTACCTTCTGAGCCCGATCATGACCTTGCGACCGTTGCTGTTTTCTCTCGCCCTGGCGCTGACGCCGGCAGTGGCCTGCGCCGCACTGGATCCGTCCATCACCGAGCGGCCCACGCCCACCCCGGTCCGCGCCAGCAAGATCGTGCTGGTCGGCGATTCCACCACGGCGGTGCAGGGCGGCTGGGGTGCGGCATTCTGCGCGCGCCACGTCAGCGCGTTCCTGAGCTGCGTGAACCTGGCCCGCGGCGGTCGCAGCAGTTACAACTACCGCGCCGAGGGTTCGTGGGACATCGCCCTGCAGGAGATGCGGCCCGGTGCCTACCGCGACGTGCATGTGCTGATCCAGTTCGGCCACAACGACCAGCCCGGCAAGCCGGGGCGCTCGACCGATCTGCAGCACGAATTCCCGGACAACCTGCGCCGCTACGTGCGCGAGGTCCGCGCCGCCGGCGCCGTGCCGGTGCTGCTAACACCGCTGACACGCCGCCAGTTCCGCACCGGGGTGCTGATCGACGATCTGGCGCCGTGGGCCGACGCCACCCGCCGTGTCGCCGCCGAGCTGGACGTGCCGCTGGT
Organism: Stenotrophomonas sp. STEN014; assembly: GCF_056760315.1. Lineage (NCBI taxonomy): Bacteria > Pseudomonadati > Pseudomonadota > Gammaproteobacteria > Lysobacterales > Lysobacteraceae > Stenotrophomonas > Stenotrophomonas sp. STEN014. Next base: position 90,729 of record NZ_JBRREN010000001.1, on the reverse strand, counting down.
GGATCTGCACGCGCGCAGCACCGCCGCGGTGCAGGGCATGGGCCCGGTGCAGGCGATGCGCTTTGCCCAGGCGCCGGCGTTGCCGGTCCAGGTCAGCGCGGCGCAGGCCGGCACCACCATCGGCGTGCCGCCAGTACCCGGCACGCCGGCGCCCGGCGGGGTCGATGCCAACGCGGTCGAACCGATGGGCCAGGCCAAGATCGCCTTCGACTACACCCACCTCGGTCCGGAAGGCGCGGGTTTCTTCGCGGCGATGGTGGCCGACGAGCTGGCACAGCAGGTGCCGGCGCTGCGCCGCAACTTGATTCCCTGAGAACTCTCGGAAGGCGTCCATGCTCCACCCGGCTCGGGCCTCGGAACACAGCGATAACCGCTCTGGCTTAATATCGACTGATGCATGATGACCTCCACCGCTACCCGCCGTTCCCGGGCCGCCAGCGCCTGCTGGCCGCGCTCGACCAGGCCATCCAGCAGCCCGATATCGCGGCGATCACCCACAGCGTGCAGCAGGTGCTGCGCGAGGCGATCGCCGACGACCAGATCGTCCTGCCGGCGGGCGTCCACGAGCCCGTCCACGATCACTACGCCCGCCGCGAGCTGTATCGCAGCGCGGCGCACGGTTACAGCGTGGTGGCGATGACCTGGGGCCCGGGGCAGGCGACCCCGCTGCATGACCACAGCGGGCTGTGGTGCGTGGAAGGCGTGTGGAACGGCATGCTGCAGATCACCCAGTACGCGCTGCAGGCGCAGGCCGGCGAGCGGTTCCAGTTCCGGGCCGGGCGCGGGCTGCTGGCCGGACGCGGCAGCGCCGGCTGCCTGATCCCGCCGCACGAGTACCACACCATCTGCAACCCGAGCCCCGATCAGATCGCGGTGTCGGTGCACGTCTACCAGCAGGTGATGGAGCGCTGCACGGTGTTCCTGCCCGATCCGGCCCACCCGCACTGGTATCTGCGCGAAACCCGCGATCTGCAGACCGAGGCGGACCAGCCGCCGCAGGCCATGCCGCGCGACACGCCGGTGGCCATCAGCGGCTGAGCGCAGCGGCCGGCGCCCGAACCGCTCAGGTCCGGGCGCCAGGCAGCGGCGATCAGTGCAGCGGCAGGCTGTTGTTCAGCGCCGTCACCTCGGCCACCTCGCCGTCCTGCAGCACCTGCACGCGCGCCCCTGCGCGCACGAAACCGGCCGGTAACGGCAGCTGCACGGTCACCGTCTTGGGCAGCAGATCACTGGGCGCCGGCAGTGCCGGAATCACCGCCCGCGCCACTTCCCGGTCGCGGGCATCGCGCACCACGGCCACGCCGGGGACGGTGGCGACATGGCCCAGGCTGTGCACGGTCAGATGCAGCGTGTCGCCTTCGATGCGCAGATCGCCGCGGCCGATGCCCAGATCGGCACGCCCGCTGACCGGGGTGCCGGCCTGGATCCGTTCGAACTCGAAACGCTGGGTCTTGCCCGGCACGAATTCCAGTGGCGTGGCCATGCTCTTTTCGAAATCGATCTCACGCAGCTGCACCCGCCCGTCGATGCGGCCGTCGCCATCGGCATCGATGCCGCTGCGCACCTGCCAGCGGCCGGCGGCCACGTTCCAGCCGGTCATCTGCACCGCCTGCTTGCGGCCGCTGAGGTTGTAGGCGGTGACGCTGAAGCGCTCGGGCGAGGGCGCGTCCACCAGCAGCGCGACCTGCTCGGCGGCGGCAGCGTCGGCAAAGCTCCAGCTCACCGTGTGCCCCGGCCAGCTCTGGTTGCGCTTCAGCGCGATACCGCCCAGCCGCGCGCGCTGCAGGAACTCGCTCGGCGCCTCGACCCGGTCACTCCACCAGTGGCCTTCGGTGTTCATGTACTCGCGCTGTGCCTTGGCCTGGATGCCCTCGGCGTGCAGCTGCTCCAGGTACCGGGTGTCGCCGGTGAGCTGCCAGGCGGTGACGCTGGCGAAGCCGCTGCCACCGTTGTCGGCCTCGGCGATCAGCTGCTTGCCCCAGTCCTGTTCGCGGCCCAGCACCTGCACGAAGTTCTCGCCCAGGTTGGACAGCGCGCCGGGGCCACCACGCTGCACGCGGTAGTCCAGCCCCTGCAGATATCGGTCGTCACCACTCCAGCGCCACGCGGCCCAGAAGGTGTGCATCACATCGCCACTGCCCGAGCCCTGGTTCAACTCGCCGCCGCGGGTCTGCCCGGTCGCCCAGTTGATTTCATTGGGCAGGGTGAAGCGGCCCTTGTCGTCGGTGTAGGCGTGCGCCAACCAGCTGTCGGCCAGGCCGGTGACCAGCTTGCGACCGGTCGGATCGGCGTTGTACTCGCCGATCAGGAAGGCCGGATGCAACGCCGGGAACGAGTACGGCTTCTGCCACTGCCAGTTCGGCTCGCGGTAGACCTTGTTGCCGCCGAACCAGTTGCTGGAAAACAGCAGGTGGCCCTGCGGATTGGGCAGAATGATGCGCTCGTCGAAGGCCTTGACCGTTTCCATCAGCCGTTCGACGGTCAGCGGATCGCCCCAGTTGAGGTAGAGCATCGCGCTGTTGGCGTTGATGCCTTCCTCGTAGGAATGCAGCTCGTCGGTCTCGATCGTGCTCAGGCCGTTGGCGAACATGCCGTTGCGGTAGATCGCATCGGACAGCGCGGTCAGCGAGGCGTTGAGCTTGTCCGGCTGCACGCCCATCAAGGCCAGTCCCGGCCACTGCTGCACCAGGTCCGAATCATCGGACAGGCCACCGCCGAAATCGCCATAGGCGACCTGGCGGTTCTCGATCCACCAGTCGATGAAACGGCGCACGTACTTGAGGTCTTCGGTCTGCCGGAACGCCCACAGCGGCACGCCCTTGGGCGCGGCCGGCTGCGCGAACGGCGGCTTGCCCTGGCTGTTGTAGCTGATGTAGTTCCAGTACAGGCGGCCCAGTTCGTGGTCCGGATCCACCCGCAGCAGGTCGCTCAGATCCGCATAGACGCGCGCGTACAGGCGCTGGCGCTTGGAGGTGGTGTGCTCCTCGACCAGGAAACCCCAGTTGTCGCGTACCTGGTTGAAGCGGTCGGCCACGTGTTCACCGAGCGCCTGCTTGCGGTCCTTGAATACAAGGCGTACTTCGCCACCATCCAGTGATGCGGCATTGAAGCCCGGTGCCGCCGAGGCCACCGAGATCCACAGGCTGTCGGCGGTGAGGATGCGGTCACGCAGGTCCAGCCACAGCGTGCGCTTCTGCCCGGGTTTGACCGAGACCGATACGTCGATCATGTCGCGCGCCGGCCAGATCGGGTCCTTGATGCGGATGTTCAGCGGGATCAGTCCGTCGTGCGTGGCCGGCAGGTCCAGCGCCGGAATGTCGATGGCCACCCCGTCCAGGCCGTCATGCATGTTCTCCCAGCTGTGCGCCCAGCTGCGGATCAGCGGCTGCGCGGCCGGTGCATCACCCACGCCGGAGGGAATCAGCACATGCACGATCGGCAGCGGATCGGCCGGCAAGGTGCCGGCGCCGCGCTTGCGTGCCCCGGCCCCCTTGGGCAGCGCCATCACCGTGCTGCGTTCGGCCTGTGGATAACGGCCGTCGATATACGCCCGCAGCGCGGCGATGTTGGTGTAATCGGGCAGCACGCTGCTGTCGATCAGGTAGCGCTGCTTGACCGTGCCTGCCGGCTCGGCGGCGTCGCTGACGTGGTAGCCCCAGATCTCCTGGATCGGCGTTTCCTGCTCGGTGTTGCGGAAGTGCAGCTGACCGCCGCGCTGCGCGGCGAAGCTGTCGACACTGCGCACCACGCCCTGCGGCCGGGTGAACAGCGTTCCGGCGGTGCCAGCCAGGGTGCCGAATGCGGCGCCGCGGATCTCCACCCGGTTGATGGTTTCACCGTCGGGCACGGTCAGGTCCAGCTGCTGGCCGCCCTCGACATAGGTGTTCCAGTCCGGCAGCTGGAAATAGTCGTCACGCCCGGCCAACCGCGAGCGGTTGTAGACGCCCGGCCAGGTGGTCTCGGCGATACCGTCGGTGCCTTTCCACATCCACTGTTTGAGGTCCTTGACGTCGGCAAACTCGACCTTGCGGATCGTCGTGGTCGACGCAGCCAGTGCCGGTGGCGGCGCGCCGTCCCAGCCGTGGCGATGCCACCAGCTGCGCTGCGAGGGCGCGACGGTGGGCGCCACGGGCGGCTCGGCATGGCGGGCGAGGGCGGCCACCGCCTCGCCATCAAGCAGGCGGTCGTAGACGCGGATCTCGTCGAAGTCGCTGCCACGCAGGAAGTTGTAGCGGCTCTGCACCTGGTAGGGCGCCATCACCCGCCCGGCCAAGCCGAGCTGGTCCAGCGCCGCATCGTAGTCGCCGGTGGTCTGCGCACGCGCGACTTCCTTGCCATCGACAAAAAGTTTGACGCCGTGGTCTTCATCCCAGCCGAAGGCGATGTGCTGCCACTGCTGTGGCGACGGGTTTTTATCCAGCTTGAACGAGACGCGGGTGCGCGCCAGGTTGGCGTCGGTAACGAACGCATCGAAGCCGTGGCCGTTCCAGTCGATGCGCAGCCAGGCCATGTCCCAGCTGCTGTGGTCGGCATAGCCGACGCGGAAGATCACGAACGGCGCCTCGCCCACGGCATAACGCGAACGCCAGAAGAACGACAGCGTGCCGCGCTGGGCGTGGATGTTGCCCGGCGCATTCCACGACAGCACGCCATCATCGGCCCACTCGATCGCGCTGCCCCGCGCGCCGTCGGCGACGATCTTCACCTTGTCCTGGAAGTTGGGGGTGGCATCGCCCGCGGCGCGATCGGCGTCAAACCCCTCATCGGCGGACACCTGGAACAGCAACTGGGCCGGTGCCGCCCATGCCGTGGGCGCCTGCAGCAGCATGCCCAGCGCGCAGGCCAGAAGGGAGGGACGCAAACAAGTCTTCGGGTTCATCAGCTCACTCTTTCCACACATGTTTCTTCACTGCCGTCACTGCACCGCGGGTACCGGGGCGCCGTGCGGCGACACGCCCCAGCGCGCACGCCATGCCGGCCATTCGCTGCGCAGCAGTTTCTCCGGCCACACTCCATACCACGCATAGCCGACACGGCGCTCGTTGGGAATGGCCGCGAACTGCGCAACCTGCACGCCGTCACGATTGACGAACATCGGCTGCTGGTGCTGCAGGTCGTAGAACCGCGCCCACAGCGATGCGCCGGGCCGTTGCACGATCCGCACATCGCGTCCGCTTTCCTGTTCGGGCGCCTCGACCGTCTCCAGCGCCACATCCGGCAGCCGGTGCGCCTGCAACCAGCGTACGCCCGCCTCCACCGCGGCCACCTGTGCCGGTGAGGGATCGCGCTGGCGCATCAGCAACCGCAGCACCCCGACCGATTCGGCCACCGCCAGCGACGGCAGCTCGTAGGACCGCGCCTTGGCCGGCAGCAGCGTGACCTCGTCGTACTGCGCCGCCCAGAGGGTCGGGAGACCCTCGATGCGCACCTGGGTGGCCAGCACGCAGTCCAGCCCACGTGCCAGCGCGGCCTGTGCGGCGGAGCCGAACTCGGGCGCCAGCAGTGCCGTCTCATCGCGTGACTCGACGATGTCCTGCAGCAGCTCCAGCACCCGGGTCATGGCATCGTCGTTGAAGGTGATCTGGTGGCGGTAGAACGAACGGTCCGGGTAGTACTGCGGCCAGCCGCCGTTGGGATACTGCGCGGCCAGCAGATAGCTCACCCCGCGGCGCGCGGCCTGCAGATAGGCCGGGTTGCCGGTGCGGGCGTGGGCCTGCAGCAGATAGCGAATCTCCGACGTGGTGGCCTTGTTGTCGAGCGTGGCATCGTCCTTGCGCCCGGGCGCGCGCAGCGCGTCACGTTCGACCGCGCTAAGCGGGCGACGGTAGTCCACCGCCTTGCCGCGATAGTGCTTGGACCAGCCGCCGGAGGCGGTCTGCAGCAGCAGCATGGTCTCGGCCTGCGGATCGGTGCGGGCGGCCGCGTGCACGGTCGCGGCCGGTGTCAGCAGTGTCGCCAGCAGCAAAGCGCGGAGGAATCGAAGCACTGCATTCATCGGATAGGTCTCCAGTCGCCCGGGATCCGCGCACGGGAGGCGCCGCCGGCGTGCGCCTCCGTCAGGGTGCGCAGCCGGGGCGACAGACATCGGTAGCGGAAACACCCCCGGTGTCCCACACCGTCGCCACCGCAGCAGACCCGCGCGGCGCGGGCGCCTGCGCCGCGCGGCGGGCGCTTGCTCAGAACTTGTAGCGGGCACCGAGGTAGTACTGGCGGCCGGTGACGGTGTAGCGGTCGGCCAGCTGCAACGACGAATCGACGTAGCGGCTGTCCGGCGTATCGAGCAGGTTGATCGCCTCGAAGGTCAGCGAGAGCTTCTTGCTCAGGCGGTGGGACATGTTGAAGTCGACGTTGCGCACGCTGTCCTTGCCGGTCACATCGGCGGTGGTCAGCTGCTTGCCATCCAGGTCCCAGACGTTCTCGCGGCTGAGGATCTCGCCGATATAGCCGTCGCGGTAGCTGGTGGAGACACGCGCACTGAAGGTGCCGTCGTCGTAGTACAGGGTGGCGTTGTACGAGTTCGGCGACAGGTTGACCAGGTCGTTCTCGGTGAAGGTGGTGGTGACACTGGTGTTGCTGTTGGCCGCCGTGCTGAACATGTACTTGATGCTCGACTCGACGTGGGTGTAGTTCAGCTGGATGCCGAACTTGCTCCAGATGCCCGGCAGGAAGGTGAAGGGCTGCTGGTAGGTCAGCTCGTAGCCCTTCAGCGGGCCACCGGGGGTGTTGTAGTAGCTCTGCACGTTGAACAGCGTGTCGGCGGTGAAGCCGGCCGGCAGCAGATCCAGCGAGTAGCCCATGTCGCCCCAGGTGGTCAGCAGGCGGGTGCGCTGCACATAGCTTTCGATGTCCTTGTAGAACACCGCCGCCGATAGCAGCGCGCCTTCGGCGAAGTACCACTCCGCGCTCAGGTCGTAGTTGGTCGAACGGAACGGATCAAGCTTGGGATTGCCCAGGTTGATGGCGAACACGCGGCCGTCGTCGAAGTAGCCGGTGGGGCCTCCGCTGACGCTGGGCGAGAGGTAGGCCAGAGTCGGCCGCGCCATCGTCTTGGCCGCGCCAAAGCGCAGCACCACGTTCTCGGCCACGTCCCAGGCCAGGTTCAGCGAGGGCAGCACGTCCTGGTAGCTGTGGTTGACGATCGAGCGCACCAGCGAGCGCTCGCCGGCCGCGGCGGTGGCACTGGCCACGCCGAAGAACGACTCGCAGTTGGCCGAGTTGTTGCCCGTCGTGGCTGCGTTGCACGGCGCCCAGCCCGAGGCGCTGATCTGCGTATCGACCACGCGCACGCCCAGGTTGCCGCGGAACGCGCGATCCAGCAGCTCGGTGTTGAAATCCAGCTGCAGGTAGCCGCCCAGGCTCTTTTCGTTGACCTCGAAGTTGTTGTTGGACGCGCCGAAGTGGCCAACACCGGCCAACCGGTAGTCGCCCCCCTGCACTCCTTTGTCGCAGTTGCAGTTGATGTCCAGCAGCGTGGCGATCTTGTCGAAATCCGGCACCAGCCAGCCGCTGGGCACATTGCCCGACAGGTTCTTGCCGAAGCCGGTCAGCGTGGTGCTCAGGTCGGCGATGCTCACCCCGGCCGGCAGCGCCTGGGCCAGGCGGCCGTAGCTGATGTGTCGGTACTCTTCCGACGCCATGTCGTAGTCCTTGTAGGCAAGGCCGGTACGCAGGGTGAAGGTCGGATTGAGGTTGAACTGCAGGTCGAGCTTGGCGGTGTCGAAGGCGTTGCTGACGTAGCTCGGATTCAGGCGCACTTCGCTGATGTTGCTGCCGCGCGAGGTGCCATTGCTGTTGACCGGCACCGCGCCGTAGCCCAGCCACGACCACGCCGCCGGATCATTGAGCGCGAACGGCAGGGTCATTGCCGGCATGTCGCCGCCGTTGCGCATGTCCATCACGAAGCCGTCGATGTTGCTGTTGTCGAAGCTGACCAGCGAGAACACCGGGCGCTCGTAGTCGGAGCGGGAATGGCCGACCTGCGCCTCCAGCTTCACCGCATCGTTGAAGTGGTGGTCCAGGTTCAGGCTGTACTGCTGGAATCGGGTCGATTCCTGGATCTGGCTGGACTCGGTGCGGAAGTCGACGTTGTCGAACACGCCATAGACCAGCCGGTTCTGCGCATCCACCTCGGCCTCGCGCACCACGATCTGGGTCTTGCCACCGAGGTTGGCGGCACGGTGCAGGTTGGCGCCGAGCGAATCCTCGCGCTGGTCCTTGTCCAGCTGCGAGTACATCGCATCGAAGCTGAGCAGGGTGTCGTCGGAAACCTTGAACTGCAGCGCGCCGGTGACGCCCAGCCGCTCGATCTCGTGCGCGGTGCGGATATAGCGCGGGTAGCGCGGGATCCAGGCGTTGGTGGCGGTTTCGTAGGCGGCGATGTTCGCGGCGGTGGCCGTCGGGCGTGGCAGGCCGGTGCCGCAATGGGTGGCGCTGATGCCGTAGCTGCCCCAGCCGTTGTTGCGGTCCTGGTTGGCCTGGCTGCCGCTGCCGGCCGGGGTCTCGTTGGAGGCCGGATTGCGCGGCGTCTGCGGGTTGTAGCCCAGCGGTGAACAGAAGCCGTAGGTGCCGTTGTTGGCGGCGTTGGACTGGTTGGAGTTGCGGTGGTTGCCGTGCTCCCAGCGCACCGGGTTGTAGCCTTCCTCGTAGACGTTGCGCTTGCTGTAGGACGCCGACAGCAACGCGCCGAAGCGGTCATCGGCCCAGGTGTTGCTGATCAGCGCCGACACGCGCGGATCGTAGTCCCTGGCCAGCTCGCTGTATCCGGCCTGGGCGCTGGCCGAGGCCTGGAACCCGTCGAAATCGAACGGACGCGAGCCGCGCAGGTCCACCGTCGAGCCCAGCGAACCTTCGTCCATCTGCGCCGACTGGGTCTTGTTGACCTTGACCTGGGAAAACAGCTCCGAGGCGAAGGTGTTGAAGTCGAAGCCGCGGCTGCGGTTGACGCCGCTGCTGCCGTTGCCGGCGGTGGCCAGCGCCTCCAGTCCGTTCAGGCGCACCCGGGTGAAGTCCGAGCCCAGACCGCGGATCGAGATGCGCTGGCCTTCACCGCCCTCGCGGTCGATCGACACGCCGGCGATGCGCTGCAGCGACTCGGCCAGGTTCTGGTCGGGGAACTTGCCGATGTCCTCGGCATAGATGGCATCGACCTGTTCGGTCGAATAGCGCTTCTCGTCCAGCGATTTCTGCAGGCTCTGGCGGTAGCCGGTGACGGTCAACCCGTCCAGTTCGGTCGGGCTGGCCGGCACGGTGGCCTGTTGGGCCAGTGCGGCCGGGGTCGCCAGCACCGAAGTGATGGCGAGGGCAAGCAAGGTAACCGGTGTCTTTCTGATCTGGCGCATACGACGATCCATGTAATGGGCTCCTCCCCGGAGGGACTCGGTCAACGTGGCAACGAAGCAGGGGCGGTGGCGAGGGCTGATCGCGCTGGCAGCCCCGGCCAGCACGGGCCGGGGAGTGTTCGATACGCCAGCACAGGTCCAGCAGCGCACAGACGCAACCGCGCAGGAGCGGTCTGCCGGACGCCGGCAGCGCCGCGCTGTGGACAACGGAACAGGGCCGGGTCGGTGGGGGCGACCCGGCCCTTCACAGGCCCGGTGGAACGGTCAGAACTTGTAGCGCAGGCCCAGCGTGTACTGGCGGCCGGTTTCGCTGTATTCCAGCGGCAGCGAGACCGACGGATTGGCCACCCACGATTCCTGGGCTTCGTTGGTCAGGTTGGCGCCTTCCAGGCTGATCTCCAGCTGGTCGCTGATGCGGTAGTGGATCGAGGCATCGACGAAGGTGGTGCCGCTCTGGCCATGCACACCCAGGCCCTTGCTGTCGAAACCGGCTTCGGTGCCCGGCACCTGGATCAGGTAGTCGTCGCGGTTGGTCGCCGAGACGCGGCTGGACCACTTCTCGCCTTCATAGAACAGGGTGGCGTTCCACGAGTTGCGCGACAGACCGGTCAGGTCGGCCTTCTGCGCCAGGACGCCGGCGCCGGTGACGTACTGGATCTTGGATTCGACGTAGGTGTAGTTCAGCTGCGTGCCGAGGTTGGACCACTTGCCCGGCAGGAAGGTGAACGGCTGGGTGTAGTTGAACTCCACGCCGGTCAGGTCGCCACCGGGGGTGTTGACCGGGGTGCTGAACACGAAATCGTCGGTGACGGCGGCGTTGAGGTTCTCCAGCAGGCTGGCCGGCAGGCCGCTGCTCGCATACGGACGGGTTTCGCGGGTGTTCTGGATGAAGCTCTCGATGTCCTTGTAGAACAGGCCGACACCGAGCATCGCCCCTTCATTGAAGTACCACTCGAAGCCCAGGTCGGCGGTCTTGGCGCGCACCGGATCCAGCAGCGGGTTGCCGCCACTGACCGTCTTGGCACTGCCGCTGACGCTGACCGTCACACCCGGCGTCAGGCTGCCCAGGCCCGGACGCGACATCACCTTGGCCGCACCGAAGCGGACCAGGAAGTCCGGGGTGATCTCGGCCACCAGGTTCAGCGAGGGCAGGAAGTCGTTGTACTCACGGGTCACGGTGGTGGTGATCGGCGTACCGCTGGCCGTGGCCACGCCGGTGGAGGTCTGCTTGGTCTTGACGTAACGCGCGCCGAGGTTGCCCGAGACCGGCACCGCACCGATGTCGAAACCGAACTTACCCATCAGCCAGGCGCCGCGATCCTGCTCCTGCACGTTGCGGATGCTGGCGTTGTAGTCGGCCAGCGCGTAGATGCCTTCGCCGCTGAGGATGTCGAACTCGCTGGCGATGCCGTTGAAGTTCGGCACCACCCACTTGCCCGGTGCGCCGGTCATGCCCTGCAGCGCGGCCAGTTCGGTCATGTTGACCGGCACGATCTTGCTGCCGTTGAAGGTCGGCACCACGGTTTCGTTGCCGACGCGGCGACGCTCCATCGAATCGAAGCCGAAGTTCTTGGCCTGCACGCCGCCTTCCAGCGTGAACGAGGGCCCGATCACCCACGAGAACTCCAGCTGGCCGTTGTCGAACTCGTTGGTCACGTAGTTCTGGCGCAGGCGGATCGTGGACAGGGTCCAGCCATTGGGATCGGTCGGATCCACGCCGTAGTTGAACACCGGCTTGTTGACGTTGCCGCGGTAGTCGTAGCTGTAGCCCTGGACATTGAGCTTGTCCATCATGACCGTGGCCTGGACCGGGTTGTCGTGCTTGGAGCGCGAGGTACCCACCTTGCCGGTGATGGTGAAGTTGTCGCTCAGACGGTGCTCGCCATCCAGGCTGATCTGGTAGAAGTCCGTGCTCCACTCGTCGTGGCGGTTTTCGGCGCGGATATCGACGTTGTCCATCCTGGCGTAGACCAGCGCGCCGTTGCGCACCTCGCCATCGGTGACCAGGATTTCCTTTTTGCCGTCGTTGGACGACTTGCTCAGGCCGTTGGCCTCGATGTACTTCTCGTCGCGCTTGGCGTCGATCTTGGAGTACAGCGCATCCAGGCTGAAGGTGGTGCGGTCGGACGGCTTGAACTGCAGTGCACCGGTCACGCCCAGACGCTTCTGGTCATGCTCCATCAGCGTGTAGCGCGGGAAACGCGGCGCATACACATCCGTCTTCAGCGCGTCCTTGAACGGCGAGGCCGCGTTGAAGCCGCCATTGGTGCCGCCACCGGCCCAGCGCACGGTGCCGGAGCCTTCCTCGACGGTCTCCCGCTCCGAGTAGGCCACCGACAGCAGCGCGCCGAACTTGCCGTCGGCCCAGCTGTTGGCGATCAGGCCGGCAAAGCGCGGCATCGCCGACTGCGAGGCATCGTTGTAACCGGCCTGCACGTTGCCGACGATGGTCAGGCCGTCATAGTCGAACGGACGCGCGGTACGCAGATCGACCGTGGCACCGAGCGAGCCTTCCTCGACATCGGCCGAGGCGGTCTTGCGCGCGATCAGCTGCGAGAACAGGTCCGCGGCGAACACGTTGAAATCGAAACCGCGGCCGCGGTTGGTGCCGCCCTGGCCGTCGCTGCTGCCGACCGTGCTCAGCGCTTCCAGGCCGTTGATGCGCACGCGGGTGAAATCCGGACCCAGGCCACGCACCGAGATGTTGCGGCCTTCGCCGCCATCCCGGGTGATCACCACGCCGGGGATGCGCTGCAGCGACTCGGCCAGGTTGCTGTCGGGGAACTTGCCGATATCCTCGGCAACCACCGCATCGACCACGCCGCTCTCGCCGCGTTTGATGTCCAGCGCCTTCTCGACGCTGGCGCGGTAGCCGGTGACGGTGACGGTGTCCAGTTCGGTCGCGGCTGCGCCGCCGGCATCCTGCGCCAGCACGGCACCGGAGTGCAGGGCCAGGCTGATGCCCAAAGCGAGCAAGGTAACCGGTGTCTTTTTCTTCGCGTTACGTGGATCCATGTGCTTCCCCTCTCCAAGGTCTACATGTGATGCGGTGTTCTTGTTGTGTCATCCGCTGAATGACACCGCTAGTCAAAACGGAAAGTAGCAGCTGCGTGAAAGAGGAGCATCTTGCACTGCAGCAGGGGGAAAACGCGTGCCAAACCGTTGTCCAGGCACTGCTGGCGGGCAGTGCGGGACAGGACAGCAGGGACAGGATCCACTTATGACACCGATGGTCAAACTTCCGTGCCATCATTCCCGGAAATCGACTGCAAGCAGGAGCGCTTGATGAATTTCCCCCGTGTGGTCTGCTTTGGCGAGCTGCTGTTGCGGCTGGGCGCCCCCGGTAACCAGCTGCTGCTGCAGAGCCCGGCGCTGGAGGTGCATTGTGGCGGCGCCGAGGCCAATGTCGGCGTGTCGCTGGCCCACTTCGGCCACGACGTGGCGATGGTCAGCGTGGTCGCCGACAACCCGCTGGGCGCGGCGGTGACCGGCGAGCTGCGCCGGCACGGGCTCGACACCAGTCGCGTGCGACGCAGCGAGGGCCGCATGGGCCTGTACTTCCTGACCACCGGCGCCGGCCATCGGCCCAGCGAGGTGGTCTACGACCGCGCCGATTCGGCCTTCGCCAACGCCCGCGCCGACAGCCATGACTGGCCGGTGCTGCTGCACGGCGCGCAGTGGCTGCACCTGTCCGGGGTCAGCCCGGCGCTTGGCCCGGAGGCCGCACAGGCCACGCTGGATGCGGCCCGCGCGGCGGTGGCGATGGGGATCAAGGTGTCCTTCGATGGCAACTTCCGGCCCAAGCTGTGGGAGCGCTGGGGTGGCGATGCCACGGCGATCCTGCGCGACCTGTTCGACTGCGCGCATATCGGGTTCGCCGACTACCGCGACATCGGTGTGGTGCTCGGCGGGCAGTTCGCGCAGGCCGATGCCCAGGCGCGCGTGGATGCGGCCGCGGCGATGGCCTTTGCCGCCTTCCCGCGCCTGCAGTACATGGCGTGCACCCAGCGCACCGCGCACAGCGTGGACCGGCATTCGCTCGGCGCGATGCTGCTCGGCCGCGACGGCACCCGTGCCATCGCCCCGGAAGAGACGCTGACCGGCATCGTCGATCGCATCGGTGGCGGTGACGCGTTTGCCGCCGGCGTGCTGCACGGGCTGATCGAAGGCTTCGATGCCGGGGCCACGATCCGCTTCGGGTTGGCCGCCGGCTGCCTGAAACACTCCATTCCCGGTGACTTCAACCCGGTCGGCGTCGCCGACGTGATGGCCCTGGTGGGCGAAGGAAAATTCGATGTCCGGCGCTGATCCGCGCGTGCGCGCAATCCTGAAACTGGCACCGGTGATTCCGGTGTTCACCCCCAACGACATCGACGATGCGGTGCAGGTGGCCAACGCGCTGTTCCGCGGGGGTCTGCCGGTGATCGAGGTGACCCTGCGCACCCCGCGCGCGATGGACGCGATCAAGGCGATGGTCGAGGCCGTGCCCGAGGCGGTGATCGGCGCCGGCACCGTGCTCGAAGGCCGGCAGCTGGAGCAGCTCAAGGCCGTGGGTGGCCGCTTCGCGGTTTCGCCCGGCGCCACCGACCGGCTCTATGCCGCCGCGCGTGATGTCGACCTGCCGTTCCTGCCCGGCGTGGCCACCTCCTCGGAGCTGATGCGCGGACTGGAGCACGGCCTGGACACGTTCAAGTTCTTCCCGGCGGTGCAGGCCGGCGGCGCGGCGATGCTGTCGGCGTGGAACGGCCCGTTCGGCGATGTGCGCTTCTGTCCGACCGGCGGGATCAGCGCGCAGACCGCGCCACAGTTCCTGCACCTGCCCAACGTGCTGTGCGTGGGCGGCTCGTGGCTGACCACCGGCGAGCTGCTGCAGTCACGCGACTGGGCCCGGATCGAGCAGCTGGCGCGCGAAGCGGCCGTGCTGGCCGGCTGATCCACCCGCCGGCGCCTCCTGCGCCGGTTACAGCGGACGGCTGTGGACCGCGGCCGCCGGCATGCGGTCCAGGGCCAGCCACGCGTCCTCGATCACCGCCCGGGCCTGGTCCCACTTCAAGCGCGATTCGCCGCGCGCCTGCTCCCAGTACGCGGCCAGTTCGGCCTCGGTGTCCCCGGTGCCGCGCGGCCAGTCGGCGGCATGGCTGGCCAGCGCGAAGGCATAGGCCGGATAGACATCCCGCCAGCGGGTGAATCCTTGGCGGCGGCGTTTGGCGTAGTCGGCCAGGCTGTATTGCAGGAAGTCCTGCGCCACCTCGTCGGCATCGGCCGCGCGGCGTTTGAAAACACCGCGGCGTATCGCCCCCAGATGGGCATTGAACAGCCGGGGGGCGGAGCGGTGTTCCGGATGCTCTGGACGGTACATGGCACGAACCTCCCTGCGGGGTGGACACAGTTACCGCCACCGCCGTCAGCGGGTCGTGATCGCACCGTTACCCGGAGGTGAGCTGTTCACCGCTGCCGCGTCCACTGCCATTGCACGCCTACCGTGACGCTGCGGTCCGGGCCAGGCTCGTAGTAGCGCTGGTTGCCGTCGTTGACGATGACCGAGCCGATGTGGCGCTGGTCCAGCACATTGTCCAGCCGTGCGAACGCGCGCAGCGGGCCGTGCGGGGTGGACCACTGCCGGGCCGCCTCCAGGTTCACCAGAGCGTAGCCGGGCGCGCGCGCATCGCCCCGATCGTCGACGCCGAGGTCACTGGCGGCAACCAGTTCGGCCGCCCAGTGCCAGGTCCCCGGTTGCCACTGCCAGCGCGCGGACAGCTGCTGGCGCGGCACGCCCGGCAGGCGGGTTCCCGCGGCGACGCGGTTGCGCGGCGTGGTGCATGGCGCCGGCACGCCGGTGCAGGTCAAATAGCCCTCGCGCACCGTGGCCTGCAGCCAGGTCGCGGCCAGTTGCAGTTCCTGCGCTGCGCCGACCGGCTGGCGCCAGTCCAGCTCCACGCCCTGGCGGCGGGTGGCGCCGATATTGCGGTAGCTGCTGCGGCCGCCCACATTGGCCGCCACCGCCAGTTCGTCCTCGGTGTCGGCACGGAACAGCGCCAGTTCCAGCCGCGCCCCGCTGTGCCCGTGCCATTTGCCGCCCAGCTCGTAGCTGCGGCTGCGCGCCGCGGCCAGATCCAGCGCCAGCCCGGCACCGCCATCGGCGCGGTAGCCCAGCTCGTTGAAGGTCGGGGTCTCGAAGCCATGCCCGGCCGAGGCATACAGCCGCAGGGCGTCCGTGGCGCGGAACACCAGCCCGGCCACCGGCGTGGTCGCCGCATAGTCGCGCTGGCCGCTGTCGTCGGGGTTGGCCGCGGTGCGGTAGTGGTCACGCGAGGCGAACCGCACCCGGCTGTGGCGCGCGCCCAGCAATGCCGACCCGCGCGGACTGAACTGCCACCACGCCTGCGCGAACTGGTCGATATTCCGCACCCGGTCATGCTGATCGCGGCGCAGCCGCCCCTTGATCCCCACGGTGTCGCCGACAAAGTTCTCGTAGCCGGTCCGGTGCTGGCGCTGGCGGTCGGCATTGGCGCCCACCACCAGGTCCAGCGGCTGCCCGGCCAGCGTGCCCTGCCAGGCCCAGCGCGCGTCCAGGCCGCCGTAACCGCTGTCCAGATCGATCACCCCGCCCGCGTGCAGCGGGCTGTTCTGCGGCCCCGGCGGAATGGCCAGGAACTGCTCGACCGCGCGCTGCCCGGCATAGCCCATCAGCCGCCAGGTCTGCCGCCCGCGCTCACGCGTGTAGACCAGGCCGGCCTGCTGCTGGGCGACCGATTTGCGGGTGTTGTACTGGCGCGCCACCGCCGTGGCCTGGCGCGGGTTCTCGCGCACCTGCGCCGCGCTCAGGCCCAGCGGATCCTGCGCGTGCGGTGCCTCCAGCGCGTTGAACAGCAGCGCCAGGCGCTGGCCGGGGGCCAGATCGAAATCCAGCCGGGTATTGAGCGATTCGCGCCGCGCGGCGCTGTGCTGGCGCCAGCCCGCGGTGGAAAAGTGGTTGGCGGCCACGTTGTAGTGCATCGCCGCGGCCTGGCCCTTGAGCTGCACGCCGCTGCTGGACGTGGCATGGGCGCCATAGCTGCTGCGCAGCCGCCACGGATCACCGGGCTGGCCTTCTGCGCTCCACAGCTGCAACACGCCGCCGGAGGCGTTGCCATACAGCGCCGAGAACGGCCCGCGCAGCACCTCCACGCGCTCGGCACCGAGCAGGTTGAAATGCGACAGCTGGCCCTGGCCGTCGGGCATCGTCGCCGGCACCCCGTCGACCAGCAGCCGCACGCCGCGCACACCGAAGCTCGAACGCGCGCCAAAGCCACGGATCGACAGCTGCGTGTCTTGGGCCAGGTTCTGCCGTTCGCGCGCCAGCAGGCCGGGCACCCCGGCCAGCACTTCGGAAAGCAGCGCGCCCCGGCCGTTGTGGTTGCTGTCCACGTTCACCGTGGTGATGGCCGCCGGCAGTTCGACATCGGCCAGCGCCCGCACCCGGGCCGCCTGCACCTGCACGCGGTCCAGCGTCTGCGCTTCCGGCGCGGGCTCTTGCGCGGCGGCGGGCAGGGCCGCGAGCAGCCCGGAAAACAGGAAAAAACGCTTACATGCCGTCATCGCGCAATGATCGCCGATCCGGCACGGCGGCGGCAGCGCCGCGGAAGCGGAAGTTCCAGCTGAAACCCTGCCGTCAGCGGCTTCCAGCCCTGTTACGATGACGCGGTTCTGGCTGCCACTGCATGCTTTCGCGCCGGACCGCCCCCACTTCCCGCCACTTGATACGAGTACCGCCGTGTCCTTCTTTGCAACTGTGGAACAGGTTCCTGGCGACCCGATTCTGGGTCTGACCGACGCTTACAACGCCGATACCCGCCCGACCAAGGTCAACCTGGGCGTGGGCATCTACTACGACGAGAGCGGCCGTATTCCGCTGCTGCGCGCGGTCAAACAGATCGAACAGCAGCTGGCCGCCGAGGCCAAACCGCGCGGCTACCTGCCGATCGACGGCCTGGCCGCCTATACCTCGGCCACCCGCGAGCTGGTGTTCGGCAAGGACTCGGAACTGGTTGCCGCCGGCCGCGTCGCCACCACCCAGACCGTGGGCGGTTCGGGCGCGCTGCGCGTGGGCGCCGAGCTGCTGGCCCACACGCTGCCGCACGCCACCGTGGCCATCTCCAACCCGAGCTGGGAAAACCACCGTGCGGTGTTCACCGCGGCCGGTTTCAAGGTGGTCGATTACACCTACTTCGACGCCGCCCGCCACGGCCTGGACTTCGACGGCATGCTCGCCGACCTGGGCAGGCTGGCACCGGGCACCACGGTGCTGCTGCACGCCTGCTGCCACAATCCGACCGGCGCGGACCTGACCGAGGCGCAGTGGAAGCAGGTCGCCGCGCTGCTGAAGGAACGCCAGCTGTTCCCGTTCATCGACATGGCCTACCAGGGCTTTGACAAGGGCATCGCCGAGGACGGCGTGGCCGTGCGCATCGTCGCCGAGGCCGGCATCGACAGCTTCATCGTCGCCAACTCCTACTCCAAGTCGTTCTCGCTGTACGGCGAGCGCGTGGGCGCGCTGTCGGTGGTCGCGGCCGACGCCGCGCAGTCCAAGGCGGTGCAGTCGCACATCAAGCGCATCATCCGCACCATCTACTCCAGCCCGTCCACCCACGGTGCCGCGCTGGTGGCCGGGGTGCTGGGCAGCACCGAGCTGCGCGCGATGTGGGAAGAGGAACTGGGCCAGATGCGCACCCGCATCCACGCCCTGCGCGCCGGACTGGTGGCCAAACTGGCCGAACTGGGCGCACCGGAGTTCGCCTTCATCCAGCAGCAGGCCGGCATGTTCTCCTACTCGGGGCTGAGCCGCGCGCAGGTGGATACGCTGCGGGACGAGTACGGCATCTACGCCGTCGGCACCGGCCGCATCTGCGTGGCCGCACTGAACCAAGGCAACCTGGATTACGTGGCCAAGGCCGTGTGCGCGGTCAGCCGCGGCTGAGCACCGGCCATGCGCCAGTGACACAAAAAGCCCGGGGAAACCCGGGCTTTTTTGGTCTCCCGGCGGGCGTCACGCCCGAGGTCCGCAGCCCGGACAAGCCGGAGGCCGGGAACCGGCGCCTGTCCGTTTTCCCGCCGTCTCATCCCGTCCCCCAAGCCACCAGCGCCGCCCCGATCACCATCCCGCCCAGGCCGGCGCTGACGATGCCGCCATAGCGGGCCCCGCCACTGAGAAAGGCCAGCACCGACTTGGCCAGCGACGCCGACGCCAGCAGGGCGATCACCCCCCAGCGCGCCTTGCCCAGCTCCAGGCCACCGGAGGCGGTGAGGCTGGCGATGCTGGCCGCCGCCGCGTGCAGTTCGGCCAGCCCCGCCACCGTCGCCCCCACCAGCGCGCCGGCCTGCCCGAATACCCGGCGCAGCCCTTCAGACAGCAACAGCACCGCTGCGATGGCCACGGCGATCATCAGCGCGTGCTGCAACTGGAACGCCTTGGCGGTGGAGGTTTCCGGAACCGATTCATCCGGCACATGGCGCAGACCCAGCGCCGCAAAACCCAGCAGCACCAGCGCCGCGGTCAGCAGCGGCCAGGCACTGGCCTGCAACAGCGCAGGCGAGGTGGTACCGAGAATCGCGGCGAACAGCAGCAGCGAAGCCAGATTGGCCAGCAGCGCGGCCGATGCCGAGGGTGCCACCAGCATCGGTGAGGCACGGCTGCTGCGACCGAATCCGGCCACCGACGCGGTGGAGGACGCGAAGCCGGAAAGGAAACCGGCCACCGGCAGGCCCCAGCGCGCGCCCACCGCACGCAACCCGACATGGCCCAGCATTCCGGTGCCCATCACCAGCACGACGATCTGCCAGAGCTTGTACGGCACCAGCACTGCCCAGGGGTCCACCGCTGTCACCGGCAACATCGGCAGCACCACAAGCGCGCAGGCTGCCAGCAGCAGGGCATCGCGCATCTCCTGGTCGCTGATCAGCTCGCGGCTGAAACGTGCCAGCGGTGCCTTGGCCCACAGCAGGATCGCCACCACCACCCCCAGCGCGGCGGCCAGCGCGCGCTGTTGCAACGCCAATCCGCCCAGCAGCACGGTGGTCAGCATGGTGATCTCCCCCGTCAGGCCCGGGTCGTCGGCGGACGTGGCGCGGTAGCTGGTCCATGCCAGTGCCGCGGCGGCCAGCAGCGCCACCAGGAAAGCCGGCGGACCGAGCAGCATGGCCACTGTCCCCATCAGCGCCAGCAACGCATGGGTACGTACCCCCGCCTGCAGCGGGCGGCCGTTGCCATGCTGACGCTCGCGCACCGCGCCGATCAGCAGCCCGATACCCAGTGCCGACAGCAGCCCCTGTGTCACCTGATTCCAGTCCATGCCACTCCCCTTGCAGGTCCTGCCATGGTACGAGCCCTGTGGATAAAGCCAATGGCCGGCGCGCGGGTCGATCCTGTCCACAAACGGACATGGCATGACCGCTGGCTCGAAAAAAACAGCCCGACCCACGACAATGGCGCTCCTTTCGCCTGAAGGTGGTCCTTGCCCATGTCCCGCACGTCGTTGACCCGCTTCCTGATTGAAGAGCAGCACGCCCAGCGCATCAATGCCGACCTGCGCCAGCTGGTGGCGGTGGTGGCCCGCGCCTGCACCAGCATCTCGATCGCGGTGAGCAAGGGCGCCCTGGGCGGCGTGCTCGGCGATGCCGGTACCGGCAACGTGCAGGGCGAGGCGCAAAAGAAGCTGGACGTGATTTCCAACGAGATCCTGCTCGAAGCCAATGCCTGGGGCGGTCACCTGGCGGCGTGCGCCTCGGAGGAGATGGATCACAGCCAGCGGGTGCCCTCGGAATATCCACAGGGCGACTTCCTGCTGCTGTTCGATCCGCTGGACGGCAGCTCCAACATCGACGTGAACGTGTCCGTCGGCACCATTTTCTCGGTGCTGCGGGCACCGGAGGGTGTGGATAACCCTGGGGATGAACATTTCCTGCAGGCCGGCACCCGGCAGGTCGCGGCCGGCTACTGCATCTACGGACCGAGCACGATGCTGGTGCTGACCGTGGGCCACGGCACCCATGCCTTCACCCTGGACCGCGAAACCGGCGAGTTCGTGCTGACCCAGCGTGGCATGCAGATCCCGGCCGACACCCAGGAGTTCGCCATCAACATGTCCAACCAGCGCCACTGGGAGGCGCCGATGCAGGCCTATGTGACCGACCTGCTGGCCGGCAAGGACGGCGTGCGCGGCAAGAACTTCAACATGCGCTGGATCGCCTCGATGGTCGCCGACGTGCACCGCATCCTCACCCGCGGCGGCATCTTCATCTACCCGTGGGACAGGAAGGACCCGAGCAAGGCCGGCAAGCTGCGCCTGATGTACGAGGCCAACCCGATGGCGTTGCTGGTCGAGCAGGCCGGCGGCGCCGCCACCAATGGCCGTGAGCGCATCCTCGATATCGCCCCGGAGCAGCTGCACCAGCGCGTGCCGGTGTTCCTGGGCTCCAAACACGAAGTGGCCGAAGCCACCCGTTACCACCGCGAGCACGACGCCAGGTAATCCCGATTGCCGGCCACTGTGCGCCCGCGGCCACCGGCAACGTTCCGGTGGCCGTTTTCTTTGCCGCGCTCAGAACAGCTCGCCCTGCGGTGAGGGCTTCTTCGGCGGCAGCGGCGCGGTGAACTTGCCGCAGTCCAGCGCCGGCCATTGCTGGCGCGAGGCATGGAAGCCCAGCCGCTTGCTGGCCAGCTTGAAACGGTTGGCCAGCAGCTCGGCGTAGGCGCCCTGGCCGCGCATGCGCGTACCGAACCGGCTGTCGTAGTCCTTGCCGCCGCGCAGCTGGTTGATGGTGCTCATCACGTGCTCGGCGCGCTGTGGATAATGTGCCTGCAGCCAGTCGCGGAACAGCGGCGCCACCTCATAGGGCAGGCGCAGCAGCACGTAGCCGGCACTGCCGGCACCGGCCCCGCGCGCGGCCTCCAGCACCGCTTCCAGTTCGGCGTCATTGATCCACGGAATCACCGGCGCCACCATCACGCCCACCGGAATACCGGCCTCGCTCAGGCGGCGCATCGCGCGCAACCGGGCATGGGGGGCCGAGGCGCGCGGTTCGAGCTTGGCCGACAGGTGCGGGTCCAGCGAGGTCACCGAGAAGTGCACGCTGACCAGCTGCTGCGCGGCCAGTGGCGCCAGCAGATCGATGTCGCGCTCGACCAGCGCGTTCTTGGTGATCAGCGAAAACGGATGCCTGGTTTCGGCCAGCACCTCGATCAGCTGGCGGGTGATGCCAAGCTTGCGTTCGATCGGCTGGTAGGCATCGGTGTTGATGCCCAGCGCGATCGGCTGCGGCACGTAGCCCGGTTTGGCCAGTTCGCGCCGCAGCACCTCGGCGGCGTTGGTCTTGGCGAAGAGCTTGGTTTCGAAATCCAGGCCGGGGGACAAGTTGAGGTAGGCGTGGCTGGGCCGGGCGAAACAGTACGAGCAGCCGTGCTCGCAGCCGCGGTACGGATTGACCGACTGGCTGAAACCCACGTCCGGCGAGGTGTTGCGGCTGATGATGCTGCGCGCGATTTCCGGACGCACATCGGTACGCAGCCGTGGCGCGGCGAACTCCTCGCTCTCATCGGCCGACCAGCCGTCGTCGACGGCTTCGGCAATCCGGGTTTCGAAACGGCCGGCAAGGTGGCTGGTCGCACCGCGGCCTTTGATGGGGGTGGGTGTAGGCATGCGCCTACGCTAGCGCGCGGCCGTCGCAGCGGGCGCGACGGTCCGTATTCAGCGCCCGCGCGCTTCAGCCGGGCTTGTGCTTTGTGTCCACGCCCTGGATCACCAGCGTGGCGCTCATCCCGGCGCTGAGCACCGCGCCCTCGGGCACCGAACGCGGATCGATGCTGACCCGCACCGGCACGCGCTGGGCCAGCCGCACCCAGTTGAAGGTGGGCTCGACCTCGGCCAGCAGGTTGCTGCCGGTCGGGCCGGCCGCATCGGCGATGCCGGTGGCGATGCCTTCGACGGTGCCGCGCAGGTGCACGCCGCCGGCCATCAGGCGGATATCCACCGCATCGCCGCGATGGATCTTGGGCAGCTTGGTTTCCTCGAAGTAGCCGTAGACCCACAGGCCTTCACTGGCCACCAGCGCCATGCGCGGAACACCGGCGGCGGCATAGTCGCCCACCCGCACGTCCAGATTGGTGATGCTGCCGTCGGCGCTGGCCCGCACCTGCGTGCGCGCCAGGTCCAGCCGTGCACGCTCCAGGGCGACCTGGGCCTGCTGCAATGCGGCCACGGCCTGCTGGCGGCTGGCGCTGGCGGCATGGGTCCCGGCCTGGGCCTGTTTCCAGCTGGCCTGCGCGGCCTGGGCCAGGGCACGGGCGTCGGCCTGTGCTTCGCGCGAGACCACGCCGTCGAGCCGGGCACGACGCTGCGCCTGTTCCTGCCGCATCAGGTACTCGGCCTGGCTGGCGCTGGCCCCGGCCGCGGCGGCCGAGATGCTGGCGCCGGCGGCACGCGCGGCGGCTTCGGCGGCGCGCAGGTCGGCTTCGGCCTGGGCCACGGCCAGCTGGTAGCGCTGCGGATCGACCACGAACAGCAGCTCGCCTTTTTTCACCGGCTGGTTGTCCCGCACCGCGACTTCGGTGACCAGGCCGGACACGTCCGGCGCGATGCGCACCACTTCGGCCCGCAGGCGCGCATCGCGCGTCCACGGCGAGAGCATGTACTGGTGCCAGACCACGTAGGCCATCACTGCAGCCAGCAGCACAACCACGCAGGTGACACCGCCTCGGATCAGGCTGGCGGTCTTCATCGGGAACCTCGGTCAGGAAAAGGGGGGAAGAAACAGCAACAGCGCCGCGCAGTAGAGGCTGGCAAACAGCGCCACCCGTACCAGCGACGGATGCAGCGCGCGGCGATACAGGCCAACCCGGCCCAGCCCGAAATCGAGCAGGCCAAACACCGGCAACAACAGCACCACCAGCACCAGCGCACCGGGGAAGTAGATGTCGCCGATGGAAACTTCATACGGCATGGCGGGCCTCCTTCAGGCGGTGGTGGCGGCGCGAACGTTGCACGTAGGCGGCCAGCACGGTGGCGCTGTCTTCCAGGCTCATCTGCAGCAGCAAGAGGTGCTCGCGCACGCGGCGCAATGGCTGCGGTTGCGGGCCGGACAGTCCGCCCAGTGCCGCCTGCACACTGTCCTGGGCCGCCTGCAGGGTCTGCGCGCGCGGCGTGCGGTACAACTGGCCGAGGCGGGCCAGCGCCTGGCCGATCTGCCGTTGCAGGGCCGGCGGCAATGATTGTTCGGCCAGGTCATGCCGCAGGTCGATCGCACTGTGGCCGGCCTCGTGCACCAGCAGCGCCCATTCGAACAGCTGCCGCGAGGCGCGGCTGCCCGGGGTAGTACGGCTGGCCACCTGCTGGAACAGCTCGCGGCTGACGCTCTCGAACTTCGGCAGCAGGCCGGGCAGCGGCGCGCTCACCGCCAGCTGCACCTGCGCGCGCAGCCGTTCGAGCAGACGCCGCTGGCGCTGTTTGCCGCCCGGCAACCCCGGCACCAGCATGAACACCGCCATCGCCACGCACGCGCCGATGGCCAGCGTCAGCGAGTTGTCCAGATAGGCCTGCGCACTGGGGTGGAACGACGGTCCCAGGTTCCACGAGACCAGGATGCCGACATTGAGCGCCATGCCGGTCACCGCAAACCGGGGGCGGGTGGAGATGTACAGCGCGGCGATCATCGTCGGCAGGGTGACCGCCACCAGCATCGGGAAATCGGTCGCCAGCGCCATCGCGATGAAGCCGGGCAGGGCGAAGAACGGTGCCACCAGATGACCGAGGGTGGCCCGCCGTACCACCCACAGCGGATCCGGGGCGGCCGAGGCCATCGCCACCAGCGCGGACACGCCGAACACCGCCAGCCCGCCCTGGTTCCAGCTGCTGCACAACCACAGCAACGACAGCGCCAGCATCACCCCGAAGCAGCGCGTGGCCGCCAGGGCAATCGCGTACCCGTCCTGGGCACGGGTGAAGCGCACCTTGGACAGCCGCGGCGCACGCGCGCGCAACGCGCCCTTGCCGCGTTCCATCCGCGCCTTGGCCTGCACATAGGCATGCAGCTCCTCGGCGAAGCGGCGTACCAGCAGCGCGCTGGCATCAAAGCCGTCCGCGCGTGCGGGCGACAGCTGCCGCCGCTGTTGCGCCAATGCGCCTTCCAGCTGTTGGCCCCAGTGACGCAGGCGCGTGGCCAGTGCAAGCCGGTCGCCGCGCAGCGTCGGGTCCTCCAGCAGCAACGGCAGCGGCTGCAGCACGCTGCGCACCGCGGCGACCACCTCGTCCTCGCCGCGACGCCGCATTCGGTCCATGTGGTGGTGCAGCGCCTGGAACCGCGAGGTCGCGGCCATGAAGTGCTGGTTGATCAGCTTGAGCTGGCCGTTGCGGCTGCGCAGGATCGGATCGTCGAAATACGCGGTGGCCCGCAGCTCCTCGAACTGCAGCGCGCCCTGCACCACGCGGCTCTGGGTGCGTTCGATCACCTCGAAACCCTGCAGCCGCCCGCCGATCGCACCGGCAACGAAATCCAGGAAGTCGTTGAGGTTGCCGTCATCGGCCGCGCGCAGGCCGGCGCGCAGGCGGTTGGGCCACAGCACGTCGAACACGATACTGGTCACCGCCATGCCCAGCAGCACTTCACCGGTGCGTTCCAGCGCGCTGTTGAGGATGTGCTGGGGCTGGTGGATCACCGGCAGCATGATCATCGCCACCGTGTAGCCGGCCAACACGAAGCCATAGGAGGCCATGCCGCGGCTCCACACCGAGCCGCCGGCACAGAAGCCGGCCCACAGCGCCATCACCGTCACCAGCATCACCGGGCTCTGCGGAAACAGCGCCACGATCAGCACCGCCATCGCACAGCCGACCACGGTGCCGAGCCCGCGATAGAACGCCTTGGCCAGGACCATGCCGGTATTGCGGTTCATCACCACCAGCACGGTGATCATCGCCGTGCCCGGCGAACTCATCCCCAGCCGCATCGCGATCCAGCCGGACAGGTACAGGGCCACCAGCACCTTGCCGATGTAGGCCCAGACCGCCCCCTCGCCGGTCATGGCGTGGCGCAGCGTGCCGGTCCAGCGGGACAGCTTCCCGGCACCCGGCGCGCACTCAGCCGGATGCGTACTCATGCCCGGGTTTCCAGCCCCACCAGCACCCGCGTGAGCAGGGCTTCCATCTGCTGCAGCTCCTGTGCTTCCACTCCGCTGAAGAAGCGCTGCAGCTGCGCGATCACCGCCGGCATCACGGTTTCGATCAGCTGCTCGCCGGCGGCGGTAAGCCGCACCACCAGCTTGCGGCGGTCTTCCCCGCTGGGTTCACGGCTGACCAGGCCCTTGGCCAGCAGCTGGTCGATCAGGCGGGTGACGTTGGAGGACTTTTCGCTGGCGGCCTCGCTGATCTGCGACGGACTCAGGCCCGCTTCGGAGCCGTCGAGCATCATCAGCACGTTGTACTCGGGATGGCTGATGCCGTAATCGCGCAACAAGGCGTTGCCGTGATCGCAGAACAGCTTGTGCACCAGCTTGACCAGCCGCGCCAGCATGGCCTGGTCACGGGGAAAGCCGGGATGGCGAGCGCTGCTGATCGCCAGCTTCTCATCGATGCTGGCGTAGCCGCTGGCCGCCGGGAGCTGTTTATTCATCCCGGTATATTACACTTGTGTACAAATTGACGCAACGCAACATCAACTCCCCGCGCGCGCCTCCCGCCCGCGGCTAGAATCGGCCCATGCGCCAAACCCTCCAAGAGCTGTGGACAAGCCTGTCGAGCATTCCCCACTGGGGGCAGATCCTGGCGGTGGCCTATGT
Source organism: Stenotrophomonas sp. STEN014 (assembly GCF_056760315.1). NCBI lineage: Bacteria > Pseudomonadati > Pseudomonadota > Gammaproteobacteria > Lysobacterales > Lysobacteraceae > Stenotrophomonas > Stenotrophomonas sp. STEN014. The sequence continues at coordinate 64,587 of NZ_JBRREN010000001.1, read as the reverse complement.
GGCCTATCTGCTGGTGCTGGCCGGCTACATCGTGCTGCAGAAGCGCGAGCCGGTCGCGACGCTGAGCTGGATCCTGTCGCTGGCGGCGCTGCCATACATCGGCCTGTTCGTGTTCTACCTGTTCGGTCCGCAGAAGATCGTGCGCCAGCGCCTGCGCCGCGGCCGTTCACGCGCGGGCATGGGCACCTACGAGGCGGTCTGTCCGCCCGATACCCGCTGCACCGAACTGGCGCGGGTAGGGCAGGCGACCACCGGGCTGGCGCCAAGCACCGCGACCGCGGTGGACTGGCTGGTGGATGGCGCGGCGACCTATGCGGCGATCCTGGCCGCCATCGGCGACGCCCGCCGCCATGTGAATCTGGAGTACTACATCTTCGAGCCCGACCACGCCGGCACCGCGATGCGCGATGCGCTGGTCGCGCGCGCCCGCGCCGGGGTCAAGGTACGGCTGCTGCTCGACGCGGTGGGTTCCTCGAAGATCCGGCGCCGCTTCCTGCAACCGCTGCTGGACGCTGGCGGCGAGGTGGCCTGGTTCCATCCGCGGCAGCTGCTCAAGCCGTTCAAACGGCCATGGCTGAACCTGCGCACCCACCGCAAGCTGGTGGTGGTCGATGGCGAGATCGCCTTCACCGGCGGCATCAACGTCACCGACGAGGAGGACGACAGCCGCAATGCCAACGCCTACCGTGACCTGCACATGCGCATCCGCGGCCATGTTGTCCACAGCCTGCAGCTGGTGTTTCTGGAGGACTGGATCTACGCCACCGACCAGGCGCCGGAACGCTTCGAGCGCGGCGACCTGTTCCCAGCCACGGTGCCGGCCCGCGAGTGCGGCCAGATCAACGCGCAGGTGCTGGTGTCCGGGCCGGATTCGGCCTGGGAGGCGATCCACCGCCTGCATGTGGCCGCCATCCAGGAAGCCAAGCGGCGCGTGTGGCTGGTGACGCCGTACTTTGTGCCGGGCGAGGCCGCGCGCATGGCGCTGACCTCGGCCGCACTCGGCGGGCTGGATACCCGGCTGATGGTGCCCAAGCTCAGCGACTCGCGATTCGTCACCTTTGCCGCGCGTTCCTATTTCGACGAGCTGCTCGAAGCGGGGGTGCGCATCTACGAGTACGGCCCGCGCATGCTGCACAGCAAGGCCTTCATCGCCGATGACAGCACCTGCATCGTCGGCACCGCCAATTTCGACCATCGCAGTTTCCGCCTGAATTTCGAGCTGTCGATGATGTACAGCGACCGCCAGCTGACCGCCGAACTGGACGCCATCCTGCAAGCCGAGTTCGACCGTGCCGTCGAGGTGCAGCCCAACCGCAGCCGTTCGCTGTGGCGCCAGCGTCTGCCCGAAGCATTCGCACGGCTGGCGTCCCCCTTGCTCTGATACGCGACGGCGGCACGTGGAACCGTGCCGGCTAGCCCCGTTACACTTCCTTCCCTCTACCGGGAGATCGTCATGTACTGGCTGTTCCTGCTGCTCGCGCTGGGTGCGTTCGTGCTCGCCATCTCGGCCACACAGACCTGGCTGCTGTTGCTCTCGCTGCTGGCATCGCTGGTGTTTGCGCTGCTGTGGGTGAAGGGCCTCTATGCCGCCCGTATCGGCGGCGCTCTGACCGATGCGCCGCGTGCGTTGCATCCGGCGGAACTGCAGGCGCTGCGCGAACAATTCCGCGTCGATGCCGCCGCGCCGACCGTCGCTCCGCCCCCCCCAGTGCAGCCGGCAAAGCCGGATCGGGAATCCCCGCAGCCATGACTTTCCTCAGCGTCAACGTCAACAAGATCGCGGTGCTGCGTAATTCGCGCGGCGGGGGGGAGCCTGACGTGGTACGGGCGGCGATGACCTGTCTGCGCGCCGGTGCGCACGGCATCACCGTGCATCCGCGCCCGGACCAGCGCCATATCCGCGCCGACGACGTGCTGGCGTTGTCCGCACTGACCCAGCAGCACGGGGTTGAATTCAATATCGAAGGCAATCCGTTCGCCCCGCCGCGCGAGGGCTATCCGGGCCTGCTGCCGCTGTGCGAGCAGACCCGCCCGGCCCAGGCTACCTTGGTACCCGATGGGGATGGCCAGCTGACCTCCGATCACGGCTTCGACTTCACCCGGGATGGGGAACGCCTGCGCCCGCTGATCGCCGCACTCAAAAGCTACGGCTGCCGGGTCAGCCTGTTCGTCGATGCCGGCAATCCCGACATCGCCCAGGCCGCCGCGCTCGGCGCCGACCGCGTCGAGCTGTACACCGGCCCCTACGCCGAAGCCTTTGCCGAAGGCGATCCAACCGCCACACTTGCGGTGTTTGCCGACGCCGCGCGCCGCGCGCAGGCCGCCGGTCTTGGGGTCAATGCCGGCCATGATCTGTCGCAGGCCAACCTGGCCACGTTCCTGCGCCACGTGCCCGGCGTGCAGGAAGTCTCCATCGGCCATGCGCTGATCAGCGAAGCCCTGTACGAGGGGCTGGAGACCACCGTCGGCGGCTATCTCGCCGCGATCAGCGGGGTCGCATCCGGCAACGCCTGAGGGTCGCCCCGGCACGCAGGCGTTCCACCGGACTGCCGCTCACCGCACCAGCGCGGCAGCGCTTCTACCTCGTCCACCACTGGTGGGCGGGGATTCCTCGCACTTTGGAGCAGATCTTTTTCGCCGTCTCTGCGGGCTGCGCGCGTCCCTCAAAGCGACTGGCGGCCAGGCGGTGCAGGAAAGGCACGTGCTGCGCGCAGGTTGCTTCACCTGCCACGGAGAAAGAAGTGCTCCCCGCCGCTGCGTGTACGCGTGCGCCCGGCCACGTGGTGGGTGCGCACGTCCGTACTGCCGTTGCGAAGCATCTGAAAAGGCCGCGCTCCCGGGGCTCTCCAAGCCACCCGCGCCAAGGGTGGGGGCACCTGTGTCCCGCAACCGCACCACACAGGCGGCCCCGCGCAGCACCTTGTCGGGTGCGTATAAAGCAAGAGGGCGGCTCCGCCGGCTACCGCAGGAGCGTCATTGCGCGCCCTCGGCATGTCCAACAACAGCCATCGCACCAGGCGGCAGCACGGTGCCCGGCTTGCCCACAGCGCCGGGGTTTCATTAGGGACAGCTGCGAGTGCCAGCCACTGCGCACGCGGGCGAAGAACGCCGGGCAGAAAAAAACGCCCCCGATTGCTCGAGGGCGTTTTCCAGTCGCGTCATGACTTGGTGTTGCGTATTACTGTACGAAACCGATCTTGAGCATGCGGGCGTTCTTGGCCTGGGCCAGAATCTTGGCCATGACCTCGTACTCCGAATCCGGATTGGCGTCGATGCGAAGTTCCGGCTGGTTGGTCGGATCCTTCTGTACTTCCTCTTCCATGCGCTGCTGCAGCTCAGCCACGTTGACCGGACTGTTGTTCCAGTACACCTGGTTGCTGGCATCCACACGCAGCTCGATCGGCGGCGGCGGCTCCTTGAGCTGCGGCGGCGGGTTGATCACCCGCTGCGGCAGATCCACGGCGATCGGGTAGGTCATGATCGGCGCGGTCACAATGAAGATGATCAGCAGCACCAGCATCACGTCCACGAGGGGCGTGACGTTGATGTCGGCCATGGGGCCCTTGTTACCACCACTACTGAAAGCCATCGCTTATTGCCCCTTTTCTTTGGTGGCAACGAAACCGACGTCCAACATGCCCTGGCCCTGCGCGATCTTGGTGACTTCGTTGATCACCTTCATCTTGGTGGTCTTGTCACCACGCAAGTTGAGCGGAGGCTGGGGGGTCTGCTGGGCAGCCGTGGCGAAACGCGACTCCAAGGTCTCCTTGGAGACCTCTTCGTCGTTCCAGTAGAGCGAACCGTCTTCCTTGACTGCCACCGTAATCGGGCTCGGGCGCTTTTCGGCGTCGTCCGGATTGATGACCAGGTTGGCCTCTGGCAGCTCGACCTTGACCTTGTGGGACATCAGGGGAGCCGTGATGATGAAGATGATCAGCAGCACCAGCATCACGTCCACGAGGGGCGTCACGTTGATGTCGGCCATGGGGCCGCTGCTGTTGTCACTACTGAAAGCCATAACGGGCTCCGTCTATATCGTTGCGAGGACTGCTTGGCTTGCCGGATTAGCGGACGCGCGAACCGGTGGCGAAGAAGTCGTGCAGATCGTGGGCGAAGGTGTCGAACTTGCTGACCGTCGCGCTGTTGATCTTGCTGAAGAAGTTGAAGGCGAACACGGCCGGGATAGCCACGAACAGACCGATGGCGGTCATGATCAGGGCTTCCCCCACCGGGCCGGCAACGGCGTCGATCGAGGCCGAACCGGTGGCACCGATCTTGATCAGCGCGCCGTAGATGCCCCACACGGTACCCAGCAGACCCACGAACGGAGCGGTCGCACCGACGGTGGCCAGCAGGATCATACCACCCTGCAGCTTGTTGGATTCGCGGGTCACGGCCTGACGCAGGGCGCGGTCCACAAACTCAGAACGGCTCAGGGTTTCGCCGGCACCAGCCTGCTGGTGATGGGCGGCCGCCTGGGCAGCGTCCAGGGCAATCTTGGAGAACGGCTCCGAAGCGGCCTGCTCTTCCATCGCACGGACAGCTTCCTGCGCGTTCGGGGCATCCCAGAACAGGCTCGGCACGCGGTCAGAAGCGGACTTCAGGCGCGCGGTGCGGAAGGTGTTGATGACCGTCCAGTACCAGGACATGGCCGACATCACCACCAGGGTGATCAGCACGACCCAAGAGACGGCGAAGTCGCCCGGCTGGGAGGTCATCTCGTGGATCAGGTGCTCGAAGCCCATCTGCGAGAGCGCGTTGTTTGCGTTGCCCCCGGCAGCAGCGGCGATGAAAATTTCCTGCAGCATGACGCTTACCTTTGTTGTGTGTGGTGTTAAAGGGTGTAGCTAAGTACGAAAAACGTTCCGCGGGGGCGGCCGTCAGGGCCGCCGCCGGGATCAGCTCAGCGCAAAGTTGACCGGGACGCGGACGCGACCAGCTGCCTTCGCCCCACCGCTCTGGGCGGGGTTGAACTTCCACTTGCGCGCCGCTTCCATTGCAGCCCGGTCGAGATCGCGATTGCGACTGGACTTCTCGACAGACACATTGGTGACATTGCCGTTGGCATCGACATCAATGATCAGGATGACCTCGCCCTGGATACCGGCGCGGAAAGCGGCCGGCGGATAACGCGGCGGGTTCATGTTCTTGGACGAGATGTCCACGCTGGCCTGGATGTCGACCGGAGGCGCCGGCGGGGCCGGCGGCGACGGTGGCGTCACCACGTCGGTCGGACGCGGTTCAGCGACGTCGATCGGCGGTGCTTCCGGCGGCGGCGGCAACGGCGAGGGCTTCGGCGGCGCGAGGTTCTTGACCGGCGGCGGCGGGGTATCCGTCGGCGGCGGCGGCGGCGGCGGTGGCGGAGGCGGCGGCGGCGCGTCGACCAGCGTCACCATGACATTGCGTTCCTTTTCCGCGGCGGCCTTGGGAGCCACGGCAGGAATCAGAAGCATCATCAGGGCTGCAAGATGCAGTGCGATTACAAAGGCGATACCGGCGATACGGGGCCAGCTCAGACCCTTATCTTTCTCGCCGTCATACCTGTGGTGGAAGACCAGTTGTTCCGTCATGCGCCAAGAGCTCTTTAGTGGGGTCGGGACGACGCTGTTATGGCGCCCCTGATTCAGCGGTGCATGACACCGCAGGAACCTCCAAGCTTATACCAATCCTGACCAGCTGCGCATCACAAATGCAGCTGTTCAGGCGTTATTCCTGCTTACTTCAGGTTGATGATTTTGTTTGCATCAGCCGGGTTTTTGACACCCTTGGCCAACGCGTCCCGCGCGGCCTGCTTGGCCTCCGGAATACGCCCCTCCGAGTGCAGCACACGTGCCAGATTCAGGTACGTCTCGCCATCCTTGGAAAGCGGCGCCGCCTTGCGCCACGCGTCAATCGCCTGCGGTACCTGGTCGCTGTAGTAGTACGACTGCGCCAGTGCCAGGTAGACCTGGTGGTCCGGCTTGAGGATGCCCTTCTCCAGGCCCTCGTTGATCACCGCAATGACGTCCCGTTCCTTGTTGTCGGTGTTGGCATAGATCGAGTACAGCTGCTTGTACTCGCGCTCTTCTGTGAGCTGGCCAGCGGCGCGCAGTTTGTCCATCACCGCGGCCGCCTTGTCCATCTGGTCAGCCTGCATGTACATGCTGGCCAGATTCAATTGCGCCTTCTTGTCGGCCGGATTCTTGGCCGCCAGTGCTTCGGCTTCCTTGACCGCTTCAGCGGTCTGGCCCGCTTCGGCGTAGGCGGCCATCAGCAGCTGGTTCCAGTTGTCCTTGGGCTCGGGCGAAGCGGCGATGGCCGCCTTCAGCACCGGAATGGCTTCGGCATACTTTTCAGTCTGGTACAGCGCCTGGCCCTTGATGACCAGTTCTTCCGGCTTGGCCGACTTGGACTCGGCAAAGTACTTGTCCAGAGTGGCCAGCCCCTCGGCGTACTGCTCGTCCTGCAGCTGCAGCTGGGCCAGCATCAACATCGCCTGGAAGTGGCCGTTGTTGTCCAGCTGGTTCAGCGCGATGGCCTGCTGCAGATACTGCTTGGTGGCGGCGCCATCATCCAGGTTGTAGGCCGCCTGTGAGGCGAGCTGGTTGGCAACGGCCTTGTCGTAATCGTTGGCATCGGCCGAGGCGATGATTTCATCGGCCAGCGTGCGGGTCTGCGCGTAGTCGTCCTTGTTGTACGCGGCGAACAGCTTCTGCAGCTTGCCGCCCATCTTCGAAGAAGGCTTGCCGTTCGGCTCGGTGCGGGTGGCTTCCGGAAAGAGCACTTCAGCCTTGGCGCTCCCCTTGCTGCGACGCTCGTTGCGATCAGACGAACGCGCCTGGGCAAAGGCATCGGCAACCACAACACCGCCGAGCAGGGTCGCAATCAGAACGGAAAGCACTGCTTTCTTGGGGCTGTGGGAAATCATGGTTCACCTCGTTGAAACCGCCAGGGCGGCACTGAAAACGGACGGTCTGGAAAAAGCAGAGCCGGCAAACGTACCAGAAAATATTTGATGGAGAAATCACTTCCGATGCTGTATTGCACCAATGTCCAGGGGACTGCCCGCATCGGTCGCCCCGGGTCAACCGCAGCGCGGGATGCGGCCCGCCTGGCGCGCCTGCTGGTAAACGGGCTGCAACATCGGGATATCGCGTTGCAGTTGGCGGATGCGGTTGGCCGGATCGGGATGGGTGGAGAGCCACTGCGGCGAACGGTTGCCGCCGGCCGCCATCATGTTCTGCCACAGATCCACCGCCTGGGCCGGGTCAAAACCGGCCTGCGCCATCAACCGCTGGCCTACCTCATCGGCTTCACCTTCCTGGGTGCGTGAGCCCGGCAGCAGGATCAGCCCCTGCGCGCCGAGGCCGCCGAACTGGTTGACCACGCTAGTTCCCGCATCGCCATAGGCCGCGCCGGCCAATGCGCCGATGATGCCCAGTCCGATCTGGGTGCCCTGCTGGCGGGTCAGGCGCTCTTCGTGGTGACGCGAGATCACATGGCCGATTTCGTGGCCGATCACCGCGGCCAGCTGATCCTGGTTTTTGGCGGCACTGAAAATGCCGGTATTGACGCCCACTTTTCCGCCTGGCAATGCGAAGGCGTTGGGCTCCTTGTCGACGAACAGCGCGGTTTCCCAACGTACGCCACGGTACTGGGCAGGCAGCTGCGCGACCAGGGCATTGACCACGCACTGCACATAGCCGTTCTGGGTGCCGTCGCGGCTCAGGGTCTGCTTGGCCTTGATCTCGGAAAATGCCTGCGCGCCGAGTTGATCCAGCTGCTGCTGGGACACGCCACCGACCACCTGGCGGCGCCCGGTGGGCGAGGTGGTGGTGGCGCAGGCGCTCAGCAGCAAACCGATGGTCAACGCACAAAGAATCGATTTCACGCAAGCCCCCTTATTCATGCCCGCAGTGTGCGGGCGGCTGGCTTAATTTTCCGTCAATCCGACGTGCAGATTTAGCCGGTACCGAACACCACCAGCGCGCCCAGAGCGATGGCATTGTTGATCGCATGGGCGGCGATGGCAGCCCACAGCGTGCCGGTCTTGCGGTACAGCCACGCGAAGGCCGCGCCCATGCCGCCGTAGATGAGCCAGAGCTGGAGAATCTCGGGCAGGCCGTTGGCGCTGGTGCCGGGGACCTCGTGCATCAACGCGAAGGCGGCACTGCTCAGGACAATACCCAGTGCAGGGCGACCGGCAGCCCACAGGCGTCCGAACAGCACCCGGCGGAACAGCAGCTCCTCGTAGGCCGGCGCCAGGAACACTGCGAACAGCAGCAGAAACAGCGGAAAATTGGCCAGCGCCTGTTCCATCAACGGCAGATTGGTCGGCACCGGCTCGATGCCGAGCTGCTTGGCGCTCCAGCCGATGAAACTGCTGCCGGCAAAGACCAGCGCAGCCACCAGCAGTGTCCAGCCCCAGGTCGATCCGCGCCGGAGCGCGTGGGCGGAGATGCCGCGTTCGGCCGAGGTGGCACGGCGCCGCCAGACATACACCAGCAGTGCGGCCCCCCCGGTGGAGATCAACGCCATCAGCATCTGCGCCAGGGCGCCGGGTTGGCCGAGCAACTGCGCCATGTCGGCGGCCGCGGACAGGCTGGTCCCGCTGCGGGCGGCCTCCCGGCCGACCTCCACCCCGCGCCATAGCCCCCAGACCACACTGCACAGCAGGCTCAGGCCCAGCAGTGTGGCCGCGGCGATCAGCAGATCGAGAAAGAACCCTGCAACCGGCGAACCGGCCTGGCGGATACCCGCTGCGGAGCGTGCAACGGCGGGAGCGGACGGAAGCGGGGGCTGGGCGGACATCGCGATCCTTGGCAGAGCGGTAAAAAAAAACGGGCGCTGCGCGATGCAACGCCCGTCTTGGGACTGGTGGGTCAGATATCCAGGTTCATGACCTTCAGCGCGTTGTCCTCGATGAAGTCACGACGCGGTTCCACCACATCGCCCATCAGGGTGCTGAAGATCTGGTCGGCCGCCACCGCATCTTCGATGCGGACCTGCAGCAGACGCCGGGTATCCGGATTCACCGTGGTGTCCCACAGCTGTTCCGGGTTCATTTCACCCAGGCCCTTGAAGCGCTGGATCTGGCGGCCCTTCTTGGCTTCCTCCAGCAACCAGGCCTGGGCCTGGGCAAACCCGCTGACTTCGGCCGATTTGTTGCCACGGCTGATCCGTGCGCCTTCCCGTACCAGACCGTGCAGCAACTGCGAGGCCTTGTGCAGGGCGCGCAGTTCCCCCGATTCGAACGCCGCCAGCGGCAGCACCTGGATCAACTCCTCGCCCATGTGGCGACGGGTGACCAGCACCGCGGCCGGGCGCTGTTCGGTGGGTTCCTGCAGTTCCAGCGTATAGCGCGGCGTTCCCAGGCTGCCCCGGTTCAGGTGCTTGGCCAGTGCATCCAGGCCTTCGTCCTCGCCCGCGGTACGCAGGTGTTCCAGGTCCATCGGCGTGAAATCGACCAGCGCTTCGAGCAGGCTGCGGTCGTAGCGATGGGCATTGCGGTCGATCGCGTCCTGCGCCGCCGCGTAGGCCAGCAGCAGGCTTTCCAGCGCCACGCCTTCGATCGGCGGCTCACCATTGGCCGGAATCAACGCGGCGTTTTCCACCGCGCTGTTGGCCAGATAGGCGTCCAGTGCCGGGTCGTCCTTCAGGTACAGCTCGGTCTTGCCCTGCTTGATCTTGTACAGCGGCGGCAGGCCGATATACACGTAACCGCGCTCGATCAGCTCCGGCATCTGCCGGTAGAAGAACGTCAACAGCAGCGTGCGGATGTGCGCGCCGTCGACGTCGGCGTCGGTCATGATGATGATCTTGTGGTAACGCAGCTTGTCCGGGTTGTACTCGTCGCGGCCGATGCCGGTACCCAGCGCGGTGATCAGCGTGCCGACCTGGTCGGAGGCCAGCATGCGGTCGAAGCGGGCACGTTCGACATTGAGTATCTTGCCGCGCAGCGGCAGCACCGCCTGGTTCTTGCGGTTGCGGCCCTGCTTGGCCGAGCCACCGGCCGAGTCACCCTCGACGATGAACAGTTCCGACAGGGCCGGATCCTTTTCCTGGCAGTCGGCCAGCTTGCCGGGCAGGCCGGCGATATCCAGCGCACCCTTGCGGCGGGTCAGATCGCGCGCCTTGCGCGCGGCCTCACGGGCACGGGCGGCATCGACGATCTTGCCGGTGATGGCCTTGGCTTCGTTCGGGTTTTCCTGCAGGAACGCTTCCAGCCGCTGGCCGAAGGCGTTTTCCACCGCCGGTCGCACATCCGAACTGACCAGCTTTTCCTTGGTCTGGCTGGAGAAGCTCGGGTCCGGCACCTTCACCGAGAGCACCGCGATCATGCCTTCGCGCATGTCATCACCGGTCAGGCTGATCTTGGCCTGCTTGGCGATGCCGTTCTGCTCGATGTAGTTGCTCAGCACCCGGGTCAGCGCGCCGCGGAAACCGGCCAGGTGGGTACCGCCATCCTTCTGCGGGATGTTGTTGGTGAAGCAGTACATCGTTTCCTGGTAGGAATCGGTCCACTGCAGCGCCACTTCCACGGTGATGCCGTTGTGCTCACCGGTCACCGCGATGACGTTGGGGTGCAACGGGGTCTTGAGCTGCGCCAGATGCTCCACGAAGCTCTTGATGCCGCCTTCGTAGTGGAAGTCGTCGCGCCGGCCTTCGCCGCGCTCATCGACCAGAACGATCTTGACGCCGGAGTTCAGGAAGGAGAGCTCGCGCAGGCGGCGCGCCAGGATTTCGTAATGGAATTCGACGTTGTCGTGGAACGCCTTGAGCGAGGGCCAGAAACGCAGGGTCGTACCGCGCTTGCTGCTGGCTTCGAGCTGCCGCAGCGGGCCGCACGGAGCGCCATCGGCGTATTCCTGCTGGTAGTGGAAACCGCCCTGGTAGATGTCCAGCAACAGTTTCTGCGACAGCGCGTTGACCACGCTGACACCGACGCCGTGCAGACCACCGGAGACCTTGTAGCTGTTGTCATCGAACTTGCCGCCGGCGTGCAGCACGGTCATCACCACCTCGGCGGCGGAGACTTCGCGGCCCAGCTTGGCGCTCATCTGTTCGTGCTTGCCGGTCGGAATACCCCGCCCATTGTCCGAGACCGCGACCGAGCCGTCGGCGTGGATCGTGACCGAGACCTGGTCCGCATGACCGGCCAAGGCTTCGTCGATGGAGTTGTCGACCACCTCGAACACCATGTGGTGCAGACCGGTGCCGTCATGGACGTCACCGATGTACATACCAGGACGCTTACGGACAGCCTCCAAGCCCTCCAGGGCGGTAATGCTGTTGGCGTCGTAGTTGCCGTTGTTTGCCGGGGTGTTCTGTTTTTCAGTCATTGCGCTTGCCGTAGGCTCCGCAGGTCGTACGCCCGCCATCATGGCCGGGTACGAGAGATAGGGGATTGCCGCCAAATTATACCAGCCGGGCCATTGAGCGCCCGGGACGGTCAATCGAGGCGCTGAACCACGCCATGTTCCACGTGGAACCGGGTCGGCGCGGTGGGGGAATCTGCCAGCGCTGCCGGCGGTTCGGTGGCGGTGATGAACACCTGCGCCGGGGTCTGCGCCAGCCACCCCAGGACGCGCTGCTGGTGTCTGCCGTCCAGCTCCGATGCCAGATCATCCAGGGCGATCACCGGCCATTCGCCCCGCTGGTCCGCGTAATCCTCGGCTTGCGCCAACAGACACGCCAGCGCGGTCAGCTTGGCCTGCCCGCGGGACAGCGCGTCCCGGCCCGGAATCTGGGCAAAACGGGTACTCCAGTCGGCCCGATGCGGCCCGACCGAGGTGTAGCCGGCCATCCGGTCACGATCCCGGCCAAGCAGCAGTGCGTCGGCCAGGGCCATTTCCTGGCGGCGCCAGCCCGGTTGCAGCTCCAGCGCCTGCAATTGCAGGGACGGCGCCAGGTCGGCGGCGATCCGGATGGCCCGATCCTGCAAGCGTTCCAGGTAGTGCTGGCGGCGGGAGGTCAGCGGGGTACCGGATTCGGCCAGCTCGTGATCCCACGCATCCAGTGCCGTGGCGCTGGCCCCGCTTTTGAGCAGGGCGTTGCGTTGCTTCAGCGCCCGTGTGTAGCGCCGCCAAAGCGGAAGAAAATCGGGTTCCACGTGGAACAATCCCCAATCCACGAAGCGCCGGCGCGGTTCACTGCCGCCACTGACCAGCGCATGGCTACCCGGTTCGAACGTGACCACCGCCAGGGCCGCGCACAGCGTTCCCAGTTGCGAGACGTCTTCGCCATCCAGACGGCCTCGCCAGGTATGGCCGCTATGGGCCAGTCCGGCACGACGTCGCTGTACGGCACTGCCCGCAGGGCCCCGTTCCTCCCATTCCACGAACACATCCAGGCCTTCAGCCTGTTTCTGCACCAGACCATCGCGTACCCGCCCGCGGAAACTGCGGCCATAGGCCATCAAGTGCAGTGCCTCCAAGAGACTGGTTTTTCCGGCGCCATTGTCACCGGTGATCAGGTTGATGCCGGGGCGGGGGGCCAGTTCCACGGAATCGAACCGGCGAACACGGTTCAGGGCCACACGGACGATATGCATTGACGCTCTGCTGAAAAACCCGATGCCGCTGCGCCATCCGCAACGAACAGAGGCTCAGCTTAAAGCATCTGGCCCTGTACCCCGTGCGCAGTGTCCGCGTCACCGGCAGGACGGAATGACGAACACCCGCAATTCTTTGAAATCTGAAACGCCGTGGCGGGAATACCCGTGCAGATTTCACGAAATCACAGCCTAATCCGGGCAAGGACAGAACAGGGCACAAAGCTTGTGTATAAGTAGGGCAACCTGTGGATAAAAACAGCTCTTTTACCCCTGTCGCGACTTATGCACAGCTATCCACAGGCTAGACCCCGGGTTCTACAGGGGGTTTCAATGCCATCAAATCCATATAAAACAATAACTTGATAGAGTTCTACATGAAATCTGCCCCTACCATCACCACCAAGCTTTTGATTTATCTTCTAATTTAAAAGCTTTGATAGAAGCAGAAAACGCGTCCAGCCTTGAGGAACGAGGCAGGTAACGGTTTTGCTGGGCGCAACGTCTTAGCTGCCTGATCTCACGGTCACAACCCACGGCAAGCGCTACAGGAAAAAGCGCGTGCCGCCTCGGGAGCAGAGGAACTCGATCTCGGCGTTTCTCCGGCTCGTCGGCTGCAACGACTGACCAGAAAAATTTCCACGACAAGGGATATCACCACGTTCCACGGGGAAGGCGCTGTGCTTGATGCAAGAAAACGGCAGGCCTTGGGAAGCTGGCTGCCTTGACGTGGTCGGCCTGAAATCCAGCTATCACCAATGAGCACGAAAAACGCAAAAAAAAGCCCGGCGATGCCGGGCTTTTTCGTGTTCCACGTGGAACATCGGTCAGAGGCGCAGCGGCATCACCACGTGACGCGACTTCTCGCTGCTGGCTTCACGCACCAGGGCCGAGGAGTTTGAATCGCGCAGCTGGATCACCACATGCTCGTCGCGCAACGCCGACAGCGCATCCAGCAGGTAGTTGACGTTGAAGCCAATGGCCAGATCACTGACCGTGGTATCGGCTTCGATCTCTTCCTGGGCTTCTTCCTGCTCCGGGTTGTGCGCGCTGATCTTCAGCTGGCCCGGGCTCACTTCCACACGCACACCGCGGTACTTCTCGTTGGACAGGATCGCCGCACGCTGAAGGGAAGCGCGCAGGGTTTCACGCTCGACTTTCACTTCCCGATCGGCGCCGATCGGAATGACGGCTTCGTAATCCGGGAAACGGCCATCGATCAGCTTGGAAGTGAAGGTCACATCGTCGCGTTTGACACGCACGTGGCTGCGGCCGACTTCCAGCTCGACTTCGCGCTCGCCGCCTTCCAGCAGACGCTGCAATTCGGTCACGCCCTTGCGCGGCACGATGATCTGGCGCTTGGCTCCGTTGCTGTTTTCCAGCGCGGTTTCACACAGCGCCAGACGGTGGCCATCAGTAGCCACGCAGCGCAGCGTCTTGTCGCGCAGGTCGAACAGCAGACCGTTGAGGTAATATCGCACGTCCTGCTGCGCCATCGCGAACGCGGTGCGTTCGATCAGTTCCTTCAGTGCCGCTTCCGGCACCACCACGCGCTCGGTGGCTTCCACTTCATCCACCGACGGGAAGTCGTTGGCCGGCAGGGTGGCCAGCGTGAAACGGCTGCGCCCGGCCTGCACGGTGATCTTGTCACTGGTCTGCGAGACCGTGATACGGCTGCCATCGGGCAGGGCGCGGATGATTTCGAACAGCTTTCGCGCCGGAATGGTGGTTTCGCCGTCCTGGGCATCGTCAACGGCGATGCGGGAGACCATTTCCACTTCCAGATCGGTACCGGTCAACGACAACTGGCCCTCCTGGACCTGGACCAGGAAATTGGCCAGAACCGGCAGAGTCTGGCGGCGTTCTACCACGTTGACGACCTGGGCCAACGGCTTGAGAAAGGCTTCGCGCTGCAGTGTGAAACGCATGTGGTTTCGTGCCCCTATGCTTTAAAAGATGTGGTTTAAATCAAAAGCTTGGTGGTGATGGTAGAGCCAGATTTCGTTTAAAACACACCTAAGTGTTTGTTATTCAAAGGTTTTCAATACCTGAAACCCTCTGTATTACTGACCCCGAGCAGGGGGATGAACCTGTGGATAGATTTGCGCCTGAAATAACCGGCCTTTTTATCCACAGATTCTCCCGTGCTTACCCCGGAATGATGCACCGTTTTGTGCGATGACGCCCGCTTGGTGTGCAGGCATCATTGCCGCACTTCCAGCAACGACACGACGGCGGCAACCGGTGGTGAATGAGGTGATCAACCGGCGCAAGCCCGCGGCCGGCGCAGCCGGTCGGCCACTCACTCGCTGAGCTTGCGGATGAGCTTGTCCCAGTCCTCGCGCAGCTTGCCGTCGGTTTCCATCAGATGCTTGATCTGGCGGACCGCGTGCAGCACGGTGGTGTGGTCGCGACCGGCAAAGGCATCGCCGATTTCCGGCAGGCTGTGCTCGGTCAATTCCTTGGTCAACGCCATGGCCACCTGGCGCGGACGGGCCAGCGACCGGGTGCGGCGCTTGGACAGCAGATCTTTCATCTGCAGGCCGTAGTAGTCGCCGACCACCTTCTGGATGTTGGGAATGCTGATGGCCTGCTGCTGGGCGCGCAGCAGATCGCGCAGGGTTTCCTGGGCGAATTCGGTGGTGATCGCCCGGCCGGTGAAATTGGCGCGGGCGGTGAGCGTATTGAGCGCACCTTCCAGATCGCGGACGTTGGAACGCATCTTCTTGGCGATCAGGAACGCGACATCATCGGGGATGTCAGCGCCACGTTCGCGGGCTTTTGCCAGCACGATCGCTGCACGGGTTTCGAAATCCGGCGGCTCGATCGCCACCGACAGGCCCCACGCCAGACGCGATTTAAGGCGGGCTTCCAGGCCTTCGACTTCGCGCGGATAGCGGTCGCAGGTCAGGATGATCTGCTGCTTGCCGTCGAACAATGCGTTGAAGGTGTGGAAAAACTCTTCCTGGGTACGGTCCTTGCCGGCAAAGAACTGGATATCGTCGATCAGCAGCGCGTCCACCTGCTGGAACTGGCGCTTGAACTGGTCCATGGTCTTTTCCTGCAGCGCCCGGATCATCGCGCTGAAGAACTGTTCCGAGCGCAGATACAGCACCTTGGCGGCCGGATTGGCCTGGCGCATCGCATTGCCGGCGGCAAACATCAGGTGGGTTTTGCCCAGACCGGTGCCGCCGTACAGCAACAGCGGGTTGTGCGCGCGGTCGCCTGGTTTCTGCGCGGCCTGGAAGGCGGCGGCCAGACCCAACTGGTTGCTGCGGCCTTCGACGAAGTTGGCAAAGGTGTAATGCGAATCCATGTTGCCGTTGAACGGCACCGCCGGGGCGGCTGGCGCCGGCGCGCTGGCCACGGGAGCCAGCGGCGCCGGGTCCGCTGCGCGCGGGCGCGAGCCGACCTCCAGCACCACCTCGCCAAAACCGGCGAAATAGGTCAGCAATTCGGCGATGCGCGGCAGGTAATGTTCGCGCACCTGATCGACGATAAAGGCATTGGGCGCATACAGCACGAGGCTGTCGGCGCGCTGGTCGGCCTGCAACGGCTTCAACCAGGTGTGGACATCTTCCGGCGGAAATTCCGCCTCCAGACGTTCAAGACAACGGGACCAGGCATCCATCAGAAATAGTCATCAAAGGCTTGTCAGCCGGGCGCAGAAAGCCGCCGGGCCACAGGCCGGAAAGGGGGGAAGTGGATGGCGCAGACTACCACCGCCGGGCCGGGCCGGGAATGCTTGTCCCGTATTTATTCACAGGATCATCCACAAGTTACGCACCGCCGCCGTACCGCCCGTTGAATCTGGGGTTTGACGGGAGGGGGTAACCCTCTATAGAATTTCCGGTTCTTTCCGTCCACTTCATACAGGTGCCCCCATGGCCACCAAGCGCACGTTCCAACCCAGCAACCTCAAGCGCAAGCGCGACCACGGCTTCCGTGCTCGTATGAAGACCGCTGACGGCCGCAAGATTCTGTCGCGTCGCCGCGCCAAGGGCCGCAAAGTCCTCAGCGCTTGATTGCGTTGCCGCGTGATGCGGCAAATGCAACTCCGATCGTGAGCAGTGCCTTCCCGCGCAAGCGATTTCCTCGCTCTGCGCGGGTTCGTACGCGTGCCGAATATACATCGGTCTTCAACGGCGCCCGCCGTGTGTCCGACCCGCTGATGACACTCCACTGGCTGAACGGGGATACCCCCGCCCGGCTGGGACTGGCAGTGTCACGGAAGGTCGACACGCGTGCGGTCGGTCGTAACCGTATCAAGCGTGTGTTGCGCAATGCAACACGCCATCTCCGGTCGTGTCTGGCCGGTGGCGACTATGTGATAGTCGCCCGTGCGGCGGCCAAGACCGCCAGCAACCAACAGATCCACGAGGCGTTCGAGCGCCTGCTGCGCCGTGCTGGCGCATTGCCCCCTGCTGGCGTGAGCGGCACAATGCCGCCGCGCGAGGGTGTTGGACCCTTTCCTTTGAACGCGCCGGAAGCCGCTTCCGGTCGAGCCGAGCCTGCCTGCTGATGAACCAGACCCGTGTATTCCTGATTTTCGCCTGGCTGATGGTGGCCGTGCTGCTGTGGATGGAATGGGGTCGGGAAAAGGCGGCGCCGGATCCGGCCACCGTGGCCGCGACCCAGCCGGCTGTACCCCGCGCCAATGATGTCGATCTGGCCCCGCCGCCGGCCGGCAATGTGCCGCAGGCCACCGTGCCCGGCCAGGCCGGTGCCGCGCCGGTAGCCGCTATGGAGGCAGCCACCACCGCACCGCGGGTGACGGTCACCACCGACGTGCTCAAGCTGGTGCTCGACGGCCGCAGCGTGCTCGATGCCGATCTGCTGCAGTTCCCGCAGACCAAGGCTGCCGGCAGCCCGCCGGTGCAGTTGCTGACCGAAGACGCCGCCCATCCGTACAGTGCCACCGCCGGCTGGGCCGGTCAGGGCGGCTCGCCGGTGCCCGGTGCCAACGGCTTCCAGCCGGCACAACCGGTCACCGAGGTGGTGCTGGCCGAAGGCCAGGACAGCGTCCAGGTGCCGTTCGTCTGGAATGGCCCCAATGGCGTCAGCATCCACCGCACCTACACCTTCAAGCGTGGCGACTACGCCATCGGCGTGAAGGATGAAGTGGTCAATGCCGGCACCGCGCCGTGGCAGGGCTATGTGTTCCGCAAGCTCGACCGCGTGCCGCCGGTGATCAGCAAGGGCATGACCAACCCGGATTCGTTCAGCTTCAACGGTGCCACCTGGTACAGCGCCGCCGATGGCTACCAGCGCCGCGCCTTCTCCGACTATCTGGACGACGGCAACGTCAACCAGACCATCACCGGCGGCTGGCTGGCGATGCTGCAGCACCACTTCTTCACCGCGTGGATTCCGCAGGCCGACCAGTCGGCGCTGTACCTGCTCTCGCAGAACGGCCCGCGCCATGTGATCGAAGCGCGCGGTCCGGGCTTCAGCGTGGCCCCGGGGCAGAAGGTCAGCACCGAGGCGCGCCTGTGGGTGGGCCCGAAGCTGGTCAACCAGATCGCCAAGGAAGACGTGAAGGGTCTGGACCGCGTGGTCGACTACAGCCGTTTCTCGCTGATGGCGGTGATCGGCCAGGGCCTGTTCTGGGTGCTCAACCAGGTGCACAAACTGGTCGGCAACTGGGGCTGGGCGATTGTCGGCCTGGTGATCCTGCTGAAGCTGGCGCTGTTCCCGCTGGCCAACGCGCAGTTCAAGTCGCAAGCCAAGATGCGCAAGTTCCAGCCGCGCATCGCCCAGCTCAAGGAACGCTACGGCGACGACAAGCAAAAGTTCCAGGTCGCCATGATGGAGCTGTACAAGAAGGAGAAGATCAATCCGCTGGGCGGCTGCCTGCCGCTGCTGATCCAGATGCCGATCTTCTTCGCGCTGTACTGGGTGCTGGTCGAATCGGTGGAGCTGCGCCAGGCACCGTGGTTCGGCTGGATCCAGGACCTGACCGCGCGTGACCCGTACTTCATCCTGCCGGTGATCAACGTGGCGGTGATGTGGTTCACGCAGAAGCTGACCCCGGCCGTGGGCATGGACCCGATGCAGCAGAAGATGATGCAGTTCATGCCGCTGGTGTTCGGCGTGATGATGGCCTTCATGCCGTCCGGTCTGGTGCTGTACTGGGTGGTCAACGGCGGCCTGAGCCTGGCCCAGCAGTGGTGGATGATCAAAAAGCACGGCGAAGACACGCCGAGCAAGGTCATCGAAGCCAAGTAACCAAAAGCCCGCCGCAAGGCGGGCTTTTCGCATGCGGCGCTAGAATCGCCGGCAGCTGCGTTCAGTCTCCTTTTTCCCGAGTTTGCCCATGCCCTGCGTGCCTTCGCGATCCCGTCTGCTGCTGCTTTCACTGGTGTTGGCCGCCTCCAGCCTCAGCGGTTGCACTGATCGGAGCGAGGCCGAGAACCCGGCGGCAACCGCCGCTGCGGTCCCTGCCGATGCAGTCACCGGGCCGGCGGCGGCGGCGCCGCTGCTGGCGGCACTGCGCGGACAGCTCGAGGGCCATCGCCGCATCATCGTGCTGCTGGCCGACGAGGCGCAGCAGTCGGCGGCGGATCGCAGTACCTCCAGCCGCATCGGCCAGCAGCTGTTCCATGACGGGCTGGCGCAGCGCGAGGCCATCGCCACCCAGTTCGACCGCCTGCTGCGCGGGGCCAGTCCACAACGTGTCGCCACGCTGTCGGCGGTGCTCGATTACATCGAATCGGCGCCGGAGCTGTTTGATGCCGATCGCCTGGCTTTTCGCGAAGTGTTGCGCGAGCTGCAGGTGCGCGTCGGTGCCGATTCCTCGCTGCCGGCGGTGAAGCTGCACCAGCGTATCGGCGAGGACCTAGAGGCACTCGATGCGATCGAGCGCAACTACAACCAGGAAATCACCCGCATCTTCAGCCGCTTCGAGCGCACCCGCGCCATCGACCTGAAGCGTGAGAAGTGGGAGGACTACATCGCCCACCTGCGCAAGCAGTACAGCCGTGAGGCGATCCTGCGCGACTACGGCGTGATCGAGCCGTACCCGATGTCGATGCGCGACAGCGAACGCGAGATTTTCGGCCGCGACCTGCCGGCCAAGACCGTGGTGCTCACCTTCGATGACGGTCCGCACAAGGCCTACACCGAGGAGGTGGTCGCCATCCTCAAGCGCTACGACGTGCCCGGCGTGTTCTTCGAGGTGGGCCGCAACCTGGGCACGGTGCAGGCCGATGGCAGCGTCGCGCTGGGACCGATGGCCGGTATCAGCCGCAACCTGATGGAACAGGGGTACGCGGTGGGCAACCACAGCCTGACCCACGCGCAGCTCTCGCGCACCAGTGGTGATGCGCTGCGCGAGCAGGTGCTGGCCACCGATACCCTGCTCAAGGGGGTGGATAGCCGGCGCGCGCCGCTGTTCCGCTTCCCCTATGGCGCGCGCAACGCCGAAGGCCTGCAGCTGCTGGGCGAAGCCGGGCTGAAGTCGATCATGTGGAACATCGATTCGATGGACTGGGCCGATCCGGTGCCCGAGTCGATCGTGCAGCGCGTGCTCGAGCAGGTGCACAAGGAGCAGAAGGGCATCATCCTGTTCCATGACATCCACGACCGCGCGGTCAAGGCATTGCCGCAGATCCTGGACCGGTTGATCGCCGACGGTTACCAGTTCGCCGGCTGGAACGGCCGGGATTTCACCGTCAGCCGCGCGCGCACGGGCGCCAGCAGCGATGCCACCGTCACCACCGGCTACGGAAAATCCTGGGCGATCGTCATCGGCATCGATGAGTACGCCAAGTGGCCGAAGCTCGAATACGCCGGGCGCGATGCGCAATCCATCGCCGATACGTTGACCGGGCAGTTCGGTTTCCCGTCGTCGCAGGTGATCGTGCTGAAGAACGAGCAGGCCACGCGCAACAACATCCTGGCCGCCTTCCATGATCGTCTGGCCGATGACCGCACCGGCAAGAACGACCGCGTGTTCGTGTTCTTCGCCGGCCATGGCGCCACCCGCCAGCTCGCCTCCGGTCGCGACCTGGGCTACATCATCCCGGTGGATTCGGATCCCAACGAGTTCGCCACCGATGCCATTGCGATGACCGACATCCAGAACATTGCCGAGAGCCTGCAGGCCAAGCACGTGCTGTTCGTGATGGATGCCTGCTACAGCGGGCTGGGGCTGACCCGTGGCGGTGGCAGTTCCTCGACGTTCCTGCGCGAGAACGCCCGTCGCAGCGCGCGGCAGATGCTCACCGCCGGTGGTGCCGACCAGCAGGTGGCCGACAGCGGCCCGAACGGGCATTCGGTGTTCACCTGGGTGCTGCTGCAGGCGCTGGGCGGCAAGGGCGACCTCAATGGTGATGGTCTGATCACCGGGACCGAACTGGCCGCGTATGTGGCGCCGGCGGTGTCGGCAGTGTCAAAGCAGACCCCGGCCTTCGGCAGCCTGCCGGGTTCGCAGGGCGGCGAATTCGTGTTCCAGGTACCCGACAGCCAGGAATTCCTGACCGCCGACACGCGCCAGCTCTCGGCCGATGCGATCGCGCTCAACAGTCGCGTGGAAGCCGTGCAGGAAACCAGGCCCGGCGGCGACGCCAAGGCCCCGGTGACAGTGGCCGATCTGCAAGGGGGACGCAGCACGCTGCAAGTGCCGGCGGCAGTGCCGTTGTCCGAGCGCCAGCGCGCGCAGCAGGCCAACGACCGCGGCCTGCAGTTGTACCGTGAGAAGCGCTACGACGAGGCGGTTGCGCAGTTCACCGAAGCGCTGAAACTGCGCCCGGACTTCGCGCTGGCGGCCAACAACCTGGGCTTCGTCTACTACCGCCAGCAGCGCTACGCCGAGGCGGCGCGCTGGCTGGAAAACACCTTGAAGATCGACCCCTCGCGGGCAGTGGCCTATCTGAACCTGGGCGATGCCTATTTCCATCTGGGCGACACCGCCAGGGCCCGGCAGGCCTACACCACCTATCTGGAGCTGCAGCCCACCGGCGGCAGCGCCGCCCAGGCCCGCGCCCAACTGCAGAAGCTGTAAGCCATGAATGAACTGTCCACCGGTCAGACCATTGTCGCCATTGCCAGCGGCGCCGCCGCCGGTGGTGTCGGCATGCTGCGCATCTCCGGCCCGCTGTCGCTGCGCCTCGCCGCTGCCCTGGGGTGTCCACCGCTCAAGCCGCGGCATGCGCATTACGCCAGATTCCGCGATGCGGCCGGGGAGGTGATCGACGATGGCATCGCGCTGTATTTCCCCGGTCCGCGCAGTTTCACCGGCGAGGATGTGGTGGAGCTGCAGGGCCATGGCAGCCCGGTGGTGCTGCGCCAGTTGCTGGCGCGCTGCATCGAACTGGGCGCGCGCCAGGCCCGCGCCGGTGAATTCAGCGAGCGGGCATTCCTCAACGGCAAACTAGACCTGGCCCAGGCCGAGGCGATTGCCGATCTGATCGCCGCCGGTGATGTGCGCGCCGCGCGGGCCGCGCGCCGGTCGCTCGACGGCGTGTTCTCGCAACGCGTGGACGAGGTGGCCGAGCAGCTGGTGCGGCTGCGCATCCATGTGGAGGCGGCGATCGATTTCGCCGATGAACCGCTCGATACGCTGGGCGGTGCGCAGGTGCGGGCCGGCGTGGAACAGGCGCGCGCGCTGCTGGGCCAGCTGCGTCTCGATGCCGAGCGCGGCCGCAAGCTGCGCGATGGCCTGCATGCGGTGCTGATCGGCCCGCCCAACGCCGGCAAGAGTTCGCTGCTCAATGCGCTGGCCGGCAGTGAACGGGCGATCGTCACCGATATCGCCGGCACCACCCGCGACACCCTGCGCGAGACCATCCGCATCGACGGGCTGGAGCTGGAACTGGTGGACACCGCCGGTCTGCGCGAAGGCGGCGATGCCATCGAACGCGAAGGCATGCGCCGCGCTCGCGCGGAAATGCAGCGCGCGGATCTGGCCATCGTGGTGCTGGATGCCCGTGACCCCGAAGCGGGGCGCCTGGCCATTGGCGATGCCGCCACACAGGCGGCGCGCCAGCTGTGGATCCACAACAAGTGCGATCTGCTACCGCAATGGCCGCAGGAGCTGGGCGCCGACCGCATCGCGCTGTCGGCGGCCAGTGGCCAGGGGCTGGAACAGCTGCACGCGCGCCTGCGCGAGATCGCCAGCGAGGGCGCGGGCGAGGGCCAGCAGGGCGAGTTCTCCGCGCGCCTGCGCCATGTCGAGGCGATCGCGCGTGCGGCCGAGCATCTGGAGATCGCCGCCGAGCAGTTGCGCTTTGATCAGCTGGAACTGGCGGCCGAGGAACTGCGGCTGGCGCACGATGCCCTCGGCGAGATCACCGGCCGGATGACCGCCGACGACCTGCTGGGGAAGATCTTCTCCAGTTTCTGTATCGGCAAATAACCGCGGCGGCGATGGTCCGCACCGCACAATCGGCAGGAGCAACACATGTTTTCGCACATCGTGGTGGGTGCCAACGACATCACCGCCTCCAGGCGGTTCTATGACGCCGTGCTGGCCGCACTCGGCGCAAAGCCCGGTTTCATCGACCCCAAGGGCAACGTGGTCTACCGCCACCAGGGCGCGCTGCTGATCGTGGGGCATCCGCGCAACGGCGAGCCGGCAACGCCTGCCAATGGCGGCACCATCGGTTTCACCTGTGGCAGCCCCGGAGACGTGGACGCGTGGCATGCCGCGGGCGTCGATCATGGCGGTACCAGCATTGAAGATCCGCCGGGCCTGCGGCAGACACCGTTCGGGCCGCTGTATCTGGCCTATCTGCGGGATCCGGCCGGGAACAAGCTGTGTGCCGCCGGTCGCCCGGCGGCCGCCACGGGGTGAAACACCGCCGCCGCTGATTCCGGTGGCGCAGTGCCGGTGGGTGCTGCGCTGTTACTGGCAGGTTCGGCGGCAGGCCGCTAGCCTGTTGGCTGTTACGGGATCCCCCGTGTGCCGGAGCCAGTCCAATGCGCCATTGATGCCCCCGTCGTGATGACGGTCCCTTTCCGTCCCTGCTGCCGCTGGCGGCCGGGTGCTTCGGGCATCGATGGAAACCTGCATGACCTGTTCTGTATCCGTGACGCTGGATGGCGCCAGTTGGCACGCGCCCGATGGGCGCTGCCTTTTCTCCGATCTCAGCCTTCACCTCGATGCCCGGCCGACCGCGCTGGTCGGGCGCAACGGCGTGGGCAAATCCGTACTGGCGCAACTGCTGGCAGGGCAGCGGATGCCCAGCACCGGGCAGATCCGGCGTATCGGCCAGGTGCACTACCTGCCGCAGCAGATCCAGCCCGCCCCCGGACAGCGCGTCGCCGAACTGGCGGCTGTGGATAACGTCCTGCAGGCGCTGCGCCGGATCGAACAGGGCAGCATCACCCCTGCCGATTTCGAGCGGGTGGGCGAGCAGTGGAGCCTGCGCGAGACCTTGCAGCACGCCTTGGCGCAGGCCGGGCTGGAAGGCGTGGATGCCGATACCCCGGTGGATACGCTCAGCGGCGGTCAGCGCATGCGGGTGGCGTTGGCTGGCGCATTGCTGCAACCAGCCGCACTGCTGATCCTCGATGAGCCGAGCAATCACCTGGACCGCGCTGGCCGGCAATGGCTGGCCCGGCAGCTGCAGGCGCGTGGCAAGGGGGTGCTGCTGGTCAGTCACGACCGCCCGCTGCTGCACGGTGTGGAACGGGTGCTGGAACTGTCGGCGCAGGGGCTGCGCAGCTACGGCGGCAACCATGAAAGTTATGCACAGGCCCGCACAGCCGAACGGGCCGCAATCCACGCGCTGCAGCAGCAACGCCAGCAGGAACAGCGCAAGGGCGAGCAGGCGCTGCAGCAGCAACGGCAACGGCTGGAGCAACGCCGCGCGCGCGGAAGCCGGGCCGCGGCCAGTGCCAATCAGGCGCCGATCCTGCTTGGCGGGCAGCGCCAGCGCGCCCAGGCCAGCGCCGGCAAGGCACGCCAGCAGTTGCAGCTGCGTCACCAGCAGCTGCAGGACAACCTGCAGCAGGCGCGCGCGCTGGGCGAGCCGGCCGCGCCGGTGCTGCTGGCGCCGGTCGTCGACGCCGCCGCGCCGCCGTGGGTCGCCCGTTTTGAGCAGGTGCAGCTGCCGCATGTGGCCGCGCCGCTACGCGATCTGGATTTCGCACTGCGTCGCGGCGAGCGGCTGGCGATCAGTGGCTGCAATGGCGCGGGCAAATCGACCTTGTTGAAGGTGCTCGCCGGGCAGCTGGCGCCGTTGCACGGCAACGTGCAGATATCGGTGCCGCTGGCGCTGCTGGATCAGCAGCTGCAGGTGCTGCCGCCCGGTCGCACCGCGCTGGCGGCGCTGCAGGCCTGCAACCCGCTGCTGGACGAGGCCGAGTTGCGCAGCCGTCTGGCCCTGCTGGGGCTGGATGCCCGGCAGCTGCGATTGCCTGCCGCGCAGCTCAGCGGCGGACAGCGGCTGATCGCGGCGCTGGCCTGCGCGCTCTATGCCGATCCCCCTGCGCGGCTGCTGCTGCTCGATGAGCCGGGCAATCACCTCGATCTGGAAGCGCTGACAGCACTGGAAACCGTGCTGTGCCAGTACCACGGCACCCTGGTGGTGGTCTCGCACGATGAGGCCCTGCTGCAGGCCATCGGCATCAGCGCGCGGCTGCAGGCCGATGCCGATGGCTGGCGCTGGTCGGCGTGCTGAGCCGGCCCGCCGTTCTTATGCATGTCATCCAGCGCGACGATACTGCGCGCCTTTCCAGATCAGGGCGCGTTGTGGCGCCCACAGGAGCAACGGTGTCCAGGTGGTCGAGGGTGATGACAGTGGTGGCGGGCATGGCATGCTGCTGGGCGATGGAAACCGCTGCCGCTCCGGCTTATCCACACGCCCAGGTCTATGCGCATCGCGGCGCCAGCGCCCTGCTGCCCGAACACACCCTGGCCAGTTATGCACAGGCCATCGCCGATGGCGCGGACTACATCGAACCGGATCTGGTGATGACCCGCGACGGAGTGCTGGTGGCGCGGCATGAGAACGAGATCGGCAGCACCACCGATGTCGCCACGCGGCCGGAGTTCGCCGATCGCCGCACCGTCAAGTGGATCGACGGGCAGAGGGTGGACGGCTGGTTCAGCGAGGACTTCACCGCCGCCGAGCTCAAGACCCTGTACGTGCGCGAGCGCCTGCCGCAGATCCGTAGCACCGCGTTCGATGACCAGTTCCGGATCGCCACGCTGGAGGAGATCATCGCCTTCCTGGTCCAGCAGGCCGCGCGGGCGAACCGCGGCATCGGGCTGGTGCCGGAGATCAAGCACGGCAGCTATTTCCGCGGAATCGGCCTGCCGATGGAGGAAAAACTGCTCACCGCGTTGCGCGCCGACTCCTATACCAACGTCGCGCCGGTGCTGATCCAGTCCTTTGAGGTGGCCAACCTGCGCGCGCTGCGGGCGCAGCTGGGAGATGCCTCCAACATCCGCCTGCTGCAGCTGATCGGCGCGCCCGGGCAGCGGCCGGCCGATATCGCACTGGCCGGAGGCGCACTGACTTATGCACAGATGGGTACCGCGGAGGGATTGCGGGAAATCGCCCAGTACGCCGAGGCCATTGGCGTGGAGCGGCGCGCGCTGCGGCCATGGGATGACCAGGGGCGGCCGGGTGCTCCCACGGCGCTGATTGCCGATGCGCATGCGGCCGGCTTGCAGGTGGTGGCCTACAGTTTCCGCCCGGAGAACCCGTTCCTGCCGCCGGCGTTGCGCGCCGGTGACGCCAACGCGCGCAATCCCGATGGCGCGGTGGCGGAGATGCGTGGCTACCTGCAGGCGGGTGTCGATGCGCTGTTCACCGACGATCCGGCACTGGGCCGGCGCGCGGTCGATGGCGACGGCGTGGCACCTGCCTCGCCGTAACCCAACCGGCCGGCCTCGGCGCGGCGGCGCGGGGCTCACTCGCGTGGAGGCTGGTCCGGATCGCGGCGGCGCAACGGCACCACCACCTCGTAGTCGCGGCCCTGGCGCGGCTGCCACAACACCGGCACGTCGTGCGGCGCGCGCTGTTCCAGCTCGTGGTCGAGCACAGCGTCCTCGGCCAGGGCTTCTTCTTCCTCGTCCTCCCAGCTGTAGCGCTTGCGCGGTGCGCGCGGGTCGGCGTTGCGGAACAGCAGCGCGGCGATCACCCCGGCCGCGGCGCCGCCCATATGGGATTGCCAGGACACCCCCGGCTCGTGCGGCAGGATGGTGATCAGCATGCTGCCGTAGAACAAAAAGCCGATCAGGCTGGCGGCAATGGCCGGGCGGTCGCGGCGCAACAGGCCCAGCACGAACACCAGGAACATCAGGCCGTGGGTGACGCCGCTGGCGCCCAGATGGTGGCTGCCGATATCGCCCAGCAGCCAGGCGCCCAGCCCGGAACCTGCCCACAGCAGCGGCAGCGCGCGCACGGTGGCCTGTGGATAAACGCTGCCGGCCAGCGTGCCCAGGATCAGCAGGGCCACCGCATTGGCGCCCAGGTGCTCGATCGAGCCGTGCAGCAGCGGTGCGCCAAGCAGGCCCAGCAGCCCATGGCTGTCCAGCGGGGCGACCGACCACGGCCGCCAGTCCCAGCCACTGCGCTGCACGGTGAACATCACCACCAGCAGCAGCACGAAACCCAGGCTCAGGTTGAAAGCGCGCAGCACGCGGCGGCGGTCGTGGGTGGCCGGGTTGTCGCCGGCGTCAGGCGCGGTAGGCGTATCCATGACCTCAGACCTTGCGGCAGCCCCGCCGATTGCAAGGGCGCCGCGGGTGGGAACCGGTGTGCCGGCGACAGGACAATCCCGCCGCCGGCAGGGCGGATCAGCCGTGCTTGTGCTTGGCCGGGATCTTCAGGCTCAGGATCACCGTGGTGACCAGGATCGCGGCGACCACGCCCAGCGACACCGGCACCGGGATCTTGAAGATGTCGATCAGCAGCATCTTGGTACCGATGAAGGCCAGGATCACCGCCAGCCCGTACGGCAGCAGGTGGAAGCGGTCGGCCATGCCGGCCAGCAGGAAGAACATCGCGCGCAGGCCCAGCACCGCGAACACGTTGGAGGTCAGCACGATGAACGGGTCGGTGGTGATGGCGAAGATCGCCGGGATCGAGTCCACCGCGAAGATCACGTCGGTCACCGCGATCAGGATCAGTACCACGAACATCGGGGTGAACCAGCGCACGCCGTTCTTCTCGGCCATCAGCCGGTTGCCGTTGTACTCGTGGGTGATGCGCAGGTGCTTGCGCATGAACTTCAGCACCGGGTTGTCATCCAGGCTGGGTTCCTGGCCGGCGGCGAACCACATCTTCCAGCCGGTGAACAGCAGGAACGCGCCGAACACGTACAGCAGCCAGTGGAACTGGTTCACCAGCACGGTGCCGGCGAAGATCATCACCGTACGGAGCGCGATGGCACCCAGGATGCCGATGATCAATACGCGTTGCCGCGCCGTCTCGGGTACCGCGAAGTAGCCCATGATCAGCAGGAACACGAAGATGTTGTCCACCGCCAGGGCTTTTTCGATCAGGTAGCCGGTCAGGAACTGCAGGCCCACTTCATTGGCCACCGCCGCGCCGGCGGTTTCGTTCAGGTAGTACCAGAGGCCGGCGTTGAAGGCCAAGGCCAGCGCCACCCAGCCCAGCGACCACAGCAGGGCTTCTTTGAACGTGACCTTGTGCGGACCGCCGTGGCGCATCAGCACCAGGTCGATCAGCAGGGCGGCGATGACGACGGCGATGAAGCCGCCCCACAGCCAGGGATTACCGATTGTCTGGATCATGGAAAATTCCGGTCATAAGAGGGTTCTTTGGACCACACAGGCCAAGAGCTGGACGCGGAATCGAAGGGAGACCGGGACAGAGCTTCGCCAATGCGGCGAAGGTCTTGCTCACAGTTCCGGTGATTGGAACTGCCGTTGCACCGGAACCTTGCGGCTCGAACTGACGGCGACAACGTCTGGGAGCTACTCCCCTTCTGCGCCAGATACTGCGGCCTGCAGGCGTTGCAGTCAATGAATACGTGACGGGCAGGGGCCGGTGCGCGGCTACAATAGCGCCATGAATACCCCACTTCCCGTCGTACGCCTGAAGAACGCGTGGCGCTCCAGCCACCCGTGGATTTTCCAGAAGCTGGTCGAAAAGCCTGCCGTCAAGCCCAAGTCGGGCACCATCGTCGACGTGGTCGGCGTGGACGGGGAGTGGATCGGTCGTGGTTTCTACAACGGCCACTCGCGCATCGCCGTGCGCATCCTGGAAACCCATCCGGACGTGGCGGTAGACCAGGCCTGGTTCGCGCGCAAGATCGCCGCGGCCGTGTCGCTGCGCCGGGACGTGCTCAAGCTCGATGACACCACCAACGCCTGGCGGGTTGTCCACAGCGAAGGCGATGGTCTGTCCGGGCTGGTGGTGGACCGCTATGACGACCTGATCGTGGTCGAGTTCTTCGCCGCCGGCATGTTCCGCCACCGCGAGTGGATCTACGAGGCGCTGCGCGAGCAGTTCCCGGGCTGCCGTTTCCACAGCTTCGCCGACGAGCACGTGCAGAAGCAGGAAAGCTTCGATTTCCACGGCAATACCACCACCGAACCGGCGGTGATCACCGAGTACGGCATCAAGTTCCGCGCCGACCCGGCCGGCGCGCACAAGACCGGTTTCTTCGCCGACCAGCGCGAGAACCGGCAGTGGCTGAGCCAGCAGGTCGAAGGCAAGTCGGTGCTGGACCTGTGCTGCAACACCGGCGGCTTTGCGGTGTATGCCGCCGCCCGTGGCGCCAGTGAAGTGCTGGGCGTGGACATCGACCAGGACGTGATCCAGATCGCCAAGGGCAATGCGCGGTTGAACAACGCCAAGCCCCGGTTCGTGCAGGCCGATATCTTCCCGTGGCTGCGTGATGCGGCCAACCGCGGCGACCAGTACGACGTGGTGATCCTGGACCCGGCCAAGATGACCCGCGACCGCGACCAGGTGATCACCGCGCTGAAGAAGTACCTGGACATGAACAAGCTGGCGCTGGGCGTGGTCAAGCCCGGTGGCCTGTTCGCCACGTTCTCCTGCACCGGCCTGGTCGGCGAGCAGGAGTTCCTGGACATGCTGCGCCGCGCCTCGTACTTCTCCGGTCGCACCATCCAGATCCTGAAGGTGGCCGGTGCCGGCCCGGACCATCCGTTCATGGCCCACGTGCAGGAATCGCGTTACCTCAAGGCGGTGTTCTGCCGCGTGCTGGACTGACGCCGCAGCACGGCCGTTGCCCGTGGCAGCGGCCACTGCCGAAAAGGCGGGCCCTGGGCTCGCCTTTTTGTTATCCACACCCGCTTGTGGATGAAATTCCCTGTTGACCGGCAAGGTCGCGGCCGCGGCCACATCGCGGGGTCGGTCTACGTTGCGATAGGGCGACAGGCGGCGTGCTTTCCCGGCGGCGGGTGCCAGCAGGCCGGCGCCAGGCATGCCGTCCGTCACTGGCCGGCGGCGGCCCTGCGGCGCTATGGTCGGGCCTTTCCGTCGAAGGTGAGGCCTGATGATGCTGCGTCCGCTGTCCCTGCTGGTATCCCTGTCGCTGTGCGTTCCGCTGGCGGCTTCGGCCGTGGAGTTCAGCGCCGCCGAACTGGCCAAGGCCAGCACCTTGCAGCGCACGCTGCTGACCCTGGATTCGCATCTGGACACCCCGGCCAACTTCGCCCGGGCCGATTTCAACATCATGCGGCGCCATGACCACAACGCGCTGTCGCAGGTGGACTACCCGCGCATGGTCGAGGGGGCGCTCGATGGCGGTTTCTTCGCCATCTATACCGACCAGGGCGACCGCAGCCGCGCCGCGCACCTGGCCGAGCGCGACCACGGCCTGCAGCGGATGTTGCAGATCCACGAAATGCTGGCCGCCAATCCGGACACGTTCCAGCTGGCGTTGAGCGCCGATGATGCGGCGAAGATCAAGGCCGCCGGCAAGCGCGTGGTCTATATCAGCATGGAGAACGCCAGCCCGCTGGTGGCCGACCCCAGCTTGCTCAGCTACTACCACAAGGCCGGCCTGCGCCTGCTGTCCACGGTGCATTTTGCCAACAACGAGTTCGCCGATTCGGCCACCGATCCCAAGGGCGCCGAGTGGAAGGGCCTGAGCCCGGCCGGCAAGGCGCTGGTCAACGAGGCGGTGAAGCTGGGCATCGTGATCGACCAGTCGCACGCCTCCGATGCGGTGTTCGATGACCTGATCGCGATGATGCCGGTGCCGTTCATCCTTTCGCACAGCTCGGCCAAGGCGATCTACCACCACCCGCGCAATCTCGATGACGCGCGCCTGCGCCAGCTGGCGGCCAAGGGCGGGGTGATCCAGGCCAACGCCTATGGCGGCTACCTGGTCGACGAGACCAAGAGTGCCGAGCGCAAGCAGGCCGAGGAAGAACTGGAAAAGCGCCTGGGCGGCTGGGAGCACATGACCATGGCCAAGGGCGTGGAACTGCGCAAGGCGATGGCCGAGCTCGACCAGAAATATCCACAGCGCAAAGCCGCGCTGGAGGATTTCTTCGCGCACTTTGGCCACATGCTGGACGTGGTCGGCCCGGACCATGTCGGCATCGGCATGGACTGGGACGGCGGCGGCGGCGTGACCGGCATGGAAGACGCCGCCGACCTGCCCAAGATCACCGCCTGGATGCAGCGCCGGGGCCTGAGCGAGGCGCAGATCGCCAACATCTGGAGCGGCAACGTGCTGCGGGTGATGCGCCAGGCGCAGGAGTACGCGGCCACGCACGCCACACCCTGAGCCGCGGGCACGGCGGGCCGCCGGGGGTTATCCACAACCGGCCGTGGACAAGGCCTTTGCCGGTCCGGTCGCGCGCTGTGCAGGGCGCCGCCGGCTGCGGTTATCCACAGCGCGATGGGGATAACCGTTGTCGGTGCGTGACCGCGACAACCAAAAAGGCGGGCCCATGGCCCGCCTTTCTATTTATCCACAAACAGGCTGTGGATTACGGCTTGCCCAGCACCGCGTTGCGGCGGCTGTACAGCGCATAGACCACCAGGCCGATCGCGTTCCACGCCAGGAACCACAGCTGGGTGCGGGTGGGCAGGCTGAAGAACAGGTAGACGCAGCCGGCGATCGCGACCGGACCGATGAGCCACGCCAGCGGCGCGCGGAACTTGCGCTCGCGGCCCGGCTCGCGCCGGCGCAGCACCAGCAGGCACAACCCCACCGCGGTGAATGCGGCCAGCGTGCCGGCATTGGCCAGCGCGGCGATCTCGTCCAGGCGCGCCACACCGGCCAGCGCCGCTACCAGCACCGCGGTGAACAGGGTGATGGTGACCGGGGTGCCGGTACGCTTGTTCACCAGCGACAGACTGCGCGGCAGCAGGCCGTCACGCGACATCACGAAGAAGATGCGGCTCTGGCCGTAGAAGAACGCCAGCAGCACGGTCGGCAGGGCGATGATGGCGACGATGCCGATCACCAGCGCGGCTGTGCCGTGGCCCAGTTCGCGCATGATCAGCGCCAGCGGTTCGGCGCTCTTGCCGAACACCGTGTAGCTCATCGCCCCGACCGCGGCCAGCGCCACCAGCAGGTAGATGATGGTGCAGCCGACCATCGAGCCGATGATGCCGATGGACAGGTCGCGCCTGGGATTCTTGGTTTCCTCGGCCGCGGTGGAGATCGCGTCGAAACCGTAGAAGGCGAAGAAGATGATCGCCGCCGCCGCCATCACCCCGCGTTCGACGCCATCCGGGCCGAGCGACTTGGGGAAGCCGTAGGGCATGAACGGCTGCAGGTTCTCGACGTTGAACGCCGGCAGCGCCACGGCCACGAACACCGCCAGCGCGATCAGCTTGAGCACCACCAGTACCGCGTTGAGCGTGGCGCTTTCCTTGGTACCGGCCATCAGCATGCCGGCCACCAGGAAGGTGATCACGATCGCCGGGACGTTGAGGAAGCCGCCTTCCACGTGCGGGCCGGCGGCCAGCGCCTGCGGCAGCACCACGTTCCAGCCGAAGGAGCTGTGCAGCCATTCCAGGAAGCCGACGAAGTAGCCGGACCAGCCCACCGCCACGGTGCTGACCACCAGCGAGTACTCCAGGATCAGGCTCCAGCCCACCACCCAGGCGATGGTCTCGCCCAGCGCGCTGTAGCTGTAGGTGTAGGCGCTGCCGGCGGCCGGCATCATTGTCGACAGCTCGGCATAGGCCAGCGCCGCGCAGGCGCAGATCACCCCGGCGATGATGAACGACAGCAGCACCGCCGGGCCGGCCTTGTCGGCGCCCACGCCGATCAGCGTGTAGATACCGGTGCCGACGATGGCGCCAATGCCCAACGCGATCAGATGGGGCCAACTCAGCGAGGGAATCAGCCGGCGGCCTTCCTCGTGTTCGGTGAGTTGGTCGATGGATTTGCGCCGGAGCCAGGACTGCATGCGGACCTCACGGTTCGTGGTGATTCGGGAAAGGGGGCGAGTGTGGGCGAACGCAGTGCAGCAAAGCCAGAAAAACCCGCCGATCCACGGGGTTGTACGTCCAGGGCGCGGTCAGGTGACGGAACCGGCACAAAAAAACACAAGGCCGTCAGGTGCTTCGGCGCGGGTGGGCCAGCAGGTAGTCGCGCAGTGCCACCGCCTGGTTGTGCTGCTCATCGCGTGCGCCGAACACCAGCGTCACCGGGCCGGCATCGAGTGCATCTCGCAGCGGTGCCAGCCGTTGTGGCTGCGCGGCCAGTTCCTGCCAGTAGCGCCGGCGGAACGCATCCCAATGCTCGGCGCGGTGGTCGAACCACTGGCGCAGTTCATCGCTGGGCGCGACCTCCTTCAGCCAGGTCGCCTGCAGCCGTTCGCGGCTTACCCCGCGCGGCCACAGGCGGTCGACCAGGAAGCGCTGGCCGTCGTCGGCCGTGGCCGGTTCATAGGCGCGTTTGCAATGGATGAGCATGCCGACCTCCGCAGCGCCGGAGCGTTTCAGCCTTCCAGACCCAGCCGCACCCCGAACCCGATCAAGCATACGCCGACCGCGCGGCGCAGCCACACGCCCACCCGCGGGTAGCCGGCCAGCCGCCGGGCGATGAACTGGCCGCCGAAGATCAGCACCGAGCACCAGCCGATGCTCAGCAGCGCGATCAACAGCGCCATGGTCGCCAGCGTCAGGGCGCCGCGCTGCCGCGCCGGGTCGATGAACAGCGGGAAGAACGCCATGTAGAACAGGATCGCCTTCGGGTTCAGCACGCCGACCAGGAGCGCCTGGCGGAACCAGCGGCGGCCGTGTTGGGCCGGGCTGGCGCTATCGGGGGTGGCCGGCTCGCGCAGCAGCTGGGCGCCGACCCACACCAGATAGCCGGCACCGACATAGCGCAGGCCCGCGAACAGCAGCGGGTGGGCCTGCAGCAGCGCGGCCACGCCGGTGGCAGCGATCGCGATCAGGATCTGGTCGCCCAGCATCAGCCCGGCCAGCGTCGCATAGCCGGCACGCACGCCGCCGCGCGCGGTGGCGGTGAGCAGGGTGAAGGTGCCCGGGCCCGGTAGCATCAGAAACAGGATGACGGCCACCACGAAGGTGCCCAGATCGTTGATACCCATCCACGGCATGGGGGGGCCCCGGGCTCAGCGCGCGCGCTGCTGGGCCAGACGCTGCCCGAGCGCGTCGACCAGCGCCGGCAGGCGGTCGCGGTCGCCGGATATGTCCAGCTTGCCCGTGCGCCAGTAGCCACCTGGAACCGGCGCGGTGGCGGTGAACGGCCGCATGGCCAACAGGCGGGACAACAGCAGCGACAGCGGCTTCATGGCGGAGGACAACGGGTGGGGGCGCACATGATCGCAGATGCGGCGCAGCTGCTGAGACCGGGATGGCTACACTTTCCGCCATGCATACTGAAACCCTGATCCTGGCCAGCCTGCTGGTCGCCGTCATCGTCCTTCTGGTGTTCCTGTTCCGTCGTACTGGCGATGCGGGACAAACGGAGGCACTCAATCGCGAACTGGATGGCCAACGGCAACGCACGACCGCCGCCGCGGTGGAAGCGGGGCAGCTGCGGGGCCGCCTGGAGTCGTTGGTCGCCGAGCTTGAGCACGAACGCAGCCAACAGGCCGAGCAGCAACGCTCGCTGTCGGGGTTGAGCCAACGCATCGAGCGCGAAGCGGCGACGGTGGCGGAGCTGGAGGCCAAGTTGTTCGAGCGCGATCAGGCGCTTGCCGATGCACGTGGCCAAAGCGCGGAGCTGATGGCCGCTGCGGAGCGGCAGCGCGATGTGCTGCAGAAAGTACAAACCGAAAACTCGCGCCTGCATGCCGAGCTGCTGCATGCGCGCCAGTCACAGGAGGAACTGCGTAGCTGGGTGGGTTCGGCAAAGGAAAACCTCTCCAGCGCGTTCGCTGAACTGGCCGGCAAGGTGTTCGAGGAGCGCGGTCAGCAGTTTGAAAAGAACGTGCGTGTGGCCACGGGACAATCGCGCGTTGACCTTGAAGCCATGCTCAAGCCGTTCTCGGAAAAACTCAGCGAATTCCGCCAGCGTGTGGACACGCTGTACAACGACGAAGCCCGTGAACGAGCCAGCCTGCTCGGTGCGGTGGGCGAGCTCAAGACCCTGAACCAGGACATGGCGCAGCAGGCCGCCGCGCTCACCAGCGCGCTCAAGGGCAGCGCAAAGGTACGCGGCGACTGGGGCGAGCTGATGCTCGACAACGTGCTGCGTGGTTCTGGACTGGAAGAAGGCGTGCACTACGAGCGGCAAGCCCACGTCACCAATGACGATGGCGACAGCTTGCGCCCGGACGTGGTGGTGCGTTTTCCGGACCAGCGCAGTGTCGTGATCGACAGCAAGGTCAACCTGATCGCATGGCAGGAAGCGATGAACTCAGGCTCTCCGGAGCAGCAGGAAGATGCGTTGCGTCGCCACGCCGTGGCGCTGCGTCAGCACGTCAAGGATCTGGGCGACAAGAACTACCCCAAAGCGCTGGGCGGTGATGCGCTGGATGTGACCATCGCCTTCGTTCCGATCGAGGGCGCGCTGTCTGCGGCACTGGGTGCAGATATGGATCTGCAATCCTTCGCCTTCGACCGCCGTGTGGTGTTTGCTTCACCCAACACCTTGATGGCGCTGCTGCGGGTAACCGAACGCCTGTGGACGCGCGACAAGGTCCAGCGGCAGGCACTGGAAATCAGCGATACCGGCGGCAAGGTGTTGGATGCGATGGTCGCCTTCCTGGCCGATTTCGACGCGGTGGGCAAAAAACTGGACGAGGCCAATCAGTCCTTCGCCAAGGCACGCAACCGGCTCACCGATTCTCCGCAATCACTGTCCAACCGCGCACGGCGCCTGGCCGAACTGGGCGCCAAGGCCAAGAAGGCACTGCCACCGGAACTGCAGCCTGACACCATCCGTAGCCTGGCTGACGATGCCGACCAATCTGCTGACTGAGTAGCTGTTGTGCACAGCCCGGTCACATTGAGGCCGGCCGGGCCATCCGAGGGCGGCGGTGATGAAAATGAAAAACAGAGTGTTGATACCAGCGGCACGCAACGGACCGGTTGCCGATCTATGCTTGCGCTCCATTCCCCCTCAGGATCTGCCATGACCGCTTCCGTGTATGACATCCCGCTGACCACCATCGACGGCGCTCCGGCCTCGCTGGGCGACTACCGCGGCAAGGTGCTGCTGGTGGTCAACACCGCCTCCAAGTGCGGCCTGACCCCGCAGTACGAAGGCCTGGAAAAGCTCTATCGCGAAAAGAAGGACGCCGGCCTGGAAGTGCTGGGTTTCCCGGCCAACAACTTCAACGGCCAGGAGCCGGGCAGCGAGGAGGAGATCAAGCAGTTCTGCGCGCTGACCTATGACGTGAGTTTTCCGATGTTCGCCAAGATCAGCGTCGCCGGTGCCGACGTGCATCCGCTGTACCGTCAGCTCATCGCGGCCCAGCCGGTGGCGACCGGCGAAGGCCCGATGCGCGAGAAGCTGCTCGGCTTCAATATCGAACCCAACCCGGCACCGGGCATCCTGTGGAACTTCGAGAAGTTCCTGATCGGCAAGGACGGCAAGGTGATCGGCCGCTTCGCGCCGGATACCGCCGCCGATGATGCCGGCCTGCGCCAGGCCATCGACGCGGCCCTGGCGGCCTGATCAGGCCGCGGCTTCGGCAAAAAAGCACAAAAAAAGCCCGGGAATACCGGGCTTTTTTTTTTGTTCTGGCGTTGCCGGTCAGTTGCCCCAGTCGGGCATCGGCATGGCGTCGACCGGGATGGTCGGCTGCTCTTCGTCATCGCGCTGACGGGCACCACGCAGATCCTTCTCGATCTGGTAGTTGCGGCGTTGCAGCCACGCATCGCGGGTAAGGGCGTACTCGTCCACCGCGGTATCGCGCAGCGCGTCCACCGCCATCAACTGCACGCGCATGTCCACCAGCTGCAGGCCCTGCAGGCCGATGCGGACCTTGTCCGACTCGATCGTGCGCACCGGTGAGAGCGGAATATCACCGGCCATGCCGAACACGTCGCGCACGGTGCGCGGACCGAAGAACGGCAGCTCCACATAGCGTGAGCCACGCCAGCCCCAGGCCCCCAGGGTCTGGCCGAAGTCCTCGCTGCGGCGCGGCACCATCGCCTTGCTGGCCGGATCGAACAGACCGCCGATGCCGAACGTGGAGTTCATCAAGAAGCGGCCCAGCGTGTCCCAGGCATCGTCCGGGTGGCCCTGCAGCAGCTGGTTGACCAAGGTCAGCGGCGAGCGCAGGTTGCTGAAGAAATTGGTCACGCCGGTGCGCGCGAAACGGGGCACCACGTTGACGTAGGCGGTGGCGATCGGCCGCGCCACCGCACGGTCCACCACCATGTTGAAGTGGTGCACCTTGCGGTTGTACTTCTCCCACGGGTCGTAGCTGGACCGGGCGTTGCCGCCCGCCCCGGACTCGGCCGGGGCACCGGGAGCAGGACCACCGTACAGCGCCGCGAAATCGTCCTCGGCATCGGTAGGGGCGGCGGTCTGGCCGGTACCGGTGTCCGCCACCACCGGGGAGGGGGCGGGAGCGGGCGACGCCGGTGCGGTGTCTGCGGTCTGCGCGCCGGGTACCGGCACGATCGCGACCTCCGGGGTCGCCGCCGGGGAGACCAGGCGGTCTGCCGGTCCGGCATCGCGGACCGGTTTGCCGGCACAGGCGGCAAGCACGGCCACGCAGGCCAGCAGGGGGAGTGTGCGTAACAGGCTCATATCAGCGTCCAGCCGGGGAGGCGTTGAAATCCAGGTCCGGCAGCAGCCGGTAGGCGGCGCGCAGTTCGTCCAGTCCGGGCGGCGTGCCGGTTATGGCACCTCCGCCGTTGGCACGCAGGCGCGCGGCGATCTCGCCCAGCAGCGCCAGCCCGGCGCTGTCGACGCGTTCCACCGCTTGCAGATCGAGCTGGCGCAGCGGGCCCAGCGCGCGCGCCAGCTGGGGCCACAGCTCCACCACCGCGGCGCGGTCAAGCGCGCCCGCCAGGTGCAGCGTGCCATTCTCGATGCGGCAGGTGGCGTCACTTGCCACGGGGAGTCGGTCCTGTCGCGGGCTGCATGTTGCCGCTGCGCAGATCGGCGGCGACCTGCTTGATCGACTTCTGCCGCAGCGGAGTGTCGAACTGGTTCTTGAAGGTCTGCACGTAGGAGATGCCTTCGATCATCACGTCGAAGATCTTCCACTGGCCGTTGACGTTGCGCATCAGGTATTCAACCGGGGTCGGCTCGCTGCCGGCGCGCACCAGCTCGGTGGAGACCTTGACGCCGCGACCGCCCGGCAGCGCGGTTTCGCTCTTGTAGCGGAAGCTGGGCTTGCCCTGGATATCCAGCAGGGTCGAGCCGTAGCGCGCCATCAGGTTGTCGGCCATCGCATCGGCGAACAGCTTCACATCGGCATCGGCGGCGCCGCGGCCATGTACGCCCAGCACCAGCCGCGCGGCGTAGTCACGGTCGAAACCGCGGCTCAGCTCGCCATCGATGAAGCTGCGCAGCGCCGCCGGGTTGGTGCGGAACTCGCTGCGCCGTGTTTCCAGCGTGGTGAGGATGCGGGTGCTCGCGTCCAGCACGGTCCGGCCGGCGGCGCTGGGCTGGGCGGCGGTGGCGGCCGGACGCGCCTGCGCCATCAGCAGCGACGGTGCGCTGGCAAGCAGGGCCGAAGCGAGAAGGGCGGTCAGCAGTTTCACTTTCATTGTTGCGGTTCCGTTGCAGGCGCGTCGGCGCCGGTGGAGTCGTTGTCGCCGGCGGTCGTCCCGCCGCCACTGAACATGTATTTGCCGACCAGCTGGATCAGGTCCACCGCCGGCTGGGTGAAGACGATCTCGTCGCCGGACTTGAGCACGTCCGGATCACCGCCCGGCTGCAGGCCGATATAGCTTTCGCCCAGCAGGCCGCTGGTGAAAATACCGGCCGAGGTATCGGCGGGCAGATCCTTGAACTTGCTGTCCAGCGCCAGGGTGACGATGGAATCGTATTTAACCGGATCGAGCTGAATATCAGCCACTTGGCCGATGGTCACCCCGCCGACCTTCACTGGCGCCTGCGCGCGCAGCTGGCCGATCTGGCTGAAACGCGCCTTCAGCACGTAGTCGCCGCCGCCCAGGCCGAAGCGCTGGTTGGTCGAGGCCACCGCCAGCACCAGCAGCGAGGCCAGCGCCAGCAGCAGGAAGGCGCCGACGGAAAATTCAAGTCTGGGTCCACGGATGGCCATTGGTTATCTCACTCCTGATCCAGCAGATGCTTCGCAGCGCGAAGCGGGTTGTTCGTTTGATCCTGCAGATGGACGTGCAGGTTTTTGCGAGGGACTCGCGTTATTGAAACAGCAGCGCCGACAGCACGAAATTGAACATCAGCACCAGCAGCGAGGCGTTGACCACCGCGCGGGTGGTGGCCACCGAGGTGCCTTCGATGGTCGGCTCGGCGTGGAAGCCCACGTAGGCCGCCACCAGCGCCGCGGTGCCGCCGAAGATCGCCGACTTGAGCAGGGCCACGACGAAGTCTTCCCAGAAATCGACACTGCCGCGCAGCCCCGACCAGAACGTGCCGTTGTCCTGGCCCAGGATGTGCACCGCTTCGAACCAGCCGCCGGCGATGGCCAGCGAGCAGAAGATGCCGGTCAGCAGCGGCACGGTCAGCACCGCCGCCCAGAAGCGTGGCGCCACCGCCTTGGCGATCGGATCGATGGCCATCAGCTCCAGCGCCTTGATCTGGTCGGTGGCACGCATCAACCCCAGTTCGGCGGCGATCGAGCTGCCGGCGCGGCCGATGAACAGCAGCGCGGTCAGCACCGGCGCCAGCTCGCGGTACAGCGACAGGCCCAGCAGGGTGGACAGCGCATCGGCCGCGCCGAAGGTGGTCAGCGTGCGGTAGCCCTGCAGGGTCAGCACCAGGCCGACGAAGGCGCCACCCACGGCGATGATCGGCAGCGAGCGCGCGCCGATCTTGTAGACCTCGCGGGTCAGCTCGGCCAGGAAGTCGCGGGTCGGCAGCGAGCCGCGCAGCACGGTCAGCGAGAACAGGCCGGCACGGCCGAGCGAACGGATCGAGGCAACAAACGGCATCAGGCAGTCCTCGCGCGCGGGGCGGCATCGAACGGGATCGGGCCATCCGGCTGGCCATGCAGGAACTGCCGCACCAGCGGATCGGCGCTGGCCTGCAGCGCGTCCGGGGTGCCGGAGAACACGATGCCGCCATTGGCGATCACCACCGCCTGGTCGCAGATCGGCAGGGTTTCGTGGACGTGGTGGCTGACGATGATGCTGGTCAGGCCCAGATTGTCGTTCAGGCGCTGGATCAGGCTCATGATCACCCCCGAGGCGATCGGGTCCAGCCCGGTCAGCGGCTCGTCGTAGATCATCAGCGGCGGGTCCAGCGCCAGCGCGCGGGCCAGCGCCACGCGCCGGGCCATGCCGCCGGACAGCTCGCGCGGCCAGGCGTCGGCGGCGGCCAGCAGGCCCACCGCGTGCAGTTTCATCTCCACCAGGCGGCGCAGCACCGGCTCGGGCAGACGGGTATGTGCGCGCAGCGGCAGGGCCACGTTCTCGGCCACGCTCAGGTCGGTCAGCAGGCCGTTGCCCTGCAGCAGCACGCCGATGTTCTTGCGCATCTCCAGCAGTGCGCGGCTGCCCTGTGGCAGGTCCTGCCCGAACAGGCGCACGCTGCCGGCCACCGGCCGCAGTTCACCGGTCAGTGCCGCCAGCATCGTCGACTTGCCGCTGCCCGAAGGGCCGAGCACGGCGGTGATGCTGCCGCGCGGCACCTGCAGCGAAACATCGCGCAGGATCGTGCGCCCGCCGCGGTCGATGCGCACGTTGGACAACTGCACCAGGGGTGTCCGGGAAGCGGGCATGGTGGCCTTTAACGGAAAAACAACGTTGCAGGATTGCCAGAGACACCTGAACAAAAGCGTACTGGGCCGTGCAGTATTGTCGCATCGCCGGCTCCGGTTGCGCGTGGCCGGGCCCACGCCGTAACGGCAACAGTGTGTGCGGACGATGGGGGTGCACAGGCGCCGCGGCTTTGTACCGGCGTGATGGATCTCGCCGTCTGCGATGTGGCTGCGGCAAGATGGTGTGATGACCGACGCGCCCGACTTCCGCCTGTACCACTCCAATTCGCTTGATGTGCTGGCCTCGTTGCTGGCCCACGCCCTGCGCGAACCGGCGCCGGGGCAGCCGCTGCTGGCGGCCGATACCGTGCTGATCCCGCAGGTGGCGATGCGCCGTTGGCTGCAGTCCACGCTGGCCGCCGAATACGGCATCGCCGCCAACCTGGAGTTCCTGACCCCCGGCGAGTTCGTCGCCAGGGCGCTGAAGGCCAATGTCGCCGGCGAACGTGATGACCTGGGCGCGGTCGGATTGCACTGGCGTCTGTATGCGGCATTGACTGACCCGGCGGTGATGCAAAATCCGGCGCTGGCCGGGTTGTATTCCTACCTTGAGCATGGCGATCCCCTGCGGCCGTGGGCGCTGGCCGCCGAGCTGGGCAGCGTGTTCGAGAAGTACCAGGCCTGGCGCCGTGACTGGCTGCTGCGCTGGGAAGACGGTGCCGAGCCGGATGATCCGCAGGCGATCCTGTGGCGGCATATCGCCGCCGGCCAGCACTATCGCGCGCGCCGCATCAACGACTACCTGGCCCGCTTCGAAGGTGCCGGGCAGCCGTTGCCACAGGGCCTGCCGGGGCGGCTGTTCGCCTTTGCCACGCTCAATGTCTCGCCCGACGTGTTGCGGGTGATCGCCACCCAGGCGCGGGTCGGTACGCTGCATTTCTATATGCCCACGCCCACCCAGTCGTACTGGGGCGATCTGCAGACGCTGGCCGAGAAGCTGCGCAGCGGCCTGGACGATCCCTTCGGTAGCGCCGCCGGCGAGAACCCGTTGCTGCAGGCCTGGGGCGCGGCCGGTCGCGATTTCATGGCGGTGCTGGGCAGC
Organism: Stenotrophomonas sp. STEN014; assembly: GCF_056760315.1. Lineage (NCBI taxonomy): Bacteria > Pseudomonadati > Pseudomonadota > Gammaproteobacteria > Lysobacterales > Lysobacteraceae > Stenotrophomonas > Stenotrophomonas sp. STEN014. Next base: position 22,755 of record NZ_JBRREN010000001.1, on the reverse strand, counting down.
TATGAGGTGGTGCACCCGACCGGCGAGATCGCCGCCTATGTCGACCCGGAAGACGAACCCGGCGCCGGGCTGGATGACGGCGGACTGGCCGACAGCCTGCTGCAGCGGCTGCAGGCCGACCTGTTCCACCGCCGCGCGCTGCCCTCGCCCCCGTTGTTGCCGGCGCTGCGGCTGGACGACCCCAGCCTGCAGGTCCACGCCTGCCACACCCGCCTGCGCGAGATGCAGGTGCTGCACGACCAGCTGCGCGCGCTGCTGGACGATGCGCGCTTTGATCCACCGCTGCAGCCGCGCGAAATCGCGGTGCTGGCGCCGGATATCGATCCCTATGTGCCGTACCTGGAATCGGTGTTCGGCGGCCGTGGCGGCGAGGAACACCTGCCGTGGGCGCTGGCCGATGCCAGTCCGCTGCAGGGCGAGCCGCTGGCCGAGGTGTTCGTGCAGCTGCTGGGGTTGCCGGTGTCGCGCTTCGGCCTGAACGAGATCCTGGACCTGCTGCAAAGTGCGCCGCTGGCCACTGCCGCCGGGCTGGATGCGGCCGCGTTCGAGCGCCTGCACGGCTGGCTGCAGGCCGCCGGCGCGCGCTGGGGGCTGGATGCCGCACATCGCCAGCAGCATCTGGCCCCGGCCGATGACGCCTACACCTGGCAGTTCGCGCTGGACCGGTTGCTGCTGGGCTATGCCAGCGGCAGCGACCAGGACATCGCCGGGGTCGCGCCCTGGCCGGAGCTGGAAGGCGGTGCGCTAGCCGCGCTGGATGCGCTGGTACGGCTGCTGCGGGTGCTGGCGCGGCACCAGAAGACCCTGGCCGAAGCGCTGAGCCCGTCGCAATGGCGCGAGCGCCTGCTCGGTCTGCTGGCCGCGCTGCTGCCCGAAACACCCACCGAACCGGCCGCGCTGCGCGCGCTGGAACGGCTGCGCAAGCTGATCAACGAATTCGCCGAGGAAGCCGAAAAGGCCGGGTTCGCCGCGCCGGTGCCGGCGGAAGTGGTGCGCGCGCATTTTGCCGCGGTGCTGTCCGAGGCCGATACCCGCGCCCCGCTGCTCACCGGTGGCATCAGCTTCGGCCGCATGGTGCCGATGCGGCTGCTGCCGTTCCGGGTGATCTGCGTGCTGGGCCTGAACGATGGCGATTTCCCGCGGCGTGACCCGGCCGCCGGCCTGAGCCGGTTGACCGCCGAACTGGGCACGCAGCGCCGGCGCCACGGCGACCGCTCGCTGCGCGAGGACGACCGCTTCCTGTTCCTGCAGCTGTTCGCCTCGGCGCAGGACGTGTTCTACCTGAGCTACCTCGGTGCCGATGCGCGTGATGGCAGTGTGCGCGAGCCCTCGGTGCTAGTCAGCGAACTGGTCGATGCCGCCGCCGCGTATCACGCCGATCCGGCCGCCGCGCGCAGACAGCTGGTGGTGCGCCATCCGCTGCAACCGTTTGCCCCGGCCGCGTTCGGCGATGCGCAGGAGCCGCGCCGTTTCAGTTATCGCCGCCAGTGGCGGCCCGCTGCCGGCGCCATGGGCGGCCGCCGGCAGCGCTTGCCGGCGTGGATCGAGGGGCCGCTCGGCGCGCCGCTGCCGCAGGCCCTCACCGAGGAGCGTCTGGCCCTGGAGGCGCTGCGCCGGTTCCTCGCCGATCCGGCCGGGCAGTTCCTGCAGCAGCGCCTGGGCCTGCGTCTGGCCGGCGAGATCGACCGCAGCGAGGACATCGAGCCGCTGGTGGTGCCGGGCGGCGGTCGCGAGCACGCGGCGTTGCAGCAGCAGGTGCTGGCCGCGTTGCTGGACGGGCAGGAAAACGGGTTGTACCTGCGGCTGCGGGCGCGCGCGCAGCTGCCGTCCGGGACGCTGGGACGACAGCAGTTCGAACGGCTGCTGGCCCGCATCCGGCCGTGTGCCGAGGCGTTCTCGCAGTGGTACGACGGCGCGCCGTTGTCCTCGCAGCGCTTCGAAGTTGAACTCGATGGCATGCAGCTGCACGGACGGGTCGATCAAATCCATCCACAGGGACTGCTGCGCCTGCAGGCCGGTACCGCAGGGGTGGCCTACGTGCTGCGCAGCGGGCTGGACTGGCTGCTGGCCAACGCCGCCGGCGCGCAGCTGCCGCTGCTGCAGTTCCATGACGATGGCGAGGCCCGCTACGGTCCCCACGGGTTGCCGGCACTGCCGGTGGAACCGGCCAAAGCTGCCTTGAAAGCCTTGCTGCAGCTGCGTCTGCAAGGATTGCAGGAACCCCTGCTGTTCGCTCCTTACACCGGCTGGGAGATCTACAACAGCGATGCCGAGGGCCGCGAAAAAGCCGCGCGCGCCCGCTGGTACCGCTCCGATTTCAGCTGGGGCGAAGGCGAGGGCGAAGCGCTGCAACTGGCGCTGCGCGGCACCGATCCGTTCGCGTCGGAAACCACTGCACACAGATTTATCCACAACAGCCTGTTGATATTCACCGCGTTGCGCGAGGGCCGCGTGTTGCCGGATTTCGACACCGAACACGACGCGGCAAACGGAGGGGCGGCATGAACGGGGAACAGATCAATGAGGACCCTTATCTGCAGTTGCCGCTCGATGGCCTGCGCCTGATCGAGGCCAGCGCCGGTACCGGCAAGACCTTCACCCTGGCCACGCTGTTCACCCGGCTGGTGGTGGAACAGGGCCTGCGCATGGGCCAGATCCTGGCGGTGACCTTCACCGATGCGGCCACCCAGGAGCTGCGCAAACGCATCCGCGAGCGGCTGGATCTGGCCGCGCGGCTGGTCGGCGAACCGCCCGGCGAGGGCGACAGCCCGGAAACCCTGCTTACCCACCGCATCCTGCACCGGCATCTGCAGCAGGGCGGCGAAACGGACGTGCAGCTGGGCCGGCGCCTGCGCGTGGCGGCCGAGGAAACCGATCTGGCGGCGATCTTCACCATCCACGGGTTCTGCACCCGGGTGCTGGGCGAATACGCGCTGGAAAGCGGTCACAGTTTCGCCACGCCGGAACTGCTGGCCAACACCGGCGAGCTGTATGCCGAACTGGCCGCGGACCTGTGGCGGCTGCATGCCGGCCAGGGCGAGCAGCTCGAAGCGCTGCTGGGGTTGTGGAAAAGTCCCGAGGCATTGGCCACGGACCTGCCGGCGCTGGTTGCCGACCTGCCGCTTTATCCAGCGCCCGCGCAGACACCGGTCGACGACCCGCGGGCGTTGCGCGACGCCGCCGTGCAGCGGCTGGCGGCCGGTATTGCCGCGCACGGTGAAACGTATCTGCAGCAGTTGCGCGGCGCGCTGGACGGCGGCGTGCTCAACAAAGCCAGCTACCGGTCCGACTGGATCGAGCCGCTGTTCGTGCAGCTGCGGCAGTGGAGCCGCCATCCGGATCCCAACGCCGGGCTGGACGAGAAGCTGGAGCGGCTCACCCTGGAGGTGCTTACCGCCAAGACCAACAAGGCCAAGACCGGCAGCACGCCGCTTTCGCCCCTGCAGCCGCTGATCGCCGATTACCTGCAGGCGCTGGCGCAGGTGACGCGCTGGCAGCGCCAGCAATCGGTCGCGCTGCTGCACCAGCTGCGCGAGGACGTGCGCCAGCGCCTGGCCCGGCTCAAGCAGCTGCGGCGGCTGCAGACCTATGACGATCTGATCGACAACGTCGCCCACGCCCTGCAGGGTGAACACGGTGACGTGCTGGCCGCGCGGCTGCGCGCGCAATACCGCTTCGCGCTGGTGGACGAATTCCAGGACACCGATCCCCGCCAGTGGGACATCTTCCGCCGTGTGTTCGCCGAACCCGGGCGCGACGGCGGCGACGCCGCGCTGTTCCTGATCGGCGATCCCAAGCAGGCTATCTACGGCTTCCGCGGCGGCGATGTGCACACCTATCTGCAGGCCAAGGCGCTGGCCGCCCTGGCCCCGCCGCTGGACCGCAATTTCCGCTCGCGCCCGGGCGTGCTGCGCGCGATCCAGGCGCTGTACGACAACGCCGGCGAGCAGGCCTTCCTCGATCCGCGTATCCGTTTCGAACCGGTCCTGCCGGGCAGCAAACGCAGCGATGCGGACTATCTGCTGGACGGGCGGCCGGCGCCGGCGTTGACCGTGCACCGGATCGGGGCCGGCGAAGACGGCAAACCGCTCAAGGCCGACGCCTCGCGCGAGGCGGCCACCGCCGCCTGTGTGGCCGATATCCACAAGGTGCTCAGCGCCGCCCGCGAAGAGCGCGCGCTGATCGACGGCAAACCGGTGCAGCCGGGCGATATCGCGGTGCTGGTGCGTTCGCACAAGGAGGCCGCGCGCATCCAGCAGGCGCTGGCGGCGCTGGGTATTCCGGCGGTGGCGGCGGGCAAGCAGAGTCTGTTCGCCAGTGCCGAGGCGCATGAACTGCGCGTGCTGCTGCTGGCGCTGTTGCAGCCGGCCGATGACGGCCGCCTGCGCGCCGCGCTGGCCACGGTGTTGCTGGGCGAAAGCGCCGCGGCGATCGCGGCGATGGAACACGAAGGCGATGCCCAGCGCGCGCACCAGCAGCGGCTGGCGCAGTGGCGCGAGCGCTGGCAGCGTGGCGGCGTGCTGGCGCTGCTGTCGGAGCTGTGCGCCGAACAGGCCGAACGCCTGCTGGCGCTGGTCGATGGCGAGCGCCGGCTGACCAACTACCTGCAGCTGGCCGAACAGCTGCAGGAGGCCAGTCACCGCAGCATCGGCCTGCACGGCCTGCTGGACTGGCTGCAGACCCGGATCGCCCACGCCGACGAGGGCGACGAGGCGCAGCTGCTGCGGCTGGAGTCGGACGCGCGCCGGGTGCAGATCATCACCCTGCACAAGAGCAAGGGCCTGGAATACCCGCTGGTGTACCTGCCGTTCGTCGGCATCGCCACCAGCGCCCCGGACAGCAGCAACCACCGTACCGTGCACGACGGGCAGCAGCGCGTGCTGCATTGGAAGATCGACAAGGACGATGCCGACTGGAAGGCCATCGGCCAGCAGGTCGGCGCCGAGGACGCGGCCGAAACCGCGCGGCTGCTCTACGTCGGGTTGACCCGCGCCGAACACGCGTTGTGGATAAGTGGCGGCGCGCTGGCCGGGCTGGCGTCCTCGCGGCTGGGGCCGATGGTGGAAGCGCTGCCGGCGCATGCCGATATCGCGGTGGTCGACGCTGACGCCGGTCCGGTGCCGGCGCGGCTGCCGGCGGAACGCGAGCCGGCGCTGCCGCCGGTGCGGGTGATCGGCCGCGTGGTGCCGCACGACTGGTGGGTCTACAGCTTCACCCAGCTGGCGCATGCCGACGGCCGTCAGGACACCACCGCGGCGGCCACCGAAGACGCTGGCGGCGCCGCCGACGAACCGCTGCAGGCCACGATCGACGACGCGCTGGAGAGCGGGGCGGACAGCGCGGTGGTGGCCACCGCCGCGGACGTGTTCGATCCGCGTTTTGCCGGCAGCCGCTTCGGCAACGTCTTGCATGCCGCGCTGGAGAATGTCGACTTTGGCGCCTGGGGTGACTGGCGCCCTGCCGATCCGGCGCCGGACGGTCAGGCCGGGATCATTGAAAAAACGCTGCGTGCCGAGGGCTATGTCGACGAGGAGATCGCCGATGGTGTGGACCTGCTGACCCGGCTGATCGGCCAGACCCTGACCGTGACCCTGCCTGAGGGCGGTGCGTTGCACATGCTGGGCGAGGGCGAGCGTCGCGCCGAAATCGAATTCCATTTCGCGATGCAGCCGACCACGGTGCCGGCGCTGCTGCGGGTGCTGCATCAGCATGGCGTGGTGCGGGGCCGCCAGGGCTTCGGCCTGCGCCGCCAGCTGGAAGGGCTGATGACCGGCAAGATCGATCTGACCTACGTCCGCGACGGGCGCTGGTACGTGCTGGACTACAAGTCCAACCGGCTGCCCGATTACAGCGCCGCGCAACTGGAGGCGGCCATGCGCCACAGCGAGTACGACCTGCAGGCGTTGATCTACACCGTGGCGCTGCACCGTTGGCTGCGCTTCCGGATCGGCGCCGGTTACGACTACGCCCGCGATTTCGGCGGCATCCGCTACCTGTTCTGCCGTGGCCTGGATGCCGGCCGGGCGTCCTCGCCCGGGATGTACGCGCATACCTTCGCCCCGGCACTGGTGGCCGCGGTGGATGAACTGTTTGCCGGGGGCCGTGAGGGCCACGCGGCGTTGCTGGCACGACTGGGAGGCACGGCATGAGCCTGCTGGCCGCACTGACCAAGGCTGGCGCGCTGCGCTCGCTCGACCACGCCCTGGCGCAGAGCCTGCGCCGGCTCGATCCGGACACGCCCGACGCGGTGCTGGCCGCCGCCGCGCTGGCCTCGCTGGCAGTGGCGCAGGGCCACGCCGGTTTCGATCCGGCGCAGCCGCAGCGGCTGGTGGATGCCGGCATCGTCTGGCCGGCGGCGGCGGACTGGCATGCGCAGCTGGCCGCCTCGCGCTGGGTCGCCACCCCTGTGGATAACCGGACCGCCGCCGAACCGGCGCCACTGGTCTGGGAAAACGGCCTGCTGTACCTGCGCCGTTATCGCGAATACGAGCGGCGGCTGGCGGAAGGCTTGCAGCGCATCGGCCGCGCGCCGGTGGCCGATGGCGATCCGGCCGTGCTGGCGCCGGTGTTCGCGCGGCTGTTCCCCGGGGCGGCGGCCCCCGCCTCGCCGCAACAGGATCTGTTCGGGGCTGCCATCGCGCAGACCGCCGAGCGCCTGCCGGCCCATTCCGATCTGCAGGCGCGCGCGGCGGCGATGGCGCTGTGCCACGCGCTGCTGCTGGTCACCGGCGGCCCCGGCACCGGCAAGACCACCACCATCACCCGGTTGCTGGTGCTGCTGGCCGCACAGGCCCAGGCCGCCGGCCGGCCCGCGCCACGCGTCGCGCTGGCCGCGCCCACCGGCCGCGCCGCCGAGCGCATGGCCGAAAGCCTGCGTCACGCCCTGCAGCAACTGCCCGCCGCCGGCATCGATGCCGAGCTGTGCGCACAACTGCCCAGCACCGGCACCACCTTGCACCGCCTGCTCGGGGTGATCCCCGATTCCCCGCGCTTCCGCCACCACACCGACAATCCCTTGCCTTACGACGTGATCGTCGTCGATGAAGCCTCAATGATCGATCTGCCGCTGATGGCCAAGCTGGTGGAGGCGATCGCCGACGGCACCCGGCTGATCCTGCTGGGCGATCCGGACCAGCTGCCGTCGGTGGAGGCAGGCGACGTGCTCAGCGCGATCCTGCGCGCGGCCGGCGACGGCACCCGCATCGGCGCCGCCGCTGCCGGCGCGCTGCAGCCGCTGCTGGGCACCTTGCCGGCGGATGCGTGCCAAACCACCGCCAGCGCCTTTGCCGGGGCCCGCGTGCAGCTGCAACGCGGTTACCGGCAGAGCGAGGCGTTGCAGCTGGCGCCGCTGGCCGCGGCGATGCGTGAGGGGGAGGCCGGTCAGGCGCTGGCCCTGCTGCGCGAGGGCCAGCTGCCGGGCGTGCAGTTCCACGAAGACCAGTTCGACCCGCTGGGCGCATGGCGCGGGCCGCTGCAGCAGTACTGGCAGGCACTGGCCGACGCCACCACGCCGGCCGATGCGCTGGCACTGGCCGGGCGCATGCGCCTGCTCACGGCCGTGCGCGAAGGTCCGCAGGGCGCACGCGGACTCAATGCGCGCATCGAGGAACTGCTCGCCGGCGGCCCGCGCCGCGGCGCCGGCCCGGGCTGGTTCCACGGCCGGCTGCTGCTCATCACCGAGAACAGCTACCGCCACCGTCTGTTCAACGGCGACGTCGGCCTCTGTCTCGCCGATGGCAGCGGCGGCGGCATCACGGCGTGGTTCCCCGGTGACGACCCGGCCCATCCGCGCGGTTTCCACCCGGCCGCCTTGCCCGCCCACGAAAGCGCGTTCGCGATGACCGTGCACAAGGCGCAGGGCTCGGAGTTCGACCAGGTCTGGCTGCAGCTGCCCCGGAACGACAACCGGGTGCTGTCGCGCGAACTGCTCTACACCGGCATCACCCGGGCCCGCCACGGCCTGCATCTGGCCGGCAGCGCCGCGGTGATCGAAGCGGCGCTGGCGCGCCATGCCAGCCGCTGTTCGGGCTTGGCGTGGCGGCTGCTGGCCCCGGCCGCCGCGGCAGGCGGGGCCGGCTGATCCACCGGCCGGCGCCTGCAACCGGGTGTCCGCACCGTGCGCCCGCGGGGGACGGGCCCGGCGCCGGGCCATCGCCGGTGCCCTGCCGGCAGCTGGCTGGTAGCATATCGGCCCCGTAATACAGGCGCCGTCCCCCATGGCCGAGTCCCCCAAATCCCCCGTCACCCAGGCCCAGGCCGAAGCGGCCGTGCGCACGCTGCTGGAATGGGCCGGCGAGGATCCCACCCGTGAAGGCCTGCTGGATACCCCGCGCCGGGTGGCCGAGGCCTATGGCGACTGGTTCAGCGGCTACCGCGAGGACCCGCGCGCCTACATGGCGCGGACCTTCGAGGAAGTGGCCGGCTATGACGAGATGATCGTGCTGCGCGACATCGAGTATGAAAGCCACTGCGAGCACCACATGGCGCCGATCATCGGCCGCGTGCATGTCGGCTATGTGCCCAACGGCCGCGTGGTCGGCATCTCCAAGCTGGCGCGCGTGGTGGAAGCCTATGCGCGCCGCTTCCAGGTGCAGGAGAAGATGACCGCGCAGATCGCCGACTGCATCCAGGACGTGCTGCAGCCGCTGGGCGTGGGCGTGGTGGTGGAAGGTGCGCACGAGTGCATGACCACCCGCGGCATCCACAAGCGCGGCGTGAGCATGGTGACCTCGCGCATGCGTGGCAGCTTCCATGACGATGCCCGCACCCGCGCCGAGTTCCTGCGTTTCATCGAAGTCGGCCAGGCGCGCCGCTGAGCCGTCGCTGCGGGCGCTGCCGGTAGCAGCGTCCGCCCCCAAAGTCCGCGCCGCGCGCCCGGCGCATTGCCGGTTGCACGGCTTACCCGCCAGGATGTGCCGGCAGCGATGCGCCCGGCCCAGCGGCACAGGTTGCAGATCCCGTCCCCGTTTCCAGGAGAAGTGCATGCACTACGTCGAATTGGTCGCCATGCTGGTGGTGTTGCAGTACCTGTTCTTCATCGTGCTGGTGGGTCGCGCGCGTGGCCACACCGGGCTGAAAGCACCGGCGGTCAGTGGCAACGAGACCTTCGAGCGCATCTACCGGGTGCAGATGAACACCCTGGAACTGATGGTGATGCTGCTGCCGGCGCTGTTCGTGGCCGCGCGCTACTGGCCGGCGAGCTGGGTGGCGGCCCTGGGCGGGGTTTACCTGGTGGGCCGCTTCCTCTACTGGCGCGCCTACGTGAAGGCACCGTCCGCGCGCGCGCTGGGTTTCGGCCTGTCGATGCTGCCGGTACTGGCGCTGCTGCTGATGGCGCTGGCCGGCGCGGTGCTGGGCAAGAACCTGGTTGAGATCCGCGCCGCCGCCGGGCAGGCCGACGCCGCGCTGGACGCCGACCACACCCGCTGAGCCGCGCGGGAGGTGCAACGAAAAGGGAGCCTTGCGGCTCCCTTTTCTGTTGCCGGTAAGGCGACTCAGAAATCCAGGCTGAGCCGGGCGTAGGTGTAGCGGCCGGGCAGGTCATAGGTGCCCGGGTCGTAGCCGTTGAGGGTGCAGCTCAGGCAGATCGGCGGGTTCTTGTCGAATACGTTGTTCACCCCGAGGCTGACTTTCACGCCCTTCATCCATGCGTCGGTGCGCCAGCTCAGCTGGGCGTCGTGGTAGGTGGTGGCGCCGAGCCAGTGCAGGTCGTTGGCGCTGTCGGTGCAGATGTCGAAGCCGTTGGCGCCGGCGCAGCTCTCGCGCAGGCGGTCGATGTAGCGCAGCGTCCAGCTGGCGTTCCAGTTGCGGAAATCCCAGTTGGCGGCCAGGGTCGAGCTCCACTCCGGAATCGCGCTGTCATTGGTCTCCACGCCCGGGCCCTTGGGCTCGGCCTGGCCGGACTCGTTGACCAGCTCGTAGCGCGTCACCCAGGTCGCCTTCCAGTCAAAGCCCAGCTGGCCCCAGCCGGTTTCCGGCAGCAGCCAGTGCGCGCTGAAATCCCAGCCGCTGGTGTTGATCGTGCCGAGGTTGGCGAGGATGTCCTCGAAGCGGATGATCTGGCCGCGGTCGTTGCGGGTGTAGCTGGCGCAGGCCACCGGATCGCGGCTGTCGATGCAGCGGTCCATGATCGCCTGCGCGTCCGGGGCCTGGATCGCCTTGTCGATGGTGTGGCGGTAGAAGGTCACCCCCAGGTCCAGCTTGCTGGCCCAGCCGCTGTCCTCGGCCCAGCCCGGGCTCCACACCGCGCCGGCCATGAACGAACGGCTTTCCTCCGGTTCCAGCGCGCGGTTGCCCGAGGTCACCACCGAGATCTGCGGGTTGGCCTGCTCGTAGCCCGGCGGCACGCCGTCGGTCACGCATTTGGGGGTGGTGGAGGCGGCGTTGTTGCAGGGGTCCACGATAGTGGCGTCAAAGCGGCTCAACGTGCCGTACAGCTCGCCGATGGACGGGGCGCGGAAGCCCTGGGCGAAGGACATGCGCAGCAGCAGTTCATCGGCCGGCTGCCAGCGCAGGCCGAGCTTGCCGGTGTTGGTGCCGCCGAAGGTGGAGTAGTCCGAGTAGCGCCCGGCAATGCTCAGGTCCAGGCTCTTGCCCCAGAAACCTTCGCGCGCCAGCGGCACGTCGAATTCGACATAGGCCTCCTTCACCGAATAGCTGCCGATGGTCACTCCCGAGGGCACGCCGTTGTACTCGCCGGCGATGGTGATCGGGTCGGGGTGGTATTCGCCCTTGTAGTGGCGCCATTCGGCACCGGCGGCGAAGGACACCGCGCCGGCCCAGTTGTCGAACAGCTCGCCGGTGAGGTTGGCCGAGGCCTGGCTCAGGGTGTTCTTGCTGCGGTCGCGCACGATCGGCGAGATCCACGCCAGCATCTCCGGGGTGATGGTGCCCGGCCCGCCGAACAGGTTCAGCGGCACGCAGCCGGCAATGGCCGCGCAGGCGGCCGGATCGCCCAGGGCCTGGTTGATGTACTTGATGTTGTAGCTGCCGGTATTGGTCTGGGTGGCCTTGCTTTCACTGGTCATCGCGTTGATGTCCCAGTTCCAGGTGCGCTGGTTGACCTCGAAGGTGCCGTCCAGCCCGGCGGCGGCGTACCAGGTTTTCACCTCCTGCTCGTAGCGGCGCGGGCCGCCCTCCACCGGACGCCGGCCCAGCAGGAACAGGTTGGGGTTGGCGCCCATCGTGGTCAGGTCGAAACCGAACGGGTTGTACGGGTTGTTGGCGGCGATCACCAGTTTCGTTTCGGCCCACTCGTTGTAGACGCCGGCATCGGTGCCCAGGAAGATCGGTTCGGGCGCGGCCTGGTTGGCCGAGTCGCGCTCGCTGTACAGGCCGCGGGCCCAGCCGCTGAGCGTGGGGGTGAACTCGAAGCGCACCTGGCCGAACACGGATTTGCGCTCGTTCGGGGTCAGCAGCAGGTTGTACGGGGCGAAGTTGAAGCGGTTGGCGGTGCCGAAGCGGATGAAGTCGTCGGGAAAGCGGGCGCCGCCGGCAAAGCTGGCGTCGTTGGGCAGGGTGATGTTGCAGGTCGCCGAGCCGGGAATGGCAACGCCGTCGGCGTCGCGGGCCAGCGGACACAGGCCGCCATAGGTGTTGTTGCCGTCGGCCGGCGCGAACACGGTGCGGCCACCGGGGGTGGCCGAGCTGCCGTTGGCCAGACCGGTACCGGGTACCGGCACGCGTGCCCATTCGTACTCGGCCGAGGAGATCTCCTTCTGCTTGAACCACGCGCCGCCGCCGATCCACTGCGCGCGCTCGCCACTGCGCCCGAAGCTGAAATCCACGCTGGAGGTGTCGCCGCCCTTGAGGTTGTGGTCGCCGTGCTGCACCTCGACATGGCCGCCGTCGGCGTTCTTCTTGGTGATGATGTTGACCACCCCGGCGATCGCGTCGGAGCCGTAGATCGAGGAGGCGCCGTCTTCGAGCACCTCGATGCGGTCCACCAGCGCCAGCGGAATGGTGTTCAGATCCACCGAGGAACCCACGCCGGAACCGGAGGACTCGTTGACCCAGCGGATGCCGTCCACCAGCACCAGTACACGCTTGGGACCGAGATGGCGCAGGTCCACCGTGGCCGCACCGGCGCCGACGCCGCCGCCATCGGGCGGGAAACCGAAGTTGCCGCTGGAGTTGAGCTTGGTGCTCAGCGAGGTGCCGCTGGCGGTCAGGTGCTGCACCACGTCGGCCACCGAGCTGTAACCGGTGCGGTCGATGGCTTCGCGGGTCAGCACCTGCACCGGCACCTGGGTTTCCAGTTCGGCCTTCTTGATGCGGGTACCGGTGACCTGGATGGCGTCCAGGGTGCGCGCCGGGCTGGCGGGCGGGGATTCCTGCGCGAGCGCGACGGCGGGCAGCAGGCACAACAGGGAGATACGGATTGCGTGGGTCAGGCGGTGCGGGCGCAACGATAACGACGTCATCGGGAAGCTCCTCTGATAGCCGGACTATCTCGCCGGTCGGGACGACGGGCGTGGGCTCCTTGTAAACGTTCCGTTAGCGGTGGACAAGGGGTGGCCACGCCTTGTCCGTTCGTTGTCCGATCGACCGTGGAAATTCAGCCAGATCAATCACTTGGCTGTGACAAAGGTGAATTGAGGTAGCGGCTTCCGGCATCGCCCACGCACCCGCGGGCGGAGATTCAGCGGGCGGAGAAGCCGCCGTCGACCAGGTGGTAGCTGCCGGTGATGAACGAGGCTTTTTCCGAGAGCAGGAAGCAGGTCAGCGCGGCGACCTCGTCGGCGGTGCCCAGGCGTCCGGCCGGATGCAGGGCCACCAGGCCGGCATAGGCCTGGCGGTCCATGCCGTCCAGCATGGGGGTGTCGATGAAGCCCGGGCCGACGGCGTTGATGCGCAGCCCGCGCGCGGAATACTCCAGCGCCGCGCTCTTGGTCATGCCCACCAGCGCGTGCTTGGCCGCGACATAGGCCGCCGAGCCGGCCCAGCCATTGCTGCCCAGGATCGAGGCCATGTTGACGATGGCGCCGCCGCCGGTAGCGAGGATGGCCGGAATCTCATATTTCATCGAATAGAACACGCCGTGCAGGTTGACCCCGAGCACGCGGTGCCATTCGTCCAGCGGGTAGTCGGCCGTCTCCAGGCTGGCGCCGCCGATGCCGGCGTTGTTGACCGCCAAATGCAGGCCGCCGAAACGTTCCACGCAGTGCCGCACCATGTGACGGACCGCGTCCGGATCGCTGACATCCATGGCGAACGGCAGCACCTGCGGCCCCAGCGCGCTGGCCAGCGCGGCGGCGGCATCGCCGTCGATATCGGCCGCCAGCACCTGCGCGCCGGCCTGGGCCAGCTGCCGCACCACCGCCTCGCCAATCCCCGAGGCGGCGCCGGTGACCACGGCGATCTTGCCGGAAAGATCCAGGGACATGTTGCGCGAACTCCAGAACGCGGAACTCCCGCGACCGTGCCAGCATGCGCGCGGCACGGCGCGGCCGCATTGAGCCAAATCAAGGCCGGCCCGGGCGTGGGCGACTCAGGGCCCGCCGCGGTGCTGCTCCGGGGTGGAATGCAGCGGCACGAAATTGACCAGTTCCGCGGCGGTCATCGGCTGCCCGAACAGGTAACCCTGGCCATAGTTCACGCCCTTGCTGCGGAACAGCTCGGCCTGCTCCGGCGTCTCGATGCCCTCCACCAGCGTGCGCATGCCCAGGGTGTTGGCCAGCTCGATGATGTGCAGCGCCACCTGGCTGGTCACCGAGTCGGTGCAGGCCGTGCAGGTGAAGCTCTTGTCGATCTTGAGGATGTCGAACGGATAGGTGGTCAGATACGCCAGACTGGAGTAGCCGGTGCCGAAATCGTCGATCGCCACTTCCACGCCCAGCGCCCGGATCGCATTGACCACGGCCAGCGTGCTCTCCTGTTCCAGCAGGCCGCGCTCGGTGGCTTCGATCACGAACTTGCCTGCCCCCGGGCCGATCGTCCGGATCATCTGCTCGATCTGACCGACCGTGTCGGGCGACTGCAGGTCCTGCGGGGACAGGTTTATGCTGAGGTGGAAGTCGGGATTGCGCCGCAGGAACGGCGTCAGGTCCTTGCATACCAGTTCCATCACCCGTCGGGTCACCAGCTGGATCAGCCCCGAATCCTCGGCCACAGGAATGAAACGGTCCGGCGACACCACCGCGCCGTCCTCATGGCGCCATCGCAGCAACGCCTCGGCGCCAATGCAGGTATTGGTCGGCAGCTCGAAGATGGGCTGGTAGAGCAGGAACAGCTGGCTCTTGCGCAGCGCGTGCAGCAGTTCGGCGCGGGCGGAGAAACGGTGACGGGTAAGCCCGTAGGCAATGGCGAAGATCACCAGGCCGGCGGTGATACCCAGCGGGATGAACCAGCGGGCGAACTGGGCCATGCGGGTATCGATGGACGCGCGTGGGGTGGCGGCGACCGCCGCGGTGCCGCCGGGGAGGACGACCCGCCTGACCACCAGCGAGTCACTGTCCTCATCGAGGAACCGTTCATAGTGTTGTCCGTTCTCGAACGGACCGGCCCACCGGTCCTGCAGTTTTCCGGCCCTGGCGGCAAACCGGTGCGTCCGGGTATTGAACAGGCCCAGGGCGACATCCGGACGGGCGAACGGTGCGATCAGCCCGTCCGGGTAGATCAACAGCGCATAGCCGTTGTTCTCCACCACCACATAACGGTTTTCAGCGACCCCGGGCACCTGCACCTGGGTATAGATGGCGGTGCCGTCGGATTCCACGATGCTGGGGGCGCCCTGCAACAGGTTGCTCAACCACGCACCGCCGGACGAGCACTCCACCTTCCCTCCGGACAGATACAGCGAACTTTTCACCGCCTGGGAGCGTAGTCCAAAGCGTTGCAGCCGGGCGATCCCGCCAGCGCTGCACGGGGCATCACCACTGCTTTCCATTTCCTGGCGCAGCAGCGCGAGCAGGTCCCGGATCGAACGCACCTGGCCCTCCATGCGCAGGGTCAGATCATCGAGCATCGCGTACTTTTCCTGCAGCGCCTGCTTGCGCGCCTGCTGCAGGGAGTACACCACCGGCACGCAGGCCAGCAGCGCGCCGCACGCCAGCAGCAGAAAAGCGATGCGGTGCCGGTTCTTCATCTGCGCGGTGCGTCCGTGGACAGGAATACTGCGACCGGCTTGGCGCGCACGCTGCTGCACGCTGCGGTGCCGGGATCAGGCGGTGGCCCTGGATTCAGGGTCCAGCAGCTTCTGTCGTCAGACAGTGAAAATATCCCAGGCCATGCGCGCGATCAGCACCACCACCAGCGCCACGAACAGCTTGCGGATCACCGGGGTGCCGCCGCGCAGCGCCAGCCGGGTGCCCACCAGCGCGCCGCTGACATTGGCTGCGGCCATCGGTATGGCCAGCGCCAGCAGCACATTGCCGCTGGGCACGAAAAAAGCCAGCGCGGCGAGGTTGGTGGCCAGGTTCACCACCTTGGAGGCGGCCGAGGCGCGCAGGAAATCCAGGCCGAAAAAGCGCACGAACAGGAAGATCAGGAAGCTGCCGGTACCGGGGCCGAAGAAGCCGTCATAGAAGCCGATCACCCCGCCCATCAGCAGCGCGATGCCCAGCTCGCGGCGGCCGACCTGGCGCGGCGTGTGCAGCGCGCCGAACTCCTTCTTGGCCAGCGTGTAGCCCAGCATCACGATCAGCAGGGTCAGCACCAGCGGTCGCACCGCATCCTTGGACAGCAGGCTCACCGCGGTGGCGCCGAGGAACGAACAGGCGAACGCGGCGGCCGCAGCCAGCAGCACCGGCCGCCACGGGATGCGGATCGAACGGGCGTAGCGCCATGCCGAAACGCCGGTACCGAACACCGAGCTGAACTTGTTGGTACCCAGCAACGCGGCCGGGGACTGCTGCGGCAGGGCGGTGAACAGCCCCGGCAGCTGGATCAGGCCGCCTCCGCCGACCGCCGCATCCACCAGCCCGGCGATGAAGGCGATCAGCAGCAGCCAGGGCAGCTCCGGCGGCAACAGTTCCAGCATGACGACTCCTGACCAGGGCGCGACAGGATACGCGCAGCCGTTGCCAGCGGCGCTGCTTGGAGCGTGGTGCCGGGGAATGGGAAAATGCGCGCATGCAGATCTCCCCGACCACGCCGTGCCCCTGTGGCCGCGGCCCCGCCTACAGCCGCTGCTGCGGCCCGTATCACGCCGGCCAGGCCGCGCCCGATGCCGAAGCGCTGATGCGCTCGCGCTACAGCGCCTATGTGCTGCAGGACGTCGATTACCTGATGGCCAGCTGGCATCCGCAGACGCGACCGCAGCAGTTGTCGCTGGATGACGCTCCGGGCCAGCGCACGCAGTGGCTGGGATTGAGCGTCAAACAGCATGTGGTCACCGGTGCGGACACCGCCGAGGTGCACTTTGTCGCGCGCTACAAAGTGGGGGGCGGCAGCGCGGTGAAGATGGCCGAGCACAGCCGTTTCCAGCGTATCGACGGGCGCTGGTACTACCGCGACGCGGTGGTCTGAGCACGGCGCCGCGTGTGGCGGCCATGACATCGCGCTAACCGCGTGTCCGTAAGCTCGGGCCGATGCATATCTCCACTGCCGCGTTGCTGCGTTCGACCACCGCCGGCGCCGTGCCCGCCACCCTGGCGCAGCGTTTTTCCACCGTGCGAGCACGCAGCGTGGCCCTGGCCGCGCCGCTGTCGGCCGAAGATGCGATGCTGCAGAGCATGCCCGACGCCAGTCCGGCCAAATGGCATCTGGCCCACACCAGCTGGTTCTTCGAGCACTTCGTGCTGGCCGCGCAGCCCGGTTACCAGCCCTTGCAGCCGCACTGGCAGGTGCTGTTCAACAGTTATTACCAGAGCATCGGCCCGGCCCACGCCCGGGCGCGACGCGGGCTGCTGTCGCGGCCGTCACTGGCGCAGGTGCTCGACTACCGCACCGCGGTCGATGCGCGCATCGCCGCCCGCTTTGACGAGGGGTCGATGGACGCCCAGGCGCGCCGCCACCTGATCCTGGGCCTGCAGCACGAGCAGCAGCACCAGGAGCTGCTGCTGACCGACATCAAGCACGCGCTGTGGTCCAACCCGCTGCAACCGGCCTACCGCCAACTGCAGGTGCCGGCCAGCGCCGCGCTGCCGCTGGGCTGGATCGACAATGCCGAGCGCATCGTCGAGATCGGCGCCCCGGCCTGGCCGCAGCATGCGCCCTTCGCCTACGACAACGAATCGCCGCGGCACCGGGTGCTGGTGGCCGCGCACCGGCTGGCCAATCGCCCGGTCAACAACCACGAGTACCGGCAGTTTGTCGAAGCCGGCGGCTACCGGGAGCCCGGTTGCTGGCTGAGCCAGGGCTGGGAGCTGTGCCAGGCCGAAGGCTGGCAACAGCCGCTGTACTGGGACGCGCGTTGCCAGCGCGAGTTCACCCTGGGTGGCTGGCGCGCGCTGGACCCGCATGCGCCGGTCTGCCACCTGAGCTACTACGAGGCCGACGCCTACGCACGCTGGGCCGGTGCGCGGTTGCCGACCGAGTTCGAATGGGAGGCCGCGGCGGCCACTGTGCCGCCGGCCGGCCATTTCGCCGATGACGACCACCTGCATCCCTGCACCGCGGCGGCCGCTGCCGGCAGCGGGCCAGTGCAGCTGTTCGGCGATGTCTGGGAGTGGACCAGCAGCGCCTATGCCGCCTACCCGGGGTTCCGGCCGTTGCCGGGCAGCCTGGGCGAATACAACGGCAAGTTCATGTGCGGCCAGTACGTGCTGCGCGGGGGCAGCTGCGCCACCGCCCGCGGCCATGTGCGCGCCAGCTACCGCAATTTCTTCGCGCCGTCCGCGCGCTGGCAGTTCGCCGGCCTGCGCTTGGCCCGGGATGGCGCATGAGCGGCGCCGAGGCCGCACTGGCCGCGTTGACCGACCTGACTCCCGACCGCGCCACGATCACCGCGCAGGTGCTGGCCGGGCTGGCGCAGCGGCCCAGGACCCTGCCGTCGAAATACTTCTATGACGCGCGCGGCTCGGCGCTGTTCGAACAGATCACCCGCCAGCCGGAGTACTACCTGACCCGCACCGAGCTGGCATTGCTGGAGCGCGAATTGCCGGCGATCGCGCAGCAGGTGGGAGCGCAGGCGCGGGTGGTCGAATACGGCAGCGGCAGCGGCCGCAAGACCCGGTTGCTGCTGCGCGCGCTGCCCGAGGTGGTGGCCTACACCCCGATCGAGATCTCGCGGGCGGCACTGGTGGCCAGCATCCATGCGCTGGCTGGCGATTTCCCGGCACTGGAAATGCTGCCGGTATGCGCCGATTTCACCGATGCGGTGGCTCTGCCGCAGCCGCAACAGCCGGCGCGGCGCACGTTGCTGTTCTTTCCCGGCTCCACCCTGGGCAACTTCACCGATGGCGAGGCGGTGCGGCTGCTGCGCGGCATGCACCGGACCATGGGCGCAACCGGGCTGGCGCTGGTCGGCATCGACCTGGTCAAGGAGCCGGCCCGGATCGAAGCGGCCTACAACGATGCCGCCGGCATCACCGCCGCGTTCACGCTCAACCTGCTCGAACGCCTGAATCGGGAGATCGGCAGCGATTTCGCGCTGGACCGGTTCCGCCATCGCGCCCGCTACGACCCGCTGCACGAGCGCATCCAGACCGAACTGGTCAGCGAGGTCGCGCAGCGGGTGCAGGTGGCCGGCCAGCGTTTCGATTTCGCCGCGGGGGAGCCCATCCAGGTCGAATACAGCCACAAATACAGCGATGCCCGGTTCGCCGCGTTGGCCGCCGCCGCCGGATTGCGCGTGGTGGCGCACTGGACCGCGCAGCCCTGCAGCTATGGCCTGCGTCTGTTGCAATGGCAATGAAGGCACCGCATCGCGGCGCCGCGTTTATGATCGACAGCCCCCGTCTGTCAGGAACTGCCGATGAGAGCGATTGCCGTAGTGCTGGGATTGGGCGCGTGGGGCTTGGCTGCCACCGCTTCGGCGGGTATCGCCGACTTCGGCAGCTGCGGGGTCGGGCTCAAGAACGCGGCGGTGGCGCAGGGTATTGGCGCCGAGCGCGTGGAACAGGTGTTCACCGCCATCACCCCGGACCTTGGAGTGCTGCCGCTGCTCGATGCGCAGCCCGAGTTCACCACGCCGATCTGGGACTATCTGGCGGCGCTCGTGGATCGCCAGCGTGTTGCGGACGGCCGCGCGCAGCTTCAGCAGCATCGCGCGCTACTCGATCAGGTCAGCGTGCAATACGGGGTCGACTCGGCCACCATCGTCGCGGTGTGGGGCGTGGAGAGTGACTACGGCCGCGTGTTCGGCAGGCGCCCGCTGCTGCAGTCGCTGGCCACGCTGGCCTGCAACGGCCGCCGCCAGCCGTTTTTCAAAGGGGAGCTGCTGGCGCTGCTGAAACTGATCGACCAGGGCGACCTGCAGGCCGAGGGCTTGACCGGCTCGTGGGCCGGCGCGTTCGGCCATACCCAGTTCATGCCCTCCACCTATGCGCGCATTGCCGTGGATGGCGATGGCGATGGCCGTCGCGATCTGGTCGCCAGCATTCCCGACGCGCTGGCCTCCACCGCCAACTACCTCAAGCAGGCCGGTTGGCGGACGGGCCAGCCGTGGGGCGTGGAAGTGCGGATTCCGGCCGGTTTCAACGCGGCGCTGGCCGGCCGCACCAAGCGCAAGCCGCTGGCCAACTGGCGCGCGCTGGGCATCACCGGCGTCGACGGCGCGCCGCTGCAGGTGCCGGCGATCGCCGACGATGCCAATGCCGCGCTGCTGCTGCCGGCCGGTACCAGCGGTCCGGCGCTGCTGGTGTTCCGCAACTACGACGCGATCTATTCCTACAACGCCGCCGAGAGCTACGCGCTGGCTATCGCCACGCTGGCCGACCGCCTGCGCGGCGGCAGTGGCCTCCGCGCCGTCTGGCCGACCGATGATCCGGGCCTCGGCCGCGAGCAGCGGCGGGAACTGCAGACCCTGTTGCTGGCCCGCGGCCACGCCATTGGCGCCGCCGACGGCATGGTCGGCAGCGCCACCCGCCGCGCCATCCAGACCGAACAGCAGCGCCTGGGCTGGAAAAACGCCGATGGCCGCGCCGGCACCCGCATCCTGCAGGCGCTGCGCGCTGCCAAACCGGCATCGCCCACGGCGTTCCGCCTGCCGGCCAACTACCCGCAACTTGTCCAGTCACCAATCGTACGGAGCAGCGTTTCAATGAAGGATGTGCAGGGCCTGAGCACAGGCGATTTCAACGGCTTCACCGCGTGGAAGGTGGAAACGCCGTTCTCCACCGCCGCGATCAGCGTGTTCGGCGGCCAACTGCTGTCCTTTGTGCCCACCGGCAGCCAGGACGTGATGTGGCTGTCGCCCAGCGCCAGACAGCCGCCCACGCCGATCCGCGGCGGCGCGCCGGTGTGCTGGCCATACTTCTCGCGTCAGGGGCAGAGCAACGAGGTGCCTGCGCACGGTTTCGTCCGTACCGTGGCCTGGGAGTTGCGCGAGGCCCGCCGCGAAGCCGATGGCAGCATGGTGCTGACCCTGGCGCCGCCGGTGATGGACAACCTGGATCTGCGCATGCACATGGTCCTGCGCATCGGCCGCACCCTGGAGCAGGAACTGGTCACCGAGAACCGGGGTAGCCAGCCGGTCAGTTTCACCCAGGCGCTGCACAACTACTTCAACGTCAGCGATGCGTTGCAGGTGGAGGTCAGCGGCCTGGACGGCCTGACCTATCTGGACAAGCTCGATGGCGGCAACGCCCATGTGCAGCGCGGCGACTGGAACCTGCGCGATCCGCGCGACCCGGGCCGCAGCGATCGTCTGTACACCCAGGCCGGTGGCCGCTATGTGCTGCGTGACCCCGGCTTCCAGCGGGCGATTGCCATCAGCACCAGTGGCAGCCGCACCGCGGTGGTCTGGAACGCCGGCGAAGTGGCGGCGGCGAAGATGGAGGACATCGGCGCGGCGTGGCGCAACTACGTCTGTATCGAAGCGGCCAACGCCGGCCCGGACGTGATCGAACTGGCGCCGGGCGGGCGCCATGTCCTCAAGCAGGTGCTGGAGGTCAAAGCGCTGTAAGCCGGTATCTGCCCCGCGCATGCCGGAGCGGGGCGGTTCTTTTCTATATGGGGAGCTGCGGCCGGATGACAGTCAGCGGGCGGCGGCTGGCCGGCGCAGCACCAGCAGGGTCAGCACGCCGGCCACCAGCCCCCAGAACGCCGAGCCGATGCCGGCCAGCGACAGGCCCGAGGCGGTAACCAGGAAGGTCACCAGCGCCGGCTCGCGTTCGGTTTCCTCCTTCAGCGCCACGGCCAGGCTGTTGCCGATCGTGCCCAGCAGCGCGATACCGGCCAGCGTTGCCACCAGTTCTTTCGGGAATGCGGCGAACACGGCCGCCACGGTCGCACCGAACAGGCCGATCACCAGGTAGAACACGCCAGCGCTGACCGCCGCGGTATAGCGGCGCGCCGGATCTTCGTGCACATCCCGGCCCATGCAGATGGCCGCGGTGATCGCCGCCAGATTGAGTGCGTAGCCGCCAAAGGGTGCCAGCAGCGTATTGGTCACGCCAATCCAGCCCACCACCGGCGAGACCGGCGCGTCATAGCCGGAGGCTTTCAGCACCGCCACCCCCGGCACGTTCTGCGAGGCCATGGTCACGATGAACAGGGGCAGGGCGATGCCGAACACCGCCGTCCACGACAGCGTCGGCACGGTGAAGACCGGCAACGCCAGCTGCAGCTGCACCTGCTCCATAT
Source organism: Stenotrophomonas sp. STEN014 (assembly GCF_056760315.1). Classification (NCBI taxonomy): domain Bacteria; kingdom Pseudomonadati; phylum Pseudomonadota; class Gammaproteobacteria; order Lysobacterales; family Lysobacteraceae; genus Stenotrophomonas; species Stenotrophomonas sp. STEN014. The sequence goes on along the minus strand of NZ_JBRREN010000001.1, from coordinate 1,068 downwards.
GCATCAGTCCTTGGCCGGCGGCGATGGCCACGCCTACCAGCAAGGTGGCGATCACCGCATAGCGCGGCAGCCACCGGCGTCCACCCAGATAGGTGGCAAACATCACCAGCACCAGCAGCGGCTGCGTGCCGACCGAGACAGACACATCCAGCCCGAAGCGCAGGAGCACGCCGGCCAGCATGCCCGAGGCCAGCGATACCGGAATCCGCCGCATCGCTTTTTCGAACACCCCGGAGAAGCCGGCCAGCGCCGCCATCACCGCGGCCAGCACGAATGCACCGATGGCATCGGACAGCGGCAGGACGGTGGTGCCCACCACCAGCATCGCCGCACCGGGCGTGGACCAGGCCGTGACCACCGGCATCCGGTAGCGCAGCGACAGGCCGATGCAAGTCACCCCCATGCCGATCCCCAGCGCCCACATCCAGGAAGCGATCTCCGCCTGCCCGGCGCCCACGCGCTGCGCCGCCTGGAACACGATCACCGCCGAGCTGGCGAAGCCGACCAGCACCGTGATGAACCCGGCAATGACGGCCGGCAATGAAAGGTCACGGAAGAACGAGCGCGATGCGGAGTCGGTCATGGTCAGCAGCGAGGGTAGCAACCCGCATTGTGGCCCAGCATCCCTATGCGGACTCACCGGACTGGAGAAACAGGACTGGCGAACAGCGCAGTTGCCCGGTCAGACCTTGCCGGATCTGGCGCCAGCGGCCGATTTGCTGCGATGTCACAGAAATGCATTGCACATTTCACAAAGATGTCTAGAATTCGCTCCCTTGCTTCACGGCGCCCGTCACACCAGTGGCTGCACCGAAAAGCGTCGTCAACAGCCCCCTCAAAAAGCTGTTGACGAAGATCAAAAGCCTGCGCATAATGTGTGGCTTGCTTCAACGAAAAGCCCTTGGGCCTGACGCGGAAGCAGCTGAATCAACCGCCTCGAAAAAAGGTGTTGACGAAGCAGAAAAGCCGGCTATAATGGGCGGCTCGCTACGACGGAAACGTCGCAGCTTACGAAGATGGCGCTGAGGCCTGATTCGAAGTTCTTTGAAAGTATGCGCAGGTATCTTG